>FR899899.1:185-7695 GCA_000437595.1 Faecalibacterium sp. CAG:74 | reverse complement strand
ACGACGCTCTTCATCGTCTCCCAGCGCACCTCGTCCCTGCGCCACGCCGACCAGATTATCGTGCTGGACGACGGGCATGTGGTGGGAATCGGCACGCACGATGCGCTGATGCAGACGTGCGAGGTCTACCGCGAAATCCACGAAAGCCAGTTCCGGAAGGGAAGTGACGTGCAGTGAAGGCCAATAAGCTCAAGCAGCAGAAGGGCACGCTCCTGCGCGTCCTGCAATATGTGAAGCCATATCGGGTGCTGGTGATTGTCAGCCTGCTTTGCGCGTGCGTGAGCGCGGCGGCGCAGCTGCTCATCCCGATTTTGACCGGCAAGGCGATTGACCAGATGATCGGCGCGGGTCAGGTAAATCTGCCCGGCGTGCTGGTCTTTGCGGTGTGGATTGCCGTCGTTGCGGCGCTGTCCGCGGTTGCCCAGCAGTTTCTTGCCACCAGCAACAACAAGATTGCCTATAACATCAGCCGTGACCTGCGCAACGCGGCATTCCACAAGCTCCAGCGCCTGCCGCTGAGCTATCTGGACGCGCATCCCTCCGGCGACCTCGTCAGCCGCATGATTGCCGATGTGGACACCTTCTCCGATGGTCTGCTCATGGGCTTCACGCAGCTGTTCACCGGCGTTGTGCTGATTGTCGGCACGCTGACCATCATGCTCATCAAGAACTGGATGATTGCCCTGCTGGTCGTGGTGCTGACGCCGCTGTCGATGTTCGTCGCGTCCTTCATCGCCCGAAAGACGCACCACTACTTCACCGAGCAGGCGCGTGTGCGCGGGCAGCAGACGGCGCTCATCAACGAGCTGATTGAAGGGCAGAAGGTTGTGCAGTCCTTCGGGCACGAAGCCGCCTCGCTGAGCGATTTTGACTGCATCAACGATGAACTGGGGCGCGTCAGCCTGAACGCGACGTTCTTCTCCAGCCTCACGAACCCCTCCACCCGTCTGGTCAACAACATCATCTATGCGGCAGTCGCGCTCGTCGGCGCGCTGTCGGCGGTCGGCGGCGGCATTTCCGTGGGTGATTTGAGCGTTTTCCTCAGCTACGCCAGCCAGTACGCCAAGCCCTTCAACGAAATCTCCGGCGTTGTGACCGAGCTGCAAAACGCTCTCGCCTGCGCCGCGCGCGTTTTCTCCCTGCTGGATGAGGACGACCGCGTGCCGGACAAGGAAAACGCCGCCGTGCTCTCCCCCAAGGGCACGGTTGACCTCAAAGACGTCTGCTTCCGCTATGTGCCTGATCGCCCGCTGATTGAGGACTTCAACCTGCACGTCAAGCCCGGTCAGCGCATCGCCATCGTCGGCCCGACCGGCTGCGGCAAAACGACCATGATTAACCTGCTGATGCGCTTCTACGACGTAAACAGCGGCGCGATTCTTGTCGACGGCACGGACATTCGCAACGCAACGCGCCACTCCCTGCGCAAGAGCTTCGGCATGGTCTTGCAGGACACTTGGCTGAAGGCGGGCACGATTCGCGACAACATCGCCTACGGCCGCCCCGACGCATCGGAAGAGGACGTTATCGCCGCCGCGAAAGCCGCCCACGCGCACAGCTTCATCCGCCGCCTGCCCGATGGCTACGACACGGTTATCACCGAAAACGGCGGCAACATCTCGCAGGGACAGAAGCAGCTGCTCTGCATTGCCCGCGTGATGCTGGGCGGCGAAAACGGTGAACTGCCGCCGATGCTGATTCTTGACGAAGCGACGTCTTCCATCGACACGCGCACAGAAATCAAGATTCAGTCCGCCTTTGCGCGGCTGATGAATGGGCGCACGTCGTTCATCGTGGCGCACCGGCTTTCGACGATTCAGGAAGCGGATGTGATTCTGGTGATGAAGGATGGGCATATTATTGAGCAGGGAACGCATGAGGAGCTGCTGAAGAAGCAGGGGTTCTATGCGAATTTGTATCAATCGCAGTTTGCGCTAAGCTAAGGAAATCGCCAAAAGGATAAACACGCGGAAGCAGTAAGGGAAAAGCGACCAACTCAATCGCGCGGAGGGGTCAAGGGGGGGACTTCGTCCCTTTTTCTTCCCCTTGCAGGGTCAAGGGACAGCGTCCCTTGTGGGGGTTGGGGCAACGCCCCAACTGTTCCTCGTCAAACCTACTCCAAGGGAACAGCCAACAAGGCGCAGGCAGCGAAGCGTTCCTGCCAGTAACTTCGCGCTCCCGCAGGAGCGCCCCCCAGCTGCTCTTTCCAACATCTATGCTGTGTCGCGCCAAATGGGCGCGACCGGATTGCTGGTCTTGCGACCATAGCTACTCTTCCCCGCAAGCAGAGGATTTCGCCTCTGCGGAGGCGACGAGGGGGCAATGGAAACGGACGAAGTCCGCGATCGCCCCCTTGACCCCTTCGGCACGGACACTCCCATGCAGCTTTGCGCCCTTTGGAAACCTTCGGCACCATTTTTCTTGATTTTCCCCCCCCCAATCAAAAAAGGCGGCCTCTTTCCCGCTGAAGCCATCAGCCGAAAGAGTTCGCTCTTTTTATTCCCTTTTATTTCCCCGACGGGTGCATTTCCGTGAACGTTTGGTAGTGGTCGTTCGTGTAGTACACCAGCCCGTCCGACGAGTAGAGGATTCGCTCTGCGCCGCGCGACCCGGCCGTGTAGTTCGCGTCCGCCTCGTACCACTTGCGCCCGGACGCATCCGGCAGCAACCCCTCGTAGTTGCCGAACTTGTCACCGCCGATGGAATATCCCGGTGCGACGTCGCTGACGTAGTTCTGGCTGCTGTCCCAGCCCAGCTGCCGCGCCTCGCTCTTCGTCATGAAGTTGTCCGGCAGCGTCCCGTGGGCAAAGATGTAATCCGCAATGTCCTGCGGGGCATTAATCGCCGTTTGCTGCGGCGCTTGCGTCGGGGCGCTGGTCGGACTGTCCGTCAACGCCGCGGCGATGGTTGCGGTCGGCAGGGAATCCGGCGCGTCCGCCGTGTCGCCCAGCGGCAAAATCCCCTGCTGTCCCAGGAGGAACAGCAATAATGCCATCAGGATGGCAAAAATGCCAGATGTTGCCCGCTTCGGCGGCTGCTTCTGCTGATTTTTCTGCTCGCTCATTTATGATACCTCTCTCCTGCGCGGATTTTCATGGCACGATACAGCTGTTCCAGCAGCATCACGCGCGCCAGCTGATGCGGGAACGTCATTTTGCTCATCGACATTTCCTCGTTCGCGCGGCGGATGACGGCATCCCCCAGCCCCAGCGAACCGCCGATAACGAATACAATGCTGCTCTCGCCGCGCGTCAGCAGTTCATCCAAATGGCGCGACAAGCCGGGCGAATCGTGCATCTTGCCGGGAATCGTCAGCGCAATCACATAGTCCGACGGTTTCAGGCGGCTGAGCATCATTTCGCCCTCTTTGTCGCGAATCTGCCGCTCAATGGCTTCGGAGGTGTTCGCGGGTTCAGGCAAATCCGGCAGCTCAATCTCCTCAAACTTGCCGTAGCGCGACAGCCGCTTCAGGTATTCATCCGCCATCTGCCGATAGGGCTTCTCCTTCATGCGCCCCATCGCCATCACGCTGATGCTCATTTCTGCTTTCCTCCCGGCATGATTTTCTTCGTCCCGCTGACGACGAGCTTGAACAGGAAGCTGCCCACGCCGATGCCCAGCGCCATCATCAGGATGCCCGCCATCGTCAGGATGCCGGTCTGCGCGCCGAGGGCATACTGCTGATGCCCCAGCTGCTCCATGCAGCGGTACAGCCCCAGCCCCGGCACAAGCGCCACCACCGACAGCAGCAGGAAAATCGTCGCAATCATGCGCATTTTCCTTGCGCAGAACTGCGCCAGCAGCGACCCGAACAGCGCCGCGAGGAACATTGACGCGGCCTCATCGAGCGAAAGCTGCTTGAGCGACCAATAGAGCGTGTAAGTCATTGCGCCAATCAGGCTTGCGGGCAGCCACGCGCGTTTGGGCGCATGAAGCAGAATCGCGAAGCCGAGCGTACCGACGAACGACGTCAGGAAATACCACAGCCCTTGACCCAGCGGTTCGTAACTCATGCCGCACCTCCCGTCAGCAGGCGCAGGAACGCCGTGCCCGCCAGTGCGCCGACAGCAAGCAGCACCGCCGACATCGCCGCGCTGACCGCAGAGGAAATGCCCGATACCATATCGCCGCGCATGGTGTCCTGCACAGCGTTCGTCATCGCCAAGCCGGGCAGCATGGGCATCAGCGCGCCCGCGACGGCCGCTTCGACAACCAGCGCCCCGGTCAGGCGGTTGACCGCCATCGGGAGGAACGCCGCGAGGAAGCCGCCTGCCAGCGTCGCGACGAGCGTCTGCATATGGAATTTATCCATCAGCAGCGTCACCCACTCAATCAGCAGCCCAACGAAGAATGCTGTCACCATGTCCCACACGCCGCCGCCGAACATCAGTGACCATCCAGCGGTGGACATGGCTGCCGCGCCCGCCATTTGCAGCGGGGATAAGCGGAAAGGTCGGCGCTCGACAGCTTTGAGCTGGCTGAGAACTTCCTGACAGGACATCTTCTCCTGCTCCAAATGGCGGGAGATGGCGTTCACCTCGTCGATGCGGGTCAAGTCTATTCCCTTGCGGCGGATGCGCTTGACGGCAGTCTCGATGGTGCCGTCGCTCTTGCGGTAGCTGACGAACAGCCCGCTTGGCACGGCGAAGCATTCCACCTCGCGGAAGCCGAACGCATGGCCCATGCGCAGCACGGTTTCTTCGACGCGGCAGGTTTCGCCGCCGTTTTCCATGATGAGCCGCCCCGCCAGATGGAGGGGTTCCATATAACAGCTGTCGTCGAACATGAAGATGCCTCACTCGCTGTAAGTTTCAGGGTTCATTTTTGTTGTTATAAGCTGCTTGTGCTTTTGGGTTGCAGGGGGAATCGCGCCTGCGGGCGCGACAAGGGGGCAATGGAAACGGACGAAGTCCGCGATCGCCCCCTTGACCCCTTCGGTGCCGCCACTTTTGGGGCTATCTGCTGCTGAATTTGTCCGCAGCAGCAATATAGCGCGCCGATTTTATTCCCATTTCGGAATTTTTCGCCGAAAAATTCGATTTTTATTCCGAAATCAATATCAATTCCGCAGTGTAAATCGGAAGAGGTAGCGCCAGAGGATGCGCTTGTACTGGTCGTACAGACCGCGCGCGCGGTAAAGCTGCTCGTAAGAACGGTAGACCGTCAGGCGTGCCTGAATGGAGACAATGGGGTGTCGGAAGCAGTTCACCAGCTGTCGAACAACCGCGCCGTTGGGGTTGCGGAAGTAATCGTAGACCGGGGTGGTGATGTAGGACATACGCTCGGCGTGCTCAAGGTACTGCATGACGAACACGAAGTCCTCACCCCAGTGCAAGCCGGAGGTGAAACGCAGGTCATGCTGGCGGATGATGTCGCCGCGGAAAATTTTGTTCCACAGCACGCCGTAATAAAAGCTGTTGCTCAGGCGCTCCAAGCGGCGCAGGAACTCGGCGCTCTCCACCGTATCGGTGCATTTGCCCAAATCGCGGACGGTTCGGGTCGTGCCCAGCACCTCGGTATACGCTGCCAGCACCAAATCGCTCTGATTTTTCTCGGCGCAGCGAACGAGCTGTTCCAGTGAATCCGGCGGAAGCTGGTCGTCCACATCCACAAAGCGGTAATAATCGCCGGACGCATGGCGCATGGCGGTATTGCGGGCTTCGGACACGCCGGCGTTCTCCTGATGGAAAGGGATAATGCGCGCATCCTGTTTTTTCCAGCGCATCAGCATATTCCACGTTGCATCGCGGCTGCCGTCATCAACAATGATGACCTCGAAGTGCTGCCAGCTTTGGCGCAGAATGCTGTTCAGGCAAGCATCCAAGTACCTTGCCCCGTTCCAGACGGGGATAATGACGCTGATGAAGGGGCGGTGTTCCATGGTGTTCACCTCCTATGGGGGAAAAGGTTCGGCAAGGCGCGCCGAACAGGGGCGCTTTCTTCTTTTTGGGGGAAGGTTGCTTTTTCGGTAGTGAGCTTTTTTATTGCAGGGGTTTCGCCTCTGCGGAGGCGACCAGAGGGCTTTGCGATCGCCCTCTGGACTGCTTCGCATCCCCATCTAAGTTTGTTGATGGGATTTGTTACAGGGAGACACGCCGCGGGCGCAAGGAAAATCGCACCTTGTGTGCGAAATGATATGCAAAGAAAACGGATGAAATCCACGAGAGCGGTTTCTTCCATCAGAATTATAGCAAATCGCCGGGAAAGTGTCAAGGAAGCGTAACAGATTGACAAGTGCGCCGTCAGCATGTATAATATCCGTGACAAATGAACAGCCCACACAGGTGCGCAGCGATGCGCGGCGTCGGACACGGGCGTGTTCGGCGAACATGGGAAGCCGGTGCAAGACCGGCGCTGTCCCAGCAACCGTGAAGCAGACAAGGGAGCGTGTGCCGAGGAAAATCGGTGCAGCCACTGGCGAAAAAATCGCTGGGAAGGTGCTCCTGCGGAGGAAGCCAAGCCGGGAGACCTGCCTGTGAACGGGAAAACGCCTCCCCTGGGGATGGGAGGAAGCACACAGCGCGGCCATTGTCCGCGCCTGTTGAAGTGCCTGTTTTTCCCGGAAAGTGCGCGGAAAAACAGGCATTTTCGTTCCCCTCCGCTGCTTCATTTGATTTCATTTCAGGAGGGATACCCCTATGAAGTCCACTCGTTTCTTTGCCCTGCTGCTGGCGCTGGCGATGCTGCTGAGCATGTCCGCGCTCGCCGAATCCGTCACCCTGACGGACATGACCGGCCATGAAATCACGATTGATGAGCCCGTGACGCGCATCGTCGTCCTCCAGCCCTCTGACGCGGAAATCCTCTGCGCGCTGGGTGCGCAGGATACCATCGTCGGCCGCGGTACTTACGTCGATTACCCGGAAACCATTCTGGAAGTGCCGGTGGTTGCGTCCGGCTCGAACACGAACATCGAGGAAATTCTGGCGCTGAACCCGCAGGTGGTCGTCATGACAACGATGAGCCAGACCGAAGAGCAGATTGCCGCTTTGGAGCAGGCGGGCGTGAAGGTCGTCGTCAGCAGCGCGCAGGACATTGAGGGCGTTTACACCGCCATCACCCTGCTAGGCGAACTCGTTGACAAGAACGACGAAGCCGCTGCCCTGATTGCCGACATGAAGGCTGCTTTTGCGGATGTTGCGGAAAAGGCTGCCGCCGCGAACGTCTCCGGCAAGACGGTGTACTTTGAAATCAGCCCCCTGCCCTACGGCATCTGGTCTGCTGGTCAGGGTACGTTCATGGATGAACTGGCGACCCTGTGCGGCGTGACGAACGTGTTCCACGACCAGCAGCGCTGGTTCGGCGCGAGCGAAGAACAGGTGATTGCCGCGAACCCGGATTACATCATCACGACGACGAACTACATGGTCAACGACATGGACGGCGTGACGGAAATCTGCTCCCGCGCGGGCTGGGAAGACGTGACGGCGGTGAAGGAAGGCCATGTGGTGCTGGGTGATAATAACGCGATGACGCGCCCCGGCCCGCGTCTGGTAGAAGCCGCGCAGTT
>FR899899.1:0-155 GCA_000437595.1 Faecalibacterium sp. CAG:74 | reverse complement strand
CAGTTCCTGCTGAATCTGGTGACGGATGCGGCGGAGGAAGAGGTAACGCCTGCGGCGTAATGGTAGGCAAAACGCCCAAAGCGCAGCACGCGGAAGGAGTATGGTAGAGAAACCAACTCAATCGCGCGAAAGGGGTCAAGGGGAAAATTTCCCCT
>FR899898.1:665-1484 GCA_000437595.1 Faecalibacterium sp. CAG:74 | reverse complement strand
TTCGCCCGCTGGCCGATCAAGCCTACAAGGGCGAAGGCGACCTGAACGCCGGAAGCTGGTGCCGATTCTGCAAGCTGCGCAATACCTGCCGGAAACGGGCAGAAGCCAACCTTGCCATGGCACAGCACGATTTCAAACTGCCACCCACGCTGTCCGACGAAGAGATCGCCGTGATCCTCGATAAGCTGGACGACCTGATCAGCTGGGCAGGCGACGTCAAGGAATACGCCCTGAACGCAGCCCTTCACGGCACACGCTTCCACGGTTGGAAGCTGGTCGAAGGCAGGTCGAACCGCAGGTATACCGACGAAACCGCCGTGGCACAGATCGTCAGCGGCACCGGCCACGACCCCTACGAGCACAAGCTGCTCGGCATCACCGCTATGGAAAAGCTGCTCGGAAAGAAGCAGTTTGCCACATTGCTCTCCGATCTGGTGGAGCGCCCGCAAGGTAAGCCTGTGCTCGTCCCCGCCAGCGACAAAAGACCCGAAATGACAAACGCGAAGAACGACTTCGCCAACAATTGATTGGAGGTACATCTGTATGGCTAAGAATATCAATCCCACCAAGGTTATCACCGGCAAGGACACCCGTTGGAGCTACTGCAACGTCTGGGACGCCAAGAGCATCAATGGCGGCACTCCGAAATTCTCCGTTTCCCTGATTATCCCCAAATCCGACGAAGCGACCGTTCGCAAGATCAAGGCTGCCATCGATGCCGCTTATCATGACGGCGAGAGCAAGCTGCGCGGTAACGGCAAGACCGTGCCCCCGCTGGTGGCCATCAAGACCCCCCTGCGCGACGGCGACACGGAGCGC
>FR899898.1:0-636 GCA_000437595.1 Faecalibacterium sp. CAG:74 | reverse complement strand
GCGACACGGAGCGCCCCGACGATCTGGCCTACAAGAACGCTTACTTCGTCAACGCGAACTCTGCCACCGCGCCGGGTGTGGTAGATGCGGACTGCAATCCCATCCTGACCCGCAGCGAGGTTTACTCCGGCGTGTACGGTCGCGCCAGCATTTCCTTCTACGCCTTCAACTCAAACGGCAATCGCGGCATCGCCTGCGGGCTCAACAACCTGCAGAAGATTCGTGACGGCGAACCTCTGGGCGGCAGGGCTTCTGCGGAGAGCGACTTCGCGGATGATGACGAGGACTTCCTGTCCTAACGGAGGTGAGCGCCATGACGGAATTTGAACACATGATGCTGCTCGTGTGCTTCTCGGCGACGATTGGAACCTTTATCGGTACGTTCCTCGGTCTCCTGATCAACCTTATCGGCGATCTGGTCTCGAAGCACCGTGCCAAGAAGCGCAGGCTCAAGGAAAACAACGACAAGTAACCCATTGGGGCGGCGGTGCTACATCGCCGCCCTTTTCGTAGGAGGTGCCAAATGAAAACATTATCTCTCGACTTGGAAACATACAGCAGCGTCGATCTGGGAAAATCCTCGGTCTATCGCTATGTGGAAAGCCCCGACTTCGATATCCTGCTGCTTGGCTTCAG
>FR899897.1 GCA_000437595.1 Faecalibacterium sp. CAG:74 | reverse complement strand
GCAGGATTGGAACAGTGGCTGGATGATTGTGTACTATCGGGGAAATTATCTGTTTATACAGGATGTATATGTAAAATGAAAATTAATCCTGCCAGAAACCGTGATAGTTGGTTTCTGACAGGATTTTTTATGTTTACTGGTCGATTACAGTTGCACCATTACCCTCAAGAGGAAGCAAAACTCTGCGTTCGGTTCTATTAACAATGAGATTATCTGCAGGGTGATAACATCTGCAAGTTGAAGCAGTAAGATCCTTCTTTACATGGTTCTGGTTGTAAGTGTGACCACAGACTTCACAATGACCATTTTTGTAGTCAGAGACGGCAAGTGTAACATGGGTGTACTTTTTGCCATCAGCATTAGAAGACTTGTAGGTATAAATAATATCACCGCGTTTAACTTCGGTATGCTCAATTTGGGAAATCCAACCCTTACTTTGCAATTGATTCATGCCGCTTTCAGTTAAACTCCATTTGGAAGCTTTCTTCCAGCCAGATGGAATCCCGGAAACAGGATAGGACCAACCCTTAAACATGGGCATCCCCCCTGCACAAAGGCATTGACTAACAAAGTTCGCACAGTCATTGGTGGTTGCACTTCCGAAAGTTTTGTTTCGATTCGAACAGAGCTTTCCGGGATCAGTTGTTTCAGAGTGTTTTTCGGCATAGATAACCGCGTTCTCTCTGGAAAAAGTAAGTTTGACGTCTTCGGGCATTACGATAGCATCAACGTAGTTGCGAATAACGTAGCCAACTTTACTGACATCGTTATTCCAATAGGTTTCATACCAATCAGGATGACCTTCAACATCTCTGACCTTAATTTTTGTGCCATTTTCAAAACGTCCCCATGCGGCAGCGCTCGTAGAAGGGGACTTGCGGCAATAGAGTTTGCCGCCGCCAACAGTACCATCAATCCAAGTGCTCATATAATCTCCTAATTTTTATAGATTTTCGGAAGTTGTAGAAATCAGACTTATAGGGCGGTCCCGTCTCCCTCACAACCACATTCATCACATCCATCCCCCCTTTCGTTTCTTGAAAAGGAACACATCCGTTCTCAAAACGTTC
>FR899896.1:80224-80473 GCA_000437595.1 Faecalibacterium sp. CAG:74 | reverse complement strand
GAGGAAGCGGACAATTACAGCGCCATTGCGATTGTGGCGGAATAAAATCAGCAGGGCTGCAAGCGTGCCAAATGCGCTTTTGCAGCCCTATTTTGATGCGCCATGACGTGCTTGGCAAGGAATTGGGGGAATTTTCGGGCTTTTCAAATGCGGATTTTCGTGGTAAAATGAACGATAGGGGAATTTGCGATTTTTCCCCGGAACCTCTTTTCGCGATGCGGATTTTGGCGTGTGTTTTTTACCTATGCG
>FR899896.1:57286-80153 GCA_000437595.1 Faecalibacterium sp. CAG:74 | reverse complement strand
TTGCAGGTGATTTCGCTCCTGCGGGAGCGACCAAAGGGCTTTGCGATCGCCCTTTGGAAACCTTCGCAGTGCACACTCCTGTTACTGGTCTTTGACGTAACTTGTGGATACGGGGGACAGTGTGGGTGAGTTGTGGATAAACACGCGGGCAAAGCATGAAAGTGCGACCAATTCAATCGCGCGAAAGAGTCAAGGGACGAAGTCCCTTGTGGAGTCCAGAGGCAAAGCCTCTGGTGGGGTCAAGGGGCAAAGCCCCTTGGGTTCCCCCCATCAATGGTAAGGAGAAAGCAATGACGAAACTCAAGGTTGGAATGATTTCGCTGGGATGTAATAAGAACCGCGTGGATAGCGAGACCGCGCTGGGGCTGCTGCGGGAGCACGGGTATGAGCTGACGAACGATCCCGCGCAGGCGGATGTGCTGATGGTGAACACCTGCGGGTTCATCGCGTCGGCGAAGGAGGAGTCCATCGACGCGATTCTCGACATGGCGCGGTACAAGCAAATCGGCAAGTGCCGGGTGCTGGTGGTCACGGGCTGCCTTGCCCAGCGCTACGAGAAGGATTTGATGCAGGAGATTCCTGAAATCGACCTGCTGATGGGCGTCAACCAGTATCAGCAGCTGCCCGACGCGCTGGAAAAGGCGCTTGGCGGCGTGCGCAAGTCCTACTGCATGGACGACCACACCTATTACGCCCACGACCGCGTGCTGACCACCCCGTCCTACACCGCGTACACCCGCATCGGCGAGGGCTGCTCGAACTGCTGCACGTTCTGCGCGATTCCGAAAATCCGCGGCCCGTACCGCTCCCGCCCCGAAGCCGACATCCTCCGCGAAATCGAAAGTTTGGCCAAGCAGGGCGTGAAGGAGCACATCCTCGTTGCGCAGGACACGTCGCGCTACGGCATGGATTTCGGCGGCGGATCGAAGCTGGCGGAGCTGATGCAGAAGGCGGCGAAAATCGACGGCGTGGACTGGCTGCGCGTCCTCTACTGCTATCCGGAGGAAACCAGCGAGCAGTTGCTGGACATCATCGCAAACACGCCCAATATTTGCAGCTATGTTGATTTGCCGATTCAGCACGTCAACGACGCGGTACTGAAAAGGATGCACCGCCGCGGCACAAGCGCCGATATTCGCCGCGCTGTCAAGGGTGCGCACGAGCGCGGCATCACCCTGCGCACGTCGATTATCGTCGGCTTCCCCGGCGAGACGGAAGAGCAGTTCCAAGAATTGCTTGATTTCCTGCCCGAAGCCGAGTTCGACCGCCTCGGCGCGTTCACCTACTCCCCCGAAGAGGGCACGCCCGCCGCGAAAATGCCTGACCAAATTCCGGAGGAGGTCAAGGCGGAGCGGCTCGACCGGCTGATGAAGCGGCAGGCAGCCATCGCGCGGAAGAAGAATCAGGCGCGCGTGGGCACGGTGGAGAAAGTGCTCGTGACCGACCGCAACGCGCGCGGCGAAATCCTCGGCAGAAGCCAGCGCGAAGCCCCCGAAACCGACGGCGAAATCATCTTCACCGCAGGCGAAAGCAAAATGCCCAGCGTCGGCGATTTCGTGGACGTCCGCATTGAAAAAGCCAGCACCTACGACCTGACAGGGGTGATTGCATGAACCTGCCCAATAAATTGTCGCTCCTGCGCGTCGCGCTGATTCCGGTGATGGTGGCGCTGATGCTCCCGCAGACCCTCGTTTGCGATCTGCTCGCCGCCGCCGTGTTCGCCGTCGCTGCCCTGACGGATTATTTTGACGGCCATATCGCCCGCTCCCGCCACCTGATTACCGATTTCGGCAAGTTCATCGACCCCGTCGCGGACAAGCTGCTCAACCTCTCCGCCATGATGATGCTCGTCCAGCGCGGGACGCTGCCGGGCTGGGTCGTCGTGCTGATTTTGGCGCGCGAACTCGCCGTTGACGGCCTGCGCATGGTCGCCGTGGGGCAGGGGCGCGTGATTGCCGCGGGCAAGCTCGGCAAAATCAAGACCGCCAGCCAGATGGTGATGCTGCTCTTCGTGCTGATTACGCACCAGCCCGCCCTGACCGCCCCCGCATGGGACGTGGTCAACGCGACTGTCCTCGGCGCGCCGTGGATGCGGTGGATTAGCACCGCGCTGACGCTGTGGGTCGCCGCCATCACCCTCTGGAGCGGCATCGACTACTTCGTCCGCAACAAGGACTGCATCAAGGATATGTAATCATATCTAAAATGCACACAAAATAATAACTATCGCCATCGACCAGTAACATGGGAGGCGAACCCGAAGGTTTCCAAAGGGCGATCGCAGACTTCGTCTGTTTTCATTGCCCTTTGGTCGCCTCCGCAGAGTCTGTTTGTTTTTTTTCCTTTTGGGTCGCCTCCGCAGAGGCGAAATTCCTGCGTAACAAAAAGGTCAATTCGCTTCACACGGAAGCCGCCGAAACGCGCGCTACCGTTTCTTCCACCGCCTTGGCGACAACCTCTGCCATCGACATTTTCGGAGCGCCAGCAACACTTGCCTGACACCGGCTCACCGGCAGCAGAATCTTGTGCGCCCTGCTGCGCCCGACCGCCAGCGCCATGTTCGCGGTCACTTCGCCAAGCATCGCGTCGCACAGCACCATGCCAATCGGGCAAAGAATCAAATCCGCCATCCCGGCGCATACCACGACGGCGTTTTCGCCCGTCGCCACTTGGTCTGCCCCCGCGCGGAGCATCGCCGCCGTCGCCAGCGCGTTCGTCCCCACCGCAATCAACGGCTGATTTGGCAGCGCTTTCTTCAGCCCCTCGACCAGCTGCCGTCCCATGCCGCCGCCCTGCGCATCAAGAATGACAATTTTCATGCAGATTTTTCCTCCTCGTGCATATTGCATTTTTCTTGATTAGTATAGCATAGAATTTTTCAATTCGCAATGCGCATACCATTGCAGGGGAATCATGCCTGCGTAACTTGAAGTTATCAGCCAGAAAGAAGGCTTCATCCATGAAGAGAAAAATCGTCCTTACCGGCGGGGGCACGATGGGTCATGTAACCCCCAACCTCGCCCTCCTGCCGCACCTCCTCGCCGCCGGCTACGAAGTCCACTACATCGGCACGGAAAACGGCATGGAAGCCGAGAAACTCCGCAATGTCCCCGGCGTCATCTACCACGGGGTGAAGACCGGCAAGCTCCGCCGCTACTTCGACTGGAAGAATTTCACTGACCCCTTCCGCGTCGCCGCGGGCGCGTTCCAGTCCGCGCACCTCATGGGCAAAATTAAACCGGATGTTTGCTTCAGTAAGGGCGGATTCGTCGCTGTGCCGGTCGTGTTCGGCGCGTGGCTGCATCACGTTCCCGTCGTCTGCCACGAAAGCGATTTAACCCCCGGTTTGGCGAATAAGCTCAGCCGCCCGTTCGTCAAGCGAATCGCCACCACCTTCCCCGAATGCGCACAGATGCTCGGCGCCAAGGCGGAGATGGTCGGCACGCCCCTGCGCCCGGAGCTTTTCCGCGGCAGCCGCGCCAAGGGTCTGTCCTTCCTGCACTTCGACGGCACGAAGCCCGTTCTGCTGATGATGGGTGGCTCGCTCGGCGCGCAGGCGGTCAATAAGGCGCTGCGGGACGCTCTGCCGATGCTCACCGGCACGTTTGATGTCGCCCATATCTGCGGCAAGGGCAACCTTGACCCGACGCTTGATAAAACCCCCGGTTATACGCAGGTGGAGTTTCTCGATAAGGAACTTCCGGATGTGCTCGCCGCCGCCGACCTTGTTCTCTCCCGCGCGGGCAGCAACGCCCTGATGGAGTTCCAAGCGCTTGCCCGTCCGCTGCTGCTTGTCCCGTACCCCAAGGGCGCCAGCCGCGGCGACCAGATTCTCAACGCCCAAAGCCTTGAAAAACGCGGACTCTGCCACGTTCTCCTGCAGGAAAACATGACCCCGCAGACCCTGACCGACGCGCTGATGCAGACGTGGGCGGAGCGCGACAAATTGACCGCCGCCGTCAAAAACGCCCCTCCCGCCGATGGCACAAAGCGCGTGCTGGAGATGATTGAAGAGGTGCAGACCCGAAAGGCTTGAGCGTGCGCCGGAAATTCCATTAAATCTGCGGTTACAACCAGCAAGTTCATAAAGCCAACCCTTCGCCCGACTGCGCCCACGCCAGCGGGCATTTCTCATGCCCCAAAGCGACACCCCATTCCTCATTCCGCATTCCGCATTCCGAATTTTTTCTTCACGCCGCCCCATGCTCCGCCTTGAACGCCGCCAAAAGCTCCCGCCCCTCCTCCCGCGTGTGCATCAGCGCGTTCCCTTGCGCCATATCCCGTGCGTACAGGTAGTCCTCCATCTCCGCAACCGTCCGAATACCCGCGTCGCCCCAGTCCGTCAGCAGCTGAATCAGGTAATTCACCGCGTTCGTCGGGTTCGCCTCCGCCGTCTTGGCGACTGCCTGAATCATCAGCCCGTCCTCGAACGGGTAGCGATTGAACGCCGCCATCACCCGATTCAGCTGATTCTCCGTGAACACCTGATGCAGCAGCACTTTACCCGCCAGTTTCGCGCTCTCCCGCACTGACCGCGGAAACGCTCCCTCGCGCGCGCCCGCATCCGTACACGCATACGCACCCGTACACGCGCCCGCGTATCCGGCAGAGAAAGCAGATGTCTCCTTTTCATCATCATTCGTTTTCCCTGTTGGGTTTACGGTTTCCGTTTCTGTTTCTGTATAGTTTATATTAGTGTCGTAGAAATCGGGCGTATTTCCGTGGCAATCGGTTGTGCAATCGGTTGGACAAACGGTTGTGCAATCGCTTGGGTAAACGCTTGGGTAATTCGGATGATCACGGGGATAGTCGCGGATTTCGGGGCAATCGGCGTGGCAATCAGCGGGAGAATCGGGATTGTCACGGGGATCGTCACGGATTTCGGGGCAATCAGCGGGGCAATCGGCTGTGCTATCAGCGCTGATTTCACGCGGATAGTCACGCTCAACAGCGCCTTTTCCGTCACAAACGGAGAAGTAATGCAGGCGGTACGCGGGCGGCGTGCGCTTCTTTTCGCCGGGAATGTACTCCAAAAGCCCAGCTTCGCAGAGCGTGCGTCGAGCGTCGGCGAGGGCGGTGGCGCTCATGGGAAAGTAAGCGAGCAGATACGGGTTGTCGATGCGGAGGAAACCGTCGCACCAGTCGCCGCCGCGGGCGTGCTGGTTCATGATTTCAATCAGCTTGTACCACAGCAGCTGGGCGCTGGCGGGGAGGCGGGTTCGCGCGGCGAATGTGTTGAAACGGCGGATTTCAATCAAGTAGTTTACATTGCACATTTGGGTCATTCCTTTCGGATTTTGTGGGTCGCTATTGCGACAGTGATATTGTAGAACAGGGAATGGATGTTCGTCAAGGAAATTTGATTTCATTTGATTTCGCTTGATTTCATTTGATTTTGGGGTCAAAACCAACTGCACTTTTTTGTTGCGCAGGGGTTTCGCGTCTGCGGACGCGACGAGGGGGCTTTGCGGTCGCCCCCTCGACTCCTTCGCATTGCACTCCCATGTGGCTTGAACTTTTTTGCTACGCAGAGGGTTTCGCGTCTGCGGACGCGACGAGGGGGCAATGGAAACAGACGAACGTCTGCGGTCGCCCCCTCGACCCCTTCGCATTGCACACCCATGCGGCTTGGTTTTTATCGTTACAGGAAAGCTGCCCCCCATGCGGCTTGAACTGTTTCGCGGCAGAACCGAACGCATCCGCTTTGACCGAAAACAACATTTTTTCGCCATCCGCCGCAAAACACAATAATAATGAAGGAAAACCCTTTTCTTTTGGGGCGGAAAGTGCTATAATAAATATGTTGGGGAAGCATCGACTGCGGGGAAATCCGGCGGCAGGGCGTGCGTAGACACGGTTTGTGCGCCCGCTGACGCGAAGTACCCCGACGCGCGTGTCCCCCTCCCGGATGGCGGGGCAAGGGCAAATGCCCCTGATTTTACGGTTTTCCGCGGCGTGGGAAAAAATCCGCCGTTTATTGATTTTTGTGAGGTGCAAGCATGTTGAACGACCAGGAACTCGAACACCGGACGGAAGAAGAAATCGAACAGCAGATTGAAGAAGCGACGCAGGTCAAGAGCGAATACGGCGAGGAGCAGATTCAGGTGCTGGAGGGCTTGGAGGCGGTTCGCAAGCGCCCCGGCATGTACATCGGCTCGACGGACAGCCGCGGACTGCACCATCTGGTGTACGAAATTGTGGATAACTCCGTGGATGAGGCGCTGGCGGGCTACTGCAAGCGCATCGACGTGACGCTGCACAAGGACGGCTCGGTCTCCGTCCGCGACGACGGGCGCGGCTTCCCCGTCGGCATCCACCCGAAAATGGGCCGTCCGGCGGTCGAGGTCTGCCTGACGGTGCTGCACGCGGGCGGCAAGTTCGGCGGCGGCGGCTACAAGGTGTCCGGCGGCCTGCACGGCGTGGGCGCGTCGGTGGTCAATGCGCTGTCGAAGTCGCTGTCCGTGACGGTCTATCAGGATGGGAAAATTTATCAGCAGGAATACGCGCGCGGCAAGTACCTCTACGACCTGCGCGTCATCGGCGAAACCGACCGCACCGGCACGACAATCCGCTTCCTGCCCGACGTCATCAGCGATGACAACCCCGACGGCATCTTCGAGCGCGGCGTCACGTTTGATTTTGACGTGCTGAAGAAGCGCCTGCGCGAAATGGCGTTCCTGAACAAGGGCATCCACATCACCTTCACCGATGAGCGCGGCGAAACGCCCGTGACGGAGGATTTCCTCTACGAAGGCGGCCTGCGCGAGTTCGTCAAGTATCTGAATCACAACAAGGAAGTTTTGTTCCCTGAACCGATTTATACCGAGGGCGTGAAGGACGGCATCCTCGTGGAAGTCGCCATGCAGTACAACGACTCGTATGCCGAAAACATCTACACCTTCGTCAACAACATCGCGACCCCCGACGGCGGCACGCATCTCACCGGCTTCACCACCGCCCTGACGAGCGCCATCAACGACTACGGCCGCAAGTATAAGCTCCTGCGCGACAACGAGCCGAACCTGAAGGCGGAGGACGCGAAGGAAAGCCTGACGGCGGTTGTGTCCGTCAAAATGGAAGACCCGCAGTTCGAGAGCCAGACGAAATCGAAGCTGGGCTCCGGGCAGGTTCGCGGCGTGGTCAACGACCTTGTGAAAGAGGAGCTGTCCACCTATCTGGAGGAGAACCCGTCTGTCGGGCGGACGATTCTTGACCGCTGCGTGAGCGCCCAGCGCGCGCGCGAGGCAGCACGCAAGGCGCGCGAGGCTACCCGCCGCAAGACGGTGCTGGAATCGGCGTCCCTGCCGGGCAAATTGGCGGACTGCTCCGAGCGCGACCCCAGCAAGTGCGAAATCTTCCTCGTCGAGGGCGACTCCGCAGGCGGCAGCGCCAAGGAAGGACGCGACCGCCATTTTCAGGCGATTCTGCCCCTGCGCGGCAAAATCCTCAACGTCGAAAAAACCCGGCTGGACAAGGCGCTGGGCAACAACGAAATTAAGAGTATGCTGACGGCGTTCGGCTGCGGCTTCGGCGATGAGTTTGACGAAAGCAAGCTGCGCTATCACCGCATTGTCTGCATGACGGACGCGGACGTGGACGGCGCGCACATCCGCATTTTGATGCTGACGTTCTTCTACCGCTACATGCGGCCGCTGGTGGAAAAGGGCTATGTGTACGCCGCCATGCCGCCGCTGTACAAGGTGACGAAGGGCAAAATGGAAAAGTACGTCTATGATGACGACGAACTCCAAAGACTGCTGGACGAAATCGGGCGCGACCCGAAGCCGGACATTCAGCGCTACAAAGGCTTGGGCGAAATGAGCGCCGAGCAGCTGTGGCAGACGACCATGAACCCCGAAACCCGCACGATGATGCAGATTACGCCAGAGGACGCAATGGCGGCGGATGAAATCTTCACGCTGCTGATGGGCGATCAGGTTGAGCCGCGGCGGAAGTTCATCGAGGAGAACGCGGATTTGGTTAAGGATTTGGATGTGTAACCGCATCCGCGCAATGAGAACCTCTTCCGCCCGCTGCGGCTGGTTCCCCGTGCGCATTATACAACAAGCAATTATCAGACAGAAAACCTGAACAGTTCGGAGAGTAATTATGAGCAGCATTCAGGACAAACTCATCCCGGTGAATCTGGAAAAGGAGATGAAGCGGTCGTTCATCTCCTACGCAATGGCGGTCATCATCGACCGCGCGCTGCCGGATGTGCGCGACGGCTTGAAGCCCGTGCACCGCCGCATCCTCTACGATATGGAAGAACTCGGCATGACGCCCGATAAGCCGTACCGCAAATCCGCGCGCCTTGTCGGCGACGTGCTGGGCAAATTCCACCCGCACGGCGATTCCTCCGTCTACGATGCCATGGTGCGCCTCGCGCAGCCCTTCAACATCCGCTATACTCTCGTGGATGGGCAGGGCAACTACGGTTCGGTGGATGGCGACGGCGCTGCCGCCATGCGTTACACCGAAGCCCGCATGACGAAATTGACCCCCTACCTGCTCGAGGGCATCGAGAAGGATACGGTCGATTTCTACCCCAACTTCGACGAAACGCTCATGCAGCCCGCCGTGCTGCCCAGCCGCTTCCCGAACCTGCTCGTCAATGGTTCCAGCGGCATTGCCGTCGGCATGGCGACGAACATCCCCCCGCATAACCTCGGCGAGGTCATCGACGGCGTTATCTGCATGATTGACAACCCGGACTGCACCATCGACGACCTGATGCAGCACATCAAAGGCCCGGATTTCCCGACCGGCGGCATCATCCTCGGCCGACGCGGCATCCGCGAAGCCTACTATACGGGGCATGGACGCATTGAGGTGCGCGCGAAGACCAACATCGAGGAAATGCCCAATGGCCGCAGCCGCATTGTTGTGACGGAAATCCCGTATCAGGTCAATAAGGCGAAGTTAGTCGAGAAGATTGCCGAACTCGTGCACGACAAGCGCATTGAGGGCATCAGCGATATCCGCGATGAGTCCGACCGGCAGGGGATGCGCATCGTCATCGAGCTGAAGAAAGATGTTTACCCGCAGGTTATCCTGAATACGCTCTACAAGCACACGTCGATGCAGGAGACGTTCGGCGCGAACATGCTCGCGCTGGTCAACGGGCAGCCGAAAATCCTCTCCCTGCGCGATATGGTGTACTACTATCTGGAGCATCAAAAGGACGTTGTCACCCGCCGCACGCGCTTTGACCTCAACAAGGCGCTTGCCCGCGCGCATATTTTGGAAGGTCTGCTGAAGGCGCTGGACCACATCGACGAGATTGTGTCCATCATCCGCGCCAGCAAAGACCCCAACACCGCGAAAACGACCTTGATGGAGCGGTTCGACTTCTCCGACAAGCAGGCACAGGCGATTCTGGACATGCGTCTGGCGCGCCTGACCGGTCTGGAACGCGACCGCCTCCAGCAGGAATACGACGATTTGGAGAAGGAAATCGCCCGCTTCCAGGCGATTCTGGCGGACGAACACCTGCTGATGGAGGTTATCAAGACCGAAATCAGCGCCATCCGCGATAAATTCGCTGACCCGCGCCGCACCGAGCTGACCACCATCGACGGCGAAATCGACGTGGAAGACCTGATTCAGGAGGAGGACATGGTCGTCACGCTGACGCGGCAGGGCTACGTCAAGCGCACGCCGAAATCCATCTACCGCGCGCAGAACCGCGGCGGACGCGGCGTGACCGGCATGACGACGAAGGAAGAGGACTTCGCCGTGCAGATGCGCGTCGTCTCCACGCACGACGAAATCATGTTCTTCACCAACATGGGGCGCGTGTACATGCTCAAGTGCTACCAGATTCCGGAAGCTGGACGCACCGCGCGCGGCACGGCGATTATCAACCTCATCCAGATTGCGTCGGATGAAAAGGTGACGTGCATGGTTCCTGTGCCGGGCGCAACGGGCGAACACAACCTCGTGATGGCGACGCGCGACGGCATGATTAAGAAAACGCCGTACAGCGAGTTCGCGAACCTGCGCAAGAACGGCCTGATCGCCATCAATTTGAAGGAAGGCGACGAGCTGATTGGCGTGGATTTGACCAGCGGCGACGACGAAATTCTGCTGGGCAGCCGCAAGGGCATGGCAATCCGCTTCAGCGAGCGCCACATCCGCCCGATGGGCCGCGCGTCGATGGGCGTGAAGTCCATGCGGCTGGATGACGACGATATCATCATCGACATGGTGCCGCTGGAGCAGGGCGCAGACGTGCTGGCGATTACGACGCTGGGCTACGGCAAGCGCACCAATCCCGACGAGTACCGTGAGCAGGGCCGCAACGGCAAGGGCATCATCGCCACGAAGCTGACCGACAAGACCGGCGACCTCGCCGCGCTGCTGATGGTCAAGCCGGACGAGGACCTGATGCTCATCACCGACGACGGCACAATCATCCGCACCCGCGCCGAGGACATCCGCGTCTGCGGCCGCAACACGCAGGGCGTTATCGTGATGAAGCTGCAGGAAGGCAGCCACGTCATCGCCGTTGCCCGCGCCGAGCGCGACGAAGAGCCGGATGCGCCCGCGAATGCTGCTGATGCGGATGCCGCCGAAGCGCGTGCCGAGGGCTTCGACACGTCGGACGCGGCGGAATCGAAGGCAGTGCAGGAGCTGCTGCGCCGTGCCGAAGAGGACGCAAACGGCAGCGATTTGGACATGGATCTGGGCGGGGAGGACGAGAAGGATTCCCCGGCGGATGATTCGGATATTTAACCTAAGGTACTTTTTTCTCCCGGAGGGGTGACCTTCCGGGAGATTTTGTCTTGATTGCAGCAGAACCCGACCTCATCCGCAGCGACGGATGAGGTCGTTCCCCTCAATCAGCACGCGCAAGCAGTATGAAAACGTCACCAAGTGAATCGCGCGAAAGGGTCAAGGGACGAAGTCCCTTGTGGAGTCCAGAGGCAAAGCCTCTGGTCGCTCCCGCAGGAGCGAAACCCCGCATCAACACGCGCAAACAGTATGAAAACGTCACCAACTGAATCGCGAAAAGGGAGTCCAGAGGGTCGAAGACCCTTTGGCAGGTGCAGGGCAGCGCCCTGCTGGGGTTAGGGGCAAAGCCCCTCGTCTCCCCCCCTTGCGTAATCCCTCGTCTTGTGCTATGATTCACTTATGAACCCATATCGAAAGGGGAATCACCGCCTTGTGGATAGAAATTGAAATGTATGTCCTCCTCTTCTTCGCTTGCTCCTTCCTCGGCTGGTGCATGGAGGTCACCTGTAAGCTCGTGCAGTTCGGGCGCTTCATCAACCGCGGCTTTCTGCTCGGCCCGCTGTGCCCGATTTATGGCACGGGCGCTGTGCTGATGGCGTACTTTCTGCCCCTGTGGACAACACAGGTCGAGTCGACGTTCCTGCTCGCCCTCGTCCTTTGCGGCACGCTGGAATATATCACCAGCTGGCTGATGGAAAAACTGTTCCACGCGCGCTGGTGGGACTACTCCCAGAAGCGCTTCAACATCAACGGGCGCGTGTGCGCGAGCAACCTGCTGGCGTTCGGGGTGATGGGCGTGTTCGTCGTCAAGGTGCTGAAACCCTTTGCGTTTGGCCTGTTCGCCAAAATCCCGCCCGTCTGGCTGGATGCTATTACCATCACGCTGACGGCGCTGCTGATTGCGGACGTCGCGATTTCCGCGGGCGTGCTGACAAAGATTCGCGGCGCGGCAGAATCCGTCCGCGCGGACAACACCGAAGCCATCACCAAGGCGGTTCGAGAGGCGCTCATGGCGCAGGGCTTCCTGCTCCGCCACCCGCTGCACGCTTTCCCGGAGGTGCAATTCTACAATAAGGCGCACCTTGCCCGCCTGAAGGCGAAGCACGACGAATTGCAGGCGAATATGCGCGAAAAACGCGAGAAGCTCCAGCAGGAGCTTGAACGTCTCGAAGAGAAGCGCAAGGCGCTCAAGAAGGGAAAAAAGTGACCCGAAAGTTAATTTCTATTCTCCTGATCCTCCTGATTTTCTCGTCCGCTGCGCACGCGGATGCCCCTGTCCTTGACCTCCGCGCCCACGACGCCGACGCCCGCTTTCCGTCCGACGCCTCCGTCCTCACCGTCGCCTTTCCCCAGATGACCTTCGCCGATGCCGCCATTCTCGTCTGCGACGGCCACGCCGGGATGATTGACGCGGGCGGATACGCGGAGGAATCCGCCGTCCAAACCGCGCTGGAAGCCCTCGGCGTGACGCGGCTGGATTGGGTCGTCGCCACCCATCCGCACCACGACCATCAGCCCGGCTTCGAAGCCATCGCCCGCCGGATGCCGATTGGGCGCTTCCTCACGTCGTTCCCCGCGAACGAAAACGCGCAGATGCAGCATACCCTCGCGGTAATGGCGGATTGCGGCGTGCCGATCGAAAATGCATCGGATGGGCAAATGCTGACGCTCGGAGGCGCGCAAATCAGGCTGATCCTTCCGGAAAATACCGGCAAGACCATCAACAATCGCTCATTGCTTGCCCTCGTGACGCTGGGGGATGCCCGGATGCTGATGCTTGCCGACCTCGAAAGCATGGGTCAGCAGGCGCTGCTCGATTCCGGCGACGATGTGCACGCGGATATCCTGAAGTACCCGCACCACGGCCACGCTGCCATGAATCAGGCGCTTCTGACCGCGATTGCGACCAAACTCGCCATCATCACCGCCAAACCGACCCGCGCACCATATGCCCTCGCGCAGCTGGATGCCATGGCGATTCCCGCCGCGCACACGGACGAATGCGGCTTGCTGCTGCAAACCGACGGGCAGGTGTGGATTTTGCAGAATCTGATGATGGAAGAATAACCGGCGGTTGATTTGTAATAATCTTCGCGGCGGCTTGACAAACCCCACCCGATTGCCTACAATGGTAGGGAAGTACAGGAAAGGAAGGTTTCTCCGATGAAGAAAATCCAGAAATTACTTTTGCTACTCCTGATGATGGCAATGCTCCTGCCGACGTTCGCGATGGCAGAAACGCCCGTCATTGTCAATCTGGTTGAAAATCCGGACGCTGAATACCACTTTGAGGATGGCGCGAAGATTCTCGAAATCGTTTTTCCGCGCGTGTATTCCTCCGACTGCATCCTCCTGCGCTATGACGGCATGGTCATGATGATAGACGCGTCAACCAAAAACGCAACCATGCGCAACCGCATCTACACCGCCTGCGATACCATCGGCATCGACCACATCGACATTGCCTACAATAGCCATCCGCACGATGACCACATCGACGGATTTCAGTTCGTCAACGAATACGCGCCGATTTCCAAGTTCTTGATTACCTTTCCGGAAGATTTCAACGCGCGGATGAAGAGCGCGGTTAAATTCATGAAGGCGAACAACATCCCCATCGAGCAGATTGGCAACGGTGACACCTTCACGCTGGGGGAGGACGGCGGCGTCAAGATGACCGTCATTCAGAACCACAAGTCCTCGTGGGGCGTGAACGACCAGTCCGCCATGCTGATGGTGCAGTACGGCGACCGTCGGATGCTCTTCGCGGGGGACAACGAGAACCGCTCGCAGCAGTATTTCGCGGCGAATCCGCCGGAAATCGGACTGAATGCGGATATCTTCAAGTACCCGCACCACGGGCAGGTTCGCCTGCGCGATGACTTTCTGGAAGCCATCAACCCGCAGCTGATTTTCATCAACGGCGCGGCGAACGTCATCAAAGGCAGCGTCAACTACTGCGACAAGAAGCACATTTCGTACCTTTTGGGTTATAAAGGGCTGACCCGGATGCGCACCGACGGCCACATTTGGGTCATCGACTACCTGAAGGAAAAGAATGCCGACCGTGACCTGCCCTACACGCCGGAACGCGGCGAGTAACGCACGAAAATACCTAAAAGTTTAGGAAGAGACAGCTATGAAGTATCGCTATCTGCTCATCGACAACGACAACACCCTCATGGACTTCCACGCCGCCGAACACGCCGCCCTCCGCGAGGCGCTCACCGAAGCCGGGATTGAACCGACCGACGCCGTCTGCGCACGGTACAGTGCCATCAATGACGCACTCTGGAAGGCGCTCGAACGCGGCGAAACCACCCACGCGGCGCTTAAAATCACCCGTTTTGCCCAGCTTCTGGAAGAATACCCCGCCGAAAACGTCTGCGCGCCCCGCCTTGCCCTGCGTTACAGCCACTATCTCGGCACGCACGCTGACCTCATGCCCGGCGCGGAGGCGTTTTTGCGCCGCCTGCACGGGCAGATGAAAATCGTGCTGGTCAGTAATGGTGACAGCGTCATCCAGCGCAACCGACTTTTCCGGTGCGTGTTCACGCCACTGCTGGATAACATTGTCATCAGCAGCGAAAAAGGCGTCAGCAAGCCCGATCCGCGCCTGATTGAAATTGCCCTTGCCGAATGCGGCTGCACGGACAAGACCGAAGCTGTCATGGTCGGCGATAGCGCGACGGCGGATATCCCCGCCGCCATCAAAGCCGGAATCGACAGTATCTTTGTTGATTGGAAGGACATAGGCTGCCAACAAGCAACATATACGGCAAAAAATCTGGCGGAAGTGGAGCAAATTCTGCTGAAAAGTTAAATTTCAGTGGACGGCATCATCCATAGATCAAAAATTGTCAGAAAAGGGTGCATTCGCGGGAATGCGCCCTTTTTGACGTCCGAAAAATGAAAAAAACGTTAAAAATGAATCGAAGCGATTGACAGCCGGGCGTTTCTGCACTATTATAATAGGTAGAGAGCGAGGGGATTTTTGATGGACCAGAACAAGTGGCTGCGCCGAAAGCCGCAGAGCAACCTCGATTACCTTGGGATTACGTTGATTGCGGTTGCGTTTTACATGGCGCTGCTCAACGCGCAGTCCTTCCTGAACGGTGTGAACCGCATTCTGGGCATCCTTGCGCCGTTTGCGGGCGGTGTGGTGATTGCCTACTGCCTTAACCCAATTGTTAAAGCGTCGATGAAGTACCTCTTCCGCGGACGAGAAAAGTGCCGCGGACTCGCCATTTTGCTGGCGTACATTGTCGGCTTGGCAATCGTTGCGCTGCTGATGGTGCTGATTATTCCGCAAATGGTTGGCAGCGTTGTCATGTTCTACCAGAATTTCGACGGCTATGCGCAAAATTTGCTGAATATGCTCAAGGAACTTGACGCGGAAACGCCGGGCGTGGATTTGAGCCTTGCGGTTACGGCGGTGGAGAACCTGAACGCCAGCATGAGCGACCTGCTTGGCACGATTGTCAAGGCGATTACGAACCGCGTGCCGCAAATTATCAGCTACGTCGGCGGCGTTGCTTCGGGTGTCGTGACCATTTTTACAGCGATTGCCAGCAGTGTCTACCTCCTCCTACAAAAGGATAAGCTGCTCCGCCACGCGCGGGTGCTGACGCGCGCGTTCCTGCCGAAGAGCGCCGCGGAGACGACCCTGCGGATTTGCCACGACGCAAACCGCAATTTCGGCGGCTTTTTCGCCGGAAAAATCCTCGATTCCGCGATTATTGGTGTACTGACGTTTGTCAGCATGAACATCCTCGGCTTGTCATACGCGACGCTCATCAGCATCATTGTCGGCATCACGAACATCATCCCCGTGTTCGGCCCGTTCATCGGCGCGATACCCGGCGCGGTGATTCTGCTCTTCCTCGATCCGTGGCAGGCGTTGATTTTCCTGATTTTGATCCTGATTATCCAGCAGCTGGATGGCAATTTCATCGGCCCGATGATTCTCGGCGATTCGATTGGCATCTCGGCGCTCTGGGTTCTCTTCGCGATTGTCGTCGGTGGGGATCTCTTCGGCTTGGTCGGTATGGTCGTCGGCGTTCCCATTTTCGCCACAATTTACGGCATTCTGCGGTCGGCGGCGCGGCACGGCCTGCGGCAGAAGGGGTATACGGACGTGGAAGAATCTGTATCCGCATCCGCTGCGGGCGACGAGATTCCCGATGACCCGCGTGAGAGCGGACACCGGATGTCGCTGCTGCGCCAGTGGAAAGAGAAAATCATGTCCATCGGCAAGAAAAAGAGCAAGTAAGCACAGAGGGGGAGCGCAATGGCTTCCCCTTTCCTGCGTAATTTCTACCTATTAAAAGGAGACGCGCGCCATGACACCCGAAGTCCAGCATTATTTACTCGCAGGTTTTCTTCTGCTGGCAGCCGTTTTCGCCGTTCCGCTCTTGAAGCGCGTCCTGACGCCTGTAAAAAAGCGGATTAACGACCGTATTCCAGCGCTTGTGGGGCATCTTCTCCGCTGCTTCCTGCGCCCGGCGGCATGGCTCGTCCGCGTCACACTCGCGGGTTGGGCACTTCTAACCATCCCGTGGAGCGCCGAAATCCGTGTGGTGCTCACCCGCGCAATGCCGTACTACCAGGCGTTTGTGCTGGCGATGGCGGCGTGGGGCGTTTGGGAAGCCATCCCGGTTATTTGGCAAATGCTGCATCGTCATCCACACCCGGATCAGCCGGAAAACTACGAAACGTTGTCACGCTTTTTCGAGAATGGATGCCGAACAGTCGTCGTCGTGATGGCGGTTCTGGTCGGTTTGGATGGCCTTGGCGTACCGGTCACGAGCCTGATTGCCGGCGCGGGCGTCGTTGGGCTTGCCATCACCCTCGCGGCGCAGTCCACGCTCTCCGGCCTGATTGCCGGGATCACGCTCGTTGCGGAGCACCCGTTTTCGCTCGGCGATTACATCGTGCTGGGCGATGTTGAGGGCACCGTCGAGGACATTTCGCTGCGTTCAACCCGCATTCGCACGCCCGACCAAGTGCTCATTACCGTCGAAAACAGCAAGGTTTGCGCCGAATACATCCAAAATGCGAACGCGCGCACCCAGCGCCTGTGGGTGTTCACGATTGGCTTGGAGTACCGCACGAGTGCGCCTCAGGTGGAACAGTTCATCCGCGACCTGACGAAACTTTTGGTTTCAGATCCGGACGTTGATGGGCAGAGCGTGCAGGCGGTGCTGGAGGAGTTCGCGGATTCGTCCATCAACGTCAACGTCCGCATGATGGTCAACACCCCCGGTTACGGCGACTACCGCGCGCTCAAAGGCAGAATTAACCTTGCGGTTATGAACCTGATGGCGGAAGAAGGGCTGTCTTTCGCCTTCCCGTCGAGGAGTGTTTATGTGGAAAAGAACGCACAATGACCGAACGCGCGGACTTCTGCTGACCGGGTTGAAGGCGGCTGGAAGTGCGGCGGTCGCGATAGCCGTCGCCAGCGCAATACACCTGCAGTTTAGCGCGACGGCGGGGATTATCGCGATTTTGAGCCTGATGGGTACGAAGCGCGAGACAATGAAAGTGGCACTGGGGCGGCTGATGGCGTACGGCGCGGCGCTGCTGATCGCCTTCGTGTGCTTCTCGCTCTTCGGCGATGGGCTGCTTGCTTTCGGAATTTACCTTTTTGTTTTCGCGTCGCTGTGCTATGCCTGCTCGTGGGGTTACGCGACGGCGATGATTTCCGTGCTGATTTCCCACTTTATGGGCACGGGCGGCATGACGTGGACGCAGGTTGGCAACGAAAGTTTGTTGTTCCTCATCGGCACAACCTGCGGCATCCTGACGAACCTGCACCTGCACCCGGACGAAAGGCGCCTGGACGCATTGCTTCGTCAGGCGGATGAGCAGATGCGGACGGCGCTGCGTGCGCTTGCGGAAGCGGCGGATGCGCGTAACCCCTTGATTTTGCTGGGTGAGACGCTCCGGCAGGCGGATGAATGGGCCGCGAAAAACGCCGAAAATAGCCTGACAGACGCGCCCACGCGCGAGATTCACTATATCAACATGCGCCGCCAGCAGCGGAGAATCCTGCTACAAGTCACGCAAGACGCACAAAAAGTACAGGGGCATCCGCCGCAGGAAGCCGAGGTTCGGGCGCTGATTGGCCGCATTTTTGCCGAGTATGACCGTGAAAACGACTGCACATCGTTGTTGTCCGCACTGCATGGCCTGCTGGCAGAGATGCAGCGTCAGCCGCTTCCCGCAACGCGTGGCGAGTTCGAGGATAGGGCGCTGCTGTATGTGCTATTGCGGCGCATGGAGGATTTTCTGCTGCTCAAACGCGAGTTCTACGAAGCATATGGTTTCGAAAATAGTCAACAATTAGAATATGAATCATAACTATTATTGTGATGAATTTAGTAGAAATGCGTCCACTTGCGCAAGCAGCAGAAAAATGCTATAATATAGGTTGAAATGAACGCGGAGGTGGCGCATGAAGCAGGAAACGGGGCGGCGGATTGCCCGCTGGGGTTATATGGCAGTCGCGGCGGGCTACCTCTGGTGGAACCTCGCGCGAATGACCGAATTTTCATGGACGTTCACCGTTATGCCGTATCTGGGCGACCTTGGTATCATTGCCGCCATTTTTTCGCTGATTTTGGGCTGGAAAAAACGCTCCCCGCTTGTCTGGACGATGACAGCGGGGCTTGGATGGATGCTGCTGATGAGCGCTATCCGCGGCGAAAATGTTCTCGCGGCTGAGTGGCAGTACCTCAAGGAGGGCATCATTGCGTTCCTTGTGCTTGCGCCGCTGCCGGGCTGCCTTACCGAAAATCGTTTTCGGCAGTTTTTGAAGGGAACGATAGCCGTCTGGACGACCGCAATTACTTGTCAAGCAGCCATTGGTTTGTGGGCGGCAATCAGCGGTCACGCCGTTTTCAGCATGAAGGGGACGTGGTACATCGGCATGAACCTCGGTGACCACCGCCTGTATTTGAATGCTTACGTTACGACCGCCGCCGCAAAAATGGGCATGACCGTGCTTTTGACCGCGATTTTGTTCACGCTGAGCCGCACGAAACGGGCGAAAATTGCCTGTGTGATGGCAATTCTGGTACAATGCGGCGCGCTCGCGCTGACGGATTGCCGGACGGCGTTCGTGGCGCTCGGCGTCGCGGCGGGGTTCTGCGTGTGGACGCTCCTCGGTGCGAAGGTGCATATGCCGTCGAAATTAAACCATAGGCTTATGCTTCCTGTGCTGATGGCATCGGGGATTATCCTCTGCTACGGGCTGCTGGCGGGGCTTTTGACGCTGCTTGCCCCATCCGTCGCGCCCGGTCCGCTGGACAACGTGAACCTGCTGGAGTTCCCGGCGCACCTGATGACGGAAGCATCCGCTGAACAGGAAGTTATATTGGACAGCACACCCGTCCACCGCAGCATTGACACTACGGACACGTTCAACGGGCGCTGGGGGATTTGGAAGGGGGCGCTTCGCCTGCTCAAAGCACAGCCGGAGCTGCTGCTGACGGGCACAAGCGCACCGCTGGCGGCAGGAATGATGAATTTGTACACTGACCCGGGCACGAAATACTTCCAACATGCGCACAATCTGTACTTACAGACGCTTGTCAGCTGGGGGATTCCCGGTCTGCTGATTCTGCTGGCTGTGATTTCCATCTTCTTCACGCAGACGGCGCGGATTTCCAAGCGCAATCAGCCGCTTTGGGTGCTGATGCTGCCCCTCCCGGTAATTTACCTGCTGGTTTGCGAATTGGTGGACTGCTTCACGATGCTTTCGACGGGTTCGCCAATGCTCTATTGGCTCTGCCTGCTGATGGGCGCGGTGGATGCACAGGCGCGGCGGCTGAAGCCACAAGCGCTGCCGAAATAACGAATGGTTACAAATTTGCGCTTTGGGAGGTGAAGCCATCCGATGGTCGATATCATCATCCCTGTGTACAATGCACTTGATACGCTTGAACTTGCGGTTACGTCGGCACTCATGCAGGGGGACGTGCGAATCTTCCTTGTGGACGACGGCTCCACCGACGGCACAGCGCGCTTGTGCGACGAGCTGGCGCACCATCCGCGCATTGAGGTGATTCATCAGCAAAACCACGGTGTGTCCGCCGCACGAAACGCAGGGTTACAAGCGGCAGCGTCGGAATGGCTCACTTTTCTTGATGCGGATGACGTGCTGTTGCCCGACGCAATCGGCAATCTGCTCGCCCTTGCGGGGGATTCGCAGGCGATTCAGGGTCTTGTGACCCGTTCGGGAGCGTCAAATGTGCCGGAATGCACCGTTCAAACCCTCTCTTCGCGTGATATGCTGGACTTGGCGCTGCGAAATCCAACCGTGCATTTACACACGCACGGCTGGCTGCTGCGGCGAGAAATATGTAACGAGAAGTTCAATGAATCACTGCGGCTGGGGGAGGATGGCGAGTGGATGATGCGGGCGCTTCGCGGCGCGAAAACCGTTTCGCTGGCGCAGGTGAACACCTATTGCTACCATTTGCGGGCGGATTCGGCGGTGCACAGCGCGTCAGACGTGGTGCGCGAATATCTGCGAACGCTCACGGCGGCACAGCCAACATTAAACTATTTGGACATTCCGAACGCGGCGGCGCAGTACCGCTTGATGCACCTGCTGCTGATGATGACGCACGGGGTGGTGCGGGAGGGCGGCTTTCGCGACGGGCTGCGCCAGTGCAGGGCGATTCGACGCCTGTGCCGGGAAGCGTTCCGCGCGGATTTGCGCCGTGTGCGGTGGCTGCCGCGGTCAAAGGCACAGGCGGTGCTGCTGATGCTGCGGTGCGGGCTGTATCCGCTGGCAAGGCGGGCGATTCTGATTCGGCGAAGGCAGAATCAGCAGGCGTGTGCATCGGGAGAAAGCGCATTGTAATAGGAAGGGATTTTTCGCGGCAGGACGTGCTGCGGACGGCGGGAGGCAAATCAGCAGTAACTTACGGGTTATCGCGGGTGAAGCGACCTCATCCGTCGCTGCGGCAACGCTTTCCATCAGAGGGAAGGGCAGGGGGGCGCTGAATCCGAACCGATGATGGCGAAACTGGTAGATGGTGTATTCAACAATTGACATCAGCAGATTGTGAATCAGCGCCAAAATCAGCGCAGGAAGCTGTATGGCAGTGTATTCAACCAAATCGCGAAAATGGGTCGAGGGTCAACGCCCCTTGTAGGGGGGGAGTGGACGACGTTCCTCTTGAGTGCTCCATAGAAAGGAAGTATGACGATGAAACCACTGCGGGTGCTTGTCGTGGGCTGGACGGCGACGACGGGCGGTATTGAGCACTTTCTAATGGCGTATTGTGGAAAAATGAACCGCGAACGCGTTCAATTCGATTTTTTGTGCCGTTTTAGCCCGATTGCGTGCCAAAAAGAAGCGGAAAAAATCGGGAAAATATACACAATTACCCGGCGGAGCAGCGATGTGATGCGCTATTATCGGGAAATCAACGACTTTTTCCGCGAACACGGGCACGAATACGATATTATCTGGGACAATGAGTGCATGTTCAACGACATGACGCCGCTGAAAAAGGCCGCGGAGGTGGGCATTCCGGTGCGAATCGCGCACTGCCATAATCCGCAGAATATGGATAAATCAGCCATCGGGCATGTGCAGGGCTTCCTCCATCGGATCAATCACCATTCGCTCAGCCGCTACGCCAACGTCCTTTGGGCGTGCTCGATGGAGAGCGCGAAGTGGGCGTGCCCCGCCATGGATTTGCCCTGTGAGGTCATCCCGAATGCCATCGACGCGCAGATGTTCCGCTTCTCGGAGCAGGTTCGGCGCGAGGTTCGCGAGCAATATGGGTTGGAAGATTGCCTTGTAGTTGGTCATGTTGGGCGTTTGCAGTACCAGAAAAACCAAACATTCTTGCTGGACGCCTTCCGCCACCTGCATGAGCGCGAGGAGAAAGCGCGGCTCGTGCTCGTCGGCGATGGCCCGGATTTGACGGAGCTGGAGGCGAAGGCCGTCACCCTCGGCATCGAGCGGGAAGTCCTCTTCCTCGGCAATCGAGATGACGTCAACCGCTTGTTGCAGGCGTTCGACCTGTTCGTCATGCCGTCGCACTTTGAGGGCTTCGGGATGGCGGCTTTGGAAGCGCAGGCGGCAGGGCTGCCGTGTCTGTTATCCGCCAGCGTGCCGAAGGAAACGAAGCTGACGCGAAACGTGGAGTTTATTCCGGCGGAAGATCCGGCGATTTGGGCGGAACATATGCTGAACATGCTGGAACGTCACGAAATCCGCCGCGACGAGGCGCAGACCATCGCCGACGCGGGCTACGACATAGGCACCGCGGCGCAGCGGCTGGAGGACAAGCTCATCGCCCTGACGGAGAGAAAACGGTTTCAGCGGCGCTTCCTGATGACCCCGAAAACGAGCGCATCGGGCGTGCCGGCGCTGAACAAGGCGCGCGCGGACATCGAGCAGATCGCCGCTGAAATGGGGTACGCGCCGTTCGTGCTCCACGCGCCGGACAGCGCAAATGGCAGCGTCTGGCAAGCTATCCAAGTCGGCGCAAAGACGCTTGGCGACTGGGTTCGCGCGTTCTGCCGGATGCGGCAGGGCGACCTGCTGCTTGTGCAGTACCCGTATTTCCCGGTCAAGGGCTACGGCGTGGCGCGGCTGGCGCTGCACCTGCTGCGCTGGAAGGGCGTGAAAACCGCCGCGCTCGTGCACGACCTCGACTCGCTCCGGCGGATTGGGGGAAGCGCCGCGCGCGGGAGCGACCAACTGCTGCTGCCGGGGTTCGAGGCGCTCATCGTGCACAGCCAGCGGATGGAAAGCTACCTGCGGACAGTGGGCGTGACGTGCCCGATGATTCTGATGGAAGCGTTTGACTGCCTGTCGGAAGGAAAAATCCCCGTGCGGGAGAAGAGCCGCATGGTCGCGGTTGCGGGCAACCTCGCCGCGGACAAGAGCGGATACCTGAAAGATATTGGCAAAGTTCCGCTGGAATGGCAATTATATGGAACAAACTGGGCAGGAAGTGGATCAACGCGCATCGCGTACCACGGCGAAATTGCGCCGGAGAAGCTGCCGGAAACGATTTCGGGCGCGTTCGGCATCGTGTGGGACGGCGACAGCCTTGACGGGCTGACGGGCTTGTACGGCGCGTACGCCCTGCTGAACAGG
>FR899896.1:43661-57257 GCA_000437595.1 Faecalibacterium sp. CAG:74 | reverse complement strand
CTGCTGAACAGCCCGCACAAGCTGTCAACATACCTCGCGGGCGGACTGCCGGTGATTGTTGCGAAGAACGCCGCGGCGGCGGATTTTGTGGCGCGGGAGCAGGTCGGCGTGGCGCTGAACAGCCTGCGCGAGCTGCCGGAGCTGATTCGGACGATGCCGGAGGAGGACTACCAGCGATACGCGGCGAACGCGCGGCGGGTCGGGGCGCAGCTTCGGGCGGGAGAGAACACGAAGCGGGCACTGCGGAAGCTGGAAGAAGTGGAATGAGCAGGCAGGCGAACGGGCGCATCCGCATTGGCAATCAGGGCGCGTGCAGCCTGACGGCGTGCTTTCGACCGCAATGCCCGCGCACCGTCCGGCAAAATCCGAAAAACCGAAAATCCTCCCTGCGACCATCCAGCAAATCCGACTGGATGGTCATTTTTTGACCGGAATTTCATGCTGAAACGATTTCGCAAGCAGACAAAACGTTTTCGTAAAAAATGCCGCAAACCCTTGAAAACACAGGAATGGAAACGGTTACAACACGCGAAATGGAGAATCCGGAAAAATTTTTTATAAAAAAACACAGGAAAACACTTGATTTTTTTGCGCGGGTGGTGTATACTCTAACCATCACGAAACCGGTTTAGCAAAAGCCGAACGGGTTCGTGAGCATCACATGTCCCGGAAGCAGAACGCTAACCCGCCTCGGCGCTTCCAGCAAAGACGAAAGGAGGGGCGCCCATGGCCGTGACCATCAAGGATGTTTCCGCAAAGTGCGGCCTGTCCATCTCCACTGTCAGCAAGGCGTTCAACAACTACGCGGACATCAGCCTCGAAACCCGCGAACTCGTGCAGCGCACGGCGCGTGAAATCGGCTATTACCCCAACGCCATCGCCCGCACGCTCAAAACCAACCGCTCCTACAACTTGGGCGTTCTGTTCCAAGAAAAGCGCGGCACGGGTCTGACGCACAGCTTCTTCGCCTCCGTGCTGGATGCGTTCAAGTCGGCGGGGGAGAAGCGCGGGTATGACATCACCTTCATCAACCACCACATCGGGTGGACGGGCATGACCTATCTGGAGCACTGCCGATACCGCAATGTGGACGGCGTGTGCGTCGTCTGCGCTGATTTCTACGCGCCGGAGGTCATTGAGCTGGTGGACAGCAATTTGCCCGTCGTCACCATCGACCACAGCTTCAACAACCGCTCATGCGTGCTGTCGGACAACATCGGCGGACTCAAGCTGCTGGTGGATGCCGCTTATCAGAAGGGACACCGCAAAATCGCGTATGTCCACGGCGAAAAATCCTCCGTCACGGAGAACCGCATCATCGGCTTCTACCGCGCGATGCAGGAACACGGGCTGAATGTGAACCTGGACTTCGTCGTCGAGGCGCTCTACGACAACCCCGCCACGAGTATGCAGGCGGTGCTGAACCTGATGAACCGCCCTGACCCGCCGACGTGTATCCTGCTGCCGGACGACCACTCGACCCTGGGCGCGATGCAGGCAGCAAAGCAGCTGAATCTGCGCGTGCCGGAGGATTTGTCCCTGGCTGGATACGACGGCATCCGCCTGACGCAGATGCTTCAGCCGCGGCTGACCACCATCGAGCAGGATACCAAGCGTATCGGCGCACAGGCGGCGGAATTCCTGATTGACCGCATCGAGAACCCGCGCACCGCTGGCAGCGAAACCGCAACAATTCCGGTTAAGCTGCTGGAGGGCGAATCCATGGGCATCTGCCCGGTGAAGGCAGACGCCGCCAACAGCTGATTTTTCCGCAAGAGGAGGCGGAAAAATCACCCCACATCGTATTCCCGCGGCAGGGAAGCCGCTGGAAATATAGCGGGCACAACCCGCCCATTAAAGAGGAGGAAAATCCCATGAAAAAGCTCGTCGCTCTGCTTCTGTGCCTGATGATGGTCGTTCCGGCCACGCTGGCATCGGCGGAAACCGCCGAGGGCAAGGTGCTGAACATCTGGTGCTGGAACGATGAATTCCAGAGCCGCTTCAACGCCTACTATCCCGAAGTGAAGGAAATTGCTGAGGATAAGTCCACCACCACCCTGAACGATGGCACCATCGTTAAGTGGACGATCAACCCCAACGAGGGCAACAACTACCAGAACAAGCTGGACGAAGCCCTGCGCGCGCAGGAATCCGCCGCGGCTGACGACAAGATCGACATCTTCCTGATCGAAGCTGACTACGCTTTGAAGTACGTCGATTCCCCCTACACGCTGGACGTGAAGGCGGACATCGGCCTGACGGACGAAGATCTGGCCGGCCAGTACAAGTACACGCAGGAAATCGCCACCTCCGCTGATGGCAAGCTGAAGGCTGTCACCTGGCAGGCGACCCCCGGCCTGTTCGCGTATCGCCGCTCCATCGCCAAGGACGTGCTGGGCACGGACGATCCCGATGCAGTGCAGGAAGCGCTGGCTGACTGGGACAAGTTCAACGCTGTCGCTGAGCAGGCGGCTGCGAAGGGCTACTACATGCTCTCCGGCTATGACGATGCGTACCGCACCTTCTCCAACAACGTGTCCGCTCCGTGGGTTGCTGACGACGGCGAAACCGTGGTCGTTGACGCGAACCTGATGAAGTGGGTTGACCAGACCAAGCTGTACACCGACAAGGGTTACAACCACAAGTCTTCCCTGTGGGACGCGACCTGGGCGGCTGATCAGGGCCCGACCGGCAAGGTCTTCGGCTTCTTCTACTCCACTTGGGGCATCAACTTCACCCTGCTGGGCAACTCTCTGGAAACTTCCGTCGCTAACGGCGGCAAGGAAGAAGTCGGCAACGGCGCTTATGGCGACTACGCGGTCTGCCAGGGCCCGCAGGCTTACTACTGGGGCGGCACCTGGATTTGCGCGGCTGCTGGCACCGACAACGTGGCGACCATTAAGGACGTTATGCAGAAGCTGACCTGCGACGCGGCGATCGCCAAGAAGATTACCGAGGACACGCAGGACTACACCAACAACGTGGCGGCTATGAACGAGCTGGCGCAGAACTACTCCTCTGCCTTCCTCGGCGGCCAGAACCACATCGCGCTGTTCGCGGAAGCGGCTCCGAAGATCGACATGAGCAACATCTCTGCTTATGACCAGGGTCTGAACGAATCCTTCCAGGGCGCGTTCAAGAACTACTTCGACGGCAACGCCACCATCGACGAAGCCAAGGCGCAGTTCGAGAGCATCATCTCCGAAAAGTATCCGGAACTGGTGAACTTCCAGTGGCCGGACGCGAAGTAATTCGCACCACAAACCAAGCGGCAGGGGCGGGCATTGCGCCCGTCCCTGCTTGCATTACGAAGAAAATTGTATTCTGTTCCAATGGTGACCTCTGGCAGCGAAATCCCCACGCCCGCCGGATGCCAGAGGTCATCATTGGGGCAAACGAACGTAGGAAGGATTGGTGATTCCGGATGCAGGGAGCAAAAAAGAAAGTCCGCTCCGTCAGCTATGCCAAATGGGGCTATGTGTTCATCGCGCCGTTCTTCATCGTGTTTGCGCTGTTCCAGCTCTATCCGCTCGTCTCGACGATTTATTACAGCTTCTTTGAGTATTTCTTCAAGCAGGGCGGTCTGATTCAGGTCGGCCCGAAATTCGTCGGCTGGACGAACTACTTGTACGTTTTCTCCAAGGATTTGCCCAGATACTTCGGCAACACCATCATCATGTGGCTGATGGGCTTCATCCCGCAGATTGTCTTCTCGCTTCTGCTGGCGGCGTGGTTCACCGATAACCGCCTGAAGCTGAAGTGCCAAGGCTTCTTCAAGACCGTCATCTACATGCCCAACCTGATTATGGCGTCCGCGTTCGCCATGCTGTTCTTCGCCCTCTTCGCTGATCAGGGCCCGGTCAACAACATGATTCAGGCACTCGGCGGCGAACCCATCCGCTTCCTCTCGAATATCTGGGGCACGCGTTCGCTCGTCGCGCTGATGAACTTCCTGATGTGGTTCGGCAACACCACCATCATCCTGATGGCGGCGATGATGGGCATCAGCCCCTCCATGTTCGAGGCGGCGCAGATTGACGGCGCGACCCCGAATCAGACGTTCTGGAAGATTACCCTGCCGCTGATTCGCCCCATCCTCGTCTACACGCTCGTCACGTCCCTCATCGGCGGCCTGCAGATGTTCGACGTTCCGCAGATTTTGACCAACGGCAAGGGCGACCCGGTTCGCTCCTCCATGACCGTCGTCATGTATCTGAACAACTTCATCGGCACGTCGAAGAATTACGGCCGTGCGGGCGCGGTGTCTGCCATCATGTTTGTGATCTGCGCGGTGCTGTGCGTGGTCATCATGCGCACGACGCGCGGCGATGATGAACGCAAGCCCAAGCCTGTGAAAGCGGCGAAGGCTGTGAAGGGAGGCAAAGCGGCATGAGTCAGGCAATGATGAAAGTGCAGCCCAAGACAAAAGACCAGCAGACCGGCGCCCATGCGGTGCTGACCGCGCGGCGCATCGTGGCGTATGCGGTGCTGATTCTGCTCTGCGCGCTGTGCCTGTTCTTCTTCTACGTCCTCATCATCAACGCAACCCGCCCGCACGCGGATATCCAGAAGGGCTTCTCGTTCCTGCCGGGTTCGTGGACGTCGCTGTGCAACAACTTCACGCAGGTGATAAACAACGCGAACATCCCGATTATCTCCGGTATGCGCAATTCGCTCATCGTTTCCGCCATGACGGCGATTTTTGCGTGCTACTTCTCCGCGCTGACGGCGTTCGGCATTCACGCGTACCGCTTCAAGGGGCGCGCGCTCGCCCTTACCTTCATCCTGCTGATTATGACGATGCCGACGCAGGTTTCCGCGCTGGGCTTTGTGCAGCTGATGGGCAAGATGAACTTGAAGGATTCGCTCCTGCCGCTGTTCCTGCCGTCTATCGCCAGCCCCGCGGTGTTCTACTTCATGTACCAGTACATGCAGGCGAGCCTGCCGCTGGAGGTCATCGAAGCCGCCCGCATTGACGGCAGCAGCGAGTTCGGCACGTTCAACCGCATCGTTCTGCCGATGATTAAGCCCGCTTTGGCGGTTCAGGCGATTTTCACCTTCGTCGGCGCGTGGAACAACTACTTCACCCCCGCCCTGATTCTGAACTCCGCGAACAAAAAGACGCTGCCGATTTTGATTGCTCAGCTCCGCAGCGCCGACTTCCTGAAGTTTGACATGGGGCAGGTCTACATGATGATTGCCCTCTCGATTCTCCCCGTCATCATCGTCTACCTCTTCCTCAGCAAGTTCATCATTGCTGGCGTTGCGGTCGGCGGCGGGAAGGAGTAAGGATTTTCCCGGAAATGAATGCGCCCTCCCTCTTCGCAGTGCGTGAAGGGGGAGGGCGCGTTTGTGTGAAAATAACGCTTTTCGCTGAGTTTCTCTTGACAAACGGCTATACTTTCGTATATACTATTATCGTACGACAACGAAGGGAGGAATCGTGATGACCGTTAGCGCAATCACTAAGTGGGGCAACAGCCAAGGCATCCGCATCCCCAAAAGTGTGATGCTTGCCGCGCATTTATGCGAAAACGACGAGGTAGAACTGATTGCTGATAAGGAAACCATTCTTCTCCGCAAACTGCGCCGTCCGCAAACGCTCGACGAACTCTTTGCTGGGTATGAGGGCGATTATCAGCCGATGGAAATTGACACCGGCGCGGATGTTGGGCTGGAGGTACTGGACTGATGAGCACATACCAACCGAAGCAAGGCGACATTGTCGTCATGAATTTCAATCCGCAGGCAGGGCATGAGCAAGGCGGTCGCCGCCCAGCACTGGTTATCAGCAATGCCAGCTTCCACCGCTATACGCATATGGCGATTGTCTGCCCGATTACGAGCAAGACGAAAGATTACCCGATGCATGTTCCGCTGGATGAACGCACGAGAACGCAGGGCGAAATCCTTTGCGAACACGTCAAGTCGCTGGATTATCAGGCGCGCGGCGCAGTCTGCGTGGAAACACTGCCGGAGGACTTGCTGCAAGACGTGTTGGAGCGCGTCAGAATGTCGATTGACTAACCGCATAAAGTTAGCCCGCACGAGGTTCATCCCCCGTGCGGGCTTTGCTGTGTCTGGAAATCCGTTACCCGGCAGAACCATCCGCTGCGTCTTCCTCAATCGGCACCATCACCACATCCACCACACCGCTTTCCGTCAGCGGCATGAGCAGATAGCGGCTTGCGAAGAGCACGCTCGGATAGGCGACTTTCTCAAGCTCGTCGTCCTGATACGGCGCGATGAATACGCTTTCCTGCGTCTGCGCGCCGCGGCGGAGGGTGAAGTGCTTGTCAAATGTCTTTTCGTCGTAGCGGTCAAGGTTCGTCAGCAGCTTTGCGACAACCTCCATGTCCACGGCGACCTGCGCGTTCGGCAAAAGACTGCTGATATCCGTGGGCTTGCGGTCAATCACCATTTCCGTGCGGATGTTCCAGCCACCTGTGACCGCGCCGTCCGGCAGATCCACCGGCTCAATCGTCACGCGGAAGAGCGTCGTCGTCAGGTTGCCGCCCGCCTGCTTGATGGCCTTCTCCATGTCCGCGGAGAGGAAGTCCGACAGGCGCAGGATGACCGCGGCGTTCTTGTTGGAGAAGCTGATGGCGTCAATGCCGGCGTTGTTCATGTAGCGCAGGCTCATGTAGCCGAAGCGCAGCGTGCGCGCGCCGTACACCGGGTTGCCATAGGAGTCGGTGACGTAGCCTGCGTCCTTGTTCAGCTCGGCTTCCGCGCTGATGCGCAGCAGCACCTCGTCCGTCTTTTTGTTCCACGTCAGCGATGGCGTGAAGGGGCGCGGCTGGTCGTCCGCCGTGTTGCGCACGACGCTGCCCAGCTCGCTGTAAGAGAGTACCAGCTGTTCCTGCGTCGTAATGGTCACGAACATCTTCCGCCCGTCGGAGCGCTCGATGACCTGCTGCACCGGGTTCAGGCGTTCGCCGCCGCCGCCCCACCAAGACGGCTCGGTCGGCAGAATGGTGAACTGCGGCGCGTCGTCCATCAGGCGCAGCGTGTAGTAATCCGCCGCGGAAAGCCCGGTCAGCACGAAGTTGTAGTTGCCCGCTTCCTCGCCGGGTTCGCGCTTCAGGATGCCGCTGACCACGTCGCCATCCAGCAGCCCAATCGACGTGAACGTGAACCGCGCCGGGTCAGCCTCGCCCTCGTTCTTCTGCTGATTCGCGTCGGGGCAGATGGTCAGCGGGATTTTCTGGATGCTGAAGGCAACATCCACCGTCCCCGGCAGATAGAGCGGGTCGCCTTCGGGGATTTTGACGTGCATGACGTAGCTGCCGACGTAGAAGGGCAGCCCGCCGACAAGGTTGTTGCCGGAGTAGGTGATGCTCGCCGTTTCGGGCAGGGTCATGCGCGGGCGGTAGGTCATGGCGTTGTAGGTGGTGTTCGCGGTGCGGCTCGGCACCCACTTGACGCGGTGGACGTGGAAGCACTCCTCGCTGAAGGAGAAGCCGTCCGCGTTGCTTTCCGTCAGCGTGACGTTCTCTTCCGCCGATGCGTACACGCGGTAGATCACCACGTCGCCGGTGTTCAGCCCGCTGATGGTGACGGTATTGCCGTCCGCTTCGTACTGCTTGGCGTCGGCGCGGTAGGTGTCGGGCATGGAGGCAGGCGCTTCGCCCGCGTACACCTGCACGCCCGCGCTCTTTGCGCCCGTGGTTTGAAAGGTGATGGTCAGCGTGCCGTCCTCGTTGTCGGTGGCGGCAATGTCGCTGATTTCCAGCCCGGTCACGGCGCTGCTCGACTTTCCGGCGATGACGGCGGAGTACACCGTTTCGCCGTCGGTGGCGGCAATGTCCTGCCCGGTCAGGTCGCCGAAGCCCCAGAGCTGCAGCGTTCCGTCAAAGTAGGTCGCCGAACCCCCAGAGCTGCAGCGTTCCGTCAAAGTGCGTTGTGTAGCGGTACTGGCTGCCGCCGATGACGACCGTCAGCGCCTTGTTCGGCACGGGGTTGCCCTGTGCGTCACGGATGGTGACGACGGTGTGCGGCGCGTCGCTTTCCGGCTCCACGCGCACGTTGCCGCGCAGGGTGATGCCGGTCAGGTCGTTCTGATTCCGCAGCACGAGCCGCCCGCTTTCGACATTCAGCGACACCTGCGCGTTGTCAAGTGCAATCGGCGCGCCGTCGCTGAGCAGTGCGCAGCTGCCCGTCAGCGTCGCGGAGAGTGCGCCGTTTTCGACGCGGAGGACGCTCGAAGCGCTGTTCAGCTGCACGTTGCGCAGGGTTGCGCTCGCCGCCGCGCCGGAGGAGTGAATCGCGCCGTCCAGATACCCGTTCTGCCCGTTGACGATGAAGCGGCTTGCGTCGCCCGCGTCGGCATTCGGCGCATTTTCGGACAGGTTGAACGTCAGCACCTGCGCGTGGACGGTTTCAATCACGATGGTGTCCGCGTCGGCGCTGATGGAGTAGGTTGCATCATCCGCAAGGGCGGGGAGGAGCAGCTCGCCCGCGGGGGTCATCAGCAGGGGCATCGCCGTACCGTCCAGCGTCACCTTCTGGCGCGCCAGCGGGACGGAAATGGCCCACGCCGTGTAGCCGTCGGGCGCGTCGGAGCAAATCACCACGCCGGAGAGCACCTTCGTTCCGTTCGGCAACTGCCCCTGCACGCTTAGCAGCCCATCCACCGTGATTTTCGGCGCGCTGCCCATCAGCGGCATCTGCCCGCGGCCGTCCAGAATCGTGTCGCCGCGCACAATCAGGTCATACGGCGCGCCCGCCTCAATCAGCGTACCCGCGCTCGTCGTGCCGTCGAGAATGACCGTCACGCCGCTTTCCATAATTTCCAGCACCGTACCCTCGGCAATGTCGCCGGACAGCGTGTACACCGTGCCGGATTTGAGCGTGTTGCGCTCGCCGGAGGTGATGCTGCCCGATTCGCCGCTGGGGGCCTTGGCGGTCTGGCGGAGGGTCATCGTGCCTTCCGTGACGGTCGCCGTCCACTGCATTCCCTCGCCCGGACGCTTCAGCCACAGATACAGCTTGCCGTCGGCATCGGGCGTGACAGCCCATGCGTACCTTTCGCCCTCAACGAGGACGCTCTGCACGCCGGACGCGGAGAACGCATAGCGCGCGCGTCCGTTCATTTCCGTCAAATCGGCAAAGAGGTTCGTGCCTTCGACGGAAATGTCGCCCTTGCTGTTGACCGTTCCGATCGAAATTGCGCCGCCCTCGGAGAAAATCACCGCCGCGCCGGATGCAACTTCCAGTTTTTTGATAGATGCCAGCGAATTGTCCGCCGCGCGGATGTAAACGACGGCGTTCGCTTCCACCGTCAGCGTGTCGATGGACGCGCCGCGCAGTTCCAGAATTGCCGCGCGGTTCTTCACCACGCGCACCGTCGCGCCCTTGCGGTCGCCAATCAGCGCGTACTGACCGCTGCGGTAGAACGTCACGTCGGCGCGGTTGAGGTCAACAATGCGCAAATCGTTGGAGAGGGTCGCCACGCTGTAAGCGTCCTCTTCGTCCAGCAGGTACCGCCCGTAACGGCACAACGGGTAATCCAGCCCGTTTTCGTCCTGCGAAATGTGCGCGCACCCTTCCACGTCGCACGTCGGAATTTCAGGGGTCGCAGTTGGCTCATCCGTCGGATTTTCGGGGTCAGGGGTCGCAGTCGGCTCATCCGTCGGATTTTCGGGGTCAGGCGTCGCGGTCGGCTCATCCGTCGGATTTTCGGGGCCGGGGGTCGCGGTCGGCACGTCCGTCGGATTTTCGGGGTCGGGTGTCGCGGTCGGCGCTTCCGTCGGATTTTCGGGAGCGGGGGTCGCAGACGGCGCATCCGTCGGATTTTCGGGGTCGGGCGTCGCGGTCGGCGCATCCGTCGGATTTTCGGGAGCAGGGGTCGCGGTTGGCTCGTCCGTCGGATTTTCGGGAGCGGGTGTCGCGGTCGGCGCTTCCGTCGGATTTTCGGGAGCGGGTGTCGCGGTCGGCACATCCGCCGATTGTTCCGTTGGCTGCTCCTGCGCGGGTGTCGCGGTCGGCGCTTCCGTCGGAGCGGCAGTCACCAAGGCTTCCGTCGCTGCGGGAGGATTCGACGGCTCTTCCGCCACGGAAACGCCCGTCAGCAGCATACTGCTGATGAGAAGCATTGCGCCGATGCGCTGGGTGGTTTTCAAGGTTGTTGCACCTCCTTGAAGGCTTGTCGTTGGGGTTGCAGGGGATTGTTTCTTATGTTGATTGCATTTTGCCGTAAGTAGGGAAACGGGGGAACGTGTGGGTATTCTGTGGATAAACACGCGGAAGGAGCATGGAAAAGTCACCAACTCAATCGCGCGAATGGGTCAAGGGTCGAAGACCCTTGCGGAGTCCAGAGGCAGAGCCTCTGGAGTCTCCCCCATGTAATTAGACGTTCGTCAACGCCGTTTCGTTTCCTTCTTCCGCAAAAAATTTTACAATTTGCCGTTCATGATGGCGAGAATCAGGTTGCCGTTGGAGAAAATCGGCGCGAGGGTTGACTGGGCAATCAGGTCGTTCACCATGTCCAGCGGGATGACCGTCTGCACGAGGGGAACGAGCGTGAAGAGCACGAGGCAGACGAGCAATCCGCGGAGGAAGCCGAACGCGCCGCCCGCCAAGCCGTTGAGCTGCTTGAGGATGGGAAAGCGGAACACCGCCTTGAGCAGGTTCAGCACGATAGCGAGGACAATGTACAGCACCAAAAAGCTGACGAGAAAGCAAATGATGTTGATGCTTGCCTGCAAAATCGTCTGGCTGACGTAATCGGAGACGGTGGACAGCCCTGACGAGGCGTATACGTTGTTCTCCAGATTCACGCGCAGCAGCGTGTCCAGCGGCGCGGGCAGGTTCACCTTCTCCAGAATGCTGTTGATGCTCTGGCTGGTGAGCGTCGCGACGTTCGTGATGGCGGTTTCAAGGTCGCCGATGCGGCTGGACGCATCCGTGTAGTGCAGCAGCATGTTGAGAAAAGACTGGTTGGACTGCACGGCGGCGGCGAGCTTCGGACTGACCCAGAAGGACGCGAGGAACGACATCAGCCCGCACCCCATGTTCAGCACGCTGGCGATGAAGCCGCGATACAGCCCGAACAGCACGGAAATGCCAATGATGCCGATGATGACGTAATCGACGATGTTCATGCGTTACCTCATGGCGCCGGGGTCTCGGTCGCTTCCGGCGGATCGAGACTGGCGATATAGTCGAAATAGGGCTGACGCGCGGCGGTGAGAATCGGGTCGTGGTCGCCGCCGAAGACGTACTGGGCGTTGATGGCTTCAATGTCCGCCTTGCGCATCGCGGGCGCGCAGTACGGGCAGAAATCCAGCTTGCTGTACGGTTCTTCGTCCAGCTGCGCATAGGTGAAGGATTCAAACGTCACGTTGTCCTTCGTCACAGAGTAGCAGGTGTCGGCGCGGTGGTAGTACGAGCCGCCGTTGGGGTTGTAGTACAGCACGGTGTCGTCGTCCGGAATCGGAATCTGCCGCCCCTGCCAGTCCTCCCAGATGACCAGGCGGCCCAGATGCTTCCGGTTGTCCCACAGCCACTTCATGTTCAGCCCCTCCGTGTTGCGCAGGCGCTGAACGCGGATGCAGCCGTGGCTGGCGCGCGTGCCGAGCTTGGGTTCGTTGTAGGCGTATGACTTTGAGCCGTCGGCGCGCTTGGTGTGCGGCACTTCGTGGAGCAGGTCGCCGTCGTTGTAGCGCAGCCCCATGCCGCAGTAGAGGTTGCCGCTGGTGAATTCGCCCGTGAAGCTGCCGATGATGTACTCGCCGGAGCGCGTCTCGTTAAACGGCTGCTTCGCGTTTGCAAGTCCCGTGGAGACAAGCAGTGTCGAAATCAGGTGCCCGTCCTCGTAGATGTACAGGCGCTGCGTCAGCTTGTCCACCACTAAGCCGTACTTGTCGTTGCTGTCCCACTCCACGGTCGTCAGGGTGTTCGTTTCGACGTAGCCCTGCACCAGCAGGTTCCACGCCTTCACCGTGTTGTCCGCGAAGGAGGAGGAGTAGCACTCAATCAGCGACCAGCCGTTGTCCAGCGTCTCAATCACGCGGATGCCCTGCGTTGCGCGGGTCAGGATGCCGATGGCGGCGCTCTTGCTGTCCGGTTCTTTGCGGATGCGCACCTGCGTGCGGCCGTCGCCCTTGACCACCGTCATCGGCGCGGTCAGCATCGCCCAGACAGCCGCTTCGTCCGTGTAGTCCATCGGCGTGTTCCAGTAGGACGCGGGCGCGTCGGACGGGAATTCATACGGGCTGCCGTAGGACGGCGTGAAGGTGATGTTCGGGGTCGGCGTGGGCGAGGGTGTGGGCGAGGGCGACGGCGTGGGGGATGGTGTCGGAACTGCCGTCGGCGTGGGGGACGGCGTCGGCGTGGGGGACGGCGTCGGCGTGGGGGATGCCGTCGGCGTGGGGGATGGCTCGGCAGTCGGGGTCGCCGTCGGCAGGATGCCGAAGGATGCCGGATTCACTGCCACATGCTCCTCGTTCGAGCAGTAGCCGGTGTTGTCCGTCAGCGTCAGGCTGATTGCGACGGTGTCCGGCGAAAGGGCGGTTGCGTCCACCGTCACTTCGTTCGTGCCGGCGGAAATGTCAATGTTCTCCAGCAGCGACCAGCTTGCGCCCCACAGTCCCAGCGTCAGGCGGCCGTTTTCGCTTGCGTAGAAGGAGAGGTGCACTTCGCCGTCCTCGGTGCTCTCCAGCGCGGAAATGGAGGTCAGGAAGGGCGCAATCTGCCCCACCAGAATGGCGGTGTCCGCTTCTGACCCGTCGGAGAACTGCGCCACAAGCCGGTAGATTCCTTCCGGCGCGAAAACGCCCTCGTATGTGCCGTTCCACAGCATCTGATTTTCGCCCGCCGTGACGGGGTAATCCTTGGCGACTGGCAGCACGGTTTCAAGCGTCTCCGCGTTGCGCAGCAGCAGCGTGACCGTGCCGTCCACAGGCGATGTGAACCGCAGCGTGACCGCCTTGCCGGGGCGCAGCGTCTCCTGCAGCGGCTCGATGGATGCGCTGGAGAGCAAAATGACATCCAGCGCGTCCGTATCCTCCGCAAGGGCTGGCAAACACGGCGTGAGCATTGCCAGCATCAGCAGCAGGCAGAGCATTTTCCGCATGGTGATTCCTCCAATCGTAGTGCATATATCATGTAGATAAAATCGTAATTTGCCGGGCGGTTACAAGCGCCAGTCAGGCAGCAGCATTTCCGCGATTTCCGCGACATTTTCCGCCCGCGCCTCGCACGACTTTTCGCCCGCAAAGCGCCCGTCCGCGTCCAGCAGGATGCCGCGAACCCCCGCCGCTTTGCCTGCGCGGGTGTCCAGCGGTCGGTCGCCGATCATGACGCAATCATCCGCCGCCAAGGCGTATCGCTGCAGGCAGCCCTGCACCATTTCCGGCGCGGGCTTGCGCGGATAGCCGTCCTCGTGGGTGAGAAAGCCCGAAATCAGCGGCAGCACCCCGCACTGCGCCAGCATGTCACGGCAGCGCAGGTCACGGTGCGTCACCACATAGTGCCGAACGCCCCGCTCGTGCAGCGCAAGCAGCAATTCCGGTATGCCGCAAAGCAGCTTCGGTGCGTCCAGCAAGCGTTCCGCTTCAGCCGCGCGGCACTCCTTCAGTAGCTCATCCACAG
>FR899896.1:42119-43644 GCA_000437595.1 Faecalibacterium sp. CAG:74 | reverse complement strand
GGCATTCCTTCAGTAGCTCATCCACAGAAACATCTGTCAGCGCCGACAGCGCCGCACACGCATCCCGCAGCGTGCCTTTCAGCAGCGAAAGCGCGTTTTCCGCCGTCAGACGCACCCCGTTTTCCGCCGCGATGCGCACGAACACCTCCGTCAGCAGGGGATAGGTGTCCATCAGCGTGCCGTCGAAGTCCCACAGGCACGCGCGGACGTTCGCAAACGCAATTTGGCGCGCCACGACTTCATCCGCCGGGCAGAAAACGTATTTCGTCATTTCCGCCGGATGCACAAGCGCGTAGCCCTCGTGCTCGGTCAGCACCGGCGCGCGCGTTGCCGTCGCGGTCAGAAAGTCGAACGTGATGCCCTGCGCTTCCCGGCGGCACAGCGGCGAAATATCCGCAATCGGCAGCGACAATTCTTCCAGCAATTCCCGGCGCAATGCGTCTTCTGGTGATTCGCCCGCCTCCTGCTTGCCGCCCGGAAACTCCCACAAATGCGCGTTTTTGCGCCCTTCGCCCCGGCGGCAGATGAGGATTCGCCCGTCCGGATAGCGCACAATGCCCGCACTCACCCGCATCATTCTGCCAACTCCCGAATCTGCTTGATTTCCGCCGCGTAGCCCGCGAGGTCGTTCGGGGTCTCCAGCTCGAACGGCAGGTGCTTGAGCGACGGATGATTGACCACGCGCATCAGCGCCTCCAACCCGATGTACCCCTTGCCAATCTGCTCGTGGCGGTCTTTGTGCGCGCCGCAGGGGTTCTTGCTGTCGTTGAGGTGGATGGCTTTGAGCCGATTCAGCCCAATTACGCGGTCGAAATCCGCCAGCACATCCTCCAAATGATTCACGATGTCATACCCCGCGTCGCTGACGTGGCAGGTGTCCAGACACACGCCGAGTTTGTCATTCAGTTCCGTGCGGTCGATAATCGCGCGCAGCTCCTCGAACGTCCGCCCGACTTCCGAGCCCTTGCCCGCCATTGTTTCCAGCAGGACGGTCGTTTTCATATCCTGCCATAAAATCGCGTTGAGCATGTCACAAATTTGCTCCGTTGCCACTTCTACGCCCTGCTTGACGTGGCTGCCGGGGTGGAAGTTGTACAGATTGCCCGGCAGGTGGTCAAGGCGCTGGAGATCATCGAGCATGGTGCGGCGGGCGAAATCGCGGATGGCGGGGTCAGCCGAGCAGCCGTTGAGGGTATAGGGCGCGTGGGCGACGATTTGCCCGATGCCGTGGGCGCTGGCGAAGTCAAGGTAAGCGGCGACGTCTGAGAGGTCAAGGGGCTTGGCGGTGCCGCCGCGGGGATTGCGGGTGAAGAACTGAAAGGTGTTTGCGCCGATGGAAATGGCTTCCTGCCCCATGTGGAGATAGCCCGCACTGGCGGAGAGATGGCAGCCGAGGGTTAGCATAGGAAACCTCCTTGTAAATGAAAAATAAGGGAGAGAAAAAACAAAAAGCAGCACGCGGAAGAAGTATGAGAGTGAACTCAACTCAATCGCGAAAAGGGGTCAAGGGGCAATTGCCCCTTGC
>FR899896.1:40678-41993 GCA_000437595.1 Faecalibacterium sp. CAG:74 | reverse complement strand
AAGGTGCAGGCAGCGAAGCGTCCCTGCCAGTAACTTTGCGCGTCCTCAGACGCGCCCCCAAGCTGCTCATTCGACCAACTGTGCTGTGTCGCGCCAAATGGGCGCGACCGAACTGCGTGGCTTCCAGTCATAGCTGGTCTTTTCCGTAAGCAGGGGATTTCACGCCTGCGGGCGCGAGTCGGGGGCTTTGCGGTCGCCCCCGACACCCCTTCGCAGCGCACACCCATGCAGCTTGACCGTTATCGTTAGCCGGGAGAACCGGAATTGTCCCCCATCTGCGCCACAATCCTTTCCACATGCCGACGCGCCTGATTTGCGAACTGCTCCGCCTGCTCCGGGGACTGCGGCGCGTCGCCCATCAGCCCCACAAACTGGCTGACCTTCAAGCCCAGCGCTTCCTGCATCACCGCGTCCGAACCCTGCGGCGCGACGAGGTAGTAGCACAGGAGCGAATCCTCCTGCCCCATGCGGTGCGCGCGGTCCTCCGCCTGTGAATGCACTGCTGGCGACCAGTCCAGTTCGCCAAAGACTACGCACGTCGCGCGCTGGAGATTGAGACCGCTTGCCGCGCGCAGGCTGATGCACAGCACGTCCGTCCGCCCGGATTGGAAACGGTCAACCGCGTTCATTTTCGCCAGCGTCGTCTCCCGCCCGGTGATGAACCCCGGCGAAAACGCCTTCAATTCCTGCTTGTAGATGTCCATCACCTGATGGTGATGTGCAAACAGCAGCACTTTTTCGCCGCCGTCCAGCAGCGCGCGCACAAATTGGCACACATACGGCGCTTTCGCCACGCCCGTGGCCTGCCGCGCGTGCTGGCTGATGGATTCCTCCAGCATCGCCCGCTCCTGCGCCGAAAGCTGGTCGTCCTGTTTCCAGCGCAGCACGTCGCGCATCACGGGCGCCATCAGCTGGGCGTATACCTTGTCGTTCCAGTCCAGCTCCTGCACCAAGCGGCGCTTCGGCGGCAGCTCGCGCAGCACCTCCTGCTTCGTCCGGCGGAGCATCAGCCCCTCCCGCCGCAGGTACGCGCCGAGCAAATCGGGCTTCAGCACAAGCTGATTGCCGTAGCCGCTGCACCACTCGCGCGAAAACGACTCCCAGTCGCCTAAGAAGTGGTAGTCGAGAATGTTGATGACGTTCCAGATTTCGCCGCCGCGGTTGTAAATCGGCGTGCCGGATAGCCCGATAACGCGCTCGCAGCTTTCCGACAGCAGCGACGCGGCGGAGTACTTTTCCGTCCCCGCGTGGCGAAGTTCCTGGATTTCGTCGAAGATGACCGATCGAAAAGGCAGCGTCGGCAGCACGCTCTTCC
>FR899896.1:24354-40651 GCA_000437595.1 Faecalibacterium sp. CAG:74 | reverse complement strand
AGCACGCTCTTCCACCCGCGCAGAAGCAGGTAGTGCATGATGTACACGTCCGCTTCCGGCAGGTCGTAGGGCTTCAGCCCACGGATAGTGTGCACGCGCGGCGCTTTGCCGTCCACCCGCAGGAAACGCAGCGTTTCCTCCTGCCAGTTGCGGGTCAGGTGCGCGGGCGGAATCACCAGCGCGGGCAATGAACCGGTGGAGGATAGAAACGCCAGCGCCTGCACCGTCTTGCCTAAGCCCATTTCGTCCGCCAGCAGGCATCGGTCATGGCTGCACAGGTACGACAGCCCCTCCTCCTGAAATGGGCGGAGCGTCCCCAGAAACGCGCCGTCGGGCGGGGTCATGCGCACGGGCATGGTCGATAACTTTGCCTGACGAACCGCGTATTCCCGCGCGCCCGTGACCGCCTTTTCCCACAACGCGCGGTCACTTGCCTTGATTTCCAGCGGGAAGCGCATCATCAGCCAGCAGAGGTCGCCCACCGCGCGCCGATGCGCCGTGAACCGCGCTTCGCCGCGCCTGCTGCCCGCGCTGCCCGGAAACAGCCGCTTGCACACCTCCGTCACCGACGGGTCGCCCTTCACCACCCAGCATTTGCTGCGGCGGTTGTAGCTCAGCGTTCCCAGCGGTGCGCCGGCGGGCGGGTACGGGCGCAGGTACGGCGGAAGCAGTTCCGCTTCTTCTTCATTCATAGTGCAATTCCCCACAGCCGGTTCAGGCATACGCACGAAACCGGTTTTCCGTGAATGACATTGGGTACGGCGACTGTCCGCTCAGTGACGAGAATTAAACTGCTGATTTGCCCGCACGCGGCGTAGCGGGTCAGCTGCATCACAATGCGCTTGCGGTCAGGCTGCCCGCGCTTGATTTCGATGCCGATGCCGCCGGGGCACACAAGGTCGATGCGGCAGCGCGGGGCGAGCGGGACTTCGTGCGCGCAGGGGATGCCTGATTCCGCCAGCGCGGTGCGCACGAGGGCGTGCAGGTCGTATTCGCCCTGTTGGATGGGGGCGCGGATGCCGCGGAGGGCATGGAGGATTTCTGCGAGAGAATCCGCCGCCGTGTTTGTTTGTGTATCCATTAGTAGAGACCCGCCATCGCCTGTGTCAGCTGCCCCATCGCCGACGCAACTTCCGCCGTCGTCGGGGCGGGGAGGGAGATGACGTATTCCAGATTCGTGATGGCGGACTGAATCGCGGAGTAGCGCTGCGCGTCGTTTACAATGTCCATGCTCTGCAATTGCGCGTAGGCTTGCGAAAGCAGAATCTTCGCATCGGGAATCAGCGTGTTCTCCACCATCGTGTTGCTGCCGGAGCTGGATGCGCTCGTGTGGTACGGGCAGGTGCCGCTTGCGCCCAAGACCGCGTAGCTGCCGAGGTACTCAATCAGCACATCCTCATATTCCGTGCCGATGAAGGACGCCAGCGGGTGTCCCGACGGAATGGTCAGCACGCCGCGTGTGACCGTGTCCGGGCAGTAGGGGGAGGCGAGCAAGCCGCTGACGGAGCAAATCGTCTGCGTCGTGTGCATTTGGCAGGAAACCGTCGGTTCTGTGCCGGCTTTCCAGTAGTCCGTCACGACCCCGTAGCCCATCGCGTCGCTGCGGCAAGCGTCGGTGGCAAGCTGCCCCGATACCGCGCATGTCGTCACCTTCACCAAGCCGTAGTCGCTGGCGCTGCCCTCCAGAATGTCGCGGTTGGACAGCCCCTGATGAATCTTGCTCATGTAGCTCTGCCACAGCGGGGCGGCGGAGCGGGAGCCGGTGGATTTCGACGACAGCGCCTTGTAGTTGTCGTGCCCAACCCACAGGGCGGAGGAGTAGTAGCCCGTCATGCCGGCGAAGAAAACGCCCTTCTGGTCGGAGTTCGTGCCAGTTTTGCCCGCGACGGTCTGCCCCTTGATTTTCGCGTTTGTGCCCGTGCCGGAGGAAACCGCCTGCTTGAGCATGTCCACCACCATGTACGCCGTGGATTCGCTGAACACGCGGTGACGCTCCTGCTGCTGGTGGCCGTCCCAGATGACCTTGCCCGTGCTGTCGGAAATGCCGAGGACGGAGATGGGCTGCTGATACACGCCGCCGTTGGCCAGCACGCCGAAGGCAACCGCCATCTGCATGGGCGTAATGCCGCTGGAGCCGAGGGATAAGCCGAACGGCGTTGCGTCAATGTGCGCATCGTCAATGCCCATCGCGTGCAGGAAGGCAACGGAATTGTCCACGCCCACGAGGGTCATCAGCGCCTGTGCGGCGGCGGTGTTGTGGCTGTTGACGAGCGCCTTGCGCAGCGTCTCCGGGCCGGCGTAGGAGCTGCCGCCGTAGTTGCGCGGCCATGAATCCTGCCCGTTTGACCCGCGCCAGCCGGAAATCGGCAGCGGCATGTTCATCACGATGCTCGCGGGGGATGCGCCAAGCTCAATCGCAGGTGCGTACACGGCAATCGGCTTGATGGACGAGCCGACGGGCATGGTCATATCCACCGCGCGGTTGAAGGTCTTCATCGCCGTCGGGCGCGTGCGGCTGCCGACGATGGCTTTGATTTCGCCCGTGTGGTAGTCCACAACGACGGCGGCGGCCTGCGGCTCAACCGTTTCGTCGTATGTGCCGTCGGAATTGCGCGTGCGGTAGACCTTGTCCGCCGGGTCGCGCAGGGTGGGGTAGTTCGTCCAGTTTTCCAGCGTATCCTCGACGGTGGACTGAATGGAGGTGTCGATGGCGAGCTGGACGTGGTAGCCGCCGGTGCGCAGCTTGTTTTCCATGGCATTGCGGTTGGCGGAGGTGTCCTCAAGGTTGTTCAGCTGCAGCAGAATGTCGATGACCTCATCCACCGCGTATTCGACGTAGTGCGCGTAGGCGTACATGCCGGTAGCCGTGTTCGGGTCTTTCTCCAGCACATGCGCGGTCGCCGGGTCAAGCGCCTCCTGATACTGCTCGTAGGTGATGTACTGGTTTTCGTACATGCAGCGCAGGACGTAGTTGGTGCGGTCGTTGGTGATGGCGGGGTAATCCACGCCCTCCTTCTGCCGCGTGTAGAAATTCCGGCGCGGATTGTAGTAGTAGGGCGAGTTGCATGTGCCCGCCAGCATGGCGCATTCGCGGAGCGTCAGTTCGCCCAGCGATTTGCCGAAATACCCCTGCGCGGCGGTGTACACGCCGTAGTAGTTTTCGCCGAGGTAGATGGTGTTCAGGTAGCTTTCGAGAATCTGATCCTTTGTGTAGCGCGTTTCCAGCTGCATGGCGAGGTACGCTTCCTGAATTTTGCGCTTGTAGCTCTGCTCGGAGGAAAGCAGCGTATTCTTAATCAGCTGCTGGGTGATGGTCGAGCCGCCCTGCGTGGAGGAGGAGGACAGGTTCGACACGAACGCGCCGACAATGCGCTTGATGTCCACGCCGTTGTGCGTGTAGAAGCGCGCGTCCTCCACGGCGATAAAAGCGTGCTGGAGGTACGTCGGCATGGCCTGAATCGACACCATGACGCGGTTCTCCGAGCCTTTGTATTCGGTGATGAGGTTGCCGTTGGCGTCGTAGATGAAGGAGGTCTGCGCCTGATCGTCAATCGCGGCGAGGTCAAGCGTCGGGGCAGTTTCCATGTACCCTTTCGCAATGCCGACCACCGCGCCGACTGCCGCCAGCCCTGCCACCAGCACCAGCACCGCGAAAATGCGGATGACGTTGACGGCAATCGACAGCACGAAGTTCGGCTTCTTCATCTCCGGCTTGAAAATGGAGTGCTTGTAGACCTTTTCCTCCTCCGGCAGCGCTTCGCTATCATCCGCCGAAGCGTTCCAGAAGTCCTCGTGCGCGAACATGTCCGCCTGCCCCGCAACTTCCACGGGGTCGTCGTCGTCCGCCCAGTTCGGGTCGTACTCGTCAGGATCATCGCCCTGCGGGTCGTCAGGATGACCGTCCTGATAGGCAAAATCGTCGTTTTCCGGCACAAAGTCCGGGGAATCGTTGCGTTTCTTCACTGCTTCAGCCCCTTTGCGCCGTCAGCGGCATGATGCGCGTCCCGGCGGAATATGAAAACGTGGATGCCAATCCACAAGAGCATACAGAATTACATCCTATATTATAGCACATATTCGCGCATCCTGCAATGGCAGGCGACGAAAGGAGGATGCACCATGCCCCAGACAAACAACGAATCAGAAGCGAAAATTCCTGCAAAGCGGCGAAAATCTCCCCGGCGGCGGTGGAAACGCGCACTGTGGCTGCTGCCTGTGCTGCTGACGCTACTGATTCTCCGCGTCGAGCGCAACGTGACCGATGTCGTGCTGACGCTCTCGCAGGCGACGGCGCGGTCGCTGGCGATTCAGGCGCTCAACGAGGCAGCGTCTGAGATGCTCGGACTCGGCGTGCATTACGCCGACCTGATGACCGTCGAGAAGGACGAGCAAGGGCAAGTGCGCCTGATTCAGGCGAATACCCCGGAGATGAACCGTCTGGCGGCGCAGGCGTCCCTGCTTGCGCAGGAGAGATTGACCGCCATGGGGCAGAAAACCGTCGTCGTGCCGCTGGGCAGTGCCATCGGGCTGACGCTGCTGGCGGGCGCGGGGCCGGGCATCGCCGTGCAGATTCTGCCTGTCGGCTCGGTGCAGGCGGCGTTCAGCACTGATTTCACCACTGCCGGCATCAACCAGACACGCCACCGCATTTCCCTCGTCCTGACTGCGAACGTGCAAATCGTCATTCCGACCGGCGCGAAAAACGTGCAGGCCAGCACGCAGATGGCGATGGCAGAAAGCATCATCGTCGGGCAAGTGCCGGATTCCTTCGCCGAGGGCGGCAGCGACAACAGCATCATCGACCTTGCGCCGTGAGGGGGAATGGGGTATAATAGAACGAAAATCCCGCTGATTTCAGCAGAAAGAAGCATTACCATGCGCGTTCTCGACATTGACCTCGACTTTTTCCTCGCCGACTGCTGCCCTCTTGCCGAATTAGGACACCGCCCGTCCCTCCCCGGACATGAGCCGTGGGAAGCATCCGCCGTCCGCGCGTTCCTCGAAAACCAGTGCGGTCTGTCCCGCACCGCCCCCAAGCCGGGGCGCATTTTCGAGACGCATGACCAAGCCCTCACGTTCTGGGAGGAGCAAATCGCCGCCGGACGCCTGACCGCCCCCTTCGACGTCACCCACGTTGACGCGCACAGCGACCTCGGCATCGGCTATCCCGGCCCGAACTTCGTGCTGTTCAACGTCCTGTCCATGCCCGTCCCAAAGCGGCTGGACTACGCCGCCTTCTATGCCCAGAAGAAGCTCGATGAGGCGAATTACCTGCTGTTCGCGCTGGCGATGCGGCGGATTTCGTCGCTGGACAACGTGCGCAATCCGCGTTCGCGAGCGGACATTCCGCAAGTGCTGCTTGACGCGGACGGCAACATCCATCTCAACTCCCTGACTGCGCAGATGTTCGCCGCGAAAAACGGCGCAGAGCCGACCGTGCCGTTCCGCGTGTACGACGACTATCGGGATTTCCGCGCGGCGGGGGCGTATGACTTCGTGACGCTCGCGATTTCGCCGAGGTACGCGCCGAAGGAGGCGGATGGGCTGGTGGAGGTCGTGGGGGAGTATATCAGGGGAATATGAGGGCATCAAAAAACCTCGCGGCATTACCTGTCGCGAGGTTTTTATGTGGAAGCAATGTGGATAACTCAAATCCCCGTTGCGGATTTCGCGGACGTGGCGATATTCTCCGCGTGGTCGCCGATACGTTCGAGGTTCGTCAGCATGTCCAGATAAATCATGCCGTTCTTCGCGGAACACTTGTGGTTCTTCAAGCGATCCATGTGGTGGCTGCGGAGGGCTTCGGTCGTCGTGTCGATTTCGTCCTCCACGCTCTCCACTTCGCCCAGCAGCACATTGTCCGTCACCTGCGCCTTGAACATGTCAAGCGAGCGCTGCACCTGCGCGCGCACAAGGTTCGACAGGCTTTCCAGCTCCTGTACCGCCTTGGGCGAGAATTTCACCTCGTCCTGATTCTTCAGCTGCGCGGATTCGAGGATGTTCTGGCTGTGGTCGCCAATGCGCTCCATGTCGTTGACGACGTGGAAGAGCGAGCCGACCAGCTTCGTGTCCTTCTCGGACAGGTCAAGCCCCTTCACTTCCACCAGCGAATCGGTGATTTCGCGGTTCAGGTAGTCCAGCACGTCCTCGTTGCGCGCCAGCTCTTCGGACTTCTTCTCATCCCACTCGTTGAAGCACTCCATTGCGCGCTGGAAGTTGCCCATCGCGATGCTTCCCATGCGCTGCACTTCGTTGAACAGCTGCGCCACGGCAATCGGGGGCGTTTTGAGCATACGCGCGTCAAAGTAGACCAGCTTCATCGCTTCGCCTGCCGAGCCGTCGTCCTTGATGATCAGGCAAGCGAGCTTCTCCAGCCAGCTTGCGGCGGGCAGCAGCAGTGCCGTCGTTGTGACGTTGAAGAGAATGTGGACAATGGCGATTTGCAGCTTGAGGTTGCCGGGGGAGAGCATCTCGACCCAGCTTGCCAGCGGCAGGCAGCAGGCGATGATGACGAAAATCACCGTGCCGATGACGTTGAAGAGCAGGTGCACCGTCGCCGCGCGCTTGGCGGTGGAGTTTGTGCCCGCGCACGCCAGCAGCGCCGTGACGCAAGTGCCGATATTCTGCCCGAAGAGGATGAAGATGGCGCTGTCCAGCCCAATCAGCCCCTGCGCGACGAGCGTTTGCAGGATGCCGATGCTGGCGGCGGAGGATTGCAGGACGGCGGTGATGCCCGCGCCAATCAGCACGCCCAGAATCGGGTTGTTGATGGACGCCATCGCCTTCTGGAAGCCCTCCCACGTCCGCAGCGGCTCCATCGCGCCGGACATGGTGTTCATGCCGATGAACAGGATGCCCAAGCCCATCGTGATGGTGCCGAACTGCTTGGCGGTTCTGTACTTGTCGGGAAGATTCGAGAGAATCAGCCCCAGAAACGTGAAGATGGCGGCGAAATCAATCTGCACCGACAGCAGCAGCGACGTGACCGTTGTGCCGATGTTTGCGCCCATAATCACGCCGACCGCCTGCGTCAGGGAGATCAGCCCCGCGTTGACGAAACCGACGACCATGACCGTCGTCGCGGAGGAGGACTGCACCACCGCCGTGATGGTGATGCCCGCGAGCATGGCGAGGAAGCGGTTGCCCGTGACCATGCCCAGCAGCTTTTTCAGCCGTGTACCCGCCGCTTTTTCCAGCGCTTCGCCCATCAGCTGCATTCCGAACAGGAACAGCCCCAGTCCGCCGAACAGGGATAAGACATTCATAATCGTCATGATGGTTCGTTTCCTCCGAGCGTGCCGCAATGCAGCAGAATTCCGCCTGTGCGGGGAAAAATCGCATACATATCTACTTTACCACACTTTGCGCTTGTTTTCAACTGAATTTTACATATTCATAGAGATTTTAGGCGGCGCTCAGCGGGGGAAAACAAAAAGCCGCCCCGAAAGGCGGCGAATGTCAAATTTGCAGCGGATGCCGCTTGGCAAATCAACATCTTGCACGGAATCATCCCTGCGCCTGACGCACCATATGGTAAAACGTCCCTTCGCCGCTGAGCGTCACCCGCTTCACCGGCTCGCCCACCACCCGGAATCCCGCCTTCTCGTAGCAGCGAACGGCGCGCGTGTTCCACGTCCGCACTTCCAGATACATCGGCTTGCCCGGATACAGCCGCTGGGATAAATCCCACGCCAGCGCCGTCATCTGCGTGCCGTACCCATGCCCGCAGTGGTCGGGATGCGCCCCGATGCCGAAAAACACCTCGCTGCCCTCGTCCGACAGGTTCACAAAGCCCACCAGCGTTTCGCCATCGTAAAAGGAATAGAAATTGTTTGCCGGATTCGCAAAACCGTATCCGTGCTTCTTCTGCTCGGCATACGGCGGATTGTTGTACATCGCGTATTCGCCGGGGTACTGGCACGCGCAGATGGCTTCTTTCTCGGCTTCGGTGGTCGGATGATACGTCAGCATGGGCGTTTTCCTCCTTGGGGATATTTCTGATTATGCAAAAAACCGGAGGCAGCCTGCGCCGCCCCCGGTCAAAATCCTCGATTATTGCAGCACAATGCCTTCCGCTTCCAGCTCCGCGCGGGTGCAGAGCCGCAGCGTCACAAAGTTCTGCTGGCAGATGATGTAGCTGCCGCCTTCACGCGTGTCCTTGTTCTCCAGCGTCACGATGCCCTGCGCGATGCAATCGTGGTCGGCGCAGCTGGCGTCGGTCATCTCGATGCTCGTCTCCGTGACGTGGATGATGTTCACGCACACGCCGTGAATCAGCCGGTAGTACCCGTCCTCCAGCAGCGGAATCGGCTCGTACGTCTTTGTGCCGACTGTCACAAGCAGGAACGCGACGGCTTCCGACGGGTCGCGAACCGCGCTTGCCATCGGGGAGGGCGCGATGCCGGGGTCAGTGCCGCGCGTCGCCGGGTTCAGCTTCGCGAAGCTCAGCGATTCGTTCGATGCCGCCAGAATCGCCTGCGCGTCGGCGAGGGTTTCCTGCGTCGTCGTCAATTCCGCCTCTGTCGCGGCAAGGGTTGCCTTTGTGGCTTCCAGCTCCGTCGTGGCGGTGGTCAGGCTGTCCTTCGTCGCGGTGAGTTCGGCTTCCTTCGCGGTCAGACTGTCCTTCGTTGCGGCGAGTTCGGCTTCCTTTGCGGTCAGGCTGTCCTTCGTCGCGGTGAGTTCGGCTTCCTTCGCACTTAGGGTGTCCTTCGTCGCGGTGAGTTCGGCTTCCTTTGCGGTCAGACTGTCCTTCGTCGTCGTGAGTTCGGCTTCCTTTGCGGTCAGGGTGTCCTTCGTCGCGGTGAGTTCGAATTCCTTTGCGGTCAGGGTGTCCTTCGTCGTCGTGAGCTCGGCTTCGGTGGCGGTCAGCGCCGTCTTGGTGTCGGACAATTCCGTCGTGGCGTCGGCAAGGGTGTCCTTCGTCGTGGTCAGCTCGGTTTCAGTGGCGGACAGGCTGGTTTTTGTGTCGGACAGCTCCGTCTGCGCGGCAGTCAGCGTGTCCTGCGTCACCGCCAGTTCGGCTTCCGTCGCGGCGAGTGCTTCCTTCGTGTTCTCCAGTTCATATTCCTTTGCCGGCAGGGATGCTTTCAGCGTGTCCAGTTCGTTCTGCGTGGTGGACAGCGTGTCCTTCACTGCCGCCAGTTTGGTCTGGGTGATCATCAGCGTGTCCTTCGTGGATGCCAGCGTGGTGTCGCGGCTGCTCAGGGCAGTCTGCGTTTCTGCGAGGGTGGCTTCGGTGGACGCGAGGGTGTCCTTCGTGGCGGACAGTTCGGTTTCGCGGTCAGCAAGCGTGCCCTGCGTTTCTGCGAGGGTGGCTTCGGTGGATGCGAGGGTGTCCTTTGTCGCGGACAGTTCAGTTTCGCGGTCAGCAAGCGTGCCCTGCGTTTCGGCGAGGGTGGCTTCGGTGGACGCGAGGGTGTCCTTTGTCGCGGACAGTTCAGTTTCGCGGTCAGCAAGCGTGCCCTGCGTTTCGGCGAGGGTGGCTTCGGTGGATGCGAGGGTGTCCTTCGTGGCGGACAGCTCGGTTTCGCGGTCAGCAAGCGTACCCTGCGTTTCGGCGAGGGTGGCTTCGGTGGACGCGAGGGTGTCCTTCGTGGCGGACAGTTCAGTTTCGCGGTCAGCAAGCGTGCCCTGCGTTTCAGCGAGGGTGGTCTGCGTGTCCGCGAGGTTCGCCGCGGTGGTATCCAGCGTCTCTTTGGCTGCGGACAGGTCAGCTTCGGTGGATGCGAGGGTGTCCTTCGCGGCGGACAGGCTGTTTTCGGCGTCCGCCAAGGTGGATTGGGTGGAGGACAGCGCGCTCTGCGTGTCCGTCAGCTGATTCCGGGTGTCCGTCAGCGAATTGTGGCTGACGATGAGACCGGCGCCAAGTGCGATGGAAGAGACTGCCAGCACGATGGCGGCAATCATCCAGATGATGGTCTTTTTCCGGGCGGCAATAGGGCTCATAGCAATCCTCCTAACAAACGACGAAAATGGGCAGAAACTTTCCGTTTTTTCCAGTTTACCACCATCGGGGGAAGTTGTCAATCTCGAATTTCGCGGAAGCACAAAAAACGCCCCTCCGCCGACAAAAGCAGAGGGGGCAGGGGAAGGAAGATTATTGGTTCTTCACGGAAAGTTGGGGGGCAAACAAGGACTTAGGCGAAGCCCCAAAAAGCTGCACGCGGAAGGAGCATGAAAGCGCGACCAACTCAATCGCGCGGAGGGGTCAAGGGGCAATGCCCCTTGCAGGGTCAAGGGACAGCGTCCCTTGTGGGGTTTGGGGCAACGCCCCAACTGTTTCGCGTCAAACCTACTCAAAGGAAGCCGCCAACAAAGGTGCAGGCAGCGAAGCGTCCCTGCCAGTAACTTTGCGCGTCCGCAGACGCGCCCCCAAGCTGCTTTTCCCCCAAGATTCCGTGAAGAACCGAAAAAACCTCCGAAACACAGCCGCGTTTCGGAGGAAGAAAGATGTATATATAGAGGAAGTTACTTCTTTAGTTCAATCCCTTGACCCTTCAGCCGCGCAACCACGCCGTCAACAACCGCCTGCACTTCGTCGCGGGTGAGCGTGCGCTCCGGGTGCGAGAAGGAGAGGCGAATCGTGATGGTCTTGCCGGTGATGTCGCTGTATGTGCCCAGCACGGTCACCTTCTGCACCAGCGGGGAGTTCTCCGCCTTCACCGCGTCCAGAATCGGCTGGCAGCGATTGACCACGAAGGTCAAATCCTGCTCCATGCCGGGGAAGCGGGACGGCTCGCGGTAGACGATGGGCGCGGGCGCGATGGCCGCAAGCGCTTCCGTGTCGATTTCGGCAAACACAATTGCCGCCTTCTTGTCGATGTTCTTGCCGACAACCGGGTGCGCCACGCCGATTTCGCCGAGGTCAACGCCGTCCAGCACGATGGCGTTCAGGTTCTTCGGATGCTCATAGGAGTGGGTCGCGGTCATTGCGTGGAAGGACAAATCCTTGTGCAGGATGTCGCTCACGGCGACGCACAGCATGTCGCGCAGGCGGGCAGGCAGCGAAGCGTCCCTGCCAGTAACTTTGCGCTTCCTCAGAAGCGCCCCCAAGCTGCTCCCTCCAACACCTGCGCTGTGTCGCGCCAAATGGGCGCGACCGAAGAGCATGGAAACAGACGAAGTCTGCGATTGCCCTCTGGAAGCCGCTAATATGTCCAGCTTGAAAGAAAAGTCAACGCAATTCACCCCGAAAAAAAACACCGATTTCCCAGTGCTTTCACGAACAACGAAAGGAGCCACCCACACAATGCCTATCCTGCGAGGAAAAAACGTCCTGCTGCGCCCGTATCGCCGCAGCGACCTCCCCGGCATTCTGTCGTGGACAAACGACACCGAAGCCACCCGCTACCTGACCGAAATTTTCGACCAGCCGTATACCGAGAAAAACGGAGAGGATTTTCTGAATTACGCGCTTTCCGGCGGCAGTGAGCGCATGATGTTCGTCATGGCTGACCCCGTGACCGAGGAATACTGGGGGCAGATTTCGCTGGAGCGCATCAGCCGCCGCGACGGCACGGCGGAAGTCGGCGTCGTGCTGGCGAAGGAGGAGCACCGCGGCAAGGGCATCGGGCGCGAGGCGCTTTCGCTGCTGCTGCGCTATGCGTTCGATACGCTGGGGCTGCGGCGCGTGGAATTGACCGTGTTCGCGGAAAACAGCCGCGCAAGGCTCTGCTACTTGAAAGCGGGCTTCATCGAGGAAGGCGTGGCGCGTCAGAAAACGTGGAAGAACGGCAAGTTCCATGACGTTGTGTCCATGGCAGTGCTGCGCGACGAGTGGGCGAAGCGGGAGGAACAGGCATGATAGAGGGCAAGCGAATCCGCCTGCGTGCGTTTGAAGGCACGGACGCGGCGGCAAACCACGAGTTCGTCAACGACCCGGAAACCTTGCGCGGGATGATGAGCGGCATCCCGTTCCCGTCGTCCTACGCGGATGAACAGCAGTGGCTGTCCCAGCAGTCCAGCTACACGCGCGGGGAGTACCAGTTCGCCGTGGAGACGGTCGATGGCGACGAGCTTGCGGGGCGCTGCGGCATCATCCGCGTGGACTGGAAGAACCGCATGGCAAAGCTCGCCATCATGATTGGCAAGCCATACCGCGGCAAGGGATACGGCAAGGAAGCGATGGAACTGCTGTGCGACTTCTGCTTCCGGGAGATGAACCTGCACAAGCTGCGCGTGTCGGTGTTCGCGTTCAACGAAGCGGCTGAGCGGTGCTACCTGTCCTGCGGCTTCCGTGAGGAGGGGCGGCTGGAAAAGGAGCTGTGGCGCGACGGCGCGTACCGCGACGTGCTGATTCTGTCGCGCTTTGCCGACGCGTGACAGGGAAAAATCAGGCGTATCGCCCCCTTTTTCGTTCGGAATCTGTATTTTTGCGGCGGAATTGTTGACAATCGCGCTGGAAAACGGTATGATGAAAGGCGCATCGCAAAAAATATTCGGATGTCATGCCGCAAAGAAGCGGGATGATGCCTTGGAGGATTGGGCGCATGAAAAAGATTGTAACGAAGTTTGGCGGCAGCTCACTGGCGGATGCCGGACAGTTCCGCAAAGTAAAGGACATTCTGCTGCTGGACGAAGCGCGGCAGTATGTGATTCCCTCTGCGCCGGGCCGCCGCTTCAAGGACGACGACAAGGTGACAGACCTGCTCTACCGCTGCCACAAGCAGAAGTCGGCGGGCGAGGACTATCAGGATACGTTTGACCTGATCGCCGCGCGCTACATGGACATTGCGGAGGAACTCGGTCTGCATGTGGATTTGGGCGCGGCGCTGGACGAGGTGAACGAAAAGATTGACGCGGGGGCGAACGCGGATTACTGTGCCTCCCGCGGCGAGTACCTGAACGGCTTGCTGCTGGCGGACTTCATGGGCTGGCGGTTCATGGACGCGGCGGAAGCGGTCAAGTTCACGGCGGACGGCGCGTTTGACGCGGAGACGACGAACACGCTGATGGCGGAGAAGCTGTCCGACGGCGTGCCGACGGTCGTGCCGGGCTTCTATGGCAGCTATCCGGACGGCACAATTAAGACGTTCTCGCGCGGCGGATCGGATATCACGGGCGCGATTGTCGCCCGCGCGGTCGAAGCCAGCGTGTACGAAAACTGGACGGACGTGTCGGGTTTCCTGATGGCTGACCCGCGCATTGTGCCGCATCCGCGCGAAATCAGCTCCATCACTTACAAGGAGCTGCGCGAATTGTCCTATATGGGCGCGTCCGTCCTGCATGAGGACGCCATGTTCCCCGTGCACAAGGCGGGTATTCCCACCAACATCCGCAACACCAACGACCCGTCGCATCCGGGCACGATTATCAGCCTGAACGCGCCGCATGATGATTTGCACCCCACTATCACCGGCATTGCGGGGCGCAAGGGCTTCTCGGTCATCAGCATTGAGAAGGCGATGATGAACAGCGAGCTGGGCTTCGGGCGCAAGGTTTTGCAGGCGTTTGAGGAGAACGGCGTGTCCTTTGAGCACCTGCCTACGGGCATTGATACGCTGTGCGTCGTGGTGTCGGGCGAAGTGTTTGCCCCCAAGCGCGATATCATCCTCTCCCGCATCGTGCATGAGACGAACCCGGACACCATCACGGTCTACGACAACATGTCGATTATCGCGACGGTCGGCCGCGGCATGGTGCACAACTGCGGCACGGCGGCGCGCCTGTTCGCGGCGATGAGCAAGGCGGGCATCAACGTCCGCATGATTGATCAGGGGTCGAGCGAGCTGTCGATTATCGTCGGCGTGAACGACGCGGACTATGAAAGCACGATTCAGGCGATTTACAACGCCTTCGTGAAGTGATACGATTTCCTGCATTCGCCTGCGCCTTGTTGATTCCGGCGCATTCTCGTTTGAAAATCGTATAAATCCGCATCCCGAAAATGAAAATTTGATGAAAACCCGCCGGAAACGGCGCGAAAGGGTGTCTTTTGCTTGCAAAAAGGCACCTTTTTGTGTTATGATAAGAGAATCGCGGAAAGGCATCAGTATGCCCTGACGTGATGGAAAAAATCGGGAGGTGTGCAAGTGTCAGAGCCGGAAGTTCTGCTGCGCGTGCCGGGAGACAGGCAGTATGCGCTGGCGATTCGCACCGCGCTGGGCGGTGTGGCGATTTTGAAGGATTTGGACGCGGATACCCTCGATGACCTGCGCATGGCGGCGGACGAAATGTGCGACTGCCTGCTGCATCAAGGAAGAACGGTTGACCATCTGGAAGTCGCCGTCTATGATGAGGGCGACTACTTGAAAGTGGCGATTTCCGCGTGCTATGGTGAGAAAAAATGCCCCTGCGAGGACGAAACGGAGATCACCCGCGCCGTTTTGCAGACCCTCGCCAGCGACGTGGAGATGACCCGCTGCGGCGACTGCGTGCAGTGCATTACGCTGCTGCTGCACAAGGCGACTGCGCCGCTGAAAAAGCAATGACACGCCCGGAAGCGGACGACCTTTTCCGGGAGTATGCCCGAAGCCGCGACCATGCGGTGATGGCGCGGCTGGTGGAGGAGAATCTGCCGCTGAGTCAGGCGGTAGCACGGAAATTTCAGGGGCAGGGCGTGGAGAAGGACGACCTCGAACAGGTGGCGGCAATGGCGCTCATGCAGGCAATTGAGCGCTTCGACCCCGAACGCGGTCTGCAATTCTCCACCTTTGCGCTGCCGACGATTGCGGGCAGCGTCCGCAATTACCTGCGCGACCGGGGCAGCACGATTCGCCTGACACGCTCCCTTCGCGAGCAGTTGACGAAGCTGCGCCGCGTGAGCGACGAGCTGACGCGCAAATTGCAGCGTGAACCGTCCATGCGCGAGCTGGCGGAGGCAATGGAACTGCCGCCGGAAGAACTGCTGACGCTGCTGGACGCGCGCCGCTCGGCACAGACCGTGTCGCTGGACGCGGAAATGTCGGACGACGCGGAAGCGCCGCGGCTGGAGACGTTTCTGGGGCGGCTGGATGAAGGCTATGAGCAGGTGGAACAGGCGCAGTGGCTGAACTGGGTGTACGGGCAGGTGACGCCGACGGAAAAGCTGCTGCTGCAAAAGCGGTTTGAGGAACGATTGGGACAGCGGGAGACGGCGCGCGCCCTCGGCGTGAGCCAGATGCAGGTCAGCCGGATGGAACGGCGCCTGCTGACGCGGCTGCGGGAGAAAATGACGGCGGCAGTGCAGTAATCCCGCGCCATTGGTGATAGAGGAAAGGAAAATGCAAGCATCATGAACGACCAGAATCAGCGCGTGTACATGGGCAACGACGATGCCGGAAATCCGATTTATGGGGAGTACGTCGGCAGTGATGCGGTCGGGAATCCGATTTTCGGCGTGTTTCAGGGCTATGATGCTTACAAGCAGCCGGTGTTCAGCGGCATCTGCGGGCAGGATGAGCAGGGCCGCCCGATTTGGGACACCATGGGCTTCAACGAGCAGGGGCAGCTGGTGTACGGCATTCCGGCAGTGTATGACGTGAACGGCAATCCGCTGCCGCAGCCCGCGGAGCAGACCCCCGGCGGTTTTACCGAAGCGGGCAAAGAGCCCGGCAAGGTGCGCCCGCGGCTGCATATCACCCCCTTGATGGTGATGATTATGCTCGCCGTCATCGGCCTGACCGCGTGGTTCTGCTACGAGCAGTTTGCCCCGCAGGCGGCGCGCTACGGCGCGATTGAGCTGGCGAGCATCAACGCCACCCACACCGGCGACGCGCTGATTGCCCGCAACGAAGCGCCCTACACCGCCGACGGCGTGACCTCCATCACCTACATTGCGGAGGAGGGAAGCGAAGTCGCGCAGGAAACGCGCATCTGTCAGGTTTACTCGGCAGGCTTTTCCACGCGCGAGGTGACGACGCTGCAAAGCTATCAGGAGGAAATCCGCGATTATCAGAAAGACCTTATCACCAGCGCCATCAGCGACGCGCGCATGGATCGCCTGATGAGCGAAGTGACGGGGCATTTGCGCGAGCTGCGCGAGATGATTTGGAGCAACACGGGGTCGCTTGACAATCAGGAGACGCTGCTGAAAGCCTCCATCAAGACGCGGCAGGAGCAGATTAAGACCACCTATGCGGATGACCAGCGCTTCTCCCGCAAGCTGGATGACGAAATCTCCCAGCAGCAGCGCATCAACAGCTGGACGAAGGACTTCACGAGCAATTACGTCGGCATCGTGTCGTTCTATCTCGACGGCTACGAATATGCGCTCACCTCCCAGACCTACCAGAGCTTCACGCCCACGCAGGTGCGGCAGATGGTTCGCGGGCAGGTGCCGGATCAGGATGACGCCCTCCGCGGCAAAACGACGCTCTAC
>FR899896.1:20808-24323 GCA_000437595.1 Faecalibacterium sp. CAG:74 | reverse complement strand
GCGACGCTCTACCGCATCGTGCAGAATGGCTCGTGGAACGTGCTGTTCCTCTCGGCGGATAAAGACTGGAACCCGGTCAACGGGCAGACCTATCAGCTGAAACTTGGGCGCTTTGACAGCACGCAGGTCTCCGCAACGGTGGAATCCTTCAGCCGCTCCGGCGGCGAACTGCTGGTGCGTTTGCGGGTCGAAAGCGACGTGCATCCCGTGCTGTACATGCGCTCGACCGAAGCGACGCTGGGCGAGAACATGGACACCTTCCGCGTCCCGGAGCGCGCGCTCTATGTGCAGAACGAGACGCAGGGCATCGTCGTCGTCGAGGGGCAGACGGAATCCTTCCACCCCATCAGCGTGCTGACGAAGGCGGATGGCTACATCTACTTCCAGCCCGTCCAGCAGGGGCTGCTCTACGAGGGGCTGACGGTCAAGCTGTTCTGATAGGGGATTATCACGGGCGCAAACGATCTGCAACGATAAAAAGCAATCCGCAGGAGCAAAATCCTGCAAACAAGGCAAGTAATTTCTGGAAGATAGGAAGCATTCGCATGGAAAACTTGCAAGCCAACCTGACGCTGATTCAGCAGCGCCTTGCCGCTGCATCGGACGGCAAGTACCCCGTCCCGAAGCTCATCGCCGTCACCAAAACGCACCCGGCAGAGGACATTCTGCCGCTGCAAAATCTCGGCGTCACGGACATCGGGGAAAATAAAGTGCAGGAAATCATGGAAAAACTGCCTGCGCTGGAGAAGAATTTTCAGATTCACCTCATCGGAAGGTTGCAATCCAATAAAGTAAAGTATATAATAGACCATGTATGCCTGATTCACTCGGTGGACAGGCTGTCCCTCGCGCAGGAAATCGACCGTCAGGCGCAGAAGCACAATCGCGTGATGCCTGTGCTGATTCAGGTGTCCCCCTGCGGCGAGGCGCAGAAGGGCGGATTGCCCCCTGAAGAGCTAATCCCCTTCCTGCACACGGTTTCGCAGCTGCCGGGGCTTTCCGTGCAGGGGCTGATGGCGGTGATGCCCAACACGCCGGATACGGCGCTGCTGGACAAGCTGTTCGCTGATATGCGCACCCTCTTTGAGCGGGCGCGGGCGGAGGCGATTCCCGGCATTGATATGAAGGAGCTTTCCATGGGCATGTCCCATGATTACGAATTGGCGGCGCGGCACGGCGCAACGATGGTACGCATCGGCAGTGCGCTGATGGGTGCGCGCGACTACGGCCCGCAAGGGCAACATTGATGGCGGCTGTTCTGATTCGTCGGAACATGCCCGAAGCTGGAGGAGCAGAGAAGCAGCATGGCGATTTTCGATAAAGCCAAGGAGAAATTTCAGGGATTCATGCAGGGCAGCGAGCAGGCGAACCGCAACCGGCGCAGCAACGGCGGCACGAGCGGCTATCGCCCGGTGCGCAATCAAAATACCCCCCAGCCGCAGCAGGAAGTTCCGGCGGGCGCGTTCGGCGGCGGCGTGATGCCGGACACCATGTTCGGCGGGAATGCCGGCTTCGAGAGCGTCGCGGCGACGGGGCGGCAGAATCCCAGCGGGGCGGCTCCTCAGCAGACGGCGAAGCACCGCCCCTTCCAAGACCTGCTCAACCGCGCGCTCGGCAAGCAGGATAAGCAGAGCGGCACGCAGCGGCAGCAGCCTGTGCAGCCGCCGCAGCAGACGGGCAATGTGCCGTACGGGCAGGGGCAGCGCTTCCCGAACAACGGGCAGAATGCGCAGGGCGGCGGAAACGCCATGAACAGCCAGAATCCCTACAACAATCCGCAGTACGGCATGGGGCAGCGCTTCCCGAACGCGCAGAACACGCAGAGCACGAACGCGCAGTACAACAATCCGCAGTACGGCACGAGCCAGCGCTTCCAGAGTGCACAGTTCGCTCCGCAGGGGCAGCCGATGGGCGCAAGCCAGCGGTACAATACGGGGTATAATCAACAGCTGAACGGACAGCTGGGGTACACAGGGTATCAACCGCAGGGCAGCATGGGCGGGCAGACGGGCTATCATAATCCGCCGCAGAACTATGCGAATCCGCCGCGGGGCAACACGATGAGCGGTCAGCCCGTGCAGGGCACGCCTGTGGGCGGGCAGACGGGCTATCAGCAGCCATACGGGATGAATCAGCCGTATCAGCAGCCCACCGGGCAGATGAACCGGACGCAGCAGAACGCGCCGGAGCAGGTGAGGGGCAATGTGAGCTACTTCCCCGGCTCGTTTGTGGAGGAGGACGGCACCAGCTACCGCGCGGTGCTCAACGTCGTGCAGGTGACAAGCGTGTCGTCGTGCTATCGGCTGATTGAGTTCCTCCAAAATAACGAGATTCTGCTGGTGAACGCCGAGGATATCTCCGACCGCATGGAAGCGCGCCGCTGCCTGGACATCCTCTACGGCGCATGCGTGGTATCGAAATGCCGCCTGACGCGTGTCTCGCGCGATACGCTCTACATCATCGCCCCCGCCGACGTGAAGCTGGCAGCATTCGACGGCCTCCGCCGGATGGGCGAACAGGATATTCAGCTCAACTGGCCCTACCCGGACAACGGCGGATTCACGTCGTCTTTCGGCGGCGTACAGGCCAATTACCGCACCGTCGGGGGCTATCAGAACGCTCGCTAAGGGAGGTACATAGCATGATTGCCTTGAAGATTCTGGATATGCTGCTCCGCCTGTATATGCTCGTCGTGCTGGCGGTGGTTATCATCCGCGTGCTGCAGGTGACGCCGAACAAATGGACGAACCTGCTTGACCGCATGACGGAGCCGTTGCTCTCGCCGATTCGGGCGCAGCTGAACAAGCACCTGCCGGAAAGCTGGAACGCGGTTGACTTGTCGCCGCTGGTGTTGTTGCTGCTGGTGTGGCTGGTGCGCGCGATTCTGCTATGAGGGCGGACGCGGAAGGGCAAACCGCGCTTCGGCTTCGGCAGGGCGCACAGCGTGCGGAGAAACTTGACCGCGCGGTTCCGGGGCGCTTTGTGACCGGCATGGAGCGGCAGGAGGCGCAGCGGGAGGCGAAGGCCTGCGGCGTTTTGGCTTCCTTTGACGGCGGCTGGGACGACGCGGAACGTGTGCAGGTGTGTTTTCACCCGGACGGGGTGGACGCGGAATTTACGGCGGTTTGGCTGGAAATCAGCTGGGCGGCGAAATTCGCCCGCGTTGGGCACAGTGACCTGCTTGGCAGCCTGATGGCGCTGGGCATGGACAGAAGCCTGTTCGGGGATTTGATGGTGGAGGATGGCACGGCGTACCTGCTGGCAATGCCGGAAGCGGCGAAGTCACTTCAGGACGAGTGGCACGAGGCGGGGCACACGGCGATTCGCGTGCGCCTGCTGGACGCGCCGCCGCAGTTCACGCCGCCGCAAGGGGCGCAAATGCGCGACACGGTGGCGTCCCTGCGGCTGGACTGCGTGCTGGCGGCGGGCATGTCGCTTTCGCGGGCGCGCGCGGCGGAAATCATCCGGCAAGGCCTTGTGCAGCGGAATCACACGCCGGAAGAGCGCGTTGATAC
>FR899896.1:0-20775 GCA_000437595.1 Faecalibacterium sp. CAG:74 | reverse complement strand
AAGAGCGCGTTGATACCCTGCTGGAAGCGGGCGATCTGCTCTCCATCCGTGGTTTTGGGCGCATTCGACTGACGGAAATCGGCGGTCGGACGCGCAAAGATAGAATCAGCATCCAATTGGAAGTATTCAAACGGGAAAGGTCATCATAAAACATAAGGAAGCATTAGAAAGGAGCAGCGACAATGGAACAGCGGATTACGGTGGACAGCATTCTGGACAAGAAATTCAGCACGGTGGCGAAGGGCTTCAATCAGCAGGAGGTTGATGAATACCTCGACCAGATTTGCGACGAGTTTGACCGCCGCGACGCGGAAATGAACACCCTGCGGCAGGAAATTGCGCAGCTGAAGGCGGCGCAGGCGAACGGCAGCAATACCGTGCCCCAGCAGACCCGCCCGGAAGCGGCGACGGACGACAGCTTCCGCGAGATTCTCGAAATGGCGAAGCGCGTCAAGGATCAGACGATTGCGGATGCGCAGACGAAGGCATCCCAGATTCTGGCGAACGCAGAGAACGAGGCTCGTCAGCAGCTGAGCGACCTGACGAAGCAGAAGGAAGACCTGACCGCGCAGGTGAACAGCCTGAAAGCGTCGGCAAAGTCCTACTACGAGCAGGCGCAGAATGCCCTGAATGGTCTGAGCAAGCTGCTGTAAGGTTCACGCAAAACACTTTCGGTTAAGACTACTGCAAAAGTGGTAGCCGAAGGGGTGTCGGGGCGACCGGAAAGCCCCCGACTCGCTCCCACAGGAGCGAAATCCCTGTGCGCGCTATGCAGAAAATAGCGCAAAATAGGCAGTCAGAGCGGCAGATGGCGAAGCAGCTGTCTGCCGCTTTTTGTCGGAAAGGAGCGCGCCGTGGAGGAACTTCGCGTCTCGGTTCGGGAACTTGTCGAATTTACCCTGCACGGCGCGGATATCCGCCTTATCTCCGGGCGGATGCAGGATATGCTGGACGGCACGCTGGGTCATCAGGCGCGGCAGAAGCTGCTGGGCGACGGCTGGCAGGCGGAAGTTCCCCTGAATCTGCCGATTTTGGTAGAGGACGAGGAATTGACGCTCGTCCTCGGCGGGCGGATGGACGCCTTCCGTGACGCAGCCGACGTCCCGTGCGTGGAGGAAATCAAGCTCTGGCAGGGGGAACATCCGCCGGAAGCGCCGATTCCCGCACACCGGATGCAGGCGGTCTGCTATGGGCATATGCTCTGCGTGACGCGCGGGCTTCCGGCGGTGGACGTGCGCGTGGTGTATGTGACGCGGCGCGGGAAGGTGCAGGGGGAATTTCCGGAGCGGCTGACGGCGGAAGAATGTCGGGCGGAATTCCAGTCGGTGCTGCTGCCGTATCTGCGGCGGATTCGGGCGGTTCGGCGGCACACGCAGGCGCGGAACGCGTCGCTCGCCGCGCTGAAATTCCCGTATGCCAATTACCGACCGGGTCAGCGGGAGATGGCGGTGCAGGTGTACACCGCCATCAAGCGGAAAAAGCGGCTCTTCGCCTGTATGCCCACGGGCACGGGCAAATCCTCCGCGACGCTCTTTCCGGCGCTCAAAGCGCTTGGCGAGGGGCTGACGGGACAGGTTTACTACCTCACTGCGCGCACGACGCAGCGACAGGGGGCGCTCGACGCGCTGACGCGCCTGCATCAGCAGACGCTGCACCTCTGGGCACTGGTGATTGACGCGAAGGACAAGCAATGCCCGACACACACGCTGTGCCACCCGGATTACTGCGAGCGGGCGAAGGGGCATTTTCTGCGCGACACGGACGCCATTGAGGAAATGATGAACATCGACGACTGGTCGGCGGAGAACGTGCGGGCGGTGGCGGACAAATACTGCCTGTGCCCGTTTGAATTCGCCATGTCGCTGTGCGAAATCGCGGACGTGGTCATCTGCGACTACAACTATGCGCTTGACCCGGCGGTGCACATCCGGCGGATTTTCGACGCAACACGCGACGTGACGCTGCTCATCGACGAGGCGCACCACCTGCCGGAGCGGATTCGCGATATGCTGTCCGGGTCGGTGGATTCCGCCGGACTGCGGAAGCTGCGGACGGTCGTCGGCAAGGCGGCGGGGAAGAAGCATCCGCTGTACAAGGCGATGACAGACGTGATTCGCGCGGTGGACAACCTGCTGCTGCCGGAGGACGGCTCGATGGAAGGGACACTGCCGAAACTGCCGGATGATTTTGACCGCGTATGCTTGTCACTGGCGGATGCGTTCATGGACGCGCGGCAGGAGCATTTCCCGTGGGAGGATGCGGGCGGACGGCTCGGCGACACGCTGATGCCGCTGCTGTCTTTCAACCGCGCCCGTCAGCGGGATTCGGCGGACTACGCGATACTCTGGGAGGGGCGCAGGCATCCGAAGATTACCGCGTTTGCACTCGACAGCGCGGGGTATTTCCAGCAGGCGACGCAGGGGCTTTCGGGCGTAACGTGCTTTTCCGCGACGCTGCATCCGCTGCCGGAAATGCGGCTTCTTTTGGGCGGCGCGGAGGACGACGCGTGTTTCGCCATGCCGTCGCCGTTTCCGCCGGAGCACCTGCAAATCCGCCAAGTGGACGTGAACACGCGCTATGCGCACCGGCCATCGGCGTGCGTGGAGATTGCGCGGCAGATTACAGCGCTTGTGACGCGAAAACCCGGCAAGTACCTTGTGTTTTTCCCCAGTTTTGCATTTCTGCGGATGACGGCGGAGCGGCTGATGCTGCCGTGTCAGGTGCAGGAGAAGCAGATGGACGAGGCGGCGCGCAGGGCGTTTCTGGATGCTTATCGGCAGGAGGGCGGAAATGTGCTGAGCCTGTGTGTCCTTGGCGGCGTGTTTTCGGAGGGAATTGACCTGCCGGGGCGGCAGCTGGACGGCGTGGTGGTCGTCGGGGTCGGGTTGCCGCAGGTGAATCTGTATCAAGAGGTGCTTCGGGCGCACTTCGAGCGGACGCTGGGCGACGGCTTCCTGTATGCGTACATGCTGCCGGGAATGCAGAAGGTGACGCAGGCGGTCGGGCGGGTGATTCGCACGGAGACGGACACGGGGGTCGCGCTGCTGCTGGATGACCGGTACAGCTATCCGGCGTATCGGCGGCTGATGCCGGAGCATTGGCGGGTGACCCGATGAGCGCGGGTTGCGTGCTTGGCGGCTTGCTGTGCTTGATGGATTTCTTCTATTATATTGACTTGATTTGTCGCAGGAATTTCGCCACTGCGGTGGCGACCAAAGGGCTTTCCGCTCGCCCTTTGGAAACCTTCGGCGCCGCTGCTTTTGGGGTTGCTTGCGGTTGGTTTATGCCGTTACGTTGAAAAACGATAGGCACACTAACTAAAATCAGCCGCGATACAGCTCAACAAACTTAGATGGGGAGGCGAAGGGGTCAAGGGGGCGAGCGCAAAGCCCCCTTGTCGCCTCCGCAGAGGCGAAATCCCTGCATAAACACGCGGACACAGTATGCAATCGCGCGCAACTCAATCGCGCGAAAGGGAGTCCAGAGGGTCGAAGACCCTTTGGCAGAGTCCAGAGGCAGAGCCTCTGGTTGGAGGTGTTATCTTATGCCGATGGATGGCTTGACACTGGGGTTTGCGACGCGGGAGATGAACGCGATTCTGCCGGGCGGGAGAATCGACCGCATCACGCAGCCGGAAAAGGATACCATTGTGCTGCTGGTTCGCGCGGGAGCGGCGAATCATCGGCTGCTGCTGTGCGCGTCGCCGAACAATGCGCGCTGCCACTTCACGAATTTGAATTTCCCGAATCCGCTCGAACCGCCGATGTTCTGTATGCTCCTGCGCAAGCAAATCCTCAGCGGGCGTATTTTGAGCATCCAGCAAATGCACGGCGACCGCGTGATTCACGTCGATATTGACACGGTGAATGAACTGGGCGACCACGTCCTGCGCCGGCTGGTGCTGGAAATCATGGGGCGGCACAGCAATTTGATGCTGCTGGATGAGGACGGGCGAATCCTTGAAGCGGCGCGGCACGTCAGCGCGGACATGAGCCGCGTGCGCCAGATTCAGCCGGGGCTGCCGTACCTGCCGCCGCCCGCGCAGGACAAAATCGCCCCGGAAGACGCCGAAGCGGAAAACCTGCTTGCCAAGCTCGAAGCGCAGGGGAATGTGCCGCTGCAAAAGGCGCTTGCCGCCAGCGTGTCGGGACTGTCGAACCCGGCGGCGAAGGAACTTGCTTATCGTGTGCTGCCCGCCGGAAGCGACCGCACGGACAATCTGCCCGAAACGGCGGCGCGCCTTGCGGAGCTGCTGCGCCGCCTGCCGCAGATGGCTGACCCGCGCGTATTGGAGGATGAGCAGGGCGAACCGGCGGACATCTTCCCATTCCCATATTTGAGCCGCGATTTGGATCGGCAGAAGCCGTACCCGACTGTGTCGCAGGCGCTCGAACGCTATTTCGGCGCGCGTGACCAGCAGGATCGCATCAACCAGAAGAGCGCGTCCATGGTCAAGCTGCTCAAGGGGCAGATTGAACGCTGCGAAAAGAAACTCGCCCAGCAGGAGGAGGACTTGTCCAGCGCCGCGCGGATGGACGAATACCGCATCATGGGCGAGATCATCAACGCGAACCTGTGGCAGCTGAAAAAGGGGCAGACTGAAGCGACACTGCCGAATTTCTACGACGAAAACGGCGGCAGCATGACGATTCCGCTGGATAATCAGCTGACCCCTGTGCAGAACGCCCAGCGGTACTTCAAGAAGTACCAAAAGGCGCGGACGACGCGGGAGATTGCCGCCGAGCAGAAGGAAAAGACGCTCAAGGAGCTGGACTATCTGGAAGGCACGCTGCTGGACGTGGGCAAGTGCATCGGCGAAAGCGAATTGGAGGAAATCCGGCAGGATTTGATGCGCGCGGGCTACATCCGCAAGGGCGTCAACCGCCGCCAGCAGAAGGCGCTGCCGAAATCCAAGCCGTACCACTACCGTTCGACGGACGGCATCGACATCTACGTCGGCAAAAATGCCGCGCAGAACGACCGCCTGACCGGGGACGCGCGCCCGAACGAAACGTGGCTGCACGCCAAGGACATGCCCGGCAGCCACGTCATCATCCGCCAAGAAGGAGAGATTCCGCGCCAGACGCTTTTGGAAGCCGCGATTCTTGCCGCGTGGTACTCCAAGGGGCAGAATTCCTCCGGCGTGCCGATTGACTACACGCTCCGCCGCTACGTCAAGAAGCCCGGCGGCGCCGCTCCCGGCATGGTCATTTACACCAACCAGCGGACGCTTTTCATGACCGTCAGCGAAAGCGACGTGCGGAAAATTCAGCTGGTGGAAGAGTAACGTTCACCTGCGCCATCTGCTTGCGCTTTGGCGCATTCTCACTTTGGAAATAGCATAAAGAAACACGGGCGAATGCGCTGTTTTTCCGCACATTCGCCCGTTTCAATTATTGCTCATTGTAGAAATCAAGGTCATAGTGGATGACGCACCGATAACGTGGGTCAAGCGCTTTGGCGGCGCGCGAAAGCTGCTCTGTCAGCGGCGCGGTGTCCTTGCACTCCGGCGGCACGGCGACGTCAAACACCAGATTCACCACGTTTTCCCCCGGCACCATCCGCAGGTCGTGGATGTGCGTACCTGGGTACTGCTGGGTCAGAATGTGGTTGAAATGCGCCGTAATGCTGTCAAAAATCGGGTCTCCGACGACAATTGGGTCAATGTGGATGCAAATCGGAATGTGCAGCGCGCGGCTGATGTCGCTCTCCGCGCGGTCGATAACCTCGTGAATCGCGACGAGATTCGCGTCGGCGGGTACTTCCGCGTGAATCGACGCGACGCAGCGCCCCGGCCCGTAGTCGTGAATCATCAGGTCGTGCGTGCCGAGAATCTCATCATACTGATTCAGCATCGCGATAATCTGCCGCCCAAGCTCCGGGTTCGTTTTTGCGCCCATCAGCGTATCCATCTGATCGCGCACGACGTCAAAGCCCGTTTTGAGGACGAGCAGCGCAACGATGATGCTCATCACGCCATCGACCGGAAACGCCGTGAACTGCCCGATGACCATCGATAGCGCGACGGCGGAGGTCGCCAGCACGTCGGAGAGGGAATCGCGGGAGGCGGCTTTGAGCGAATCCGCGTCAATCAGCCTGCCTGCATCGCGATAGAAGAAGAACAGTGCGCCCTTAACGGCGATGGAGAAGAGCAGAATCAGGAACGGCACCCAAGCAAAGCGCATGGCTTGCGGGGTGATGATGCCGCTGACGCCGCTTTTGAGCAGTTCAAGCCCCATGACGAGAATCAGCGCGCCGACGCCAAGCGCGCCGAGGTACTCGATGCGCCCGTGCCCGAAGGGATGCTCACGGTCAATGGGCTTTTGGGCAACGCGGACGCTGATGAGCGACACAATGCTGCCTGCCGCGTCGGACAGGTTGTTGACCGCGTCCGCCGTGACTGCCAGCGAGCCGGTCAGCGTGCCGATAATGACTTTCGTCAGCGAAAGCAGAATGTTCGTCCCGATGCCAACAGCGGACGCGAACGTCCCCAACCGCTTGCGGACGGGCTGGTCGGACGGGCTTTCGCCGGGGCGAATCAGGCGCTGGGCAAGGCGCATCATGACATCCCTCCAAATTGGCGGATGGCAGCGTCAAGCAGCGCATCCCGCGCGTTCGGCAAGCGCTCCGCCATTACTTCATCGAGAAGATATGCCAGCGCCTGCCCGACAATGTGTCCTTTGGGCAGACCCGCCGCCATTAAATCGCGCCCGGATACCGCCAGCGATTTCAGCGTGAAGCAGGGCGACGTTGCCATCAGCGCATCCAGCGCGGCGACAACTGTGCGGTACTCCGCCTTGATTTCCTCCGGCGGAATCGTGCCCTTGCCCAGCTGGTCGGCGCGCTGGAGCAGCAGCAGCTCGCGCAGGGCTTCTTCGCCAAGCTGATTCAGGCGGCGGCGCAGCAGCTTGTGGTCGGGCGAAACGGACAGGGAGTGGCTGCGCACCAGCAGCGTCACGCGCTCGCGGGTCGCGTTGTCCACACGCAGGGAGGAAAGCACCTCGTCCGCAATCTCGGCGGAACGCTCCGCGTGCCCGTGCATATGGCCGATGCCCGCCTCATCCAGCGTGAAGCAGTCCGGCTTGCCGCTGTCATGCAGCAGAATCGCCAGCCGCAGCGTCTCCGTCGGCGGAATATGGGGCAGCGCGCGCAGGGTGTGCTCCCACACATCATAGCGGTGGTGCGGATTATGCTGGTCGAAGCCGTGCATTGCGCGCAGCTGGGGAAGCAGGACGAACAGCACGTCCGGATACGCGCGCAGGATGTCCGCCGCGCCCTGCCCGCACAGCAGCTTCGCCAATTCAACGCGGATACGCTCGGCAGCGACGTCCGTCAGCGTATGGCACAGGTCGTGCGCTGCCTGACTGGTGGCGTCATCAATCCGGAAACCGTACACGGACGCGAACCGCAGCGCGCGCAGAATCCGCAGCGCATCCTCAGTGAAGCGGGTTTGGGGGTCGCCAACGGCGCGGATGATGCCCGCACGCAGATCCTCCTGCCCGTGAAAGGCGTCCACCAGCCCGGTTTGCGGATTCCATGCCATGGCGTTGACGGTGAAATCGCGCCGGGCAAGGTCATCCACCACATTAGATACAAACGACACGCTGTCCGGGTGGCGGTGGTCGGTGTAGCCGCCATCGACGCGGAAGGTCGTCACTTCATAGGGAATGCGGTCGTGCAGGACGGTCAGCGTGCCGTGCTTCAGGCCGGTTTCGATGACGCGGCAGTCCGCAAAAACAGCCTGCATCTGCTCCGGGCGCGCGCTGGTGCAAATATCCCAGTCATGCGGGAACAGCCCAAGCAGACTGTCGCGTACGCATCCGCCGACAACGTAGGCGTCAAAGCCGTTTTCCATCAGCCTGCGCAGGATAAAATCCGCTCCAGCAGGGATTGTCAGCAAAAAAATCCTCCTCCTTTTGGGAACAACTCTATTATAATCGAAGAAACAGCGGTATGCAAGGGATTTATGTTTGATAATTGGTGCAATGTGCACAAAAATCGGATAAGAATTTCTATACCGAGGAAGCGGAAAAAGAAGCTGGAAAGTTCGTGCAACCTCTTGATTTTCCGATGGGTTTCGTGGTACAATAACAGACGGTTAGCAACTGGTCGCACTGGTGGGCGGCTGCATGGGCTTCTTCTTCTAAACATAAGCCTGTGTTCCACCAGCGCACCGATACGTCTTCTGACATGATTACGCTTTCTCTTCGCAGCCTTCCAAATTGCGAAGGGACGGCGTTGCTTTGCGCTTGCATCACCAGGCGCAGGCACAGCAAGGGTGGCGGACGGCACTGACAGCTCCGGGGTGGGTTGCCTCTGAGAGGTTGGTGGACGAACCGCGTCTTTGATGGCGGACGGACAGTTCGTCATATAATTACGGAGGTGCATTTAACACATGGCACGCATTGCAGGTGTGGACCTGCCCAGAGAAAAGCGCGTTGAGATCGGCCTGACCTACATCTACGGTATTGGCCTGACGACCTCTCAGAAGATGCTTGCGGAAGTCGGCATTAACCCCGACACCCGCGTCAAGGATCTCTCCGAAAACGACATCAGCAAGCTGCGCGACTACATCGAGCACCACCTGAAGGTGGAAGGCGATCTGCGCCGCGAAGTCTCCCTGAACATCAAGCGTCTGGTGGAAATCGGCTGCTATCGCGGTGTGCGTCATCGCCGTGGTCTGCCCGTTCGCGGTCAGAACACCAAGCAGAACGCGCGTACCCGCAAGGGCCCGAAGAAGACCATCGCTGGCAAGAAGAAGGCCACCAAGTAATTCACAGGAATTACGCGGTGAGAGCCGTTTCGTGAAATAACGGAGGGAAAAACAATGGCACCCAAGCAGCAGAGCAAGCTCAAGAAGGTCGTGCGCAAGCGCAAGGAGCGCAAGCTCGTCGAGCGCGGTGCGGCGCACATCAGCTCTTCTTTCAATAACACCATCGTCACCATCACCGATACGCAGGGCAACGCCCTGTCCTGGGCCTCCTCCGGCGGCCTGGGCTTCCGCGGCAGCAAGAAGTCTACTCCTTTTGCTGCACAGACCGCCGCTGAGACCGCTGCCAAGGCCGCAATGGAATATGGCCTGAAGACGGTTGAAGTGTATGTCAAGGGTCCGGGTTCCGGCCGTGAAGCCGCCATCCGCTCCCTGCAGGCCGCTGGTCTGGACGTGAGCATGATTAAGGACGTGACGCCGATTCCGCATAACGGCTGCCGTCCGCCCAAGCGCCGTCGCGTGTAAGCAAACGAAGGAGGACTGTAAAACATGGCTATCAATAAGCAGCCCGTCGCCCGGAAGTGCCGTGCACTCGGCGTCAGCCCGGCGGAAATGGGTTATGGCAAAAAGCAATCTAAGCGCAATCCCGGCGGCATCCGTCGTAAGAAGGTTTCTGAATACGGCGCGCAGCTGAAGGAGAAGCAGAAGGTTAAGTTCGTCTACGGTGTGCTGGAAAAGCAGTTCCACAAGTACTACCTGAAGGCGACCAACATGAAGGGCATCACCGGCGACAACATGCTCCAGCTGCTCGAACTGCGCCTGGACAACGTTGTGTACCGTCTGGGTCTGGGCAAGACCCGCCGTGCCGCCCGTCAGATCGTTGTGCATGGTCACATCCGCGTCAACGGCCAGAAGGTGGACATTCCGTCCTACTCCGTGAAGGTTGGCGACGTGATCACCCTGCGCCAGAAGAGCACCGAGTCCGAGCTCTTCAAGCCGCTGCGCGAAGGCACCAGCGTCGTCACCCCCAAGTGGCTGACCTTTGATGCCCCCAACCTGACCGGCAAAGTCGTTGCGCTGCCGACCCGTGAGGACGTCAGCCTCGAAGCCGAAATGAGCATGATCGTCGAATTCTACTCCCGTTAAGGAAGGGAAACGGGATGCGGATGACGGGATGCATGAAGCTCGCTTTCGCATTCCTCCCTTCGTCACTCCGAACCTGAGCAAGGAGGGTAAAAATAATGGCCGTAGAAATCGCAAAAGTCGAATGCGTCGAAGTCGGGGACAATGGCAAGTACGGACGCTTTGTGGTCGAACCGCTCGAACGCGGGTTTGGTCACACGCTGGGCAACAGCCTGCGCCGTGTCCTACTATCCTCTCTGCCCGGAGCGGCGGCGTCTGCTGTTCACATCGAAGGTGTGCAGCATGAATTTTCCACCATTCCCGGCGTGAAAGAGGATGTCACCGAAATCATCCTGAACCTGAAGGGCTTGGCTGTCAAAATGTACAGCGACGGCCCGAAGTCTGTAATCGTGGACAAAATGGGCCCGTGCGAACTGACCGCGGCGGATATCAAGGTTGATGATGAAATTGAAATCATCAACCCCGATATGCACATCGCAACGCTCAACGAGGACGCGCATCTTCAGATGACGCTCCGCCTTGAACGCGGCGTGGGCTACGTCAGCGCAGACAAGAATAAGGCTCGCAATGCCGGCTCGATGCCCATCGGCGATATCGCCATGGACAGCATCTTCACCCCCATCGTGAAGGTCAACTACACGGTGGAGGACAAGCGCGTCGGCCAGTCCAACGACTTTGACCGTCTGACCCTTGAGGTGTGGACGAATGGCACCCTGAAGCCTGAAGAGGCCATCAGCTGCGCGGCGAAGATTCTCACCGAACACCTGATGCAGTTCGTCAGTCTGACGGATCAGGTGCTGCCGGTCAGCATGACGCAGCCCGAGGACGACAAGAAGGAAAAAGTCCTCGAAATGACCATTGAAGAGCTGGAGCTCTCTGTCCGTGCCTACAACTGCTTGAAGCGCGCTGGCATCAACAGCGTCGCCGAGCTGGTGCAGCGCAACCAGGAGGACATGATGAAGGTGCGCAACCTTGGTCGCAAGTCCTTGGAAGAAGTGGAACAGAAGCTGCAGGATCTGGGTCTGAGTCTGCGCCAGAACGAAGAATAAGACGGGGCACAACGATGGCAGCCTGATTTTACCCGATCGCACGTCGGTTAGAATCGCTGCTTGCCCGTGATAGGAGGAAATAATCCCATGGCACACCAGCGCAAACTGGGTCGCACGGCCGGTCAGCGCAAAGCGCTGCTCCGCGGTCTGGTGACGAACCTGTTTCAGAATGGCAAGATCGTGACGACCGAAGCCAAGGCCAAGGAAGTCCGCCGCATTGCCGAACATTACATCACTCTGGCAGTCAACGAGTGCGACAACACCGTGACCACCACCAAGATCACCCACAACGACAAGGATCAGAAGGTCGAACTGCAGGTGGTCAACGATGCGCCGTCCAAGCTGCACGCTCGCCGTCAGATGACCGCGTATCTGTACAACGTGCCGCAGCAGAAGCTGGCGGACGAGAACAAGAAGGAGTACAAGGAGCGCACCAAGGACGTGAAGTATCCCGTCGTTGAGAAGCTGTTCCGTGAGTACGGCCCGATGTTCAAGAAGCGCAACGCCGAGAAGAACGTGGCTGGCGGCTACACCCGCATGTACAAGCTGGGACCGCGCCGCGGCGATGCTGCCGAGTTGGTCATGCTGGAGATCATCAACATCCCCGGCACCGATGCGACTGCCGAAGCGAAGTAAGATTGCGTGACGCTTGTCACGTTTGAACGTTTTGTTTTCTTTACGCACACATCAAGCAAGCACAAGCCGTTCCCTCCGCACAAGGGAACGGTTTTTTTCGTGCGAATGATGATTTGGGGCACGAAAAATCCCCCTCTTTGCGCAGAGGGGGACGCCATGTTACGCCATTTTGAGCTTATATCCATTTTTATACACCGTTTCGATGCACGATTTACCCAATTTCCGCCGCAAACGCTGAATGTGCACGTCCACCGTGCGTGTTTCGCCTAAATCCTGATAGCCCCACGCCGTCCGCAGGAGCGTTTCGCGGGAGACGGCTGCCCCCGGCGTCTTCACCAGCACTTCCAGCAAGGCAAATTCCTGCGCGGTGAGTGTCAGGTGCTCGCCTGCCATCGTCACGCGGTGGTGCAGCGTGTCCAGCCGCAGCGGCCCGGCGCGCAGGAGCGATTGGGCAAGCAGCAGCAAGTTTTCCACCGCGTTCATCAGCTGCTTGGGGGAGAAGGGGTGCACCAGCGCGTCGCACGGCAGGTCAAACAGCGACTGCAGGTGCGCAACGTTTGCCGCTTCCGCCGTCAGAAACAGCACGGGCCAGTCGTTTTCCTGCGCCCGGCTGAGCAGCTCAACACTCTCACACCACGGCAGGCGCGCGTTGAGAATCGTCAGCATACACGCCGAATTTTGCCTGTCCTGATAGAAGGGGAGCGCGTCGTGCACCGAATCCGCCATAAAGCAGCGGAAGCCGGACTGCATCAGCGTTTGGGCGAGCATCTGCCGGCGTTCGGCATCGGGCTCAAGCACCATTACGCGCTCCGGACGCGCCTGCGTTCCCTCCGTCATCGTAAATCACCTCATTATTGCGTGGAATCGGCGGCGTTAATAACGTAACCGCCTTCATGATATAAGACGAATGAAAAGGCGATTTCGTTGCATCGAATCGTCTTTTTTTTGTGATTTTTTTGATTTTGGAGGGGAAAAGCTGCTTTTCTGCGTGGTGCACACCCATGTTTCTTGGCCTTTTTGTTGCGCAGGGGTTTCGCTCCTGCGGGAGCGACGAGGGGGCATGAAAACAGACGAACGTCTGCGGTCGCCCCCTTGACCCCTTCGCGGTGCACGCTCCCATGCTTTTGGGGTGATGAGGTCGAATCAACACGCGGGCATAGTCTGAAAGTGCGCTCAACTCAATCGCGCGAAAGGGTCAAGGGAGGAACTCCCTTGCGGAGTCCAGAGGCAGCGCCTCTGGTGGGGGTTAGGGGCAACGCCCCTTGGTTCTCCTACAATACAAAAGAAGCCGGACTTCTCATCCGGCTTCTCGGTTGCGATGAACTTACGAGTTCTCCATAATCATCATCTGCACAATGCGGGTCAGCTCGCGGACAAACTGGTCGACGGTGATGTTGCCGTCCATGTAGCGGTTCACGAGCGTGGATGCTTCGTTGTCGTCGCCGTAGAACACGGTCGATTCAATGATGCGCACATTCTCCATCTGCGAATCGTAGAGGAGAATGTCCTCGGTCGTGTACTGGTAGGGGGAGAGGCGGGTCAAAGCGTCCGTCAGGTTCTGAATCGCTTCCTGATAGTCGCGCTTTTCGCTGTCGTCGGCGGTCGCCATTGCTTTCGTCAGTTCGTCAATGTAGCTCTCGTGGCTCGCCTTGGTCTCCTCGTAGTGCGGGTCCTCAATGTTGTCCGTGTAGGCAGGGGAGAGAAGCGACTTCTGATAATCGCTGCGGTTGACGGCGAGGTACGTCAGCAGGTTCATGGCGGCATCGGCGTTCTTGCTGGAGCGGTTGACCGCCATCACGCGGATGTTGCCGATGACGCTGCTGTCGTGGTTCGGCTGGATGGACAGCATCAGCGGGACAGCTGTGCTTTCGCGGTCGCTGGCATAGTGAATGCCGATGTTGGCGTAGCTGCTCAGGAGGGGTCCTTCGCTGCTGGCGTCATACGAGCCGCCAATCATTGTGCTGCTGCTATAGACAATATTGCCGCTGTTGTTGTCGGCGTTCCACTGATCCTCGTACGCTTTCAGCTTCTCGCGCATACTGTCCAGCTTGTTCAGCGTGGCGATGAAATCCGCGTCGGTGAAGGTCAGCGTGCGGCCGTCCGCTTCACACTCGGCAATCTGCGCCATCATAATCTGGCTGAACAGCTGCATTGACAGGCTGTACGGATAGTCCATCAGCGCGTGCTCCGGGTAATCATCAACGTAGGAGGTAATCCATTCGTCGATGAGGTTCAGCAGCTCCAGATACGTCGTCGGCACATCCTCCGCCGTCAGCCCGACATCCTCCAGTACGGCGGTGTCAATCGACCAGCAGGAGGTACTTACTTCGACGGGCAGGGCGTAAAGGTGGCCATCCACCAGCACCTGCTTGGTCAGATTCGGGAACATTTCGGAAACAGCCGCGAGCAGGTCGCTGCTGCCGGACAGCTCCGCCAGATACCCCTTGTTGCGCAGGGCAGCGAAGGCGTCGCCCGGCAGATAGAAGGAGTAGAGGTCAAGCGCCTCGCCGCTCTGCATGTGCTGGGTGTAGTCCGGCGCGGTGGATGCGCTGGTGGAGGCGTACACGATGCCGACTTCCGGATGCTCCTTGGCGTACTGGCGCACCAGTTCGCCCGCGTCGCCCCAGCTGATGGAGGAGTCGATGCGCAGGACGGTCGCGGGCAGCGGCGCAGTCAGGTCAACCGAGGTCAAACCGGCGTCGTAGTTGTAAGTATAGTAGGAATTGCCGGACACGCAGCCGGGCAGATTGGTGTACACATACGCCGGGGGCAGGTAGCCAACCGTCTCCAAGGTGTCATACGGCGCGGCGACGCGCAGCACCTGCGAGCCATCGTTGAAGACGACGGACGTGCCGGACATGGTGAAGCCGGAGAAAGAGGAGTCGGACTCCATTTCGCACAGCGTGTCGGTCAGACCGGTCTGACGGTTGATGCGCACGGGCGCGGTCAGCGGGTCGTCCGCGCCGGTGTAGCGGTTGTCATAGTAGCCGATGAGCGACGTGTCATCCAGCGGCAGGATGACGCCGATGTAATCCTCCGTCACCTTGCGGACGCTGCCGTCCTTGAGGTTCAGCTCAAACAGCTGATTCAGCCCGTAGGTCGCCTCGGGATTCATGCCGTAGGCGGTCACATAGGCGTAATCGCTCGTCAGCGCCGCGCCTTGCAGGGAGAAGTAGAGGCTGCCGTCCTCGTCGCCGCTATCCTCCACCAGGCGGAAGGAGTGCACGCGGGTGACGTCGCTGCCGTCGAGCGGGACGCGCAGCAGGTCAATCACGCCGTCGGAGTAGGGGTAGAGCAGCAGCAGCGTGCCGTCCTCATCCACAGACAGCACGGCGGACGTTTCGTCGCTGTAAAAGGAGCCGTCCTCGGAGAAGCGCAGAACGTCCGAAAAGCTGCTCGCCACCACCGCGATGCGCCAGTTTTCGCCGTCGAATTCGCAGATGGTCGGGCCGTAGGAGATGGTGTAGAGCTTGCCGTTTGCTTCCACCATGCTGCCGACTTGGTACATGTCAAAAATGTCGCCGACCTTCTCGACCTCATCTTCTTCGATGCCGCTGTCGATCTGCTCGGTCTGCTCGACTGCCTCCGCAAGCGCACCGGGCAGCAGCAGCGCCAGCATCAGTAGCAGGCACAGGACGCGGGAAAAATGCTTCATGATGATACCCTCCATTCATAGGATTGATTCTTCTTGGAAAAGGGGAGTTATCCCCTAAATATGAAACGCTTGAAAGGGGTGTTTTGTTGCAGGACGCGCGGGAAAAATTCACGAAGACACGCCGTTTTCAAGCGTCATCATCTGCACGATGCGGGTCAATTCCTGCACGAACGTCTCCACGGTGCATTCGCCGTCCAGAAGGCGCTGCCGCAGGGTGGATACATGCTGGTCGCCGCTGACCCAGAACGACGATTCCAGTAGATGCGCGTGATTCAGGCGCGCATGATACGTTGCGATTTCCGCCGCGCTGTATACGTTCGGCGGAATCTGATGGAGCGCAGCGCGCGCGTCCGCCAGTATATCCTCCGCCTGCTTCTGCTCCAAGGGGGACAGGGTGGCGCGGTACTGCATGTAAAGCGCTTCGTCGTCCAGAATCTTCTGCGCCGCCTCTGTGTATGCCGGATTCGGCTGAAGCACCGCGTAATCCGGCAGAAGCGCCAGCTTCGCATCATACGGCTGATTGTCCAGCAGGTAGGACAGCAGCGATGCGGCATCATCCGGGTATGCCGAGCGGCGATTGACTGCCAGCACCGAGTACGTCATCGGAATGAGCAACGCGCCGCCTTCGCTGAACGACAGCAGCAGCGGAACTTCGTCCGTTTTGCTCGGCGTAAGCGACGTGTTCAGGTGCAGCAGCGAGGGCTGACTGCTGGACACGGAGAGAACCGTGACGATGCCGCCCGTGTCGCTCAGGTCGCCCAGCGAAGAAGACCGTTCTGCCAGCCAGCGGGTTTCGTAGTCCACCAGCGCCGGGCGGAGCGCGATGTACTGCCGGAGCGCCGCAACGAAATCCGCATCGGTGAACGTCGGCAGGACGCCGGATGCTTCACAGCGCGCGAGCTGCGCCCAGAAAAGCTGCTGGAAGAGGGAATCCGCCATGCCGCCCGGATTGTCGGCTAAGGCAACGTCGGAATCAGACGCAAAGTCGGTGAGGTAGGTGGAAATCAGCGTCATCAGGTCGGCATACGTCGCGGGAACGTCCGTCAGCCCCAAGGATTCCAGCGACGATTGGTCGAGAAACCAGCACGAGACGCTCGGCGCGCCGCAGGGAATCGCGAACAGCCCGCCCGCCTTTTCCAGCGGCGCAAGCACCTGCGGCAGGAGCGAATCAGGGGTGTCCGCGCCCATCAGCGGGCGCAAGTCCAGCAGGTCGCCCTTGTCGCGCAGGGGGATGAACGATTCGTTCGGCAGTGTGAAGGCGTAAATATCCAGCGCGTCGCCGCTCTCCATGTGCTGGCGGTATTCCGGCGCGGTCGATGCATTGTGCGGCGCATAAACAACGGCAACGTCCGGGTGCGCACGGAGGTACTGCGACACCAGCGCCCGATTCACATTGGACAGGCGGGTATCCACGCGCAGGGTGCAGCGCGGCGCGGTATGGAGCTGCGCTGCGAAGAAACCCAATTCGGCATTGCACACGCAGTAGCAATTATCGACCATCAGCGCGGGCAGACGGGCGCTCGTGTCCAGCGACGGCAGATAGCCGACGGATTCCACAGCATCATAGGGCGGCGCGGCGCAGTAAATCGTCTCGCCGTCGGTGAAATAGAGGGAATCGCCGTCCAGCGCGAAGCCCGCGTATGCCTTGTGGGCGGGCAGGGCGCAAAGGCGGCTGGATTCGCCGGAATCCGCATCCAGCAGGGCGAAGCAGGTTTCGTCGATGCTGCTTATGGGCGGATTGACGCACGCCAGCAGCTGCCCGTCCGCCAAGGGCATCAAGAAGCGAATCGGCGCATCCGAAAGCAGAAAAGACGACCCGTCCGCCAGCGAAAGCGCATAGGTGCTGTATGTCGCGAAATTGCTTGAAAAGGCAGCGTACAGCGTGTTTCCGGCGCGCGCGGCGGAAAGGAGCGTCCACTGCGCGGCCATTTCGCTGTCCGTCGGCAGGAAATCTGCGAACACCCGCGTCAGCTCGCACGTCGCTCCGGTCAGGGACAGCACGGCGATTTGCCCGCTCGTGTCGGGCAGGAGCAGCAGCGCATATGCACCATTTTCGCCCGGCAGGAGCAGCGCATTCGCCGCATCCGGCATGAATCGGGGCGGGCAGGCGGCGGAAATCTGCTCGGCGGAAAGGACAAGCGCCCAGTTGCCCGCAGTGTCCCGGCGAAGGACGCGCAAATCCGGCGAAACGGCAAGCAGCGCGCCATTCGCGCAGGGCAGCAGGGAAGAGGCATCGGGCGCATCAAGGGCATCTTCCGCCAGTGCGGGGTGAATCAGCAGCAAGGTCAGCAGGAGACAAAGCAGCTTCTTCATGGGGCAAAATCCTCCGGAATTACACCCGCACCACGTCCGACACGTCCAGCTCGTGGTGCACGACGCGCACGGTTTCGCCCGCCGCGATGGCGGGGAAGGGCTTCTCAGCGTCGAAGTAGAACAGGCGGTCATACGGGCGGCCTTTCGCGTCGAGGTCGGTGCAGGTCATGGCGCGGTACGGCACGCCGTCCACCAGGCTGATATCGTCCGAAATCGCCAGAAACGGCAAATCCACCGCGCGGCGGCGTCCCGAAATCACGTTGTCCAAATGGCGCTGATAGCACCGCAGCGGCTTCAGGAAGAGGTCGTAGCAGAAAATCAGCACGGACAGACTGACAATCGTCAGCACATCGGTCGCAACCTCGTTGCGCTGGATGGCGAAATAAATGGCGGCGCCCAGCAGCGCAAGCACCGGAATCAGCACCAGAATCAGCCGCTTTTTCAGCTGTGCGCGAATCGCCGCCTGATCCTGCGCGGAAAAGAGAGAAGACGGCTCGGTCGTCACCTGTTCATCAGCAATCATGAAAAAAGCCTCCTCGTCATATCGTTTGCCACCTGTCCCTATTTTACAGGAAAGCGCGGGCAGTTGCAAGTGTTTCGGGCGACAGGATTGGAAATAAACCGTGAATATTCTCTTTTGCGCCTGAAACCCTTGCCAATTCGGGCTTCTCATGGTACAATACGAGCAAAGAGAATGCGAAAGGAGGGTCGATGGCTTTGCGGAAAAAACCGCCGACGACCCTGCTGCTGACGGATATGTCCAGCCTGTACGGATATATCTACTGTATGCTGATTTCCGAGGGCTTATCCGGGATGCCGCTCTACGGCGGCGCACTGTATATGATTGGCCGCGTGACAACGGTTTTCGCCCAGACGTTCAGCCCTGAGGAAGCCATTTATCTGCCCAAGGCGCTGCGATGGATGCGCGTTCCGCTGATGATTCTGCTGCTGCTGCTCTCACTGTGCCTTGTCGTACTGTACCCCATGTCGTTCGGCAGCACGCAAATGTGGCTGATTTTCTCCGTTGTGCTGTCCATGCAGCTGCGGGACAGCCTGTGCCAGCGCATGGGGCGGCTGTGCCTTGACGGACGGATGGAGCAGACGACCTTCCTGTGCCTGAGCGGGGCGCTGCATGGGTGCATGATGGCGCTGCAAGCCCTGATTCTGGCGGTCAACCTGCCGGTGCAGCTCTCCGTGCCGATGATGATAGGGTATCTTCTGTGCGGGATGGCGGCGTTTTACTCGACATACGCGGCGTATGAAGAGCGCGCCGTGCTGCCGCGCCCGAACTTGGAGGAAGCGCACTTCACGCTGGAGACGATTCACCGCGCGAACGCTTTGAGCGCCTTTGAGCGGCTGAGCATGGTGCTGCTGACAGCAATGGAAATGACGCTCATCGTCATGTACACCTTCCTCGCGACGACGGCGGAGCAAATGCTGATTCGCATGGCGATAGCGGTGCTGACGACGCTATTGTGCGAGGAACTGGCGACGCTGCTGCTGAAAAAGCGCGAGAAGAAAAACAAGAATGAACCGATTTCGCTGCTGCTGATGGGCATGTTCCTCTGGCTCTACGGGCTGTGGATTTTTTCGCGGATGCTGCGGCACCACACGACGGATATCAGCATCACCTACTTCTGTCTGGCGCTCTGCTCCGTCGGCTGCGCGGTGTGCAAGGTCTGCCTGAGCAAGATGGAAAGCCCGATGGGCGCGGTCGCGAAATTCACCTCCGGGCAGGAAATCCCCGGCTATCGGCTGATGCGGCGCGTGTCGCGCGAAGTGGCTTCGCTGCTGGGGCAGATGCTTGCGCTTGTGGCGCTGACGGTGCTGTGCTTCCTTGCTGGGCAGCGGCTGCCGCACACGGCGGAGGAAATTGCTGCAAGTTTCCAGCCGGTGATGGTCGTTCCAGCGCTGATTACGGCGTTCATCGCCCTGCTGTGCGTGCTGCGCTTCCCGCTGTCGAACCGTTACATGCAGAAAGTGCTGCGCTTTTTGCACATCCGCGAATCCGGCGAGGAAAACAAGGCGCTGGAGCAGCAGCTGGAGGAGGTCGTCATCAAGCGGCACGTTCAGCCGCTGGGCATCCGCTTTTTGATGGCGGTGATGCGCCCGTTCTTCCGCCACACGGTCAAGGGCGCGGAGAACATTCACCCCGATGACAGCAACCCGCTGGTGTTCCTCTGCAATCACGGTGAAATTTACGGCCCCGTCGCGGGGATGCTGTTCTGCCCCGTGCCCGTGCGCCCGTGGACAATCAGCGACATTTCCATTGACCCGGACGAGGTTGCGCAGTACGTCTACAAATATACATTTTCGCAAATGAAGTGGCTTGGCCCGCTGCGCTGGCCTATCTCGAAGCTGTGCGGCCCGCTCAGCGTATGGGCGATGAAGTCCGTGGAGTGCGTGCCGGTCTACCGCCACAAGCCTCGCGAGCTGACGACAACCTTCCGCAAGTCGGTGGAGGCCATGCAGGCGGGCGATAATCTGCTGATTTTCCCCGAAAACCCCGATGCTGACCCGAATCGCCCCGGCTATGAGCACGGCCGCCCCGGCGAATTGTTCCGCGGATTCACGATGCTGGCACAGGTGTACTATGCGCGGACGGGTAAGTGCTGCCGATTTGTGCCGATGCTGGCGCATAAGGGGATGCGGACGCTGTCATTCGGGACGGAGATTGATTACGACCCGGAGAAGCACCCGATTGAGGAGCGCGACCGGGTGGTGGAGGAAGCGCAAAGGCAGATGTGGGAGATGTTTGATAGGGAAGAAAAACTATATCAGGAGAAAAAAGCGAAGGAAAAGGCAAAAAAAGCGCCGGAAAAGAAGAAGTAAGGAAGTGAACTCAAGCCGGGGCACAAAAAAGGGTCAAGGGGGAGTCCCCCTTGCGGGGTCAAGGGGCGGAGCTCCCTTGTGGGGTTTGGGGCAACGCCCCAACTGTTTCACGGGCGACCATTCCAAAGGAAAAGTCAACAAAGGCGCAGGCAGCGAAGCGGGCGACTATTCCAAAGGAAAGATCAACAAAGGTGCAGGCAGCGAAGCGTCCCTGCCAGTAACTTTGCGCTCCCGCAGGAGCGCCCCCAAGCCGCTCCATCCAACTTGCCGCATATTGTCGCGCCAAATGGGCGCGACCACATAGTTGGTCTTGCGACCATAGTGGCTCTTTTCCGCAAGCAGGGGGTTTCGCGCCTGCGGGCACGAATCAGCACGCGCGCATAGCCTGAAAGTGCGCTCAACTCAATCGCAAAATGGGTGTCGAGAGGGTCGAAGAC
>FR899895.1 GCA_000437595.1 Faecalibacterium sp. CAG:74 | reverse complement strand
TCAGCAGGAATCCGAGCGCTTGCTGGATGCGACGCTGGACATGGACGGTGCAGCCGTTGCCGCGCAGATTGAAAAAATCCATCATGAGTACACGTCTGTCATCCAGTATCATAACGAAAACTCGCTGAGCAGTGTGTTGACAATTGCATATTTGAGCGCGATGCAGTATTACTTCAAGCCAATCCGCGAATTACCGACGGGTCGAGGATTTGCCGATTTCGTGCTCGTTCCGAAGCCTGAATGCAGGAATGACTATCCGGCATTGATTGTAGAGCTGAAATGGAATCAGAATGCCCAGACTGCTTTGCAGCAAATCAGGGAGAAGAATTATCCAGCTTCGATATGGGATTACACGGGCGAGATTCTGCTGGTCGGTATCAATTATGACAGGGACAGCAAGCAGCATCAGTGCCTGATTGAAAAGTACGAAAAGGAATAAACAAAAATGCCCATCAGCAGGCGGCGAATAGCACGACTGCTGATGGGCACTTTTGATATTTTACAAGAATTGCTGCAAGGAATATTGCCTTACGCTTCAGCCGTATTCTCAGCCGCATCAGCGCTCTTCCCCTGCGTCAGCCACTTCTCGAACACCGAGTTGCCGCTGTACGCTGCGAAAACAATCGTCGCGTAGTTGATGTACGTCCGAACCGTACTAATCAGCGCTTCGGTGTCGCTGCGGAAGAAGCACAGCACCACCGCCAGCAGCGAAATCGCCGTCACTGCGATAGTGACCAAAAGAACAATTCGTTTGCTGAACTGGACGTATGCTTTCTGCTTCGTCATTTGCCCCGCCTCCCTTCTGGCGGCGTTTCAGGCAGAGCAAGAATGTCCTGTTCGTAGCTTGCGGACAGGTGATTTCGTCCTTTCGCCGCGTAACTTTTGTGCATATTCAGCACCTGCTCTTTTTCCGCCGCAGTACACCAGCCCTGCCGCGTATAATTGTCATGCGCATTCTGCAAAAACGCCCACGTCAGAATCGCAAGATCTTCCTCCTGCTGCTGTTCCCTTGTAATCAGCTGCTTCATCGGCTTCCGAAACCAGCCGTACATCAGCGTTAGCGCCGTCACAAGTCCAACGATGGTTGTCGCGTGGTCGCGCAGCTGTTCAAGAATCGCCCACATCTGCGTTCGCCACCTTCACCGTAAAATCACCCACAGGTTCAAACACGTTTCCGGCACTATCGACGATTCGGATGCTCCTCCGCGCCTGATTATCCGCGTTTTCCTGTTTCGTAAGGAACTCCGCCGCGCACCAGCCGGTGCTGTTTTTGTACTGCACGCGCCACCA
>FR899894.1:71580-79866 GCA_000437595.1 Faecalibacterium sp. CAG:74 | reverse complement strand
TGGAACGGTCTGAAGAATCATTCGATGTGCAGTTGTCAGGGTGCAGAGGGGTTTCACCCCCTTTCAACTTCGACCCTTCTCTTTCAAACGCAAGTAAGTAAAATGAAAGCAAGAAGAGAAAGGTGAAGCAATAAAATAGCTACCATTTCCGGTGGCAATGACGGAGAGGTTCCACCTGTTCCCATCCCGAACACAGAAGTTAAGCTCTCCAGTGCTGAAAGTACTTGGCTGGACACGGCCCGGGAGGATAAGTCGCTGCCGGATTCCTATTAGCCCTTGATTCGCAAGAGTCAAGGGTATTTTCTTGTCGTTGGGGGGAAAAGAGAAAATCCCCCGCGACTCAACATGGCTGCGGGGGGAAGGGAGACGCGGGCGCACGACGGAGCGACACGCGGAATTTGCAAAATAACAATAAGGCGCGTAAAGCTGCAAAAAAACAGGGGCATTGCCCCCGTTTAATTGCCGCATTCGATACTAATGGAAGTAAACACGTCCAGCAAATCGTCCACCTTCAGCGCGCGCTTCTCGTCGCCCGCCTTGTCCATGATGACGTGCCCTTGGTGCATCATCAGCAGGCGATCGCCGTACTCCACCGCATGGCGCAGGTTGTGCGTCACCATCAGCGTCGTCAGATGCTTCTCCTGTACCACTTTGTTCGTCAGCTGCATCACAATTTCCGCAGTCTTGGGATCGAGCGCGGCCGTATGTTCGTCCAGAATCAGGAAGTCAATGGGCGTCATTGTCGCCATCAGCAGTGCCAGCGTCTGCCGCTGACCGCCGGAAAGCGATCCGACGGGCACATCCATCTTATCCTCCAAGCCCAGACCCAGCGGCGCCAGCATCGCTCGATACGCTTCGAGCTTCTTGCGGTTCGTGCCGGGGGTCAGTCCGAATGGTTTGCCTTTGTTGTCCGCCATTGACAGGTTTTGTAGAATCGTCATTGTCCCGCACGTTCCCATTGCTGGATTCTGATAAACACGCCCCATCCGACGGTAGCGGCGGAACTCCTTCACGCGGGTGATGTCCTGCCCGTCCATGAGGATTTGCCCCGCATCCACCGGAATTGACCCGCAAAGCAGGTTGAGCATACTCGTTTTGCCCGAACCATTGCTGCCGACGACGCTGACAAAGCTGCCCTTGTTAATTGTGAGGGAAAAATCGCGGAACAGGCAGGTCTCCTGCACCGTGCCGGGGTTATAAATTTTGGTAATATTCTTCATTTCAAGCATGAATGCGCACCTTCTTTTTCCGCGTATTGGACAGCACAAGAATCGCGAGGAACAGCACTGCCGTGATGAGCTTCATGTCCTGCGCGTCAAGACCGAACGAAATCGCAATCGACACGCACGCCTTGTAGAGAATCGAACCAATCAGCACCATGGTGGTGGTGCGGAGGAAGGAGGCGTGGCGGAAGAGGTTTGTGCCGATGATGACGGACGCAAGCCCGGCGACCATCGTGCCTGTGCCCATCGAAATGTCGAAGAAACGCTGCTGCTGGCACATGACCGCGCCCGCGAGCGCAACCAGCGCATTCGCAATAATCAGACCAAGGATTTTGACCGTGCCCTGGTCGCGGCTGAGCGTTGTGACGACGGACGGGTTGTCGCCCGCCGCGCGCAGGAGGTAACCGCACTTCGTCCGCAGGAAGAGGTCAAGGAGAATTTTCGCAATCAGCGCAATTTCAGTCATTATGGCTGGTCTTTTTGTTTGTCTGCTTTTGCTTTTTGATTGCCCATCCACACCCGTGGCAGCATTTGACTTTTTTGGCTTCCTGTGTTATAATCAGCATAACATCATATAAAAGAACCGTCGATGCACTGCGCATAGAAGGGCTTTTAAGTATTTTACTGTGAGGTAAGCGATATGAAAAAAGCCGCTTCTGCTTTTTTGCGTATGGAAATCTGTCATGCGGACATTACACGCATGATTCGCTGGATGAGGAATCCAAACGTAACCAAGTACCTGAACGAAGCGCCCGACGTGGCGCGGTCGCTGGAAGAGCTTGTGCAGTCTGTGCCTGAACCGATGTATCAGTACCATTTGTGCCGGACGGGGCATTTCTTCATGGTCTGTCATCAGGAAAACGAGAGCGTGGGCTTCGTGAAACTGTTGCCGACGGCGATGGAGGGAGCGTATGAAATTGTGTATGTGATTGGCGAGGATGCGCTCTGGGGTCATGGGCTTGGTCAGCAGGCGGTGCGTTCGGCGCTGTCGAAGGCGTTTCTGCACCTGCGCGCCGACCGGGTTGTTGCGAAAGTGATGCCGCAGAATCTCCGCTCGATTCGCTGCGTCCGTGCCTGCGGATTTCAGCAGATGGCGGAAATGCCGCGGCTGGTTCGGTTTGAAATCACGTTTGATGCGTACTGCCAAGCGCTGCGAGAAAAGCGAGCGTGAAACGAAATGCCCAATTGTAAATTCTTCCGCCCGAAACAGGGAAAAGAAGGAAATGGGGGGGCGTCGAATAGCACAGTGACGAACAGCAGCCAATCTGGTCGAAATTCAGCACGTTTCGGGCGGAGGAGGACTGCGCGTCGGAAAACAAGGAGGTACATCCCATGCTGAAAGACATTCTAACCCTGATGTTAGCCATCATCCTCTCGTTCACGACCGGCGGATCGGTGCAGGACGAAAAAATGAACGACAGCGTGTTCCAGATGGAGACGATTCACAGCTTCGACGGGCGCCTGCGCGTGGAGATCGACGCGACGGAAATGATGATTCGGCTGGACATTACGGACGAGGAACGTGGTGAGCTGCTGTATTCCTTTTCGCCTGTCCGCCGTTTGGACTTCTGGGGAATCTGCTTTGAAGCGGATAATTACAATCTGTGGGTGAAATCCGGCGACGTGGGCATTCTGTGCTACGAATACGATGGCGAAACGTGGCAGTACAATCCGGATGCAGTGATGCCGGACTATATTGAGCAGGAGAGCTGGCACGAAAAAACCACTTCCGCCCCGGAAGCGCAGCGAAGATAACACAATACGCCCCAGCCCGCCGACACCTAAGCTGCCGACGGGCTGATTCTTAGTCAATTTTGACTTTCCTGTGCCTGAAAATCTTGAATTTCCGCGCTTGTGGCGAAATCGCTGTCGGGCAGAATCCCGATGACACGCCCGATGGTCTTGATTTCGTCGTAGGACTTGCGGCGCATGATTTTGAAGTGCTTGTTCAGCGAATGCAGACCGTCGGACTGGTACTGCTTGATGTACAGCGCGCCGTCCACCTGAAAGATGCCGATGTCGCCCGAACCAAGCGGCTCGTCGGTGAATTTCACCAGCACGTTGCAGTGGTCGGGATATTTCGGTTCCATGCTGTCGCCGTTGACGCGGAATACCATGTCCGCGCCGCGCGTGTCGGGGGTCGCGTGCAGGAACGTCGTGTGCCCGCTGGCGGCGAATCCGCTGTCGCCCGTGCCTGCAGCAACCGGATCATCCGCATATGGCAGTTCCAGCAGCTCTAAGCGCGCGGGTTCGGGCGTCAGCTTCGGCGCGGCGGGACGCTTCGGCAGCCCTGGATACTGCTCTTCCAGCGCGACCATCGTCTGCGCGGTCGCGGAAAGCAGCTCCTGATTGATTGCGCTCAATTTCCGATAGTTCCGCATGAGGGTCCGCTCGGCATCGTTCCAGCCCGCTTCCTCCGGCGTGTCGGAGAAGAACGCCGCAACGGTGATGCCCAGCACGTTGCATAGGCGTGGGATGTTGGCGATGTCCGGGCGCGTCCGTCCCGTCTCCCAGTTGGAAATCGCCGCGCGCCCCAGATTCATGGCTTCCGCCAGCTCGCCCTGCGATAGGTTCGCCGCTGCTCGCAGGGTGCGAATCCGCTCGGCATAGACCAGCTTGTTCTCACAAATGCTCGTGGCGATAGGCGCATCAGTGTGAGTGTCGGATATTCCCCGCTGGGTGGTGTCAAACTTTCTGCGCGGCATGGCGTTTCCCTCCATTGTCGATTTACTGTGTACAGTATAGTACACAAAGCGGCGGATGTCAATGCGGGGGCGCAAAGGAGAAGGATGAATGGAACGAAAAATCTACCTCTATGACCGTGGATTCTGGGTGCTTTTTCGGATGCTCGGCATTTTCGCGGCGGCGTTGTCGCTGTTTCTGACCTTGTGCTTTATTATGTGGATTCGCGAGTGGGCATTCCTGCTGGCGATTCTTGCAGGCATTGTGGCAACTGTTGCGCTCCTGATGCACAGCCGATGCACAAAGCGGCAGTATGTGGTGCTTGCAGATGGACGGTTGACCGTCGGGGAAGTGTTCGGACAGGCAGAAAAGACGTTCCCGCTGGATGCGTTCCCGTATGCGTATCTGTATACAAACATGAAGCATTGGGAAACCGTTGTGCTGAGCAGAAAACCGCTGACGGCGGGGCGAATCCGCGGGCTGTTCCAGCTGAATCTGGCGAACAGGCGGAATGATATTGTGCGGATTCCCTGCTCCTTCACCAAGCAGGGCAGGGAGATTCGGGCGTACTTTGCGGGGGTGTATGCGCTGGAAGAGGTGCGGTAATCCGCCGCAAGCAGGAAAAGCGGACGTGGGTGGCGAATACAGAAGATGGAGGATCCAAGGCGCAGAAACGAGGAATGCACGAATGTTTCGAGAGGCAATTATCGCGGTTACAAAGGCTGCGGACTGGTACGCGCTTCATCCGCTGACGGTGGAGGAGCTGCGGGAAAAGAACATCGGTAGTAGCGTCAGCATCCGCTATTCGACGGTGGGGAAAAACATGACCCCGATGGGCAACTATGAGCCATCGCCCATCAACGAGGGCGTGGGCAATGTGCGGAAAGGGCAGTTCCGCCGGGAAATCCCCGAAAAAGCCGCGGAATACTTTGCGTATTATCTGGATGAAGAGGGAGAACTGCTTTGCGCGGAAATGAGGGAAAAATCCTGCCGTCGGGAAAAGGAACTGGTGACCGTAGAAGCGCACCGCGTGCTGGACTGGACGGATAACATCAGCATTTATAGCTATTCCGCCAACGGCGGACCTATCAGCGAGCTGATGGTTTATGTTCGCGACGACCGCAAGTGTGTGACGGCGCGGGGGGTTTGGTGTTTCAGCCGCGGCGAGAAAATGTGGTTTTATGGCTTGCTGCTGACCTGCTTTGAATATCACGAGAACGGCAAACCCGCCGCCAGCATCTCGTATAGATTCATTCTGACTGATAAGCAATGGGACAAGATGCGGGACGGTACGATAGAAGAACCATTTGGGTACAAGGTGCGGATTGAGTAGAAGGGGAGCATCGCAGATGCCAAAAAGCAAAAAATCGGACTTGACGGGTGTAGTCATGTGGGCAGTCATCATCCCCCGCGGTTCTCGGCGTTTCTGCCGGGAATCGCTTTTTCTTGCGAAAAAATCCGCGCGAATTGTAAAAACTGCCCCCGACGCTGGGAAAAAGCAGGAGAACAAACACGCCGCCGCGAATAAATCAGAAGAAAGGAAAATCAGGTGAAAGGAAAGGATGCACGTTGGCGACGACACGCGCGAAGCGGTATGTGCCAGATGTGGTGGGCAAGGTGGCGATGGTGACGCTGCTGGTTTTGCAGGAGTATTTTTATTGAGGGAAGGGGCATCGGGATGCTGGATATTCTCGCAATTAAAGCGGACGTGTATCAGCTGGAGCGGCAGGGGAAGCGCCTCCCGGTTTACCGCTATCTGCGGGAGGTGTGGCAGAAAGAGCCGCCGTCCGAAGGGCTGACTGTGCTGGCGTTGCAGCAGATGGTAGACTATGTGGATGACTTGACGGTGCTGGGTGAACCGTGGGAAGCAGAAAACGAGTATGACCTATATCAGGATTTCCTGCTGGATGTGATTTCGTGGGGGCTGCAAAAGTATCGCGCGAAAAAGCGGTTTTTGTGGCAGATTTGCTATTATGTTAATGCGTGGGCGACATTCTACTATATCTTTGGAAGAGAAATCACACAGGACAATGTGGAACAGTGGAAGAAAACGCTTTTTGAGGAAGCAAAGGAGCGCTATCCGGACAGTATGATGTTTGAATTTATCCCCCACGCGGCGCAGCTTGATTATGTCTGGTTTTACCGCCTGACCGATGAACAGCGGCTGCAAATTCGCTTGGAGGTGGGGGAATGGAACTTGCAGAAGAATAATATGGATCAGGCTGTGCAGTCGTATTTTGATGATGCGATGACATGGTATCGGGATAACGGAAGAAAACTACTGGAAGCAAAAAAACAAGACGAATAATTGAAGGAGGACACCCCATGAGCAAGCAGACCCCCAAACAACAAAGCCTCTGCAACAACAAGTTCGACGGCCTGATGAACGCCGCCCCGCACAAGCGCTACAAGAGTTTCGCTGCGACTGTGGCGGATTGGGAATCGGTCTGGCTGGACTGCGACCCGAATCAGCCGCTGCCGGAGGAGGGCGTGATTTCCGTATGGCCGGAGGAAATGTTCGCCGCCGCCGTCTGCACGGACAAGCCGTTCTTCAAGATGGACGTGCATGACTTCTGCGACCTGCTGGGAGCGCACCCGGACGCCACGATTCGCGTCTTCCCGAACGGCAAGAACTGGACGGATACGGCGGCGGAAGATTTGCTGGAGGACGTGCTGGAGGGCTTGGCGGAAGAGCGTATCGCCGCCAAAGAGGGGGAGATTCGCCTTGTTCTGGGCGATATGCAGGTTGATGGAGTACAGCCCAGTCATGGTGATGATGCCGCTGAGCAAATCGCGGACGCGGCACTTGACGTGAATCAGCCCGGTAATCAGTCCGGCGATGCCGCCCGCCGCGCAGCCGATGAGCAGCGTCAGCCACGGCGCAACGCCTTGGAGGGTCAGCGTGGCGGAGACCGCCGCGCCCAGCGGGAAGGAGCTGTCGACGGTCAGGTCGGGGAAATCCAGAATGCGGTAGGTGATGAGAAGCCCCATTGCCATAATGCCATAGATGAGCCCTTGCTCCAGAATGCCGATGAGCATGTTCAGCGTCATAATCAGTCACCTCGTTGTGTGGATGTTTGCGGGGAAAGAAACTGCATAATAATAGGAAGGAAGCCCGGACATGCAAGACCCTTCCGGCTGCGGGAAGGCAGCCGGAAGGAAAGAAGAGGAAATGGCTTGTTTACTCTGCCGTCACGTCGATGGCGCGTTCGGACAGTTCCGCGGGGACGGTCAGACCGTATGCCGCCAGCGCATCGGGGTTGACGTACAGGTAGGAATTGCTGATGGTCTCGTAGGGGATATCCTCGGCGCTTTCGCCGCGCAGGACACGCGCTGCCATGCGGCCGGTCTGACGACCAAGTTCGGTATACTCAATACCTTCGGACGCAACGCAGCCGTTGATGACCTGCTCGATTTCGCTGCCGAACACGGGCTTGCCGTATTCTTCGGACTTCTCCAGCACAACGGCGAGGTAGCTGACGACGGTGTTGTCGGTCAGGTTCGTGGTGCAATCCACCTGCGGGAGCAGCGCGTCAAGCGCCATCGGGAGGTCAGCGCCGGTGGAAATGCCCTTGTCGATGATTTCAAAGCCGTAGTTCGGGGCAAGTTCCTTGTAGAGGGCGAGGGTCGCGTCGCTGTTGGTTTCGCTCGTCGTGTGCAGGATGCCAATCTTCGTTGCATCGGGCATCAGTGCGCGGATGAGCTTCAGCTGGGCTTCCACAGGCAGCGCGTCGCTCGTGCCGGTGATGTTGCCGGGGTTCTTGCCGTCGGCGCCGGCGAGCATGGCGCTGACCGGGTCGGACACGGCAGTGTAGATGACCGGGATGCCCGCATCCTCCGCGGCGTTGAAGGCAGCCATCGCCGCCGGGGTCGCAATCGCGCAGATCATGTCGTACTTGCCTGCCATGACATCGGCAATCTGGGCAGAAATGGCGGTGTCCGCCTGCGCGTTCTGAACGTCAAACACAACGTTTTCGCCTTCGACGAAGCCTTCTTCGGCCAGACCTTCGATGAAACCGATGCGGCAGTTGTCGAGCGATCCGTGTTCGGCGAACTGGATGATGCCGATGTGAATCACCTCGTCCGCAAGGGCGGTCGCGCTCAGCAGGAGGAACAGGGCAGTCAGCAGGGCAGTCAGCTTCTTCATCATAATGGGGTACCTTCCTTTCCTAAGTCGTCGTTTTTTATTGGAACAAAAAACGCCCCAGTCGTTTCCGACTGAGGCGGTATTCCCGCGGTGCCACTCAGCTTCGCTTTTCTGTACGAAAAGCGCACTCATCCGCATACACTTGATATGCGCTGCCATGATAACGGGTGCAGATTCCCGTTCTGCCCTACGATGCGGCTGATGGAAAGCAATCGCATCCGCATGTCTCCATGC
>FR899894.1:68434-71537 GCA_000437595.1 Faecalibacterium sp. CAG:74 | reverse complement strand
ATCCGCCCTTACGCCCTGCGCCCTTGCTCTCCCAACTCTCCACCTTGGGGCAAACCCTCCGGAGCCCATTCGCTGCTGCCGTCCGCGCCGCCGTCCCACTATCAGCGACTCCCTGTGCCGGACTGAGAAGCAGGTACTCTTCTCCGTCACCGGTTTATGCGACAATCATACACGCAATTTGCGCGCTTGTCAAGCCCTTTTTGCTGTTTTTGTATTGTTTTTTGGCTATTCTCCCCATTGATTTTCGGCATATAGTAGAAGAAACTTGCGCGGAACGGGAAAATGTGCTATGATGGGAAAAAGAAGCGAAAGGAAAATGCGCATGACGAACGAAGCCGAAGCAGCGATTCAGGCGCTGCAAGGGGCGTCGGAGAACGCGGAAGAGGCACTCTGGCGCGCGGTGGTGGCGTGTCAGGGACTGACGTTTCGCACCGCGACGGGGCTGCCGTTCACCTACTGCCTGAAAATCGGGCAGAACGGGCAGCCGAACCGCGAACTGCTCATCGACCGGCGCGAGAAGAGCAAGACGCTCTCGTGGAGCAGCGTCTGTCTGGCGTTCCGGCGCGCACGGGAAATTGGGTATGCCGACCGCCCGAAGGCGCTGGGGGATATCCGCGGCGTGAGCTATGTGTACCCGCTGCTGTGGCGGTTCGGGGTGCTGCGCGTGCCGGAAATCGTGGAGAAAAACATGTCGCTTGCCCTCGATTTTGGGTTCTTTCGCGATTTGAAGGAGGCGGAAACCATGAATCAGCTGATGCGGACAACCCCGGAAGAAATGGGGCTGCACAGTCAAAACATCCTGAATCTGCTGGAGCGGCTGGAAAAAGAGAACATCAGCGTTGTCAGCATGATGCTGCTGCGCCATAATCAGGTACTGTACGAAGCATATTGGCCGCCCTACACGCAGGAGCAGCTGCGCACTGTCTATTCCTTGAGCAAAACGTTCACGGCGATGGCGATTGGCATCGCGGCGGGCGAGGGGAAAATCCGCCTGGATGAGCGCATTGTCGATTTGTTCCCGGAGCAGGTGAAGAACGCGCCCGATTCGCCGCAGCTGCAAATGCTCACGATTCGGCATCTGCTGATGATGTCAACGGGGCAGGGAAGCGAGCCGTTCCATCAGGAAAATGCGTGGGATGACGCGATTTCGGCGTTCCTGCGCGAGCCTTTCGTGGATACACCCGGTGAAACTTTCCGTTACAATACGGGCGCGACGTATATGCTGTCTGCCGCCCTCAAACAGCGCGGTATCGACCTTGAAGAGTACCTGCGCGACAAGCTACTTACGCCAATGGGCATCACCGGCACGCGGTGGATTCGCGACCCGAACGGCATCTGCACGGGCGGCTTCGGCTTTTCCCTGCACCCGGAGGACATCGCAAAGCTCGGCATTCTGCTGATGCAATCCGGGCGCTGGAATGGGCAGCCGCTTGTGCCGGAATGGTATGTCCGCGAGGCGACGACGCGGCAAATCAGCAGCGGCGACGACTCGAACAGCGACTGGGCGCAGGGTTACGGCTACCAGATTTGGCAGTGCCGGCACGGGGCGTTCCGCGCGGACGGCATGTACGGGCAGTTCTGCGTCGTGCATCCGGCGACGGACACCATTCTGGTCACGAACTGCATCACGCAGAACATGGGCGGCGTGCTGAATGCGTACTTCGACGAAGTGCTGATGAAGTACAAATCGGATGCTGTTGTGGATGAACCAGAGGTTACGGAACGCCTGCGCCAAAAGACGGCGAATCTGCGCTACGAACGCGATTTGCCGGAGGACGACGGCAGTGACATTCCGCCGGAATACCTGAACTTGGATGCGCCGAACGTCTGGATGCGCCTGACGCTGGATGGCGATATGCTGACAATGCGGAATACGCAGGGGCAGCTGCTTGTCATCGCCGGGCGCGGCAGGTGGCACACGATTCACCGCGCTGTGCACTGCGAACCCTTCTTCACACGCGACAAAACCGATACGCCGGCGCTGGGTGCATGGGGGATGAAGGACGGTCGGCTGACGCTGAAAATCTTTGAGCCGGAGATGGTGGAGGAAGACACGCTGACGGTGGAAAAGACGGAACGCGGCATCCATGTGCAGATGAGAATCACCACGACGGGCAACGAAAACGTGTTCTTCGACCAGACAATTTCGTAACTATCAGGTAAATACAAACAGGACTGCTTCACGCTCGAGGCAGCCCTGTTTTTGGTATTAGCTTTGTGTGAAATTGCGCATTTTCATCGGCACAATCGCCCGGTAGAGCGTCAGCCGCACTTTGCGGAGCGGCTTCATGCCCTGCCAGAGCGTCTGATACGCCTGCCGAAGCGCCTGCGCGTCGCTGGGCAGCAAGTCCGCGCGGGCATAGAACGCCAGCGTCTCGATTTCCCCGACGACGGCCAGCGCGCCCTGTGCGTGAACGGCTTCGTCCGCGCGCTGGAAGAACTGCTGCGGCGTTTCGCTGCGTCCGCGCCGCAAGCCCGCCATCCGCAGGGCATCGTGCGTCGCCTGCATCCATACCATGCAGCGTGCGCTTTCATCCTTCGCCTGCTTGTCGCGTGTGGTCGGCAATGTCCACCAAATGCGCCCGCCAGCCGCCGCCATCAGCGCAAGCAGAATCAGCAGCAGCCATGGCACGTCCGGCGGTGGATTGTCCGGCGGCGCCGGTGCGGGTTCAGGGGTATTCGTCGGCAGATTCGCTTCCGGCGAGGGCGACGGTGCGGGGGATGGCGTGCTGGTCGGTTCGTGTGAAGCCGATGAGTCATCCATCTCCGGCGAAGGCGATGGTGTTGGCGATGGCGACGGGGAGGGCGATGGAGACGGCGAAACCGATGGCGTCGGCAGATCATCCGGCTGGTTGGGCGCGGACGAGGCGTTCTGCGTCGATGTCCATGGCGTTGCGTCGAACGTCACCCAGCCCACGCCCCGAAAGTAGATTTCCGTCCACGCGTGGGCGCTCGTGCCGCTCACGACCGTCTGTCCTGATGCGTCCACATCCGCCACGAAGCCTTCCACATACCGCGCGGGCAGCCCGACCATGCGGCACAACACCGTCATGGCGGACGCGAAGTGCGTGCAGTAGCCTTCGCGCGTCATCAGCAGGAAAGA
>FR899894.1:37689-68401 GCA_000437595.1 Faecalibacterium sp. CAG:74 | reverse complement strand
CAGCAGGAAAGTCGATACGAAATCGAGGTTCGACGCCTGTTCGGGAATATCCAGCGAATAGCGGCAGTACGCCTGCAAATACGACTGGATGCTGCGCGCCATTTCGTAGGGTGAATCGGCGTTTCCGGCTGCATTGCGCGCGAAGTCGAACAGGCGCTGTTCGAGGTGACCGGGCAGCCCGGTGTACAGCTTGCGGATGTCCTCGTACTGGGCGTCGGTCAGCTGTGCGCCCGCATCAATCAGCTCCGCCAAGCCGCTCTGCCCGGCGGTCAAATCAACATACGTTGCTGTCCATGTGTCGCCGGAGGTTAAATTCCGCGTCGCGAAAATTTCGCTGCCCACGTTGAAATACGGCACGATGCCGCTGCCCACGGACAATTCGCGGATGCGCTGCGGCACAAACAGGCTGCTTGCGCTGTCCGACAGCATGGTGACGGTGACGGTCTTTGCTGGCAGATTCGCCGCGATTGTCTCGTTCGGCAGCGTCAGGTCGAATGTCTGGGAGCGCAGATTCTGCCAGCGCGGGCTGCTCCACAGGTAGCGCCGCCCGCCTGTTTCGTCAATCCACATGCTGCCTGTGTATGAACTTTTGGTTACGGCACGCAGGTAAATTCGCCCGCTGCCGCTCACGCGAAGAACGGGACGTTCGCTGGGGGTCGCCGCGCCGCCAAGCTGCGTCGGCCCTTGAGGATAGTACCCCTGCGAGGCAATGGAAAACACGTCGCGCGCGCTGGTGAAGAAAAGGTAGTCATAAATTTTCTGGCGCAGGGCATCCGCTGCTTCCTTCATCGGCTGAACGGTGATGCCGCCGATGGCAACGCCTGTGAAGCTCAGCAGAACGACAACAAGCGTCAGCGGCAGCACGCGCGTGACGGAAATTTCGTCGTACCCGGACACCATCAGCAGCGCAACGCACGGGATGATGGCGGGCAGCAAGCCCCACAGCGCGTCCGGGCGATTGCCCAGCCAGAGCAGCAGCGCCATCAGCAGCACCGTCGCCAGTGCCGGATATGCGCCCACGCGGCGGCTGGTCAGCCCATAGCCGATGAAACCGCAAGTTACGCCGAGAATCGCCGCGAAAGGTCGTGCGACAAGCGGAAGCGCCGCCGTCAGCCCCGAAAAATGCAGCAGCAGCGCCCGAACGACCTCAACCGCGTCCGCCGCGCCGCCTGCAATCAGCCATACAATCACGCCTGCCGCGGTGATGCCCGCCGCGAGCACTTTTCCGCCGGGGCGCGTCCGCAGGATGGACAGCAGCGCAATCACCGGCAGGCTTGTCCCCAGCGCAAGCGCCCAGAGCGACGATTCGCCCGTGACGCACAAAAGCGTCAGGATGAGCCCCGACGCCATCAAAAGTGCCAGAATCCCGCGCGAAACCGCGCTGCGCAATTCCTTTGGCAGAGCAGACACCTCCTCACCATGTTTGGAAGAAATCAACCAGCTTCGTCCAGCTGTCCGCGCGGGCGCGGTTGCACTCCTCCGGGTATTTTGCTTCCATCGTCATCATTTTCGCCAGCAGACGCTGCGTCACTTCGGGTGATTTTCCATCCGCGCACAGCAGCGTATACGCCGCGCCGAGGGACAGCCCGCTCATGCCGATTTTTCGCGCGTAAGGCTGCAAAACCTTGACGGCGCGCCCCTCGCCGCTTCCTCCCACGAGGATGACGGCCTTCTCCGACGGCGTTTCGCGCTCGTAGAATGTCCCCAGAAAGCCCTCTTTTTCCAAGGCGCAGTATTGCATGGCGAAATCCCCTGCTTGCGAGAAAGACAAGCTATGTCTGGAAGACAGGCAATCCGGTCGCGCCCATCTGGCGCGACACAGCATAGATGTTGGAAGCTCGGTCGCGCCCATTTGGCGCGGCAATGTGCAAGGGGTGGGAAAAGCAAGTTGGGGGCGCTCCTGCGGGAGCGCAAAGTTGCCGGCAGGGACGCTTCGCTGCCTGCGCCTTTGTTGACTTTTCCTTTGGAATGGTCGCCCGTGGAACAGTTGGGGCGTTGCCCCAAACCCCACAAGGGAGCTCCGCCCCTTGACCCCGCAAGGGGGATTCCCCCTTGACCCTTTTTTTGCCGCCCGGCTTGAGTGCTTTTCCCTACGCTTTGGGTTAAGCGGCTTTTTTCGCCTTTACAGCGGCAGGGGCTTCACATACCCCACCTCTACCCCAACTTCCTGCAGCTTCAAAATCATCGGCATCAGCCGCGCGTCCTCCGGCGTCTGCGTTACCAGATACAGCCGCACATTCGGCCCCATCCTCCGCATTGAAAGCATCACATCCACCATCTGACTATCCAAACGTGCCGTAATCACCACCGTACACCCCACCTTCCGCATCCGCCGCATTTCCAGCAGCAGCACCTTCGCGAAAGGCTCCGGATTGCTGAAATCCGCGCGCGCAAGGTTCTCCAGCAGCATTTTCAGCCCCATGTCCTTGTCCAGCTCCACCGGGTGCGCGCCGGGAAGCGGCAGGCGCGCCGGATGTTCGGCTTTCGCTGCCTGTACCATCACCGACGCGGCGGTTTCAATCAGCGCGTCGCGCAGGTCGGCGTCTTCCTCCGAATCGGCCTGCTTTGGCGGTTCGGCGCAGTCCAGCAGGACGAGCGCGTCCGGCTGAACGGGGTCTTCAAAGCGGCGAACGAGCGCCTCCTGCTTGCGGGCGGATAACTTCCAGTGGATTTTTTTCATCGGGTCGCCGGGTTGATAGGTGCGCACGTCGGTGGGGTTCGTCACGTCCTCGGAGGCGCGCGCCATCGCTTCCGTGCCCATTTCGCCGGAGGACAGGCGGAGCGGCGCGATGTCGAACAGCTGCGGCAGCACGAGCAGCTCCCCGCCGTCCATATTCGGCTTCTGGCGAATCGTGCATACGCCGAAGAAGTCCGACAGCATCACGCTCTGCACGCCGGGGTGAATCGCGCCGACGTGCGCGGCATGGAAGGAGAGCTCCAGCGCCTGTGACCGCCCCGGACGGAGCTGCATCATCTGCGTACCGCTGGCAGTGCTGTTCGCGCCGTTGACGCCGGAGAGTTCCAGCCACATCGGGGCGAGCGGAATCCACCCGCGCCGCTTGACCTGCACGTTCAGCGTCACATCTTCGCCGCGCTGCACCCGCTCGGTGGAGGCGCGGGAGGATACCTCCAGCGTGGCGGATGCGCGGAACACGCCGTAAATCCCGCTCAGGCACAGCAGCGCAATCAGCAGCGCGGGCATCAGGAAAACGGGACTGCCGGTGGAGAACGCCGCCGTCAGCAGTGTCAGCGTGACGAGAATGGGCAGTGTCAAATGCAGCGTCACCTGCCGCGCCGAACGGTTCTCTGCCTGCTTCATGGCGCTCACAGCTTCACCGGCACGGGCGTATTCTGGACGATGCGCCGGACGACACTTTCCGGCGTCACGCCCTTCATGCGCGCTTCGGGGCTGAGCACGAGGCGGTGCGCAAGCACTTGCACCGCCATGTGCTGCACGTCCTCCGGCACGATGTAGTCGCGCCCGGCGAGCAGCGCGCACGCCTGCGCCCCGTGGATGAGGGCAATGGCGGCGCGGGTGGATGCGCCCAGCTGCAAGGCGGCATCCTGACGGGTGGCGGCGGCGATGGTCGCCACATACGAGCGAACCTCCGGCGAGCAGTAAATCTGCGTGACCATTTCCTGCATGGCGATAACATCCGCCGCCGAGCAGACGGGAGAAAGCGTCGCCATCGGCTTCACCACGCCGGAATAGCGTTCCAGCACGTCCATCTCCTGCTCAATCGTCGGATAGCCGATGGACAGGCGCAGGAAAAAGCGATCCATCTGCGCTTCCGGCAGGGGATATGTGCCCACAAATTCGCCCGGATTCTGCGTTGCCAGCACGATAAAGGGCTGCGGCACGGGGTGCGTCACGCCATCCACCGTCACCTGCTGCTCTTCCATCACTTCCAGCAGGGCGGACTGCGTTTTCGGGCTGGTGCGGTTGATTTCGTCCGCCAGCACCACCTGACTCATCACCGAGCCTTCGCGGTATTCCGTTTCGCCGGTCTTGAAGTTGACCAGCGTGTAGCCTGTCACGTCGGAGGGCATCAGGTCGGGGGTAAACTGAATGCGCCGGAACGTGCAGTCCAGCGATTTCGCCAATGCGCTGGCGAGCGTCGTCTTGCCCACGCCCGGCACGTCCTCAATCAGCACATGCCCCCGGCACAACAGCGCAATCAGCGCATATTCGATAACTTCCTGCTTGCCCACGATAACGGTGCTGATATTGTTCATCAGCCTTTGAATCATTTGCCGCGGCTGCATACTGCGCCTCCTCTTCGTTGATTCCTCCATCAGTATACCCGTTTTCGGCGGATATTGCAAGCAAAGGGCGCTGTTTTTACATTTGCGCGCCGCGGAGAGAGAATGAATTTTCAACGTCCGTTTATCTTTCTGCTGAATGCTTGACACGGTCAAGGTTTTATGCTATGCTTCGTATTTGTTGATATTCCCGGCGTTTTGCCGTATTATGGGAGGAAAGCATGATTCGCATCGTCACCGAATCCATGTCCGATTTTACGCAGGAGGAAGCCAAGGCCGCTGATCTCATCGTGATGCCGCTGCCGATTCGCTTCGGCATGGAGGAATACTGGGATGACGGCGTATCCCTGACGCAGGATGATTTTTATGCGCGCCTGCGGGTCGCCAAGGAGCTGCCCAAGACCAGCCAGGTGCCGGTGGAACATTACCGCAAGTGCTTCAACCGTCTGCTGGAGAATCCGGAGGACGAAGTGCTGGTGATAACCGGCTCGTCGAAGCTGTCCGGGTGCTACCAGTCGGCGTGCATTGCGCGGGAGGCGTGCCACGACCCGGCGCGCGTGACGGTGCTGGATTCGCTCAACGCGACGTGCGCGGAGTACATGCTCGTCGATCAGGCACTGCGCTATCGCCGCGAGGGTGTCAGCGACATGCAGACCATGCTGGCGAAGCTGCGCGATGTGATGGCGCACTACAAAATCATCGGCATGGCGGCTGATCTCAAATATCTCGTCATGGGCGGACGGCTTTCGCCTTTGGTGGGCAAGCTGGGCAACCGCCTGAGCATCAAGCCGACGCTGAAGATTGAGGACGGCATCGTCAGCAAGGCGGGCATGGTGCACGGAATGGCGAAGGGGCGCGCGTGGTACATCGAGCAGCTGAAGGAGTGTCCGCCCGATCCGGACGTTCCGGTCTATATCGGCGGCGCGGACTGCCCGGAGACGGTTGCGCTCATCAAGTCGCAGATTGAAGCGGCGAATCTCGGCATTCAGGACATCCGCTGCGTCAAAATCGGGTGCCTGATTGGCACTTATGTTGGCCCTGAACTGACGCTCGTTGCGTGGAAGCGGAAATAATCAAAACGGCAGCTCTCCCCAAATCGCGGGAAGGCTGCCGTTTCTTTATCTGAATCTGCACAGCGCAACGTGCAAATCCACCGTCACATGCACATCCGCTTTTTGCGCCAGCGCATCCTTTTCCGCTGCCGACAAATCGTGATTCAGCGGCGTCATGCGCACGAAATCGCCCCATAATTCCGGCGAAACGGGCAGTGTCTCATGTACCCGCACCGATTTTACCAGCTGCGCCTTCTCCCGCAGGTACGCGTCCACCTGCCCTTCCTCGTAGGCTGACATGCCCCGCGCCGCGCGAATCTCCCGCAAATAGTCCTGCCCCGGATAGACCTTTACCAGCATGCCTTCCGGGGATAATACGCGGCGGAACTCGTCGTAATTCGCGGGGGTCAGCACATCCAGCACGGCGGAAAACGTGCCGTCCGCAAAAGGCAGGCGGCGCAAATCCCCCACGCACCAGACGGCTTGGCAAGGCTGGTTGGTTGCTTGCAGAATCGCGTCCCGACTGATGTCGATGCCCGCACCGATGCTGTCCGTTCGGCGCGTCAGCAGGGCGTTCAAGTACCAGCCTTCGCCACAGCCCGCGTCAAGCAGCTTTTGTGGCGCATCCGGCAGCAGCGCGTCGATGGCGTCCGCGACCGGCTGATAGCACCCCGCCGCGAACACGCGCTCACGGGCGGCAAACAGCGCCGCGTCATAGAACGTATCAGCCTGCGCCGAAAGCAGATTAACGCACCCGCGCCGGTTCACATTCACGGCGTGACCGCCTGCGCAAATCAGGTTGTCGCCCTGCCGGGAAAGCAGACGGCGGCAGACGGGGCAAATCAGCCCGTGCAGGTCAGAAACGGCGGCAAACAGCTTTTCGCGCTTGGAAAGCATGGAAAAAATCCTCCTTGACAACTGGATAAATGGGTGTACAATATGGTTGAATCCATCAGGAAAGGATGAGGAATATGTCTCGAATCGAAACCGTACGCGCCGCGATGATGCAGGCAATGAAGGAGCACGACAAGGAGCGCAAGGAAGCGCTGTCACTGCTGCTGTCCGCGCTGAAAAACAAGGCGATTGACAAGCGCGCCGACCTCACGGAGGACGAAGAGAACGCCGTCGTCCTGCGCGAAATCAAGCAGTGTCAGGAATCCATTGAGCAGGCGAACGGCCGTGAGGATATTATCGCGGAAAACACGCTGCGCATGAAGGTATATCAGGAGTTCGCGCCGAAGATGATGTCCGAGGACGAGGTGGAGGCGGAAGTGACCGCTGTGCTGGCGGAACTGGGGCTGGATGCGCCGACCGCGAAGCAGAAGGGGCTTATCATGAAAACGCTCATGCCGCGCGTGAAGGGCAAGGCAGACGGCGCGCTGGTGCAGAATGTGCTTGCGCGGCATCTTGCGTAAGTCATTATACCAGAAATCGAAATCAAAGAAAAGGGGGAGCAGCCCGCATGAGCTGCTCCCTTTTCGATTGGGTTAAGGCACTACCGCACAATTCGTCGGCAGCGCTGGCGATGCCTTTTCTGCCATCTGCTTCTTGCAGAAATCTCGATTTACCTCCAGTAAACCTTCGATTTCTGCAATCGCATCTGACAAAAAAATGCATTCGCCATCGCACCAACTCATTTGTGCGGTATTGCCTTAATAGCATCAGCTGTTCGCCGCCAGCGTAATCACCGTTTCCGCCGTCTTCGCGCCCACCACGTCGCCCCTGCAAGGCTCAAACGCTACCGTGCGCGTGCCGCTGCCCGCGTCCGTGAAGGACAGCTTGTAGGTCATCGTCCCGTCCGTTACGTCGTAGATGTAGCGGTTCACGCTGCCGTCAATGTACACGCGGATGCTCGTCGTGTTTTTGACGGTCATGGTGAAGGTGATTTCCTCGTTCAGCGCCGCCGTCGTTTTGTCCGCACTGATGGCGGAAATCGTCGGCGCAGGTTCGGTCGGTTCGCTCGTGTCGCGGCGCGGCGGGTTCGTCGCGTCCACAAAAGACGCTGCCGGAGCAGTTGCCGCGATGGTGGTTTCCCCCTTCGTCACGCTGATGGTTCCCGCCGTCAAGCCGTTCGCTGTCGCCGTAATCTTCATCGCGCCGGATGCGCCGTCGTGCTTCACCACGCATAGGCACTTGCCGCTGAACGCAGAATGCGTGCTGCCGGAGAGCTTCTCCACGTTCGCGCCGTGTCCGTTGTCCGTGCCGACGATGCTGCCGCCCGTGACAGTAAAGGTCACGCTGTTGTCAGCCGTCGGGCAGCGCGTGCCGTTCTTGTCCAGCACGTCGCAGGTGATGTAAACCAAATCATCCGACGCGGTATTGACCGCCGTCTTGTCGCTGGAAAGCGCCAGTTTCGCGGGCGTTCCCGCCGTGTACTGCACGTCCTGCGCGACCAGCTTGCCGCTGCTGTCGTAACCATTCGCGACGATGGTTCCCGCCGCGTATGCCACCGTGTAGGCGTACTGATTCTTCGTCCCGCGCTGCGAAAGCGCCTTCTTGCCCAGCGACGTTCCGTTCAGGAAGAGTTCAACCGACGCGCAGTTCGAGTACAGCCATACGTCGATATTGCCGGATTCGTGCGTCCAGTGCGGCAGGATGTGAATCATCGGGCGGCTGTCCCACATGGACTGGTACATATAGTAAATGTCCTTCGGGAATCCGCAAGTGTCCACAATGCCGAAATAGCTTGATTTCGCCGGATACTTGTTCCATTCGGTCGGTTCGCCGATGTAGTCAAAGCCCGTCCAGACGAAATGCCCGCAGGAACGAGCGTTGTTCAAGTAGGCGTTCACCGTTTCCGCAGCCGTGTTGCCCCACGAAACCGCCTTGTTGTCGTAGGAAGGATACGCCATGTTCGCGCTGTCTGTCGCATATACGCCGCGGGAGGAAAGCGCCGAGGTCGTTTCGCTGCCGTAAATTGGGCGGTCGGTCTGGTAGGTCTGGTTGTTGCCGTTGTAGTTGATGCCAACGACATCCACGATAGCCATCAGCGCAGATAGATTGCCGCCGGGGGCGTTGTTGCCCATCGTCGTCGGGCGGGTTGCGTCGAGGGCTTTCACGGCGCTGTTCACCGTCGTGCAGACGTTCACAATCTCGCTGGATGAATAGTCGCCGAGCGTCAAATTCGTGCGAACTTCGTTGCCCAGCGACCACATGATGACCGCCGGATTATTCCAGTCGCGGTGAATCGTGCTGGTCACGACTTCGGCGTAGTGGTCGGTGAAATACCGCCCGAAATCCTTCTGCTTCTTGCTCTTCGTCCAGCAGTCGAATAGCTCTTCCACCAGCAGCACGCCCTTGCGCTGGCATACGTCGAGGTATTCCGCGCCGAACGGGTTGTGCGTCAGGCGAATCGCGTTGCAGCCCATGTTGGTCAGGATGTCCACCTGCCGTTCAATGGCGCTGCGGTTCTCCGCCGCGCCGATGCACCCGCCGTCGTGGTGGACGCACACGCCCTTGAGCTTCGTGTGGATGCCGTTGAGATAGAAGCCCGTGTCCTTGTCGAATCGGATGCTGCGGTAGCCGTAGGTCACGCGCTTTGACCGCTGAACCCGATTGCCGACCTTCGCGCTGATTTGGGCTTCGTAGAGGTTCGCCGGGGAAGCCGTCAAAAGCGCAGTCGGCGCATTGCTGGGCAGAATGCTTTGCTGATAGCTTGCCGCCAGCCCCGCCACGCCGCTTGCGCTGATGACGGTCGTCGGGGCGTAGGTGGTCAGCGCCTTGTACGCGGCGATTTCAGCGGATGAAAGGGCGGTTTCAATGGGGGAGGCAAGCGGTACATAGATATATACCTCGTTCGCATCGAGGAACGCCTTGAAGTCATCGACGGTCGTCGTACCCCTTTCCGCGTAAGCGAAACCGATGATATTGCTGCTGCTGGTAGCAATGCCGCCTACGGTTTCACCGTTGATGGCAGCACTGAAATGCGTGCAGAATGTTCCTGCTGCATCGATGCCGTCGAACGTGCAAAAATAGCGGTCAACATTGTTTCCAGCCCTCGTCCATTTCATCGAAGATGTCAGCTTGATTTTGGTGATGCGCTGCACGCGCACTCCGCGCGCCAAATCCACTTCATCGCACACCCACTGCTGCCCGCTTTCATCCGTGTAATTGCCGCTGGATGCAACCGGGATGCCCGGCAGCGCATTCGGTGTTTGCAGCGTCTGCGAATTGTTCGCGCCGTCCGACACCGTGACCACCACCGTTCTGCCGTCACCCGCGCTGACAATCGGCACGGGCGCGGTCGGGGTCGGCACGCCGTTCTGCGTGCTTTTGCCGTACACATGCAGCGCCCCCAGCGGTTTTCCCGCCAGCGCGTTCTCGCACGTCAGCGGATTGCCCGATGCCGACACGCTTTTCCCGTTTTCTATCAAATCCCGCTGCTGCGCGTCGCTGATGTGCCATAGCTTCGGGCTACGATACGTTACCGTCGCGCTGACGTTCTGCGTTTCACCCGCCGCAATCACCGCCGACGCATCCGCCGTGCCGACTTTCGCGCCGTCCGGGTCGTACAAATCTACCGTGAACGTCGCGGACGCTTCCGCACCCGTCCTGTTCACCGCGTCGAACGCAACAACCGTTTCGCCGTTGGTCAGGTCACTGTCCAGCTTCGGGGTCGTCACGCGGATGTTCTCCATGTGAATCTGGTCATCCAGCAGCGTTACCAGTTCCACCGGGCGAATCATTCCGCTGCCGGAGTACCAGCGCGACGACGGCTGCTCATTGCGCACGAACACCGCAATCGTGTTCACGCCGCTGACCATCTGTTCCGTCGCATCCACCGCGAACGGGTTGTAGCCGTAATAGTTCTTGTGTACCTGCTGCCCGTTGACGTACACCGTCGATTCCATGTACACGCCGTCAAAGCACAGCACATACCGTCTGCCGTTCTGCTTGTCCACGCTGACGGTCGTGCGATACCACGCGTCGCCGCCGTCCAGATACCCGCCCTCATACGTCGCTGGGCTGGACGAATTGAAGTCCAGCGCAATAGACCAGTCGTGCGGCACGCTGACCGTCCGCCAACTTGCGTCGTCAAACCCCGCTTCCGCTTCCGCCGTCGAGGAATACGCCGTGTTCGCCGTCGCGGAAATCAGGTTGAACTTCCACGAATTGAGCGGAACAGCGGATACAAGCTGGTCAGCGGTCGTGACGGGGATGCCGATTTCCTCCAGCGCACGAAGGCGCGCATCCAGCGACGAAAACTGCTCCTGCAGCGCCGCAAGCGAGTAAAAACCGGGAACATCCGCCACGCGGTCAGTGGAAGAGGGGAAAACGCAGCCCGTTGCGGCGAAAATGCAGTTCTGCACGTCGCCGCTGGTCAGGGTGACATAGATTTCGATGTCGCCGGGCTGGGCGTAGGCGGCGGGCGGCAGGGTGACGGACGCAATGCTGCCCTGCGCGCTGCCGCTAAGAGGAATGGTTGTGCCGGTGCGCAGGTGCTTGACCGTGCCGGAAACGGCGGTGTCGCCGAGGTCAACGGGATTTCCCGCGCGGAGAACCGTGACGGTGATTCGGTGCGCCCGGCGCGCATCGGTGATGAACAGCGCGGGGATGTTCATGCGGCGCAGGGGGCGGGTGAGGTCAGCGGTATAGGTAAGGGTAGTGGTAATGTCAGTCAATTTCGTTCCTCCTTGTGTGATGGGTACGGCGGCGCGGGCAGGTACGCCGCGAAATATAGGAACTTGCGTTCGCTATATGCGCATGATAGCACGGATGCCCGCAATTGGCAAGAAAATTTGATTTCATTTGAATTGGCTTGATTTCATTTGATTTCGCTTGATTTTGCTTGAGATGGGGGATAGAAAGCTGCGTCTATCCGGCGCGATGGGGCTGTTTGCTTTTCCATTGCTCCTTCTGCGCGGTTATCCGCATTCCTCCCACCCTAATTTCGCCTCTCCCTCTTTCCTTTTCCCCCTCCCTATGGTATAATCATACTGGAATCCTATTTCCGAGGAGCAGAAGGCGTATGATGAAGGATCTGGTAGTCATCGGCGGCGGACACGCGGGATGTGAAGCCGCCCTCGCAGGGGCGCGCATGGGGCTTGATACCCTCCTGCTGACGATGAATATGGACGGCATCGCTCTTATGGCGTGCAATCCCGTTATCGGCGGCAGCGCAAAGGGGCATCTCGTGCGTGAACTGGACGCAATGGGCGGCGAAATGGGGCGCGCCATCGACGATACGTTCCTCCAAAGCCGAATGCTCAATATGTCCAAAGGCCCGGCGGTTCACGCCCTGCGCGCACAGGCGGACAAGCAGCAGTACCAGAACCGGATGCGTACCGCGCTGATGACGCAGGACAACCTGACCGTCCGGCAGGGGGAAGTCGCCGCGATTGACGTCGAGAACGGGCATGTCACCGGCGTGACGACAACAACGGGACAGCATATCTCCTGTAAAGTCGCGGTTGTCGCGTGCGGCGTGTACCTCCGCAGTCAGATTATCATCGGGGAGAGCATCACGCCGGGCGGGCCGCAGGGGCTGATGAGCGCGCCGAACCTCAGCGGCAGCTTGACGCGCATCGGCTTTCCGCTCCGGCGGTTCAAGACGGGGACGCCCGCGCGCATCGACGTGCGGACGATTGATTTCGACGAAATGACGCCGCAGCCCGGTGACGAGCCAGTGACGCCGTTCTCGTTTATGACCGACCGCGCGCTGCACAATACCTACGCATGCTATTTGACATGGACGACGCCGGAAACGCACGACATCATCCGCCGAAATCTCCACCGCGCGCCGCTGTATTCCGGCAAAATCCACGGCATCGGGCCGCGCTACTGCCCGTCGATAGAGGATAAAATCGTCAAGTTTGCCGACAAGGAGCGCCATCAGGTGTTCCTTGAGCCGGAAGGGATGCAAAGCCGCGAATGGTATGTGCAGGGCATGTCCACATCGCTGCCGGAGGATGTACAGTGGGAGATGTACCGCTCCGTGCCGGGCTTGCGTCGGTGCGAGCTGACGCGGCTGGCGTATGCGATTGAGTATGACTGCATCGACAGCCGGCAATTGCGCCCGACGCTGGAAAGTCTGGATGTGCGGGGGCTGTTTTTTGCGGGGCAGATTAACGGCACATCCGGGTACGAGGAAGCCGCCGCGCAGGGCTTGCTGGCGGGCATGAATGCCGCTTTGACGGCGCAGGGCAAGCCGCCGATTGTGCTCACGCGCGATCAGGCGTACATCGGCGTGCTGACCGACGACCTGACGACGAAAGGCACGGACGAGCCGTACCGCATGATGACGAGCCGCGCCGAGCACCGCTTATCCCTGCGGCAGGACAATGCGGATTTGCGCCTGACGCGCATTGCCTACGAGGCGGGTCTGGCGACGCGGGAGCGCATGGAGCGCACGGAACGCAAGGCATCGGAAACCGCGCAGCTGCTGGGCGAACTCCGCAAGGCGAAGTACACGCCCGGCGTCACGCTGAACGACTGGCTGGAGAAGCATCATCAGCCGGAAGCACAGAACGGGCTAAGCGCGGTGGAACTGCTGAAGCGCCCGGAAATCACGCTGTCAGCGCTGGCGGAGCTTTCGCCGGAGATTAGGCAATTCGGCAAGCCCGCGCAGGAGCAGGTGGAAATCTCGGTGAAGTATGAGGGCTATTTGGAGCGACAGGAGACGCTGATTCGCCACGCGCGGCAGATGGAAGAGACGCTGCTGCCGGAGGATTTGCCCTACGAGGAAGTGACCGGGCTTCGGATTGAAGCGCGGCAGAAGCTGATGAAGCAGCGTCCGCGGTCGCTTGCGGCGGCGAGCCGGATTCCGGGGGTGTCGCCCGCGGATGTGGCGGTGCTGATGGTGTTCTTGGAAAAGCATAAGGGCAATGATTGAATGCCTTTGGGCGGGCGGCATTACTGGATGCTTATTTGCAGCTGAATTTTCTTGTTGCAGGGGATTTCGCTCCTGCTGAACGGCGAAAAGCTGGACACCCGCCTGACCCGCCATGTGATGCTGCATAAGCCCGCTGGACTGCTGACCGCCGCGCGCGACAAGAAGCAGCCGACGGTGATGGACTTGCTGCCGGCGGAATATGCCGCGATTGGCTGTATGCCCGTCGGGCGGCTGGACAAGGACACGACAGGGCTGCTGCTGCTGACGACGGACGGCGAATTGAATCACCGCCTGTTAGCCCCCGCGCGGCATGTGGACAAAACGTATCTGGCGACGCTGGACAAGCCGGTGGGCGACAAGGAAGTCGCGGCGTTCGCATCGGGGCTGTCCCTGAGCGACTTTGAAGCCGCACCCGCTGATTTGACGCCGCTGCCAGGCAATCAGGCGCGCGTGACCATCCACGAAGGGAAATTCCATCAGGTGAAGCGCATGTTCGCGGCAGTGGAGCGCGAAGTGCTGGCGCTGCACCGGGAGACATTCGGCTCATTGGTGCTGGACGAGGCGCTTCCCTGCGGGCAGTGGCGCGAACTGACGGAAGCGGAAGCATCCGCCCTCTACCGGGACGCGCAGATGGAGGAAAAGCATGGCTGAACAGTATTTTACCGCTGACCCGACCTGCGAATCGAAGCAGGTGCCGTGTTCGTTTGTGTATCGCGGGCATGGGTTGAACTTCATGACAGACGCGGGTGTGTTTTCCAAGGGCGAGCTGGACACCGGGACACGCCTGCTGCTGGATGCCCTGCCGGATGTGTACGGCGACGTGCTGGATTTGGGCTGCGGCTGGGGCGCAATTGGCGTGGCAGTGAAGAAGAAGTATCCCGCCGCGCATGTCACGATGGTGGATGTCAATCGCCGTGCGCTGGAACTGTGCCGCTTCAACGCGGTGCGAAACGGCATCACGGCGGAATGCCTTGAATCCGACGGCATGGCGGAGGTGATGGAGCGCACGTTCGACTTCATTATCACCAATCCGCCGATTCGCGCCAGCAAGCCGGTCATCTACCGCATGTTCGCCGACGCGGCATCGCGGCTCAATCCTGGCGGCGCACTGTATCTGGTCATTCGCAAGCAGCAGGGGGCGGAAAGCTGCATGAAGTACCTCAAAACGCTGTATGCCAAGGTGGATAAGGTGGATAAATCCGGCGGATTCTGGGTGCTTCGGGCGACAGAACCGCTGAAGAAAGAAAACGAAGCGCAGGAGGAAGCAGCTGATGCACACGTTTGACGAAAGCTATTTTGACGCAGGACTTGACCGCCGCGGCACACGCTGCGAAAAGTGGGACGGCACAGAGAAGGAAAGCGTGCTGCCGCTATGGGTCGCGGATATGGATTTCCCCAGCCCGCCGGAGGTCGCGGAGGCGATTGCCGTCCGCGCACTGCATCCGACATACGGCTATACGCTGGTGCTGCCGGACGACACCCGTGCGCTGACCGGCTTCTGGCAGCGCCGGCACAATCTGACGATTCAGGACGAGTGGGTGATGATGATCCCCTGCGTTGTGACGGGCATTCGGCTTGCCCTGCTGGCGCTGACGAAGCCGGGCGACGGGGTGATGATTCAGTCGCCGGTGTATGGGCCGTTCCGCTTTTCGGTGGAGGCAACGGAGCGCAGGCTGATGGATGCGCCGCTCAAGCGCGACGATACGGGTCGCTACTCTATGGATTTGGATGCCGTGGAGAAGCAGCTGCAAGCGGGCGCAAAGGCGCTGGTGCTGTGCAATCCGCACAACCCGGTATCCCGCGCGTGGAAGCGGGAGGAACTGCAAGCGCTGATTGATCTGCTGGCGCGGTACGGCGCGTACCTGATTGCGGATGAGATTCACGCGGATTTCGTCTATGCGCCGGAGCAGTTTGTGCCGGTGCTGTCGCTCGCGCAGAAGAACGTACTGTCCCTGTGCGCCGCCAGCAAGACGTTCAACCTTGCGGGGCTGGAACAGGCAGCGATGCTCGTGCCGGACGAAGCGGTGCGGGCGAAAATCAACACCGAGATGGAACGCGCGGGCGTTCGCAGCGGCAACCTGTTCGCGCTGGAAGGGACGCGCGCGGCGTATGAATACGGCGACGCGTGGCTGGACGGCTTGATGCACTATCTGGACGGCAACCGGAAGCACCTGACGGCATTGGTCAAGCAGGAACTGCCCCAAGCCGTGCTGACCCCGATGGAGGCGACGTATCTGGGCTGGCTTGACCTGCGGGCATACGGCATGAACTGCGAGGAGCTGATGGCGCGGACGCTGAAACATGGCGTGCAGTTCACGGAAGGCACGTTCTTCGGCGAGGGCGGCGAAGGCTTCCTGCGCGTGAATATTGGCTGTCCGCGCCGGAACATCATCGAGGGCATCCACCGCTTGAAAGAGGCGCTGGATGAAGCTGTGGAGGAGAAAGCACATGGCGTTGATTGAATCCGCAGGAGCTGTGCTGTACACTGAGGACGGCGGCGTTCGGCAATATGTGCTGGTGATGGAGAAGAACGGCAGCTTTGGGCTTCCCAAAGGGCATGTAGAACCCGGCGAAACGCTGGCGGAGACGGCGCTGCGCGAGGTTTGGGAGGAAACGGGCATCTGCGCGATTCTGCACACGATGCAGCCGGTAATGGTGGATGAATACCCGATTGCGGGCGGCGATGTGAAGCGGGTGAGCTGGTTTGTGGCGCACTACCATGACCAGACGCCGCTGGCTGACCCGACGCAGGTGCTGGATGTGCGGGTTTTGCCCCTGCGGGAGGCGCTTCGTCTGCTGACCTACGGCAGCACAAGGGCGATTCTGCGCGAGGTGGATCGTCGGCTGGGGGATGTGCGTCCGCGTCCGAAGAATTTCTGAGGGAATGGCGATTTCCCTCGAAGTTCCTTCGCGATAGGGTACTTTTGTACTTGATTTTGATTGTTGCAGAGGGGTTCGCCTCTGCGGAGGCGACCAAAGGGCTTTCCGATCGCCCTTTGGAAACCTTCGGCGCGGACACCCCCATGTTTCTTGATCTGTATTGTTGCTTGGTATTTTACTGCTCTGAGTATTGCTTCCAAAGAAGCAAAAGGACACTAACTAAAAGCAGTTTCAATAAAGCCCAATAAACTTAGATGGGGACCCATGTTACTTGATTTTTATCGCAAGTTTTTAGTTAGTGTACCCTTCGTTACTCCATGCAACATGAAAAATCAAGCTGCATGGAGGACGAAGGCGAAGGGGTCAAGGGGGCGACCGCAGACTTTGTCTGTTTCTATTGCCCCCTTGTCGCGCCCGCAGGCGCGAAATCCCTGCATAAACACGCGAAAACAGCATGAAAGAGAAACCAACTCAATCGCGCGAGAGGGTCAAGGGAGGGACTTCGTCCCGTTTCATTCTCCCTTGCGGAGTCCAGAGGCAGCGTCTCTGGTTGCAGAGAAAACAAGTTTGTGATATGATAAGAGAGAAATTTCTCCGATAGGGACATCGGGGAATCAGAAAGAAGGAAGACCAATGAACGTATTGACGACGCGCGAACTGAAAGAGCGCCTGAATGAATTGCAGGGACAGACGGTGATGCTGCAGGGCTGGATTCGCAATCACCGCAAGCAGAAGAACATGGGCTTCATCGACTTTTTCGATGGCACCTGCTTCAAGAACCCGCAGGTGGTCTACGATAATACCATCGAGGACTACGCCGCCATCCAGACCCTGCATGTTGGCGCGGCGATTACCGTGACGGGCAAGGTCGTGCCGTCCTACAAAGATCCGACGACCCCCGAAGTGCAGGCGATTGCCATCCACCTCGAAGGCGACTGCCCGGAGGATTACCCGCTTCAGCCGAAGCGCCACAGCGTGGAGTATCTGCGCGAAATCGCGTATCTGCGCCCGCGTACGTGCCTGTTTCAGGCGGTTTTCCGCGTCCGCAGCGTCGCAAGCATGGCCATTCACACCTACTTTCAAGACCGCGGCTACCTCTATGTGCATACGCCGCTGATTACTGCCAACGACGCCGAGGGAGCGGGCAACACCTTCACCGTGACTACCCTGCCGCCGTCGGAGCAGAAAGACGGCAGCAACGATTTCTTCGGCAAGCCCACCTCCCTCGCCGTGACGGGTCAGCTTGAAGCCGAGACGTTCGCGATGGCGTTCTCCAAGGTGTACACCTTCGGCCCGACTTTCCGCGCTGAAAACAGCAACACCAAGACCCACGCCGCTGAATTCTGGATGATTGAGCCGGAAATCGCGTTCTGCGATATTCATCAGCTGATGGACATTGAAGAGGACTTCCTGAAGTACCTCGTCAAGACGGTGCTGGAGAAGTGCTCGGATGAGCTGGAGTTCCTTGACAAGTTCACTGGCGGCGGACTGCTGGACAAGCTGAATCACCTCGCCGTGACGGGTGCGGCGCGCATCACCCACGAGGAAGCCATCACGATTCTGCGCAAGGTGAAGGATCGCTTCCAGTTCGAGCCGAAGTACGGCGAAGACACCGCCAAGGAGCATGAAAAGTACCTGACCGAGGAATACTTCCATAGCCCGGTGTTCGTCTATGACTGGCCTAAGGACATCAAGGCGTTTTATATGTACCAGAACGACGACGGCAAGACGGTCGCGGCGGTTGACCTGCTTGTGCCGGGCGCGGGCGAATTGATGGGCGGCTCCCAGCGTGAAACCCGCTTGGACAAGCTGACGGAGCGCATGGATGCGCTGCACATCTCCAAGGACGCGATGTACTGGTATGTGAACCTGCGCAAGTTCGGCGGCTGCACGCACTCCGGCTTCGGCATGGGCTTCGAGCGTCTGCTGATTTACCTCACGGGCGTTGACAACATCCGCGATGTCATTCCGTATGCGCGCACGCCGATGAACTGCGAGTTCTGATTCCTATTTGCGCATTGGGGCATCGGCTTCCATGCTGCTTGATTCAACTGCGCCAAAAGCATAAAAGCGCGTTTTTCCCAATGTATTTTCTCCGAAAAACTTCCCCTCCCAAAGGACGGTGATTCCCCATTTCCAAGGGCTTCTGGAAGCGCAGCGCCAAAAAGCTCCTGATGGCGCTGCTGTGCCTGCTGCTGATGGCGGCGTTCTACCTCGCGGTTATCATCGGGCAGCCGCAGGAGGACGAAACGGCTTCCACCGTAACACCGCGTATGGATCAGCCACTGCTGTCTGCCGGACAGGACGTTGTGACCATCACCAGCGCGGATGATTTGCCGCTGCTGCTGCGGATGTTCCCCGCGCCCGCATTGACGCCAACCACCTCCGGGTGGCCGCTTGTCGTCGGCACATGCTATGATGTCGCGTTCGAGAATGGCATGGGACGTATCCTCACGCTGACGTATCAGGCGAGCGACACGATTCAAGTGACGCTGACGAGTATCTATCCCGCGCGGGCAATTGCGCTGCTGGAAAAGGGCGATTACCGTATCAGCGCATCGCTCGGTGCAACGCTGGCGGGTCTGCGTTCCATCCGTATGGAAAACGCGGAGAGCATCCGACTGCACGCGCAGGGCGAGGAAGCACTTTACGTCATGATCACGCCGCTGCTGGAGGAAAACTCCCTCCGCAGCATCGCGGGGCAGATGACCCTGACAGAAGGGGAATAATCTCCAGATTCATCTGGTTCTTCACGGAAAGTTGGGGGAGCAAACAAGGGCTTAGGCGTAGCATCAAAAGCTGCACGCGGAAGGAGCATGAAAGCGCGACCAACCCAATCGCGCGGAGGGGGTCAAGGGGGGACTTCGTCCCTTTTCGTCTGCCCCTTGCAGGGTCAAGGGCCAGCGTCCCTTGCGGGGCTTGCGGCAACGCCCCAACTGTTCCGCGGGTGGTCAGCATCTTAAACGCGCTCAACAAAGGCGCAGGCAGCGAAGCGTCCCTGCCAGTAACTTTGCGCGTCCGCAGACGCGCCTCCAAGCTGCTCTTCCCCCAAGATTCCGTGAAGAACCATTCATCTACGCCACCTTGGCACTCTTATTTGAAAAATAAAAACGGGTACTGTGGAGGATTCGTCCTCACACAGTACCCGTTTCTTTGATGCAATCGAGGGGGAATTACTCCGCAGCAGGCGCAAAGAAGGAAATCTGCGTCGCACCGGTCATGGCATCGGCGGACAGCATCGTGATGGGAGCCGTTTCGACGCTCAGCGTTGCGAAGGAGCCTTCATAGCCGCTCTCGGTCGTGAAAGCGAAGGTCAGCGCATTGTGACCTTCCAGCCCAGAGGGCGACCGCAAAGCCCTCTGGTCGCCTCCGCAGAGGCGAAACCCCTGCTAAACATGCGGAAAAAAGTATGAAGACGCGCGCAACTCAATCGCGCGGAAGGGTCAAGGGGCAATGCCCCTTAGAAAGAAGGAATGACGATGGGACTGTTCGCAAAACTGCGTGAAGGATTAACCAAGACGCGTGATTCGCTGATGGGGCGCGTCGATACGCTGGTGAAGGAAACAAGGAAGATTGACGAGGACTTCTATGAGGAACTCGAAGATATCCTGCTCATGTCCGACTGCGGCATGAAGGCGACAACTGCCATGATGGATGAACTGCGCCGCCGCGTGAGCGAAAACAAGGTCAAGGACGCCGATACCGCCAAGCAGATGCTCAAAGATATCATGATTGAGCAGATGGACATTCCGCGTCCGCCGCTGCGCTGGCCGATGGTCATGCTCGTTGTCGGCGTGAACGGCGCGGGAAAAACGACCACCATCGGCAAGCTCGCCCTGCGCTTCCAGAACATTGGCCGCCGGATTATCCTCTGCGCGGCGGATACTTTCCGTGCGGCGGCGGCTGACCAGCTGACCGTCTGGGCGGAACGCGCGCGTGTGCCGATTGTCAAGCACGCCGAGGGCGCTGACCCCGCGGCGGTCGTCTATGACGGCATCCAGTCCGCCAAGGCACAGGGCGCAGATCTGCTGATTGTCGATACCGCCGGCCGCCTGCACAACAAGAAGAACCTGATGGATGAGCTGAACAAGATGCGCCGCGTGATTGACCGCGAGTTCCCGGAAGCGGATGTGCGCTGTATGCTCGTGCTGGATGCAACGACGGGTCAGAACGGTCTGGCGCAGGCGCGCGCGTTCAAGGAAGTCTGCGAAATCGGCGGCATCATCCTGACAAAACTGGACGGCACGGCGAAGGGCGGCATTGCGCTTGCCATCCGGCAGGAGCTGGAAGTGCCGGTGTGGTACATCGGCGTAGGCGAGGGCATCGACGACTTGCAGCCCTTCAATGCCAAGGACTTTGTCGAGGCTTTGTTCTAATACGTTTCTTTCTGCTTGAATTGCATTGTCATGCAGAGGATTTCGCCTCTGCGGAGGCGACAAGGGGGCTTTCCGATCGCCCCCTTGACCCCTTCGGTCGCCGCTACCATACTTTTGGGGTATCCATCGTTTAACCCAAGGTGTGTTGTAGCTTGAATCGGTTTTATCAAAATTAGGAGGGCAATTATGCCGTCTTTATCAACCTATTCGGCGGAGCTGGATTATGCCTACGCACCGGGGATGTTCCCGGCGATGGAATGCCTGCTGCACCGCCCGGAAAGCTGCCGCCGCGTGCTGCTGCATAGCCGAAGCGCCGGAACCGAGGGCGCACAGCGGCTTCGCGAGGAAGCGGAAAAGCACCATATCCGTGTGGAAGAGGCGGACAAGGCGCTTTCCCGCATTTCGGGGAAGGATAACTGCTTCGCGGCGGCGGTGTTCAGCAAGTTCGAGGATGACCTGAATCCGAATAAGCCGCATATCGTCCTGCATCACCCGTCGGACAGCGGCAATGTGGGCACGATTTTCCGCACGGCGCTCGGCTTTGATGTGCAGGATATCGCCGTCATCCGCCCATGCGTGGATGTGTTCGACCCCAAGACCGTCCGCGCCAGCATGGGCAGCATCTTCCAGCTGCGGTTGCATGTCTATGATGATTTTTCGCAGTATCAGGCGCAGTTCCCGGAACACGCGCTCTATCCGTTCATGCTCGACGGGTCGAAGTCCCTGCCGGATGTGTTGGGCGACATTCCTGACCGATGGACGCTGATTTTCGGCAACGAGGGCAGCGGTCTGCCGCCGGAGTTCAGCCGTCTGGGGCAGCCTGTGCGCATTCCAAGCAGCAATAAGGTGGATTCGCTGAATCTGTCCATTGCCGCGGCGATTGGGATTTACGCCTTTGCAAGGCGGTGACTTGTAAATTCTTCACCCACAGGCGAAATTTGCTTGACGCAAGGCCGCGCTCTGCGCTACAATGAAGAATGCGGAATCCCTTTTTCGGAAATTGGTAGGAGGAAAGAACCATGAAGCAAAGCATGAAAAAGGCGGCGCTGGTGCTGATGCTGGCGCTGGCGGTGCTGCTTGTGCCGCAATGGAGCAATACAGCGCTGGCGGTCACAACGCCGTCGGACATCACCACGGGCAGTGACCTGCCGCCCGCACCGCCGCTGCCTACGCCGCCCGCGAAAGGCGAAGTCGTTATTTCCGGCGCAAAGACGGTTCGCGGCGGCGAGAAGCTGACGTTCTCCGTCACCATCGACGGAAAAACCGTCCCGAACAGCGATTTGGAATGGACGCTGTACCCGGCGGATGCTTCGCTGGCGACCATCAAAAGCGGCGTTATTACCACCAAACGTGTGGCATACACGCACTATGTGCAGGTGTCGGCGGCGCTGAAAAGTGACCCGTCGCGCTATGCGAACTTCCGCCTGTGCATTGCGCCGGGCGTGAAAAAAATCACCGTCAGCGCGCCCACGATGTATGTTGATTTGAGCGGCAGCAAAACTTTGCAGCTGAAAGCGACGTGCGACCCGGAGGACGCGATTGCCGATGTCACATGGTCGAGCAGCAGCAGCAAAATTGCGACGGTGGATGCAAGCGGTCTGGTGACGGCGCGCAAGACCGGCAAAGTGACCATCACTGCCACGGCGAAGGACGGCAGCAAGGTCAAGGGCCGCATCACCCTGCGCGTCGTCAGCGGCGTGACGGGGCTGACCATCGAGGGCGCAGGCAGTGTCGCGGCGGGCAAGTCCATCACGCTCAAGGCGGTGATGACGCCGGCGGATGCGACGGAAAAGGGCGTCGTCTGGTCAGTGGACTGCGACAAGAGCATCGCCAGCATCAGCCAGAGCGGCAAGCTGACGACCAAGAAAGTCAGCGCGATTACGACCATTACCGTGACGGCGGTGTCCAAGCAGAACAGCGCGATTCGCGCCACCCACACGGTCACGATTCGCCCGGTGACGACGGGACTTGCGATTTCCGCGCCGCGCCTGACGATTGACCTCGCTTCCCCGACGCTTCAGCTGACGGCAAAATGCATCCCGGAGGACGCCTCCCAGCAGGTGGCTTGGTCGACCAGCAACAAGCGCATTGCGACGGTGGATGCAAACGGTCTGGTGACGGCGAAGAAGGTCGGCAAGGTGACGATTACCGCCAAGGCGACGGACGGTTCGGGCCGTTCGGCGAAAATCACCCTGACGGTCGGAAGCGCGGTTGGCACGCTGGAAATCCGCGGCGCAAGTGCCGTTGCGCAGGGCAAGACCATCACGCTGAACGCCGTCATCACCCCCGCTACGGCGACGAACCAGAAGGTTATCTGGTCGGTGGATTGCGGCAAAGACATTGCGACCATTGACCGGCATGGGCGCTTGAAGGCTGGCAAGGGGTTCACCGCGCCTGTGACCATCACGGTAACGGCGGTCAGCGCGGAGAACAGCGCGATTTCCGCGACGCGCACCGTCCAGATTCTGCCCCCGGTAACGACGGTTGCCATTTCCGCGCCGAGAAACTACATCGACGTGGACGGCGAAGACAAGACGCTTCAGCTGACGGCGCGCGTTTTGCCGGAAGATGCCGCGCAGAGCGTCACTTGGTCGACCAGCAACAAGCGCATTGCGACGGTGGATGCAAATGGCGTTGTGACCGCGCTCAAGGCGGGTACGGTGACGATTACCGCGACGGCGACGGACGGCACGGGTGTCCGCGCGAAGTTCACCGTCAAGGTACAGAAAACGGTCAAGTCGCTGACCATCAGCGGCGCGGAAAAACTCGGCGGCGGGCAGTCCACGACCATCAAGGCGACGATTCTGCCCAAGGATGCCGCGAATCAGAAGGTTATCTACTCGCTCAACTGCCCCGCGAGCGTCGCGACCATTTCGACCAGCGGCGTGCTGACCACGAAGAACGTGGCAGAAATCACGACGGTAACGGTGAACGCCGTCAGCGCGGAGAACAGCACAATTTCCGCAACGTGGACGCTTGTCATTTACCCCAAGACGACGAAACTCACCTTGACGGCAGCCAGCAGCTGGGTCAACGTTGGCGCGTCGATGCAGCTGCATGTGTCGGCAACACCCGAAACGGCACAGATGCCCATCCGCTGGCGCAGCAGCAACACCCGCGTTGCGACGGTGGATGCAAACGGCGTTGTGCGCGGCCTGAAGGCGGGTACAGCGACGATTACCGTCCGCACGACCGACGGCTCGAACAAGCGCGCGTCCGTGCGCGTGACGGTCGGCATTCCGGCGACGGGCGTGGTGATTACAGGCAACCGCATCGTCCGCGCGGGTGCGACGCTCCGGCTGATGGCGACGGTGCAGCCCGCGAACGCTACGGTGAAGCGTGTGACGTGGGCGGTCAACTGCCCCGCGAACGTTGCGACGATTTCTGGCGACGGGAAGCTGCGCGTGTCCGCAAACGCGGAAACACAAATTGTCCTCGTCACCGCGACGGTGAATGACGGTCAGCGGGTGAGCGCGGCATACCCGGTGTACATTCAGGGCAAAGCCCCGGTGCCGCCCACGCCGACCACCCCGGATGCGCCGGAAAAGTAAGCAGAATAAAGAACAGACCAGCATGGTGTGATGCCGTGCTGGTCTGTTTTGATTGTGGTTTGGTTACTGGCAGGGACGCTTCGCTGTCTGCGCCTTTGTTGGCGGTTTTCTTGGAGTTGAGCGTCCGAGCAACAGTTGGGGCGTTGCCATAAACCTAATAAGGGACGCTGTCCCTTGACCCCTCCGCGCGATTGAGTTGGTCGTTTTTCCCCTATTGTTTCCGCGTGTTTATCCTCTTTTAGCCCTCGAAGGCGAAGGGCGCGAGCGGAAGACCGTTCCGCCCAAACAAAGCGACCTTCCCCCAATTCACATATGCATACCTTACCTTCGCCGGGTGGAGCACTGCCACGCTCCGCAAGCGCATCTCCGCCCCAGCCAGCGTCACCGACTGCACAGGGTGATACGCCCCGTCCTCCCCGGCAATCTCCAGCAGCAGTTCGCCCGTCTCCCGGTGCAGCACAGGCGCGCTCAGCGTGACAACGAGCGTATCTCCCTGCGTATACTTCCCCAGCGCGCGGGGGGATTCCGGCGCGTCCATGCCATAGACGACGCGCAGGGCAACGTCGCACAGGCGCTCACCGGGGGTACGCTTGTCGGTCGGGTGGATGTTGTCGAATTCGCCGCAGTCCAGCAGAATCGCCAGACCGCCGGGCTGGAGGGCGCTCGCCGCGCGTGCCTGTGCAAGACGCAGGCGCGCCCAGTCGTGCTTATCCTCGTCGCCGGCGGCAATCCACATCGGCAGCTGCACGTTGAGGAAGGGGAGCGAATCGTCGCGGAAAAGCTGACGCAGGCGCATCACCATCGCAGTCAGCAGCACGTCGTAATGCTCGGTTCTCGCGGTGTCATCCTCACCCTGATAATACAGAATGCCGGTCAGCGTCGCGGGAACGACGCGCTTTGTCATCGTTTCAATCAGCCCGCCCGGACGATACGGCGAACCGGGACCAACCGGCGGATGCCAAGGGCAGGGGCCGACGGTTTCGTTGATTTCCGGCCACGAAACGCCGGGCTTTTTCCGCTTCAGCTGAGCAACATGCGCATTCCACGCGTTCATTTCAACCCAGAAAGCATCTTCCTCCTGCCGCCACTGGTCAAAAGGCTTGTCGCCGCCCTGCTCACGGTAGCGGGTGATGTAGCGCTGCCCTTCGGCGGTTGCTTCCAGCGCTTCCTTGTCCATCCAGCAGGTCACGGATGTACCGCCCCAGTAGCAGTCAATAATGCCGATAGGGCAGTCAATCGTCCGCGCGAGTTTGCGGGCGAAGAAGTACGCCACGGCGGACATATCCCGCGCATAGCCGGGGCGGACACGCTCCCAATGAGACGCGGCTTCGGCTGCAATCGCGTCGTCATCCCAGACGCTCTTTTTCGGGACGTTGAAGTAGTGCACCAGCGGGTCGTCATGCGCTGAGATTAAATCTTGCCCCTCGTCGGCGTTTTGCAGTTCCAGCTCCATGTTGCTCTGCCCGGACGCGAGGTAGACTTCGCCAATCGAAATATCGGTGGATGTGCACGTTTCTGCCCCGCAATGGACAGTCAGCGTGCAGCCGGTCGCCTGTTCCATCGGCGGAAGATGCAGAAGGAAGCGTCCGTCGCGCGCTGTGCAGATGCCTTCGGAGAGAATCAGCCCATCCGCCGTCGTTACGCGCCCGGTGATAGTTTGCCCATCCGCCGCCGTACCCCAGACGCGCACTTCCTTGCGGCGGCACAGGACAGCGCCATTGCCAAACAGGGGCGCAAGTTTGAATTCAATCGCCATTAGTCGTCCTTCTTTCCCATAAACGCGAGATTGTGCGAGATGAGCAGGCAGCGCTGGCGCACGCAGTCCGGCGAACGCAGCGGGTCTTTGGGCGTGTGCAGCAGATAGTCGCACAGGCGGTCAACGTCCGTTTCGGCAACATGCAGGCGCGTGTCCGACGAGGCATAGTAGATGTACACCTTGCCGTCGTCATCCGCAATCGCGCCGTTGGAGAACACGACATTGCTCACGTCGCCCACGCGCTCGTGCCCCATCGGGCCAAGCAGCATCCCCGATGGTTCGGCAATCACGCGCGACGGGTCATCCAGCGCCGTCATGAAGGCGTACAGCACATAGCGCAGACCTGCCGCCGTGTTGCGGACACCGTGTGCGATGTGAATCCAGCCCTTGTCGGTGCGAATCGGCGTTGCGCCCGCGCCGTTTTTGCTCTCGGTGATGGTATGGTAGCGGCGCAGGGAGATGATTTTCTCCTCGTCAATGACGGGATGCTCGATATCCTTGCACAGCCCGAAGCCGATGCCGCCGCCCGAACCCGTCTCGATGAAATCATCCATCGGGCGAGTATAGAAGGCATATTGCCCGTCCACAAATTCGGGGTGAAGGACGACGTTGCGCTGCTGCGGCGAACGGAGCGTCTTGAGGTTCGGCAGGCGCTCCCAGTTCTGCAAGTCTTTTGTGCGAACGATGCCTGCCGCCGCAACCGCCGCGGACAAATCGCTGCTGGTGCGGTCTTTGCTTTCGGAGCAGAATACGCCGTAAATCCAGCCGTCTTCATGCTGCGTCAGGCGCATGTCGTAGACGTTCGTTTCCTCCGCGCAGGTATCGGGGAGGACGACAGGATAATCCCGGAAGCGGAAGCCCTCCGTGGGCTTATCGGATTCCGCGACGGCGAAAAACGACTTGCGATCCATGCCTTCGACGCGCACGACGAGGCAGTACTTGCCGTTCAGCTTGATTGCGCCGCTGTTCATGGTGGCATTGACGCCGAGGCGCTGCATCATGAAGGGGTTCGACGCGGGGTCGGCATCGTACATCCAGAAGGGCGGGATGTGCTCGCGGGTAAGGACAGGGTAGCGGTAGCGGGTATAAAGCCCGTTATAGAAGTGGTCATTGGCGGGATTCGGGCGCGCGATGAGGCGCTCGTAGGACTCCATCAGGGAGGAAAAACTGCGGATTTGCATAGCAGTGGTCGCTCCTTTTTCTTTTTTGGTTGCTGATTTTTCAATGCTGATTGGTTTTGATTGTTGCAGGGGATTTCGCTCCTGCGGGAGCGACAAGGGGGCTTTGCGGTCGCCCCCTTGACCCCTTCGCCGGTCGCCTCCCATGCTGCTTGATTTTTATCGTTACAAGGGGGAACGAAAGGCACACAAACTAAAAAACTTCCAATAAAAATCAATTAACAGGAGTGTGCACCGAAGGTTTCCAAAAGGGCGATCGCAGACTTCGTCTGTTTCTATTGCCCTTTGGTCGCCGCCGCAGAGGCGAAATCTCTGCATAAAAATGGAGATGTACGCACTCGTACATCCCCGCAAAATCAGAAATCGTCCTGCGCGATGTCGTCGCCCCATTGGAGCTTGGAGTGCGCCTTGATGTAGGTGACAACCTCGTCCACCGTGGTGAACGCCAGACCGACGTTGGTGTCCGCCGCGCCGTAGTAGATGGCGATGCGGCCGGTGTCGCCGTCCTGCAGGGTAGCGCAGGGGAAAACGACGTTCGGCACGAAGCCAGTCGTTTCGTAAGGCTCTTCCGGCGTCAGCAGGTGGTTTTCGCAGCGGTACAGCACCTTCGACGGCTCGTTGATGTCCAGAATCGCGCCGCCCATGGAGTACACGAAGCCGTTGCAGGTCGTCGCGACGCCGTGGTAGAACAGCAGCCAGCCTTCGGTCGTTTCAATGGGGGCAGCGCCGCCGCCAATCTTGACGGACTCCCACCAGTTGCTGCCGCGCCCCATCACATGGCGATGGTGTCCCCAGTACTCCATGTCGGGCGATTCGGAGATGAAAATATCACCGAAGGGCGTGTGGCCGGAGTCGGACGGGCGGGACAGGAGCTTAAACTTGCCGTTCACCTTGCGCGGGAACAGCACGGCGTTGCGGTTGAAGGGGATGAAGGGGTTCTCAATGCGCGTGAAGGTCTTGAAGTCCTTCGTCTTCGCCATGCCGATGGCAGCGCCGTAGAAATCGGTGCACCAGATGATGTAGTAGGTGTCATCCACCTTCACCAGACGCGGGTCATAGGCGTAGTGCGGCATTTTCGGGTTGCCGTTGTCATCCACAAAGGGCACTTTTTCGCGCTCGACGTCCCAGTGAATGCCGTCCTTGGAATGTCCGAGGTAGACATACGGGATGCCGTTGACCTGCTCGCCGCGCAGAACGGCAATATAGCCATCCTCCCACGGCACAACGGCGGAGTTGAAGATGCGGGCAATTTCCGGCGTGGGATTGCGCCCCATGACGGGGTTCTCGCTGTAACGCCAGACGGGGGAGGAAAGCTTGTAGTCAGCCGGCTTCTCCTGCCACGGAATGTTGGGAAGGGAGGGGACGTTGAGCATCTTGACAGCCATGTGTACATACCTCTTTCTTGGTTGTTTAACGGAAAGCGGTTGCTCTCCGGGATTAGTGAATGACAGACACCGGCGCGGCGGAATCACGGAAGACGCATTCGCCGCCAATCACCACGCGCCCGACGGTTTTGCGGTCGCCCGCGCAGCGCTCGCCAATCAGCTTGACCGCCATGCGGCACATCGCGGGGCAATTGACACGGAAGGTTGTCAGCGGCGGCGTGTTTCCAGCGGTCGGGCAGAAATCATCGAAGCCCACGACGGAAATGTCCTCCGGCACGCGGTAGCCGCGGCTTTGCAGGTCGGTAATCAGCGCCTGCGCGGACATATCGCAGTTCACGACGAACGCGGTCGGCATTTTCTCCGGCAGCTGGAAGGTGTGGAACGTGTTCCCTTCTGGGCTGCGGTCGGAAAAAACGCATTCGGGGCGCACGGGCAAATCCTTCATCAGCATTGCGGAAAGGAAACCGAGGTAGCGCTCCATGATGGAGGACGTTGCCTTGATATCCCCGACGAAGCCGATGTCCCGATGCCCCTGCTCAATCAGCCAGTAGGTCAACTGCGCCGCGCCGAAAGCGTTGTCGCTGACAATGGCGTCAGTGGTGACAAAGGGGTCGTGGAAGTCCAGACAGATGACGGGCATTTCCTGCCGCGTCAGCAGCTGCATATACGGGGAGGTTAGCTGCCCCAGACAGATGAGCGCATCGACGTGGCGCGAACGCAGGAGATTCGGCAGGGTCAGCGCGGTCTGCATGTCATGCGTGACCAGCTCCATGATGCCGAAATGCCCTGCGTCGGTCAGCGCCTGCACGAGCTGCTTGTAGAAAGTTGCATAAAAGGACACGACGGAGAAGAAGTTCTCCGGAATGAGGATGCCGACATCCAAACCGGATGTGGGCGTGGTTTGCGGCGCGTTGGGGTTGACATAGCCGAGTTCGGATGCGCGGCGGATGATTTTCTGCCGCATTTCCTCACTCACGCCGGATTTTCCCGCGAGTGCCTTCGACACGGTGACGGCGCTGACCCCCAGCTGCCGCCCAATGTCACGCATGGTGATACCGCTCATGGTGGAATAAAACCTCCAGATTTGTGGATGTTTGCGAGGGCAAAGTCGCTTTTTGATGGCTCTTGTTTTCTTTTAGACTTCTGGAGTATTGCTGCAGGGGTTTCGCCTCTGCGGAGGCGACAAGGGGGCAATGGAAACAGACGAAGTCTGCGGTTACCCCCTTGACCCCTTCGCAGCGTACACTCCTGTTTATTGGTTTGTATTGCTGCTTGAGGGAACGAAAGGTACACTAACTAACTGGAGTAACAATAAAAACCTACTATGCAGGAGTGCACCGAAGGTTTCCAAAGGGCGATCGGAAAGCCCTTTGGTCGCTCCCGCAGGAGCGAAATCCCTGCGCAAGGCGAAAGCACATTCAGAAAGGTAAAAACAGCATGAATGCAAGCATCAGCGCGATAGCCGATGGAACATTACGCCAGATGCTCCATCACCCGCAGGCACATGCGGCTGTTGTGGTACGGACACTTCCACTCTTCCACAATCGGCTTGTCCGTCGGGACGCCTGATTCGGTCAGAGACCAGAACCACTCGCTGTTCGGACGCGGGTCAACAAAGGCGCGGCAGATGTAGGCAAACTGCGCTTCCGCCTGCCTCAGCCAAGTGGATGCGCCCGTCAGCTCGTAGGCATTCAGGAAGCCCAGCACCGTCTCCGCCTGTACCCACCAGACACGCGTGTGGTCAACTTTGCCCTCGACGACTTCGTTCTCCAAGCCGTGGTCGGTGAATGCGCGTTCGCGGACAGCTTCCGCCAGCGTCAGGCACATGTGCAGATACGGCGCGCGGTTTGATTCGGGCAGCAGCGTCTCTGCCGCGTCCCAAATCAGCCACGAGGCCTCAATGTCGTGCCCGAAGGACTGCATATCCAGCAAAGAGCGATAATTGCGGTCGTAGAAGACCTCCAAGCGGCGCTTGCCCGGATTGTACATCACGTTCAGGAAGCGCTCTAAGCAGACTTCTCCGGCGCGGCGCACAGCTTCGTCCGGCATGGCGCGGTATAATTCCGCATAGCCCTCCAAAACGTGCAGCAGCGTGTTCATCGTGCGGGACGCCGTCTCGTGGCGCTCCATCAGCTTCGGGTTGTCGGATAGCTTTTCGTTGCCGACGGGGGTGAAATCCGGCTCATAGGCTTCGCCGTAGCCGCCCGCGTCGCTGCATTTCGTCTCAATCAGGCGGAAAAGCGCCATCGCCTTGTCGCGCGCAGGGGCATAATCCGGGTCGCTTTCGCCGATGGCGCGCATGTACGCCGCCAAGCCGTAAATCGCGAACGCCTGACAGTAGGTATGCTTTGTCTTGTCCAGCGGCTCGCCGTCCGCCGTCACCGACCAGTACACGCCGCCGCGCTCGGTATCCTCAAAATGCGGCAGGGATGCGAACGCA
>FR899894.1:0-37631 GCA_000437595.1 Faecalibacterium sp. CAG:74 | reverse complement strand
GGATTTTATCTCCCGTTCCCCCGGCCGCCATCGAGACCGTCCACAAAATGCGGCTGTTGAGGATGCAGCCCTTGTGCGCGTCACGCTCCACGGACAGGTCATGATTCACATAGCCGAACCAGCCGCCGCGCTCCCAGTCGGTCAGGTTCTCCCAGAAAGGCAGAATGGTCGTAAGCAGATGGTGCGAACAATCCTGACGAAACATGAAGCATTCCTCTCTTCCTGTTAGCTTAACAGTTAGGCATATGGGTATTATAACCCGGAAAAATGCCCTTGTCAAGCGGCAAAAGAAGAAAAAAGCTGATAAATATGGCGAAATTTTCACCGAAAGGAACAATGAAAGGAAACGACGTAAGGCTAACGTGTAAACTAATCAGCCGGCAGGAAAAAAAGCCGTGCTGGGGCTTGCTTTCACGGCGGAAATGTGGCACAATATAAGGTAGCATCGTATCAAAATTCGGTGCTGCTTTTCAGTTTGAAACAGGGAAAGAAATAGTGGAGGAAATCAATCAATGGCGGAAACACAGAAAATCGTCATTCTGAATTTCGGCGGACAGTACACGCAGCTGATTGCGCGGCGCGTGCGCGAATGCCATGTGTATTCCTGCGTCCTGCCCTATGACGCGAGCCTGGAGACGATTCGCGCGCAGAACCCCGTGGGCGTGATTCTCTCCGGCGGCCCGGCGAGCGTGCTGGAACAGGATGCCCCCCGCTGCGACGAGGGCGTGTATCAGCTGGGCGTGCCGGTGCTGGGCATCTGCTACGGAATGCAGCTGACGGCGTATTTGCTGGGCGGCACGGTGGAAAAGGCGGCACAGCGCGAGTATGGCCGAATCACCGTGACGATGGACGATAAGACGAGCCTGCTCTCCGGCATGTCGGATGCTTCCTCCTGCTGGCTGAGCCATACCTATCAGGTGAAGAAGTGCCCGGCTGGTTTCCACCCGATTGCGCACAGCACGAACTGCCCCGTTGCGGCGATGGCGAACGACGACCGGCGCATCTACGGCGTGCAGTTCCATCCGGAAGTGACCCACTCCGACGAGGGACGCGCGGTCATCGAGAACTTCCTGAATATCTGCGGCTGCGTGGGCGACTGGTCGATGGAAACCTACGCGCAGACGGCGATTGCCAACATCCGCGAAATCGTGGGTGACAAGGGCACGGTGCTGCTGGGACTTTCCGGCGGCGTGGACTCCTCCGTCGCGGCGGCGCTGATTTATAAGGCCATCGGCGACCGACTGACCTGCGTCTACGTTGACCACGGCTTCATGCGCAAGGGCGAAACCGAGCAGGTGGTGAATGTGTTCACGCACACTTTCCCCGTGCGTCTGGTTGCGTCCGACGCCAGCAAAATCTTCTACGAAGATTTGAAGGGCGTTTCCGACCCCGAAACGAAGCGCAAGATTATCGGCCGCGACTTCCTGAAAGTGTTCAAGGCGGAATCCGAAAAGCTCGGCAAGCTGGATTACTTCGCGCAGGGAACGATTTACCCGGACGTTATCGAGAGTGGTCAGGCGACGGGCGCGGCGGTCATCAAGAGCCACCACAACGTCGGCGGTCTGCCCAAGGAACTCGGCTTCACGCAGCTGATTGAGCCGCTGCGGATGCTGTTCAAGGACGAAGTGCGCGCGCTGGGCGAAACGCTTGGTCTCCCGCACGATCTTGTCTGGCGTCAGCCGTTCCCCGGCCCCGGTCTGGCGATTCGTGTCATCGGCGACCTGACCCCGGAAAAGGTGGAGATTGTCCGCGAGAGCGACGCGGTGCTGCGCGAGGAAATCGCCAAGGCCGGTCTGGACGCCGACATCCACCAGTATTTCACCGTCCTGACGGGCATCCGCTCCGTGGGCGTCATGGGCGACGAGCGGACGTACGACTACACCGTCGCCATCCGCGCGGTCACGACGGACGACTTCATGACCGCCGACTGGGCGCGCATCCCGTACGACGTCGTGCGCACGATTTCCGCAAGGATTGTGAACGAAGTGCCGCATGTGAACCGCGTCGTGCTGGACGTGACGACCAAGCCGCCGGCGAGTATTGAGTGGGAGTGACCGCTGTAAAGGCGAAAACCCTTGCAGCGCAAGCGTATTTGCCCAGTCCAAACCGCCTCTGATAACAAAATGATAACCATCTCCGAAGCTGTCTTTACAGAAAACTGAGCTGGTGGCTTTGGGGTAAAGGCGAGAAAAACACCTCCCGGTTATCACTCTCTGTGAAATAGCCTGTTCAAAAGCCCTTCGCTGTGGAGAAAATCTTCCACAAGCGGAGGGCTTTCTTTATGTCTATTCTTTCAGGCTTTCGACTTTGGCTTCCGGCCGCGTTTGCGCACAGCGGATGCTTCAGGTGGGACTGCGGCATGGATGCGCATGTCGTCGAAATCGGGGTAATGATACCGCCAGCGGTCGTATGCCTCTTTGGTGATCTCACCGGCAGCCAGCCTGGCAGATTGCTCCTGCCAGGCACGAAAACGCTGCTCCAAATCGGCCGCATGGATGCCGCCGTCAAAAATCTCAGCACGCAGACAGATCAAACCATCCGTGTTCGTGATACGGAGAAGCTTTCGGTCTTCCAAAGCAAAAAGCGTGTGCATCAAGCCGTCCATGGTATCAATGTTCGGCACGGCGATGGCCTTGGGAGAAACGTCCAGCGCTTCCGCCATCTGCCCGGTCAGCTCTGCCTTGGGCGTTCGATCCTCGGATTCATACTGAGCAAGTCTCACATCAGCCGAGCTCTCTGGAAACCCCAGAAGAAGACCCAAATACTTTTGTGTCATCCCCCGTAAAGTGCGAAAGAAACGGATACGTTCGCCGGTTGCCATCAAATCACCTCTTGAACAGGATAATTTATCATAGCAAATCCGTTTAAGATCGTCAAGATGGTAATTTAACAAAAAAGTTTGGAATACTCCTTGAAAGCCTATTGACACAAGCGATAATGTTTAATATAATCGTATTGTAAATTAAGCGTTATTGCTTAATTTGCAAAAGGAGGAACACGTGAAAAACCAATTTATGAGAGTAGAAGAAGTAGCTCAGGAGCTCGAAGTGTCCAGATCCTATGCCTACAGGCTGATCAGGCAACTGAATGCGGAACTCCATGAGAAGGGATATGTGACCATCGCATCAGCAGGAACGTCCGTCGCCATGACAAACTTTTCGCCGGTCGCGTTAATGGTAATGCTGACTTCCTTCACGGTTTCACCGGTCTTGTTGTAGACGGTGTAGTAGCCGGTCTGGTTGTTCGCAGCCTTGGCAGCGGCCAGCAGACCCTGCACATAGCCCAGCGTATCCACCAGCGTGCTGCTGGAGACGGCGTCTACCATTTCTTCCTTGGTCTTGCCTTCGATGGCAGCTTCCAGTTCAGCAATGGTCTTGCCGGTCACGAAAGCTTCGATGGCGTTGTAGCTCACGCCCAGCGGCGTGGTTGCGCCCGCCTTGGTCGTCATGTTGGTGCTGTACAGACCGTCGTTCACAACCTTAGAAGCCAGCACCTTGCCTTCGGGATAGTTCTGACCGAAGGAAGCGTCGGAGTTCGGAACGCCTTCCGCCGTGGCGGCATCCATGAACTGGAACTCGTCGATGTGCGCGGCAACGATGGTGTCGCCATCCATCGCGACGGTCAGCACAGCGAAGCAGGACGTGCCATGTGCGGCATACTCAACCTGACCGATTTTGACTTCAGCCAGCGCAGCCGTGGACAGCAGCATGATGGACAGGAGCAGTGCGAAAAACTTTTTCATAGGAGCCAACCTCTTTTTTGCGAAACTTGGCAGAATTTCTACCAGCAACACTATTATACGCGCAGCAATGCCGGTTTGTCCAGACAAACTTGTCAGAAAAATAGCAAAATCGTCGCTTGATGCAATCAGACGTTATTGCCGTATCGACCAGTCATTTGCGTCCGTACTTGCTCGATAACCTCATCCAGCACAAAATTACGGAACCAGTATTCCCCGTCATCAGGGAAATCAAGGTAGTCCGTGTAGAAGGGCATGAGGCGCGTGTCCTGCTGGCGGAGCGTCCGAATCGCGCCTGTCCGGCAGTCCACTTCCGCGTTGAAGCTGCGCCCGTCGGGGTAATCCAGCGTCACTTTCCAAATGGGGTCGCCCTCGCCGGGGTCAATCAGCACACCGCCGCGCAGGGAGTAGTCATCGTCGCCCAGCGCGCGGGCAGCGTATTCCGCCGCGACCTCTTGAGAAATTGCGTAGTCAGGGACGTCGGGGTAAATCGTCTGACACAGGCAGGCAACAGACCAGTCGCCGACGTAGCTGCCGCTGATGCTTATCGCGGACTGGAAAGAACGGAGCGTCGCCTGATCCCAGCGCAGGATATTGGCACCGTACAAATCAACATAGCGCTGAACAATATGATTGGCGTACATGCCGTAGACGATGCCGGGCTGCGTGTTCGCGTCGCGGTAGAAGCTGGTGACGCGCAGGTTTTCCGCCAGCGTGTTCCAGACGCGCACGGGCAGCAGAATACTGGCGCGCAGGGCACTGAAGCTCGGAATCTGTACGGAGCCCACCACGGACAAGTCGCTGTCGCGCACATCCAAGAGGAAGTACCCCATGTCGGTGGACAACCAGAAATGCCAAATCAGCTCACCATCCTCGCGATAAACAAGGAACGAGGAATTCTCATAGCACAGATGGGCGTTCAGCGATTTCAAGGCGGCAGCGGTTACATCATCGGCGGTGGATTTCGTGCTGGCATCAGGAACGACCTCCAGCGCCAGCAGGGCGTTGAACAGCGGCAACGTTCCGTCTGTTTCCATCTGGCGCAGACCGGCTTCGTCCGTCTGGCTGCCGGTCAGCAGCGCTTGCAGCTGCTGGACGGTTTCGCGCTGGTAAATCGGGGGCAGATAGCCCTGCATCAGCAGCGTGAAGCGCGCTGCATCCAGCGGATTGCGGTTCCAGCCGACATCCAGCACTTCGCCGTACCAGTTCAGCGCTGCCCAGTAAATGTCACCCTGCGACGTGTTCTGCGCATCCTTGCTGAAGATCACGACACCGCCGCCCGTGTAGTAGGAGAATCCGCCTGCCGTGTCCTCAAAATCGCTTTCAATAAAGCAGGTGTAGCCTTCTTCCGCCATATTCCGCTGATATTGGCGCTGGATGGCATCGCTGGCAGCAGATTGCGCCGTTTCGGCATCCACGGCGGGTACGCCATGGGAGAAGTCCGTGCGGTCAAGGGTGGACAGCAGCTGACTGGGGAAAAACTCCTGCGGCAAACCGTAGAGATTGCCGGAGTACGTCGTTGTCAGCAGCGTACCGGTCAGCCCGTTCAGCTCCAGATAGACGATGCTCTGCCCGCTGGGGGCATTCGGCTGGCGGATGGCAATCTTCCAGAAGTCGCCGGACGCGCCCGCAAGGTACTCTGCCGCCAGCACGTCGGACGATGAACCGCCCTGAATGGCGAGCGCGGCGTCAATGGCTTCTTCGCGGTTCAGCGCTTCCGCCGGAACATCCGGGAAGCCATCGCGCCCGACGCTCAGGAACAGCTCATGCACCGTCTGCATTGACGAGTGATCCGCCCGCGAAAGCGCCAGAATGTACACACGCAGCTGCATGGGCGTCCATGTGCGCATGTCGTAGCCGAAAATGCGCCGGAAGCCGCGGGTCACTTCGTCCGCCGTGTGATTGCTGCCCGCGCCGCGTTCCCGCCGCATTCGGCAAATGCTGCCGTCCTCCGCGTTCACCGCGACTTCGTACGTTGTGCCGAACGCATCCAGCGCATCAAAATTTGCGCAGTAATACGCTCCCTCACAGGTGCCGTCATAAACACCGGAAAGGAAGCGGATACCTACACGATAGAAATCAAGATTGGTGAAATCCGCCTGCGGGTCGTCATTGGTGCGGATGTAGGCAACTGCGCGGGCAAGGGCGTCCTGCGCGGTGATTTCGGTGGAGAGCGGTTCGCGCGTCATGCCCGGCAGAATCCCCTGATAGCCGATTCTTTCAAGCGTCTGGCTGAGCGCCACCTGCGCGCGGATATCCCACTGCCCCAGCGACGACCCCGCAGGGCAGAGAATTTCCAGCAGCGTGGAGAGCGAACAGCCACCGTCCTTTTCGACCTGCGTCATCAGCGCCGAAATCGCCTCTTCATCCACTGAAAACTGCAAATCCGCCGCGCTGGCCAGAAGCTTTTTCACCTGTGCCGCCGTCAGGAAATCGCCCTGACGGGTGACGTCGGCAGTGAGCTGCGGAGAATCGTCCGACAAAATCCCGGTTTGCAGCAGGACACCCGCGCCCAGTACCAGCACGAGCAGCACCGCCGCGATGGCCTGCCAGCGAATCACGCGCGGACGCTGTTCATCCTGCGAAACGCGGCGCAGGACGGCATTCACCTGCGCGTCGGTGACGTGCAGTCCAGCTAAATTCGTATCCAGCACCCGCTTGAGTTTATCAGACATAGCAGTCACCTCCTGTCAGCGAAAGTTTGAGCGCCTGTTCCGCTTTTTTGAGCCGCGTATGCACCGTCGACTTGCTGATGCCCAGTGCATCGGCGGTTTCCTGAAGGTTCATGTCCTGATAATAGTAGAGAATCAGCGGTTTTTTGAGGTCGTCGGGCAAGCGCAGGATGTCCAGCATCAATTCCCGATCCTCTGGCAGCACGGTCATCATGCCCTGCGGCAAGTCTTCCAGCGCGTGCCGCATGTCGATGTGCCGAAACCACCGTTTCCGCTGATAATCGCGGCAGACATTGATGGCAATGCGCATCAGCCACGTTTTGACGCTCGCGCCGTTGCGCTGCTCGAAGGTGTCCATGGCGCGCCAGGCGCGGAGGAAGGTGTCCTGCATGGCATCCTCAGCTTCACGCGCGTCGGAAAGGATGACGAAGCATGTGCGCAGGATGGCGGTGCCGTAGGTGCGCATCCAGTCTTCCAAGCGGCGTTCATTGGGGGATCGCTGCTCCATGCTTTGCCCTCCTTTCATTTTCATGGTGATTTCAATGGATTAGACGCATAAAGCGGTGCGTTTTTCCAGGGGTAAGGAAAAATTGCGGAGAAAAATAATACGATTTCCCAATTCATCTGCGCTATTTGCTTGCGCCGCGCATTTTCATCTGGAAATAGTATAAGAAATCCTTATAGCCCCCTTCCTGAATTGATGTTTGTGTTTTGAAGAGAAGTATGGTATATTTTTCACAAAGTTGCGAAGAGCAACCAGAGTGTCTTCCCTGCACGGAGACATTCAAAAAGGAAAGGGGTTTTTCATCATGAAGAAGCTGACGGCGCTGCTGCTCAGCCTGTGTATGGTGCTGACGATGGCCTGCGCGACGGCGCTGGCGGAGGTCAAGACAGCGAGTGCGACGGCGGAAGGGTTTGGCGGCGGAAACGTGACGGTCACGCTGAGCGTGGACGGTGACAAGCTGGTGAACGTGGAAATCGACGCGACATCGCAGACTGATTCCATCGGTGGAGCGGCGGCGAAGGTGCTGGCGGAGCAGATGCTGGCAAACAACTCCGTCGAGGTGGACGGCGTGACGGCGGCGACGGTGACATCCGACGCGGTGAAAGCGGCCGCGGCGGCTGCACTGGCGGAGCTGGGGCTGACGAACGCGGACTTGGCGAAGGTCGAGGCGGCGGAGAAGGAAACCTATACCGACCTGACCTGCGATGTGCTGGTCATCGGCACGGGCGCGGCTGGCGGAGCGGCGGCGATGGCGGCTGCGGAAGCCGGCGCGAAGGTCATTGCGATTGAAAAGCTGGCGACCATCGGCGGCACATCCGCGATGGCGGGCGGCGGCATTGCGGCGCCGGAATCCTCCGAGCAGAAGAAGTACGGCATCGAGGATACCTGCGAAGCCTACGTCGATCTGTGGGTGGAATACAACCACAACGAGTATTTCCGCGAAGACAGCGGCATGGACGAGGATCGCATCCGCTTCGTGGTGGGTCAGGCGGCGGGTCTGATTGACTGGCTGGAGGAGAACGGATTCGAGTTCGGCCGTCCGATGAGCTTCGACCTGATTGAGGGCGTGGATCGCTTCCACTATGCCTCCAACGGCAAGCCCACCGATCTGCTCTATGCGAAGAATCAGGAGCTGGGCGTGGAATACTGGCTGGAAACGAAGGCAACGGCGCTGCTGACCGACGAAAATGGCAACTGCATCGGCGCGACGGTCGAAAAGGACGGTCAGACCTTCAACATCTACGCCAAGGGCACGGTATTGGCGACTGGCGGCTTCGGCAACAATCAGGAAATGATGGAACGCTTCACGCCCGTTGACGCGGCGCAGGTGGCGTACTTCTACGGCTCCGCGGGTCAGACGGGCGAGGGCATCCTGATGGCGGAGGCCATCGGCGCGGCGGTCTATGAGAAGGGCGCACGTCTGGGCATGTCCTACGTCGTGGGCGACGGCACGAACGCGGAGCTGACCTCTCTGGGCGGCCCGTGGAGTCAGGCGCCGATCGTGGACAACACCGGCGTTCGCTTCGTCAACGAATATTGCCATTCCCTGAACTATCCGAGCCTGATTTACCGTCATGCCGCGCCGTACTACTGCATCTACGGCTCTGACCGCGAGGACTATGCGGCGATTCTGGCGAACAACGTTGATGACCCGGCGGTGACCTCTGCGGACACGCTGGAGGAGCTGGCGGATAAGCTGGGCTTTGATAAGCAGGCGTTCCTGGATTGCATCGCGGTCTACAATGCGGCGAAGGAAACCGGCGTGGATGCGGCGTTTGGCGCGCGCGTGGACTTCATGAATTTCGCGACGGTTGGCCCGTTCTACGCGGTGCAGATTGCGCCCCAGTACACGGGTACGATCGGCGGCGTTGTGACGGACACCTCCGCGCAGGTGCTTCGTGCGGATGGCACGGTCATCGGTGGGCTGTACGCTGCGGGCGAAGCCTCCAACGGCGCGCTGTACGATCTGGTCTACATGTCCGGTTCGTCTTTCCTGAACGCGCTGTCGATGGGCCGCATTGCGGGCGAAAACGCGGCAAACCAGCAGTAATCGGTTGATAAAAATGGCACCAGACCGAAGCGGCAAATGCTGCGAAGGGCTGGTGCTTTTTTTGATGCGGGGACGGGTGTGATTCATTGTACCGCGGAACAAGTCAATGCTGGCAGGGGTCAAGGGGGCGATTAGAAAACACTTTGATCGCCTACGCTGGACTCCGCGCGATTGAGTTGAGCGCTTCGTCATACTCTTTCCGCGTGTTTAGCCCTTTTTCATTTCCTCTATCATGCAGTCCCGAATCATCCGAATCGCCGGTGTCAGCCGTCTGCACACCAGCACCGACCGATGATGCCCAATATCCTCCGTCAGCGGAATCAGCTTCACGCCCTTGAAATAGGCTGGCTTTCTCGCTGGAAAGAAGGAAATCCCCAGATTCAGCGAAACCATCAAAATCTGCATATCTGCCGAATCCGCATAAATAATCGACTGATTCGGAAATCCCAGATTCTGTGCCCAGTCGTGAATCGCGCCGCGTCCGCTGCGCGATTGGTCGGGGGCAAGCAGAATCAGCGGATACGCGCGTAAATCAGAAAGCGACACAATCGACTTTTCCGCTAATGGCGACGCTTCGGAAACGGCGGCAATCATCGGCACATCGTAGAGTACCTCCTGATAGGTGTTCCGCTGGTCGATTTCGCCGGGAAGCGTCAGCACCATGTCGCATTGCCCGCGGTAGAGGGCGTCGGACATGGCCGTCAGCGAGAGGTACAGCGGGTGAATCACCAAATTGGGCAGGTGCGGATGCAGGGAAAGGTACGCATCGACAATCAGTTCTTTTTCCAGCGGCCCGTTGTAGCCGATGTGGATGGCGCTCACACGGTGCGCATCGGCGAAAGCGTCCTGCAATTCAAGCTGAATCCCCATCAGGCGCTCGGCGTAGGGGAGAAACTGCTCGCCTTGGTCGGTCAGCACCGCGCCGGTAGACAGACGGTGGAACAGCGCACAGCCCATTTCTTTTTCCAGCGACGCAATCTGCTGGCTGATGGCGGTCTGGGAGACGTACATGTTCTTCGCAGCGGCGGAGAAGCTGCCTTCGCGGACGACGGCGAGAAAATACGCGATTCGGTCGGTGTTCATGCGAAAAACCTCCAATGAGGGACAAAAAACTCCCTTCCGCGGTGCGCAGAAGGGAGCAAAGATGCGAGCGGTTAAGGGCGCTGACCCATGCCGCCTTCGAGGGTGATGGTCTCGCCGGACATGAATTTGAAGTCCGGGGAAGCCAGCTGGACGCACACATGGCCAATTTCCACCTCGGAGTCGCCGTAGTGGCCCATCGGGGGCATCTTGACATTCGCCTTGAACGCCTCGGGATATGCCTTCTGGAAGTTCTCCAGCTGCGTCGTCCATGCCAGCGGGCAGACGACGTTGACGTTGATACCGTCCTTGCCCCATTCGGTGGCGGCAACGCGGGTCAGGCCGCGAATGCCTTCTTTTGCCGCGGCATACGCGCACTGCCCATAGTTGCCAAACAGACCCGCGCCGGAGGCGAAGTTGATGACCGCGCCCTTTGTTTCCTTCAGATAGGGGTAGCACGCCTTCATATAATAGAATGTGGCGTACAGACCGGAATACAGCGCGAGATTGAACTGCTCGGTGGTATGGTCAGCCAGCGGAACGCCGGATGCGGAAGCCTGCGCGTTGTTAATCAGCACGTCGATGCGGCCGAAGGTGTCAATCGCCTGTTTGACGACATTGTTTACAACAGCCTCGTTGTCCGCGCTGTCATTCACGTCCGCCTGCACGCACACCACCTTCACGCCATAGAGGCGTTCCAGTTCTTCCTTCGCGTCGGTCAGTTTCTTCACGTTGCGCCCCGTGATGACCAGATTCGCGCCTTCCTTGGCGTAAGCGGTCGCAATGCCGTAGCCAATCGAACCGCAGCGGCCGTTGCTGAGCTTCGCATAGCCCGCGCCGGTAATAATCGCTGTCTTTCCTGCCAGAAAACCCATTATATATTTCCTCCTTCATGGTGAAGGGCTGAACAAGCAGCCTGTGCACTTATGGTATCACAGATGATGCGGAAAAGCAAGAGCGGACGGCACAAAATGGACAAAATTGATGATTTTTTCACAATGTCGCCGGGCTCCAATCGGAAAAACGGAAAAGAAACAGCAAAAGTCTGATGAATTGTTTGACGCATCCCCTTTGCTGCACTATAATGGAGTCAGTAGCGTTCCGGGCGTACTGCGCGTCCGGCAAAGTGGGAGGGACGCGGAATGAAGGCAGAGAGCAAACGCTCGGTGCGCACTGTGCTTCGGTGGCTGCTGGGAGTGGCGACGGTGCTGATGGCGGCGCTGCTGATTTGGCAGTGCGTGACCATCTATCATGAAGGCATCGCGCCGGAAAACATGGGCGAAAACGGGCTGCGGATTCACGATATTTACAGCCGGGAAATTGTCACGGCGCACTTCGCTTCGATTGCGTGGAGCGTGTGGGTCTTTCTGGCGCTGCTGGCGGCGAACATCATCGCCGGAAAGCCGGAGCAGAAGGAATCGCTTCGCGCGCCGACGGAGAATCAGCTGCTGATGCTGCGCGCGCGGACGGAGGAGACGGACGAAATCCGCAAAGTGAAGAAACAGCGCATCGGCGTATGGTGCGGCGCGGCGATTCTGTGCCTGATTTGTGGGGGCATGGCGGGGCGAATCCTGCTGGACTGGTCGAATTTTGCCTCGCGTGATTTGGAAGTCGTCGTGCGCCAGATGGCGATTGAAACGTTCCCGTGGATTGGGCTGGCGTTCATCCTCCTGATGGCGGCTGAGCAGTGGAATTTCCGCCTGTTGATGAAGGAACTGGAACTGCGCAGGAGCGCCCAGAAGCGCAAGCCGGATGCAGCCGCTCCGGAAAAGACGACGGGCAGGAACGTCATCCGCGTGATCATCGCGGCGGCGGCGGTGGTGCTGATTGCGCTGGGTGTGATGAACGGCGGCATGTTCGATGTGCTGGTGAAGGCAATCAATATTTGTACGGAGTGTATCGGCCTTGGCTAAGAAATTTGCGGCATGGTGGAGCGCCCATAAGCCCACCACCCGGCGGCTCATACAGGTTTACGCCGCCCTGCTCTACAACGCCTATGTGAAAGGATTCATCAAGGGCGACATTTACACTGGCAGCATCAAGAACTTTTGCGTGCCGGGGTTCAACTGCTACTCCTGTCCGGGCGCGATTGGCGCATGTCCGCTGGGGGCGCTGCAAAACGCGCTGGCGTCCTCGGATAAACGCGCGCCGTACTACGTCCTGGGCATTCTGATGCTCTACGGGCTGATTTTGGGGCGCACCATCTGCGGCTGGCTCTGTCCGCTGGGGCTGATTCAGGAATTGTTCTACAAAATTCCGACGCCGAAGGTGAAGAAAAGCCGCTTTACCCATGCGCTGTCGTATCTCAAATACGTCCTGCTGGCGGTGTTCGTGGTCATCATCCCGCTGGCGTACAGCCTGCAGCAGTATCCCGTGCCGGGATTCTGCAAGTACATCTGCCCGGCGGGGACGTTCGAGGGCGCAATGGGCTTGCTGGCGAACCCAGTCAATGCGGGCAAGTTCTCCATCCTCAACATCCTCTTTACGCGCAAATTCGTCATCATGGTGGCGATTCTGCTGGCGTGCGTGTTCTTCTACCGTGCGTTCTGCCGCTTCCTCTGCCCGCTGGGGGCGATTTACGGGCTGTTCGCGCGTGTGTCGATTCTCGGCGTGAAGGTCGAGAAGAGCAAATGCACGAACTGCGGGCGCTGCGTGGCGCACTGCAAGATGGATATTCGGCATGTGGGCGACCATGAGTGCATCCACTGCGCATCGTGCGTGGACGTTTGTCCGACGAAAGCCATCAGCATGAAAATGGGCAAAATTACGCTGAAAGCGAACGAAGTGCAGCCGGTGAAGCCGGGCGAAGAACCGCAGCTGGAGGACAACAAAAAGCGCACGAACCGCCGCATCCGCGTGATGGCGGCGTGGACGGCGGCGCTGGTAGTGCTGGGCGTGGTGATGTGGCAGGTAAACAAGGCGGACACGGTGGAAGAACCGGCAAGTCAGCCCGCCGCGACGGAAACGCTTGCGCCGGAAGCGACGGAAGCGCCGGCGGACGATACGCCGGTCGGCTATGAAGTCGGGATGAAGTGCCCGGACTTTACCGTACCGCTGTACGGGGAAGAAGGCGGCGAATTCACGCTGTCGGCGCAGAAGGGGAAAGTGACAGTCATCAACTTCTGGGCGACGTGGTGCACGCCGTGCGTGGCAGAGCTGCCGTATTTCGCGGAACTGTATGCGAAGTACGGTGACGAAATCTCGCTGGTGGCGATTCACTCGAACCTCGTGACGGACGATGTGGACAAGTTCCTCGCGAAGGAGAGTCTTGACATGCCGTTCGCGCTGGACAAGACGGGCGCGGTGATTAAATCGCTGGGCGGCTCGACGCAGCTGCCGATGACGGTCATTGTCGATGCGGCCGGGAAAATTGTGTACAACAAGGTCGGGTCGGTGACGCTGACGGTGCTGGAAGGGCTTGTCGCGCCGCTGCTGGCGGAGTAACCAATCAATATGGGCAGGGGGATTCGTTCTTCCTGCTTTTTTCAATTGTAACAAATGCGTTGGAACGCTTGCGGAATAGCCTCTTTGCTGGTATCATGAAGGCAGAAATCACCATAGGAGGGAAAACGCATGAAGAAACTGCTGTGCGGGATATTGTGCCTGCTGCTGCTGTTAGGCTGCGCGTCAGCGGAGGGGTATTGGTACGCCGCGAAAGGCGACAATGGCTTGTGGGGACACATCGACGAGATGGGGAACTGGGTGATTCCGCCGAAATTCGACAGTGCGGGCGACTTCCGGGGCAATTATGCGTGGATTCAGCAGGGCGACCGGGAGGGCTTCGCGAACCGCGACGGCGAAATTATGCTGCTGCTGGATGAGAATGTAGTGACAGACAGCGGCTATGACGGCTTCTGTTACGGTGGACGCGAAACGGGCATTTGGCTGCTATACAAGAAGGCGACGGGGAAAAACAGTCTCGGCACGGAATGGATGGAAGGCTTCTTTGATGTGCAGAGCGGTGTTTTCAGCGGCTTGAAGTGGCGGGGCGTGAATCATAGGGAGTCGAACAGCCGCTTGATTGCCGTGGCAGACGAAACCGGCAAGTGGGGCTATGTCAGCCGCGATACGGGCGAAATGGTGATTCCGGCGAAGTATGATTCGGACAACATGGGTTCCAATTTTTATGATGGGTACGCCGTTGTCACATTCTTAGATGATGATTACAACATTGTGCAGACGCTGCTGCTGGACGAAACGGGGAAGGAATATCCCCTGCCGGAGGGCATCAATGCGGCGAACTGCGATACCGTGATTAGCGGCGGGCTGTTTGAGGTGGTGGACGAGAACGGCTTATACGGCTATTGTAATACAAGCGGCGAAGTGGTGATTGAACCGCAGTTTGCGTATACCTTCGAGTTTGCAGACGGCTATGCGGAGGTTGAATTGACCGACGGCACTTATGGTGTCATCGACCAAACGGGGAAAGTTGTGATGCGCACGACGGATACGCACTATGCAGACGTCCGGCATGGCTGCTATGTGCTGCCGACGGGCGAACACAGCTTCACGATGTACAGCGTGGCGGGCGAGGAGCTGTTCACCCTGCAAGGCGAAAATATCGTGCGGCTGTGGACGCCGGAGGAGAACGGCTTGTGCATGTACGTTGTGGAGAAGGGCAGACAGCGCCGCTGCGGTTGGGTGAACATGCAGGGCGAAATCATCAGCGAAGCGAAGTGGACATTCCCGGAATACGACCAGCCGGACGTGTATTTCCCGTCGGGCTTGCAGGCAGTGTACGATATAGACGGCACGAGGCTGGCAGGGTATCTCGACGAAAGCGGCGAACTGGCGATTCCGCTGCAATTCAGCTTTGTGACGCAATTTTACGGCGAATTAGCGTATGTGGGAATGGCGCAGGACGACGGCACGACCCGCTGCGGCTACATCAACCAGCAGGGCGAATGGGTGTACAGCTGGACGGAATAATCCTTCGGCGGCGGTGGAAAATGAACATCGCCGCTTCTTTTGTGCCTTGACATGGAATGTCCTCAATGGTATAATAAAGATGATATTGTCCATCTGTCTGCACGGCGCTGCGGGAAAAAGAGGCAGTGCCCGTTTGGAGGCGCGGAAAACACATGACGCAGGGGGATGAGCGCATGAAGGCTGCGAAAGCGTCGATTCGCCAGCGCCTGACCCACAGCAAACTGCCGATGCTGGTGCTGGTCGGCGTTGTTTTATTTGCGCTCATTTTCCTTGGGATGCGCTTTTTCACCCGCTATACGCGCGAAGAACTCTACCGCGAAAGCCAGAATCAGCTGACGGAAATTACGTCGCAAATGTATGAGAAGCTCTCCATCACGCTGGAACAGCAGTGGGATTTCCTGACTGTAATGGATAGGTCCGTAGCTTTCTACGCCCCGACGACACAGGAGGCACTCGTGCAGCTGCTTCAGGCGACACAGAATCAGCTGATGTCGCAGGACAGCGCCCTGCGATTCCTTGCGATTGACGAAAGCGGAAACCTGATTAACGCGGCGGGAGAGCGGATGCCCTGCGAATTTGCCGATACGCTTGGCATGACGGGGCGACAGTGTTTCCTTATTCGCGGCAAGGGCGGCGATGAAAATCAAATGGTCTTTTCCCTGCCCATCATGCAGCCGCTGAAGGTTGCGATGGGGGAAAAGAGCATCCGCATCACGCATCTGGTGCTGCTCAAGGGCATGAGCAGCCTGACGCCGTTCTTCCGCAGCAGCGCATTTCACACGCAGAACAGCACCTATGTCGTCATCAGCGACGGCGTGAAGATGTATTCCGACGCGGCGGATGAGAACATCAACTTTCTGGGACGGAACATTTATCCGGCGCTGCGGACGCTCCGCTACCCGCACGCGGGCAATTTTGATAACTGTCTGACAGAACTTGAAGCATCCGACAATCATTTTACCTGCACCGATGTGCTGGTGGACAAAACACAGTATTTCTTGTGCATGAAGCGCCTAACTGGATGCGACTGGACGATGCTGTTTCTTGTGCCGGGGGTGGAGGTCGCTGCCGGTGCGCGCGCAATGGTGGATTCGATTACGCTGATAGTCAACATTGCGTTCTTCGTCTTGCTGCTGCTGACGGTGGGGGCAATGTACTTTCTGTTGACGGCGATGCAGAACCGGGAGCGCTACGCCGTGGAGACGGAGAACGCGCAGGCGCTTGCACAGGCGAACGCGGAGCTGGATCAGGCACGTCAGGCAGCGGTGGATGCGCTGAAACTGGCGGAATCCGCCAACGTATCCAAGACGGCGTTCCTGACGAATATGAGCCATGACATCCGCACACCCATGAACGCTATCATCGGCTTGACGAACCTGATGCAGCACGACCTGAACAATCCGGAGAAGCTGCAGGCGTATATCGACAAGCTGCATACATCCAGCGAGCATCTGTTAGGGCTGATCAATGACGTGCTGGACATGTCCAAAATCGAGAGCGGCGCGGTGACGCTGCGCATGGATGAAGTCAATCTTGCTGAGCAGATTGAGCAGATTGAAGCCATCATTCGCCCGCAGACGCGCCAGCGCGGGCAGCACTTTATCGTCCGCGCGAGCCAGATTCACCACGAGAACTTCATCGGCGATGCGACCCGTCTGCGGCAGGTGCTGCTGAACATCCTGTCCAACGCGGTCAAGTACACCCAGCAGGGCGGCGAAATCAGCCTTGACGTGCGCGAGGTGTCCCGCAGCGGGCATTCGTATGTGAAATATGCCTTTGTGGTCAAGGACAACGGCATCGGCATGACGGAGGAATTCCAGAAGCACCTGTTCGACGTGTTCACCCGTGCGGAGGATTCCGTGACGAACAAGGTGCAGGGCACCGGGCTGGGCATGGCGATAAGCAAGAGCATTGTGGACATGATGGGCGGCGTGATTAACGTCGAGAGTGCGCCGGGCGAAGGCAGCCACTTCGAAGTGCTGCTGGAGTTCAAGGTGGACGCACAAGCGGATGACCGCGCGCACACGGTGAAGGACTGCCACCTGCTGCTGGTCGGCTATGCGCCGGGGCGCGTGGCGGACGTGCAGGATGCGCTGGAACACACACCCGTGACGGCGGAGGCGGTCGAGCGCCCTGAAGACGCGGTGAACATGCTGCGGCAGGAGGATGTGGACGTAGTGCTTTTGTCCTGCCAGTACCGCGCGCCGGAGATGCTGCGCCCTCTGGTTCGCCAGATGCGCGAGGCCGCCGGGAAGCCGATTTTCGTATTCTGTATGCAGGCGGGGCAGCGCGAGGAAGTGCTGGATATCATCAGCGCCTGTGGGCTGGACGGCTTTGTGCCGCTGCCGTTCTTCCTTTCCAATCTGGAGAACGAGATGGCGAAACTGCGTACGGAATTCGGCAATATCGGGAACGTGGACGGCACATCAGTGCTGAACGGGATGCGGCTGCTCTGCGCGGAGGACAATCCGCTGAATGCGGAGATTCTGGAGGAGCTGCTGCACATGCAGGGCGCGACCTGCACGATTTACAGCGACGGCAAGCAGCTGGTGGAGGCGTTCGACCACGTCCGCCCCAGCGACTACGACGTTATCCTGATGGACGTGCAGATGCCCGTGATGAACGGCTACGAAGCGACGCGCGCCCTCCGCGCCAGCGACAACCCCGTCGGGCGGACGATTCCGATTATCGCGATGACCGCGAACGCCTTTGCGGACGACATCCAGCAAAGCATGGATGCGGGCATGGACATGCACCTTTCCAAGCCGATTGACATTGCGGTGCTGGAAAAGACGCTGAGCCTCTTCCGCACGGACAAGAAGAACCATGGGCGGGCGGTGTTTAAGCGGAGGGTGATGGAGATGGAGAAGTGAGAGGAAAGCCCCCTTGTCGCCTCCGCAGAGGCGAAATCTTCCTGCAATGAAAGATTGTCTGCTTTTTCAGACTGCCAAAGTTGATTTCTTTATCATGCTGGTAAAAAGAGCAGCTTCCAGAGGGCAATGAAAACGGACGAAGTCCGCGATCGCCCTCTGGACTCCTTCGGCGGTCGCCTCCCATGTTGCTTGAACTGTATTGGGAGCTTTTTAGTTACTGGCAGGGACGCTTCGCTGCCTGCGCCTTGGTTGAGCGCGTTTAGCATACTGGTCGCCCGCGGAACGGTTGGGGCGTTGCCCCAAACCCCACAAGGGACGCTGTCCCTTGACCCTGCAAGGGGGATCCCCCCTTGACCCCTCCGCGCGATTCAGTTAGTCTCTCTACCATGCTCCTTCCGCGTGTTTATCCTCTTCTATCCTCCTATCCCTAACCTAAAACCGCGCGGTCTGCGTTTTGCCACAGACCGCGCGGTTCATTTTATACCATCACCAGCGCATATAAAGTTCGCCGTTCTCATTCACGTCGATGGTCAGCGTATCGCCCGGCTTCACATCCGCAGCAATAATATGCTTTGCCACCAGCGTCTCAATCTTCGACTGAATGAACCGCTTCAGCGGACGCGCACCGTAAACCGGGTCAAAGCCCTGATCAATCACGGCATTCATCGCCGCGTCGGTCAGCTCCACCTTCAGCTGACGATCCGCCAGACGCTTGTTCAGGCTGTCCAGCATCAGCAGTACAATCTTGCTGATTTGCTCCTTCGTCAGCGGCTTGTAGTACACAATCTCGTCAATACGGTTCAGGAACTCCGGACGGAAATGCGTCTTCAGCAGCGCATCGACCTGCGCGCGCGCTTCGGGCGTAATGTCGTCGTTCGCGATACCGTTCAGGATGTACTCACTGCCGAGGTTGCTCGTCATAATGAGGATGGTGTTCTTGAAGTCCACCGTGCGCCCCTGACTGTCGGTGATTCGGCCGTCGTCGAGCACTTGCAGCAGGACGTTGAATACATCCGGGTGCGCCTTCTCCACTTCGTCGAACAGCACGACGGAGTACGGATGGCGGCGGACGGCTTCGGTCAGCTGACCGCCCTCGTCATAGCCGACATATCCGGGAGGTGCGCCAATCAGACGCGATACGCTGAATTTCTCCATGTATTCGCTCATGTCGATACGCACCATGTTCTTCTCGTCGTCAAACAGCGCCTGTGCAAGGGCTTTTGCCAGCTCGGTCTTGCCGACGCCGGTCGGGCCGAGGAACAGGAAGCTGCCCAGCGGACGGTTCGGGTCTTGGATGCCCGCACGGGAGCGCAGGATGGCTTCGCTCACGCGCTTGACGGCTTCATCCTGCCCAATGACGCGCTGATGCAGCGTGTCCTCAAGGTGGAGCAGCTTCTCGCGCTCGCCCTCCATCAGCTTCGCGACCGGGATGCCCGTCCAGCGGCCGACGATTCGGGCGATTTCCTCCTCCGTCACCTTGTCGCGCAGCAGGCTGTCCTCGCCCTTGGACTTCTCGGCGATGGCTTCTTCCGCCGCCAGTTCCTTCTTGAGCTTCGGCAACTCGCCGTACTTCAGTTCTGCCGCCTTGTTCAGGTCATACTGACGCTCGGCGCGCTCCATTTCGGCGTTCACACGCTCGATTTCCTCGCGCAGCTTGTTCACCTTCGTGATGGCGTTCTTTTCGCTTTCCCACTTCGCCTTCATCTGGTTGAACTCGTCGCGCTGCTCCGCCAGCTCCTTCTGAACCTCGGCAAGACGCGCCTTGGTCAGCTCGTCGTCGTCCTTCTTCAGCGCCGCTTCCTCGATCTCCAGCTGCATGATGTGGCGGTTGATGTCGTCCATCTCTGTCGGCATGGAGTCGATTTCGGTACGAATCATGGCACACGCTTCATCCACAAGGTCAATCGCCTTGTCGGGCAGGAAGCGGTCGGTGATATAGCGGTTGGAGAGCGTTGCGGCGGCAATCAGGGCGTTGTCCTGAATTTTCACGCCGTGGAACACTTCGTAGCGTTCCTTGAGGCCGCGCAGGATGGCAATCGTGTCTTCAACAGACGGTTCGCCCACCATGACCGGCTGGAAACGGCGCTCCAAGGCCGCGTCCTTCTCGATATACTGGCGGTATTCATTCAGCGTCGTCGCACCGATGCAGTGCAGCTCGCCGCGCGCCAGCATCGGCTTCAAGAGGTTGCCGGCGTCCATTGCGCCGTCCGCCTTGCCTGCGCCGACAATCGTGTGCAGCTCATCAATGAACAGCAGGATGCGCCCTTCGCTGCGCTTGATTTCCGCAAGCACCGCCTTCAAGCGCTCCTCGAACTCGCCGCGGAACTTCGCGCCGGCAATCAGGCTGCCCATATCCAGCGAGAAAATGGTCTTGTCTTTCAGCGAATCCGGCACGTCGCCGTGCACGATTCGCTGCGCCAACCCTTCGGCGATAGCGGTCTTGCCGACGCCCGGTTCGCCAATCAGCACCGGGTTATTCTTCGTCTTACGGCTCAAAATACGGATGACGTTGCGGATTTCGCTGTCACGGCCGATAACCGGGTCGAGCTTGTGCTGCCGCGCCATCTCCACAAGGTCAGAGCCGTACTTCTTCAGCGCATCGTACGTTTCCTCCGGGTTGTCGGTGGTCACACGGGTTGCGCCGCGGACGGCGGAAAGCTCCTTCAGGAACTTCTTCTCGTCGTAGCCCATGCGGGTCAGGATTTCTTTGACGTGGGCGTTCGGCTTCGACGCGATGCCGAGGAAAACATGCTCAACGGAGAGGTACTCGTCCTTCATCTGCTTGGCGCGGTTTTCCGCCTCCAGCAGGGCCTTCTCGAAGTCCGGGGAAATATAAACCTTGTCTGCCTCGCGGCCGGGGCCAGACACGCGCGGAATCCGGGACAGCGCATCATTCAGCGCGGCACGGAAAGCATCCACGCTGATGCCGCACCGGGTCAGCAGCTGCGGGATGAGCGCCTTCGCATCTTCCGTCAGGGAGAGCAGCATATGCTCCTCATCCACCTGCATGTGCTGATATTCCACCGCGATTTGTTGGGCGCGCTGGAGAGCTTCCATCGTTTTCTGGGTGAACTGGTTCGTGTTCATAACCAAACCTCCTTCCGAGGGTTTGACTTTCTTTGACTTTCGTCAGACTCTATTGTATTCATTTTCTCCTGTTTGTCAAGAGGTTTTTTGAAAACTTTTTGTGAACAAATGAGAACCGTGTTCGGTATGATAATGGGATGGCGCGGAGTCGCTTCTGTTCAGACTGCTTTGCGATTATAACCTGAAAAATTCCGAATTTTGTGGATTTTTCAGTTCGGATTTCTCACATTTGACACGCCCCCTTCAATGCGCTATAATCATCTCCGAAACCATCTTGCAGGAGGTCAACCCATGATTCGACGGGCGACGGAGGCGGATTTGCCGGAAATGCGGCGCGTGTTTGATGCCGCGCGCGCGTATATGGCAGCGCAGGGCAATCCGAACCAGTGGGAGCCGGGATATCCGACGGACGAGGTGCTTCGCGGCGATATGGCGCGCGGCGGACTGCATGTGCTGGCGGATGATACGGGGATTTACGGCGCGTTCGCGTTCCTGACCGGCGATGACCCGACGTATGCGGAGATTGACGGCGCGTGGCTGTCTGACCGCCCATATGCGACGATTCATCGCGTTGCGTCGGACGGGACACATCGGGGCGTGTTTGCCGAGGTGATGGCGTTTGCGGTGGCGATGCAGCCGCACTTGCGAATTGATACCCATGCGCAGAATCTTCCGATGCAGCGGCAGATTGAGCGGTTCGGGTTTCGGTACTGCGGCGTGATTCAGTGCCGGAATGGGGCGCGAATGGCGTTTGAGCGCGTATCGGAAAAGAAGTGATTTTGCACTGCGCAGAAAAAAAACCGCCTGAAGGTGTATACTGCTCATGGAGACTTTCATGCCGGAAGAAGCTCGGAAAGCGGAGTATAAGTTTAACGCTCGAATTTATCGGCGCTTTTTTCTCTTGCGGAAACAATATAAAACAGCAAGTCGAGCGAAAAGGTTCGGCTTGCTGTTTTTCAACCTCCATAAATGCCAGACTGCATAAAAAGACCAGGAACATGGGAGTGCGCAAAGAAATCGGAAAGCCCTTGGGCGCCTTTTACCCCAACAAGTCCTTTAACCAGCCGATTGCCTCGGTTTCCTTGTGCACATCCGCGCGCAGTTTCTTCTTCTCCATGTCAATTGCATCCCGATACACCCGAATTTCCTTCGCAAAATCCCCGCCAATCTCCGCGCGCCGCTGATACACGCTCCTTGACGCTTCCTCAACTTCCGCCTTATCAAAGTTGATATTCGTCCCAAAGTACAAATTATCCTGATTTCCCGCGCCCCAGTTCATATCATTCAGCGTATCAATCACCGCGGGCGAGAAATAAATGGAGTAGCTTTCCAGGCAGTTATTAACCGTCGCAACATATTGGTCAACAGCCGTTGCCGGGTCGTGGCGCACCAAGCAGTCAATGATGTGCTGGCACAGGGCAATGGTCTCCTGCGGGGCCTGATGCGGCACAATCGGGCGCTCGTACATCAAGCCCAAGAGGTACTTCTGGCAGTAACGGAAGGCGTTCAGCACCTTGCGAATCAGCGGGCGGCCCGCCTGACGCAGGCGAGTCATTTCGGCGGTATCACCGGCTTCATCCGCGGCAAGATAGCGCGCGTTCAGGGTGTCGATGCGCGCTTTCAATGCCTGTGCGGGCGGCAGAAGAGATTCGACAACGCCGCGGTACAAAGCAGCATCCGCGCCGGATTGCGCGAAAATGTCCGCATCCAGCGCATCTTTCAGGCGTGTATATTGCGCGGTGAAATCCAGCTGCAAGGCGGGCATCTGGTCGATGTAAATCGCCAGTGCGCCGTAATAACGCAGGTTGAACGCCATCACCGCGTCGTTGTAGGTGTCGGGTGTATCATACTGCGTATGGTAATAGTCGATGTAGAACGGGTGAACGTGTTCCATGTCCTTTTGCAGCAGGAAGCCGTTGACCGTGGATGGAACGCCTGCCGCGTAGTAGGAGAAATCATCGGAATAGGTATAGGTCTGATAGCCTTCGGTCAGCACGCCATCCGGGAAGCAGCCCTGCGGTTTGGGCGCGTAGGGATAGCGCGTGGTGAAGTCGCGCAGGAGCGAGAACATTTCCGGCGCGGAATAGGTTGTGGTGTACGTCGCGAACTCATACGCGGGCAGCTCGAAATTCAGGAATGCCAGCGTTTTGCCGACCCACTCCGGGTGCAGGGTGTTAATCATTTCCCACGCGCCGACCGTCCAGTCGAACTGCGTGTAGCTCGATCCCCATTCCTCTGCGCCGTGCAGGCAGAACACGATGTCATTTTCCGGCTCGAAACCGCTATCCAGCATGGCTTTTGCGGCGGCCAGCACCAGCCCGACGGCACAGCAGTCATCCTGAAAGCCCCAGAAGTGCGTGTCATAGTGACCGCCGAGGAGAATCTGGAATTCGGAGGACTTGCCGCGGATGCGCCCGGTGACGTTGTAGGTTGTCCCCTTGCCGATTTCAACGGTGTTATCCACCTTCAGTGTCCCCAGTACAGTGCCGTGCGGCAATTGCGCGCGGATTTCACGGCTTGCGCGAACGCCGATGGAGCAGGTTGGGATGCTCGTCGGGCCGCAGATATCCTGACTGTTCAGCGCGTCGTCTGCGACCTGCCCGAAACCGCCGACGTTCGCCGCGAGAATCGCAGCCGCGCCCTGATGCTCCGCTTCCAGCATGGGGTAGGTAATCCACCAGTCGGCGCGCTGGTCAATATCCACCAGCACGATTTTGCCCTTGACATCTACCCCCTCATAGTCATACATTGTGCCGCGCCCCACATAGACAATCGGGGCGGTGATGCCTTCGGGGACGGTGGATGCCGTGGCGTAGGTATAAACAGGGTATTCCGTGCCGTTCACGGTGAAGGATGCGCCATTGAACTGCCACTTATCGCACTTCGCCGCCGCCTTTTCGACGTCGGACAGCCCAATGCGGCGCATTTCGTCCGCGAGATAATCCGCCGCGGCGTGTTCCGCGTCGCTGCCTGCCTGACGACCGCCGTAGGTGGCGTTATTATGGAGATGGAAGTCAGTGGCGAGGCGGTGCGCGATGGAATAGGCGTACTGAGAATTGGCGGCGCTGCTGAACGCGTCATGGAGGGACTGCAAAGAGCGTCGCTGATGCGCGGCGGGGGCTTCGTCGGCGCGGGCGCACGAGGGCAGCAGCAGGATGCAGACAAACAGGATGAGCAGGAAAATGAACATCGTAAATCCCTCCTAAAGCAATGAAATCGCAGGGGTTTCGCGCCTGCGGGCGCGACAAGGGGGCAATGAAAACAGACAAGTTTGCGGTCGCCCCCTTGACCCCTTCGCATTCCCTCCCATGTTCCTGTGCAGTAGTGTTTATGGGGGAACGAAGGGGTACACAAACTGAATCAAAGAAACAATAAAAATCTACTATGCAAGAGGGCACCGAAGCAGTCCAGAGGGCGATCGGAAAGCCCTCTGGTCACCTCTGCAGAGGCGAAACCCTGCATAAACACGCGAGAACAGTAAGTAGATGCAACTAACTCAATCGCGCGAAAGGGTCAAGGGAGGAACTCCCTTGTATGAAAAATGCGACTGCCAGCGCAGCCGCATGATACGTTGGTCAGATGTAGTCGGAAATGTAGGGGGCTTCATGCAGCAGCGCGTGGTCAAGACGGGCAATCGCTTCGTCAGAGCCTGTGATGCGCCCAATGCGCGCTAACTTCGCGGCGGTCTTGTAGCCGATAAGCAGGGTCGAGAGCGTCGCGATGCTCATGCGCAGCTCGTAATCCGGGTCGCGGTCGGTCAGCGTGCAGTTCCCGCCCTCGAACCAGACGCGGAACGGGCGGTTGTTCCACGGCAGGAAGGCATCATCAATATCCAAATCGAAGCAGACGCCCTTTTCCTCCGGCGAACAGTGGTAGAGGTGCAGGAACTCTTCCACATCGACGATGCGCCCCATGATGTACGGGCGAATCATCTCGCGGATATCGCCGTCATCCATCTCAAAGGCAATCGGCTCGTTGAAGTAGGAATTGCCGCGCACCTCGTCAATCATCGAGTCGTGCGCACGGATGTATTCCCACAAGCCTTCATGCGCCTCACGGTTGATGTAAATCATTTCCTTGATGTGCATGATATCATCCTTGATGAGGTAGACCATGTAGCCCATCGGGGTAGCGTGCTGGTCGTAGTAGACGGCGACGACGGTGTCATCCTCGTCCCAGCGCCAGTATTCCTCCCACGCCAGCGAGTTGCGGAACAGGCACCCGTGGGTGCTGCTGGCAAAGCGCGTGTGGAGGTTCATAAAATCCTTGTTCTCCCAGTTGACGCGGCGGACATAGCCGGGCGCTTTTGCCTTGGACGGAATCTGCCTGTCCTTGACGGTGAAGGAGATTTTGTTGGAGATGATTTCCCAGCCGAAGCGGCGGTAGAGCGGGATGGAGTAAGGGAACAGCATCCCGAAGGGCTGTTTGCGCTCCCGCATGTGTACCAGCGCCTGGTACATCAGGCGCTTCATGATGCCGCGCCCGGTGTATTCCGGGTAGGTGCAGACGCTGGTGACGAACCCGATGGGGTACACCGAGTCGTAGATATTCGCCTTCAAGGGGTAGACGGCAATCTGCGAAATGAGGGTTTCGCGGTCAAAACAGCCCAGCACGTCCGCGCGCTTGAGCACGGGGCACTTGGACTGCTTGATTTCCTCGTCCTTCCAACCGGTGTCGAACAGTTCCTGCTCCGTCACCTGAAAGGCATAACGAAGCAGGGCGTTGTACTGGTCAAGGTCGTCGGTCGTCAGCGGTCGTATCTGATAGCCCTGCGGCAAATCCATGCTTTGTTCCATGTAGGGAAACACCTCCTGCGTTACACTGAAATTGTAACGCGAAACGCCGGTGAAGTCAAGGGGAAAAGCGCTGCCGGACTTTTTCAAAATGCGAAGGTTGCACAAATGCGCTTCCTATGCTATAATAAAATGTCCACGGAATGTTCATTAGCGGACATTCCGCGTTCAGACACTTTGCGAATATACCGGGGCGCGCAGGCTGCTCCGTTTTGAAACATTGCAGCAGGAGGTGAGCCGGCACTATGCCGGATACCATGTTCATGAAAGAACGAATGCTCATCACGGGCGGTCACGCGCTTCAGGGAACGGTACACATCAGCGGCGGTAAAAACACGGCGGTGGCGGTCATTCCCGCAACGCTGCTGTGCGACGAACCCTGCACCATTGAGAATCTGCCGGATATTTCGGATGTTCATGCGCTGGTGGATATTCTTTGCAGCCTTGGCGCGAAGGTGAATTACGAGCCGAACCGCTTCATGACCGTTGACCCGCGCCCGGCGGAAGGCTGGCAGGTCTCCTACCGTGATTCGCAGCGCCTGCGCGCAAGCTACTACCTGCTGGGTGCGCTGCTGGGGCGGCGTGGTCAGGCGGAGGTATACCAGCCCGGCGGATGCGAAATCGGGTCGCGCCCGATTGACCAGCACCTCAAGGGCTTCCGGATGCTGGGCGCAAATGTAGAACAGATGGGCGGGCGCATCAAGGCGAAAGCGGACGTGCTGACGGGCACGGACGTTGTTTTTGACTGCGTATCTGTCGGCGCGACGATTAACGTGATGCTCGCTGCTGCCAAGGCACACGGCACGACCATTATCTACAATGCCGCCAAGGAGCCGCATGTCGTGGATTTGGCGAACTTCCTGAACTCGATGGGCGCGCGCGTCAAGGGCGCGGGCACGGATGTTATCCGCATCTTCGGGCGCGATTATCTCCACGGCGCAAACTACACCGTCATCCCTGACCAGATTGAGACGGGCACGCTGATGATTGCGGCGGCGGCGACGCACGGCGATGTGGAACTGACAGGCTGCATTCCGACGCATATGGAAGCGCTGTCGGCGAAGCTGCTGGAAATGGGCGCGCGCGTGACGGAATCCGACGATACCCTGCGTGTGCGCGGAACGCTGTGCGGCTACCGCGGCGTGAACATCAAGACGCAGGTGTATCCGGGCTTCCCGACTGACCTGCAGCAGCCGATGAGTACGCTGCTGACGACAGCGATGGGGCAGTCCATCGTCCGCGAAACTATCTTTGAATCGCGGCTGAAACATCTGACCGAAATTGGGCATATGGGCGCACACGTTCAATTCGTGGACAACGCGACGGCGATTATCGAGGGCGTGCCGGAGCTGTACGGCGCACCGGTAACAGCCACCGACCTGCGCGCGGGGGCGGCGCTGGTGATTGCGGGCTTGATGGCGCGCGGCGTGACGGAAATCTACGAGCCGGAGTACATCGACCGCGGCTATGAGCATCTGGAAGACAAGCTGTGCTCGCTGGGCGCGGAAATCCGGCGCGAGAAGTTCGAGTGACGGGGTTCCGAAGGATGACCATGAACCGTTCAAAATTCATGGCTTCGGATATTGATATATGCTAGGCAGCATCACATCCCTTGCTGTTGGATGCGCTGACTGCGACGGCTCCATGAATCAGGCGCTTGGCTGCTGATTCCGTGGGACAACCTGCGTGCCTTCAAGTAAATTAGGATAGCAAAACAGCCGCAGAGCAAACAGGAGGTGTTGGCGATGCGGAATCCATTTGGCGTATTGGGGTTGGAAGCGTCTGCCGACGCGGATCAGGTGCGCGCAGCATATCGCAAATTGGTAAAAACTTGCCATCCCGATAAATTTCAGGACGAAACGGAACGAAAAGCCGCGCAGGAAAAGATGATTACGCTGAATCTGGCGTATGAGGAAGCGATGAAGCTCGCGGTCAACCGGACGACGGCATCCGCTGCCTTCAACCGCGAACTTGACCAGCAGGATGCGCTGACACTGGCGGCAAAGATGCTCCGGCAGGACAATCCTGAAGCGGCACTGCGGCAGCTCCTGCGCGCATCCACCCGCGACAGCGCGTGGTACGCCATGCAGGGCAAAGTGCTCATGGCGCTGGAACAGTATGAATCAGCGCACCAGTCCTACCGCGAGGCGATTCGCCGCGAGCCGAACAACAACCTGTACCGGCAGGGGGCGCTGGACGCGGCGGTGGCGCTGAAAAAGTCGCGGACACCGTGGGGTCGCATTCAGAAGCTGATTCGCCGCTGGAAAAAGGAACACGGAGGGGAAAAAAGATGAAAAGGCTGCTGTCACTGCTGCTCTGCGCGGTACTGGCGCTGCTCTGCGCGACGACCGCACAGGCGGCTGGCGTGTCCATCACGCTTACGGCATCGGAATACGCGCTGCATTATGCCTTTGACGCGGGCGCGCAAGACCCGTTCGTCATCCTCGAATACGCAACGCCTGCCGAAAAAGGCTGGATGATGCTGTACAGCGCGGACGGGCATTTTGAGGGCGATGTTTCCCTTGCCTACTCCGGCGCGGGCGGCAAAACGACCGTCACGCTGACCTCGGCGCGCACGACGGGCAGCATCGGCAAGACATCGACGACGCTTCCGAAGGCTGCGGATTATCAGAAGCCGACGGGGAAAAGCAACGCGAAAGTGACGGATTTCGTGCTGACGGAAACGCCGGAGGGCTTCCACTATGCGTTTAACGCCATTGGCACGGACTACATGCTCCTCTACTGGCGAAGCAAGGAACAAACCGTCACCCAGCCGGTCTACCCGGACGAAAACGGGCATTACGAGGGCGACGTCGTCAGTGAATTGACCTTCGCGCGGACGCAGTTCACCGTGCAGGTGAAAAGCGGATCGGGCAGCATGAAGAAGGAAGCGACCGTGCGCAAGGGCTACCAGGCGCCGGAAGCGCCGCAGCGGCAGGAGGGGCGCTTGAGCGGCGTGACCGTCTGCATTGACGCGGGACATCAGGAAAACGGGCGCTTCGTCAATGAGCCGATTGGACCGGGGCTGACTGGCTCGACCAGCGGCAAGGGCGGCATGGCACAGGGAACCAAGACGAATCGCCGCGAGAGCATTGTCTGCCTGGAAATTGGAATGCTCCTGCGCGACGAGCTGCTTCGGCAGGGCGCGAACGTCGTCATGACCCGCGAAGATCAAACGACGTTCCACACGAACATAGAACGCTGTGAAATCGCGGAAGCGGGCGGCGCGCAGATTATGCTCCGCCTGCACTGCAACAACTCCAGCAACCGCAGCAAGCGCGGCATACAGGTTTACGGCCCGCTGAACAGCGACTATGCCAAAGCGGTTGCGGATGCGGACACCTACCGCGAAATGGGGCAGAAGCTGCTGGATGCGATGAAAACGCGTGTCGGTATGACGCTGGCGAACTCCACGGGCATGGTGCGGCTGAACGACAACTATGTCGGCAACAACTGGGCGAAGATGATGTGCTTCCTTGTGGAGATGGGGTATTTATCGAATCCGGCGGAGGAATATCTACTGGTGACGCCGGTGTATCAGCAATGGCTGGCGGAAGGCATGGCGGACGGGGTGTATGAGATTGCGGTCGCCCGCGGGTGGGTGCAAGCGCAGTAGGGTGCTGCGCTTGGATTGCGCCCCCCTTTGTGTGCGGAAGCAAACGCCCTTTATTTTATTGGCAATTTGGCTTTGTCGCAGGAATTTCGCCTCTGCGGAGGCGACAAGGGGGCTTTGCGGTCGCCCCCTTGACCCCTTCGCTGGTCGCCACCCATGTTACTTGGATTTTTTCGTGACTTTTCTTGGATAAACACGCGGACACAGCATGAGTGTGTCACCAACCGAATCGCGCGGAAGGGTCAAGGGAGGAACTCCCTTGTGGAAAGGAAAACGTATGAAACGGAAACTGCTGCTGATGCTGCTGTGCGCGGCGCTGGGATTGGGCGCTGCGCAGGCGGAGGTATACCGGGTGGAGAACGAAACGGATGTGCCGGCGGATTGGGCGGAGAAGGATACGCTGCGCCTGACCTGCATTGACACGAACCGCTCAGACGCGATGGTGCTGCAATCCGGCGGGGAAGCCATGATGGTGGACAGCGGCGAAGGGCGCTATCGCAAGCGCGTGTATGCGACGCTGGATGGATATGGCATCACGGAACTGAAGTATCTGCTCAACACGCACTGCGACGATGACCACCTGCACGGCTTCATCTACCTTATGTACTCCGATTTGTATCAGGTGGATGCGTTCCTGTCGCCCAACACTACGACGTATGTGGACGAAGAGGGCTACCATCAGCAGGCGGTCAAAGCGACGGGGACGAAGAACATCCCCTATGTGCAGATTGGCGACGGCGACGAATTGACGCTGGGCAACGCAAAGCTGACGATTTTCCGCTGCCCCCTGCCGACGGGGCAGAACAACCGCAGTGCCGCCTGCATGGTGCAGTTTGGGGATTCGCGGGCGTTCCTGACCGGCGATATTGACAACGAGACGATGCAGTGGTACGCCGCGACGTATGGCGAAAAACTCCGCTGCGATATTCTCAAAGCGCCTCATCACGGGTTGGCGACGATTCCGGACAGCTTTGTGGAGCAGACACAGCCGCAGGTGCTGTTCGTCCCGAACCGCTCCGCCCTCAGCACAAAGGTGACGGCGGGCTGGGTGAAGAACCACATGCCGGGCGCGGCGCTCTACTTCTCCGGCGACGGCACGGTTACGATGCTGACCGACGGCACGGACTGGTATATCTGGCAAGAACCGAATTACGTCGACCCGCAATAAGGAGGGGCTGCTGATGAAACGCATGATGCGTCTGCTGTCGCTGGCGCTGTGCCTGATGCTGGTGCAGCAGACGGCGTTTGCCGCGATTCCGGAGGATTACGTCGTCCGCCACGGCGACCGCGAATCAAAAAAAATCGCGATTACGGTGGATGACGGCTGGAACATGGATGCTGTGTATAAAATCCACGAATTGAGCATTGAACTTGATTTCCCGGTGACGTGGTTTATCGTCGGCAAGCTGTTCTGCGCGGAAGACCGTGAACTGTGGGAAGACGCGCTGGCACACGGCGATGAGTTCGGCAGCCATACATGGAAGCACGCGCAATTGCTGGAATACTCCGAGTCCAGTGCGGATGCGCAGGTGCGCCTGTCGCAGGAGCGCGTGGACGAGGTGCTGGGCTACCACTATCCACTGCGGCTGCTGCGCCCGCCGTTCGGACACTACATGAACTCCGAGAAGAACTTCCTGCCGATTTTCTATGCGCACGGCGTGGAGAAGGTCGTCCTGTGGGATGTGGCGCAGACCGAACCTTATCAGGCGTTCCGCGATACCCAGAACGGCTCGATTCTGCTCTATCACGCGCGGATGGTGGACTATGAGTGCCTGAAAACGCTGATTCCCATGCTGCGCGACGCGGGATTCGAGTTCGTGACGGTTTCTGATTTGCTGGGGCTTGAACCGCTGGTGCTGGACAAGCCCGACGATGCGGAAGCGACCGATGCGCCCGAAGCAACAAAACCCCCGGAAACGACGAAAGCGCCGGCAGTGACGAAAGCCCCGAAGCCGACGAATCCGCCGAAGCCGACGAATCCGCCGAAGCCAACGAATCCGCCGAAGCCAACGGAAGCCCCGGAGCCAACGGAAGCCCCGAAGCCAACGGACGTGCCGAAGCCGACGGACGTGCCGAAGCCAACGGAAGCGCCGAAGCCGACGGACGTGCCGGAAGCAACGGACGTGCCGGAAGCGACGGACGTGCCAGAAGCGACGGACGTGCCAGAAGCAACGGACGTGCCGAAGCCGACGGACGTGCCGGAAGTAACGAATCCGTCGGAAGAAACGGAATAAGCAAACAGCTCCCTGATGGCAGCAAAAATCTGCTTCATTGGGGAGCTGAATTTTTGTCCAAAAACGGAAATTTGTACATTTGCCGTATTATATAAAAACGGATCAGGGGGAATGTGCTTCCCTTGACCCGTATTCGGTTACTTATCCGCCGGACGGTGCGTTGCTTCCCAATGGTCATAGTCATCCAGGAAACTGTATTCCTTTTCGCCGATTTTCCAGCCCGGCATGGTGTCCAGACTGACGGCGTGAATCGCGCTGAAGACGTTCTTCTCTACATCGGGGTTCGTCTCCCGAAGCGTTTTCAGCAGCTGCTTGATTTCCGCGCGCTTCGAGTTGCCGATGCCATCGCCGCTTTTGTCGCGCTCTTCGGTCAGGCGGCAGGCGCAGGCGATAAAGTGCAGGGCGTTGAAATCGCGCCAAGCGCAGATGTCCTCCTCGTGGATGCAGTACATTGGGCGAATCAGCTCCATGCCGGGAAAATTGCGGCTGTGCAGTTTCGGCAGCATGGCTTGCAGCTGAGCGCCGTAGAACATCCCCATAACGGTCGTTTCCACAACATCGTTGAAGTGATGCCCAAGTGCGATTTTGTTGCAGCCCATTTCCTGCGCACGGTCGTAAAGGAAACCGCGGCGCATCCGGGCGCAGAGGTAGCAGGGATTTCGCTCGGCGATTTTCGTTGTCTCGAAAATGCTGCTGTCAAAAATGCGGATGGGGATTTCCATCAGGGCGGCATTGTCGATGATACGCTGGCGGTTTTCGGCATTGTAGCCGGGATCCATGACGAGAAACTCCGTCTCGAAAGGAATGTCGGTGTGGCGCTGCAGCAGCTGCATCATTTTCGCCAGCAGCATGGAGTCTTTGCCGCCGGAGATGCACACAGCAATGTGGTCGCCGGGAGCAATCATCTTGTACTGCTTGATGCCGCGGACGAACGGCCGCCAGAGCGGTTTGCGGAAATCGGAGAGGATGCTGCGCTCGATGCGTGCAGCAGGGGATAGGGTACGCGGCATAGGGCGTACCTCCTTTGTCGAGTGAATTGGTGTGTTTACCGCGTCTATTGTAGCATACTTTCCTGCGTTTGTCATGGAGAAAATTCGCCGATACCGCATACTGTTTCCGGATCGTTCAGTCCTGTCCATCCTCATTCTTCTTCGGCGTGATGCGCGATAAGACTGGATTGCGATAATAGCCATCGGGGTCAAGCTGCATGGTTTTCATAAGCGCCGCCGCATCCAGTTCCGCATTGTCAAGCCCATCGTACATTTCAACAGGCTGACCGCCGCAGGTTGACCAAAGATGGCTGTGATTGTTCAATTCACAGAGGCGGTTCGCGAATGTTTCAAACTGCGGCTTGGTAAATTGAATGCCGGCTTCTTCAAGCAACTCCACATAGTAAGAAAATTGATCGCAGACAAACGATAACAGAATCCCGCGCTGGATTTTTTCCATGATGCGCTGCAAATATGGCCTGTTTGCTTCTTCGGAAACTGCTTTTTTGCGCCACGCCGCCTTATAATCGTCATAATCCCAGTGGTCATCTTTTGTCCAGAATACAACCTCTGACAACGCCTTGCCGCGCAGAGGCGTGCCGTCGGGCGCAGTGGTTTTGGCGTCCGGAGCGACATGGAGGTTTGCCAGAAAGAAGCGGAGAGAACGCGCTTCTGGCGTTTCCCAGAAATAATTCGGGTCGGCATACGCATAGAACACATCGTGTGCGGGAACGACACAGGGCTTATCGTCCTGATAGCTCAGCAGCTTGTAATACTCATTCAAGCCCCAAATGTTCGGGTAAATCAGCATTCTATGAACCAGCTCGGCATCCTGAATGCTGATGGACGTCTCCTCTTCGTACAGGTCAGGCAGCAGCATGATGGCATAGGCATGCTTTTCAACGCGCACAATTTCCGCAAAGGAAAAGAAATCCTTGCGGAGAATCTTTTTCTTGGCAGTCAATTCCGGCTCAACATGCTGAAAAAGCTCCCATGCGTGCCAGAGTGTCATCGTCCCATAAAGATTGGCACAGGCATCAAAGAAACGGTGGAGGAGGTCAAGGCGCGCTTGCCCTTCTGCGGTGCTGTTGTCAAGTCGATGATGGGTGTCGATGGCAAGCCGTGTGTATAGGCGCGAGAGTTCTGTTTTGCTGACGGGTTTGGGCATTTTGACGCTCATGCGGATTCCTCCCTTCAAGCGGAAAAACAACTGCTTTCATCAGCTATTATAACACGAAATCACGATGGGGCAAAGGAAATTTTCTTTTTTGCAAAAGCGGTGGAAAATGCGGATTTTCCCTTGACGGACAGGGCGAATTTTGCTACAATAGACCTTTGACTGAGGGGCATTTTCCTCTCGGCTTCATAGGGGACTGATACTATTTCTGGATTCACCTGCGCCATTTGCTTGCGCCTTTTCATCCGGAAATAGTATGAATACGGAAAGGAAAGCAACATGTCAGAAAAACAGGAACAGCAGAACACGGAACGCAGCCGGATGCTGGGCACGATGGAGATGCGCAAGCTCGTGCCGACGGTGTCCGTGCCGATTATGGTGTCGATGCTGGTGCAGGCACTGTATAATATCGTCGATGGGATTTTCGTCGGGCAGTATTCGCCGGATGCGCTGACGGCGGTCAACCTCGCTATGCCGATGCAGATGCTGATGATTGCCGTTTCGACCGGCATGGGTACGGGCATCAACAGCTTGATTTCACGTCGGCTTGGCGAAAAGCGCCCGCATGAGGCGCGCGACGCCGCTCGCCACGGCATCCTGATTGAGGTTGTCGGCTGGCTGCTGTTCGTTATCGTCGGGCTGTTCTTCGCCCGCGCGTATATCGGCATGACGAACCCGAAGGCGGAAGTGCTGGAAATGGGCACACTGTACCTGCGCATCGTCTGCACGCTCAGCTTGGGACAGTTCATGTCCATCTGCTTTGAACGCATGATGCAGGCGACGGGCAACACAACGCTGTCGATGATTACCCAGCTGTCCGGCGCAGTGACGAACATCATCCTTGACCCGATTCTGATTTTCAGCTGCCAAATGGGTATCGCCGGCGCGGCGATTGCGACGGTTATCGGTCAGGTTGTGAGCTGCACCGTCGGTTTCACCCTGAATCAGTGGAAAAATCGGGAACTGCGCCTGACGCATGAGGGCTTCCGTTTCGACTGGAAGACGGTGCAGAATATCCTCGTCGTTGGCATTCCGTCCACCATCATGCAGGCGATTTCCTCCGTCTGCACGACGCTGATGAACATGATTCTGGCAGGCTTTGGCGATATTTATGTGAACGTTCTGGGCGTATATTTCAAGCTCCAGTCGTTTGTCTTTATGCCGGTGTTCGGGCTGTGCAACGGCATGGTGCCGATTGTGGGCTACAACTTCGGCGCGCAGAAGAAAAAGCGCGTCTACGAGTGCGTCCGCGTGTGTCTGGTGTATGCGCTGGTGATTATGGCGGTCGGCGCGCTGCTCTTCCTTGCTGTGCCGAACCTGCTGATGATGCCGTTCGACTCCTCGGCGGACAAGGCGCTGACGGCGGAAGGCTGCGTCGCCCTGCGGATTATCTGCTCGCACTTCCTGATTGCGGCGGCGGGCATTACGCTCAGCACGGTCTTCCAGGCGGTCGGCCGCGGAACATACAGCCTGATTATGAGCCTGTGCCGCCAGCTGATTGTGCTGCTGCCCGCGACGTGGGCGCTGTCCCTTATCGGCCCGAACGCCATCTGGTGGGCGTTCCCGATTGCGGAAATCGTCTCGCTGACGATTTGTCTGCTGCTCTACCGCAAGTGCGACCGCGAACTGATTGCGCCGCTGCCGGAAGAATAACGGTATTTATACTATTTCCAGATTCAACCGTGCCATCTGCTTGCGAATTTTCATCTGGAAATAGTATTAGGCAACACCGCCCGACGCGCCGCCGAGTTGCGCGGTGCTGCCATTATAGAAGAATCGCCCGATGCGCGGGAAATGCTCCGCACGCATCGGGCGATTTCTTTATCATGACTGCATTTTGCAAGGAACTATGATATCCCTTGTCAGATGTACAATTCAGACTGTCAAAGACGCCGTTTCGCGCAGCAGTGAAGCGGCGTCAAGCACATGCAAGAGAGCAGTAAAGCATGGCATCAGGTGTTTTTTATGTTCGTTTTTCAGGGACTTGCGCAATCACTGTACAGATGCTATAATATTGTCACAGCGATTGAACAGACTGGAAACGGGAAAGAAGTTCCGTATCCTTTTGTGACAGATGGAACGCTGACAGCAACGAATGTCGTTCTGTCAAGAACCACAAAATGAATAGTAAGGATACGTTAAAACAAGGGAGGCAAGACCTATGAAACCGTATTGCATGATCAGCAATGCAAAGACCTTCGCTTTCTCCGCAGAAAATCCCACAGGAGCCAGAGCGGGCGGTTCCAAAGGAGGAGACTGCACCAAGCTCAGTCCGACCGTGGCGATTCGCGCAGGGGAGACGGTGACGCTGGTGGACACCGACGGTCCCGGAATGATCCAGAGCATTTGGTTTACCGGCTACGTTGGACACAGCTTCGTGATCCGCATGTACTGGGACAACTGCGAATATCCTTCCGTGGAAGCGCCCATTTCCGCATTTTTCGGAACCGCATACGATGAGAATTTTGTGGACAGGGATGGAAAATACGCGGTGCTCAATTCCGCACAGATCCTGGTGGCTCCCGGACGGGGACTGAACTGCTACTGGGCGATGCCTTTCAAAAAGCACTGCCGGATCACCATGGAAAACCGCGGCGAAAAGGATCAGAGCCTGTATTATATCATCACCGGCTGTCACTGTGAGGTGCCTGACGAGATCGGATATTTCCACGCTTCCTACCGTCAGGAGCATCCCGTTCAGAAGGGACGTTCCTACACCATTATCGATGGCATTCAGGGAAAAGGTCAGTTCGTGGGCGTGACCCTGGCCACCGGAATGAACGGAAACAACACCTGCTGGGTGGAAGGCGAAGCCAGAATGTACATAGACGATGATAAATATCCTTCCATTCACTATACAGGCACAGAGGATTATTTCTGCGGCTCCTACGGCTTTGGAAATGATGTGCAGATTAAATCCTATCAGACTTACAGCGGTCTCTACAGCGGAATGTACGCCATTTACGGTGATAACCGTGCATTTTACAATGGTCAGCAGAGATTTCTGCTGTACCGCTTCCACATCGCTGACCCGATCCACTTTGAAACCGGATTTCGCATGACGCTGGACAACATGGGATGGACTGGACCGCGGTACGACGACTATACTTCCTGCGCATACTGGTATCAGACGCTGCCGTCCGCGCCGCTGAAACCGCTGCCGTCGGACAAAGAGATGATCATGAAGTGACCGCCGCAGGCTAATGGGTGAAAAGCATTACAAAAAATCCAGGGTGTCAAGCAAAAGCGCTTGACACCCTGTTGCCTTTATCCTATTTTCAGATAAGCATGCGCCAAGGCGTATGCAGCTGGCGCAGGTGCATTCGGAAATAGAATTACCTTGCAAGCACCTTCTGATGATAGGCGCATTTTCCGCAGAACGGACACATCATCTTGCGGGCTGTGCCGCGATGCAGTGCCATCACGACGGCTTTCATGGTCGGCACATAGCGTTTTCCACATTCGGGGCATTCGTAATAGCCGGTGTCATGCTCGATTTTCACGCCGACAAAGCAGATGGCAAAAACAACCGCAGCGCCGAATGTCAATAAGGCGATTCCGAGGGCAAGATGGTCTTTCGCCAGATAGCATCCGACAAGAATCATCGTGAGCGATACCGCAATCGTCATGCAGACAAGCACTTTTTCCAGCTGAAGAATCCGTCGATTCGCAGCTTCTTCCCGCTGCTTCATTTCCAGAAGCAATGCATCGAAAGCCTTCTGATGCGCTTCCATCGTCATTCGCTCCCCGCGAAAAAGCTCGCTCAGTTGAATGTTCAGCAGATCGCATAATTCGGGCATAATGGCTGCATCCGGCAGATTTCGCCCCGTCTCCCTTAATTAAAGATATTGTTGGGTAAAAAAGAAAGGTCAGTCGATTTTGCCGATGAA
>FR899893.1 GCA_000437595.1 Faecalibacterium sp. CAG:74 | reverse complement strand
CGCAAGAACGAACGTTTTGAGAACGGATGTGTTCCTTTTCAAGATAAGGAAGGAGGGATGGATGTGATGAATGTGGTTGTGAGGGAAACGGAACCGCCCTGCAAAGCAACGGATTTGGAACTATTGGGGCTGGTCGAAGTTTATTCGCCTGCGCTAATGCTATAACTACATACAAAATAGGAATGAGATTTTTCATCCATTTCGATGGTTGTAACATCTGCCTGTTCCACATCGGTAAATATGTAAAGGCATGATTCATGCTGCAACGGTAGCCTTGAAGTCTCAAAATGCTCATTTAGCAGGTTGATTTGATACTTCTGCCGTTGCAGTTCTCTATTCCAGTAGCCATCTACCGACAGCAAGACGGCGCCAGCAGCCTTGATTTCAGCAATATAGCTGTTATCATCTACTGCAAGCAGTGTCTGGCTGTCGGTTATTTTTTGCTGCGTTATATCATAGAGAAGAATTTCCGATTTTTCATTTGTTAAACGGATTCTCATGTATGCCGTTTGACCGATGCAAGCAGCATCTCGAACATTTTCATTCTGAAGAAAATCACCGCTCAACTCAACAATACTTTCTTGCATCGCTGCATTGTAGCTTCTTATTTCCAGATTTCCCTTTTCATTTTGCTGTGCAATCAGCAAGTTACCGTCTTGATCAGAACAAGCGCAAAATGACCAATCATATATCATCAGTTTTTTGCTTTTCCCGCTTGCAATATGTGTGATTTTTACCGTGCGAAATGGCGTTTCATCCTCCGAATGCGCTTGCTTTTCAACCATATAATCGCCGACATGCTGTGCATAAGGAGCAGCCCCAAATTTCAACTTTTTTGTAGTCGGTTTCTGAATCCGCTTTCCCGTATAACGGTATACCGTTTGTGTACATACTTCCATCGAAGTTATGTCTGGATAGTATTCACATATAAAGCGGTCTTTTTTCAAAATAATTTGCCCATGCGGAATTTTTTCACCGTTTGGGTCGAATTCCCCAAGTTTAGCAGATAGAAGAGATGTCCCCACCGAATCAAAAAGTTCCATCCACATCTCTTGCAATTCCGTTTTTTCGCCCTCGGCAAAGTAGATGACCACAAAACTTCCATTCGGTGTGTGCGTCACGCTATAAAGTTCGACAGGTTCTTTACGAAACGCCAACGGATTCATGCGTATCAACTGCATGGATGCGTTATCCGTAGATGCTTCCGCACTTGCCATTCCCCCCATCATCACCATCACCGCCATCAGCAGTCCCAGCAG
>FR899892.1 GCA_000437595.1 Faecalibacterium sp. CAG:74 | reverse complement strand
CGATGATCAGTTCGTCGTGGACGTGTGCTACGATAAAGCAGTGCCGGAGCGTCTGCATGGCGTAGCACAGAATGTCACGGCTGATCGCCTGCACGATGTTCTCCACGAATTTCGGGCCATAGCTTTCCAGCCGATCCCATTGCCGGGCAGCGCTCAAGCCCATATAAGTCGCGGCGGGGTTTCCAAATTGGTTCTCGCCGATGCGCGGCTTCACATAGGACAGCTGTCGCCCGGAGGGAAGCGTGATAAACAGCATCCCGGACTGGCAAGTGAATCGGATACCGTGTGTTTCAGTGGAGGACTTCATGCGGATCGCTGTCATGACCGCGTCATCGATAGCCCACCAGAGCTTTACGATCATGGGGTTTGATGTGCGCCAAGCGTCCACCAGCGGTTTCAGTTCCTCTTCCTGCAAACCCATTTCGATTGCGCCCATGGCTTTCAGCGCACCGACCGAGCCGCCGTAGCCAAGCGCCAATTCAGCGATCTTTCCTTTTTGCCGCAGGTGACCATTGATGCCGTGCTTTTCGACCGGCACGCCGAACATCTGGCTTGCGCTGGCACAGTAGATATCCTTGCCCTCGGCAAAGACCTGCTGCCGCCAGTCCTCACCGGCCAGCCACGCGATCACACGGGCTTCGATAGCCGAGAAGTCAGCGACGAAAAAGGTACAGCCGTGCCGCGCCACAAAAGCCGTGCGGATCAGCTGAGAAAGCACATCCGGGGTGGAATCGTAGAGCATACGCACCGCGTCATAGTCTCCGGCGCGGACAATGGCACGCGCCTGTTCCAGATCGGGCATCTTGTTCTGGGGCAGGTTTTGCAACTGAATATTCCGGCCAGCCCAGCGCCCGGTTCGAGCACCGTAAAACTGAAAGCACCCGCGTACACGCCCGTCAGCACAGACCGTCGCTTCCATGGCTT
>FR899891.1:25431-62553 GCA_000437595.1 Faecalibacterium sp. CAG:74 | reverse complement strand
TGCAGGAATGCCGATGGGCATGTGGATGCTGTTCCATCGCTCGTTTACGCATCAGCTGACGGCGGTGCTGGGGCAGTCGGCGGAATCCGCCAAGGCAACGGAGAAGGCAGCGAAGCAGGAGTATCGGCGGATTATCGCGCGTGTGCCGGATTTTGAGCCGAGCGACCGCTTCCAGATGAACCTCGTCAACTGCGCGATGCTCTGCGCGTATGTGCTGCATATGCCCAAGCGCCCGACCGTGCAGACGCTGACGGATTACTACGCGAAGTCCATGATGACGCCCGCGATGCGCTGGTTCTGCCGCAAGAGCGGGAAGAACAAGTTCTCTGACAAGGACATTGCGGGGATGAAACAGGCGGAGAAGCTCCGCGCTGCCGACCGCAACCCCTACTCGTGGAACATGGACTATCTGCCCTATGCGGATGACAGCGGCTACGAGGCGCGGTTCTATAAGTGCGGCATCTGTGTGCTGACGAAGGAGCTGGGGCTGTATGACCTCACGCCCGCCATGTGCCGACTGGATTACACGATGGCGGAAGCGGGCGAAGCGTCGGATTTCGTGCGCGAATACACGCTTGCGTCCGGCGGACCGTACTGCGACTGCGGGTATCACAAGAAGCAGAAATAACGAAAGCGTCCCTTTCCAGCAGCGGAAGGGGACGTTTTTTTTGCCGTTTTCGCTTTCTGGAAGTAGTATTATCGGCATGGTTGACAGTGAAGAAACGTTGATGGTAGAATATCGGTAGTACGCATACTTTTCATATTTGGTATGGTGGTACAATTACTTATTGAAATTGGAGGTAAAAACAATGGTTAGCATAAAGGAAATTGCGCACTATGGACGATGGTTTCCATATTGCAAAACAGACTATGATCTTTGGTGGTTTGACAAAAAAAAGTCTCAAATGATTGATGCTGAAAAATTGGGGAGTGTATTTGATTGCAATGTTCATTCGCTGCCGAGTGTCATTGCTCAATGCTATGGACACTATGTTCCTTGCTTTCGTGTAGATATTCCGGCATTGGAGATGAAATATGCGCAGGTTTATTTATCTCGAAAGACGGTTAAATTTTTATCTCAATTATCTGCAAAGGATATGGATCGTGAGTTCCTAATTGCGATTGAAAAAGAATTCCTTGATACAGATTGGTATAGATATGAGTTGGCACATTTAAGTTCAGCAGCTGAAGAGTGGTGCAAAGAAAACCATATCCGTTATACGGATTGAGAAAATACACCTTTTTATGTTTGGTAAACTGTGTGTGAAAAATGTTCGTATCGTATCAGGCTTCGTCAAGTATTTCGGGGATGATATGATACGATTTCCAAATTCATCGGCTCCCTTTTGATTCGGAAATAGTATCAGGGCTTTTTCCCTTAATCGGTTGACGTTTCCCTTATTTTATGGCATAATTTAAGGGAAAGGAGTGGGAGGTAAGGCAATGCGAGAATTGTTGTCCGCTGCATTCCACTTACGTTAGCCAGCACGAAAAATTCGCGGTACATATTCCAAAATAGTAAAAACGTCCCGTTCCATTGCCGGAAGGGGACGTTTTCGTATTATCCGCGCACAAGCGCCTTATCAGTGAATTTGGGGAATACCATATGCACCAGCGCGAACACCCCGCCGCCAATCATCCCGCCTGCGAAATTCAGCAGCACGTCGTCCACATCCGTCATGCGGTGGATGAACAACTGGCACGTTTCGATGCTCAAGGGCAGCAGCAGGCACATCAGCGAAAGTTGCAGCGGATGACGATACCGCTTCCACAGCAGCGGCAGGAAGAAGCCGTAGGGGATGAAGAGCAGGATGTTTCCCCAGATGTTAATGAGCATCTCCTCATGCCGGGCGTACCGCAGCTGCCGCGTAATGGTGCGGAACAGCCGCAGCTGAATGCCCTCACCCGTCCGCAGCCGATGCAGCGCCGATGCCAGCATATCTCCCGGCGCAGCCCATGTGCCGCGCAGCACCAGGCACAGCAGCGAAAACAACAGCGCCGCGAACGCCATTAGGCAGCCTTCGTGCAGGCTCCAGCGCTTCCATGGTCGGCGAATGATGCACCATAGGGGCAAAAACACCGCCATTAGCAGGAAATATCGGTTGATGTACGCGCTCATGCTTCGATGCCGGACAACGCCTGCGCAAGGTCGGCAATCAGGTCGTCCTTGCTCTCCAGTCCGACGCTGATGCGTACCATGCCCGCCGGAATGCCCGCAACTGCCAGCTGCTCCTCGGTCATCTGCCGATGGGTGGAGGTCGCCGGATTCAGGCAGCACGTCCGCGCGTCGGCGACGTGCGTCTCAATCGCCGCCAAAGTCAGCCGTTTCATGAATGCCTCCGCAGCGGGACGTCCACCCTTCAAGACGAACGACACCACCCCGCAGCCGCCGTTCGGCATGTACTTCATCGCGCGGGCGTAGTACGGGCTGGACGGCAGGTGCGGATAGCTGACGGACGCCACCTGCGGCTGGTTTTCTGGGGAACTGCGGATAGCTGCCGCCCGCCCCCTGCGGCTGTTTTTCGAGGAACTGCGCGACCGCCATCGCGTTCTCGCAGTGGCGCGGCATCCGCACATGCAGGCTCTCCAACCCCAGATTGAGGATGAAGGCATTCTGCGGGGACTGCACGCAGCCCAAATCGCGCATGAGCTGGCTGGTGCATTTGGTGATGTATGCCCCTGCATTGCCGAATTTCTCGGCATAGGTGATGCCGTGGTAGCTTTCGTCGGGCGTGCAGAGCCCCGGATACTTCTCCGCGTGCGCCATCCAGTCGAAATTACCGCTGTCCACGATGACGCCGCCGAGCGCAGCGCCGTGGCCGTCCATGTACTTTGTCGTCGAGTGGGTCACAATGTCCGCGCCCCAGCGAATCGGCTGGCAGTTGACGGGCGTGGGGAAGGTGTTGTCCACAATCAGCGGAACGCCGTGCCGATGCGCCGCCTGAGCGAATTTCTCAATGTCCAGCACGGTCAGCGCGGGATTGGCAATCGTTTCGCCGAACATTGCGCGCGTGTTCGGGCGGAAGGCGCGGTCAAGTTCGTCGTCCGTCGCGTTGGGGGAGACGAAGGTGGACTCAATCCCCATCTTCTTCAGCGTCACGGCAATCAGGTTGAACGTGCCGCCGTAGATGGAAGACGACGCGACGATGTGGCTGCCTGCCTCGCAGATATTGAACAGCGCCATAAAGTTCGCTGCCTGACCGGAGCCGGTCAGCATAGCTGCGCTGCCGCCCTCCAGCGCCGCGATTTTCGCCGCAACGTGGTCGCACGTCGGGTTTTGCAGGCGGGAATAGAAATACCCGGACGCTTCGAGGTCAAAGAGCTTGCCCATGTCCTCGCTCGTGGCGTATTTGAAGGTGGTGGACTGGATAATCGGAATCTGGCGCGGCTCGCCGTTGCCGGGCGTGTAGCCTGCCTGAACACACTTGGTTTCAATGCGGTAATCGGACATGGGAAAAGCCTCTTTTCTTATGATTGTGGGTTATCGCAGTTCAATGTCTTCTACCGGGTAGATCTTCTCGTTCGGCTGCACCGTCCCTGCCGTCAGCAGGGGCAGGTGATGGCGCGTGTCGCCGCCCGGACGCGGGTCACGCCGCGTAATCGGCAGGTGCTTGCGCCGGTCGGGCTTTTGCAGGCGGCGGTTGTACAGTCCCGGCATGTCCTGTGTCACCATGTCATGCGGCAGCTGCTCCACCGTCATGCGGCGCGGCGGATCGCCTGAACGCCAGATGAACGGCACAAAATCCTGAATCCCGTTCATGACGATATAGAAATATGTGCCGATGTACCCCTCTTCGGGGTGCGCCATCATGTAGTGCGGGCAGGTCATCAGCGCTTTTGCCGCGTCGATGAACGAAAGCAGCCCGAAGTGGTCGATGATGCGCTGCATGGCGTTCGCCTCGTCCGACACCTGCCCCATGTCAATCGGATGCCCGGTCACGGACTCGTATGCCGCCGCTGCCTTCTGGTTCAGCCCGCGGACAAAATCCTCCGCATCCGCCTTTTCCAGCGCGCGGTCAAGCGGCAGGAAGCCGCCCAGTCCCAGCATTTTGAGGAAGTCCGCCCCGCTGACGCGCCCCAGCGCCATCAGCAGCGCCATGCCGCCAATGATGCACGTCGGGGTGTCGACCATCTTCCAGAGAACGGGGCGAATTGCCAGCCGTGCCTGCACGGATTTCTCGTCGCGCTTCCAGTTGTAACAGCTTTTGCGCAGATTCTCCGTCGCCTGATATTTCAGGCACATGCCGAGGTGCACCGCCGCGCCGCAGTGGGGGACAAGGTCGTCGCTGTTGAGAATGTTATACAGCGGATAGGCGGATGGGTCGCGAACCGCTTTGCCCGCCATCACCGTGGGGGACGCGAAGCCGTAACCGATGAGGTTGCGCGCGGAGATGCCCGTCTCGTTCATTTTCAGGTGCGCGTACACCTGCATCATTGCCGCGCCCTGGCTGTGCCCGCAGACCCAGAGGACGAAGCGGCTGTTCGGGCTGCGCATGTTCTGCAGAATGTCGCGCAGGGTGAGCTTTTCCAGCCCCAGCTCTTCCGCTGTTTCCGGAAAGGAAATTTTCTCCTCATTCGCCTCGAACTGCCGCGCGAGCTCCAGAAAGCCGCGGTGCATCCCGTCCTGGGTTGTCATGCGGAAATTGCTGAACCAGTCGTAGAAGCGCGAACCCGTGCCCATGAACCCAATCGCGACGACGTAGCGCCCGTCCAGCGCGGGATGGAGCATCACGACCGCCTTGCCGGTGGTGTTATTGCTGCTGCTCAATCGCAGCGCGCCCAGCATCTGTCCCAGCGCACTGACGGGTTTCAGGCGCGCACGCACCCAGTATTTCCGCCACTCGGCGCTCAAGGGATTGTTCGGCGGCAGGGCAGTCAGTTCCCCATCCACCTGAATGGTCACGTCGCGCCAACCGGCTTCGACCCACGGCTCAATCGCCATGCCATACGCGGCGCTGGCGAGTTCGGCGCTCATGCACAGCGCTTCCTCGGACAGCGGCGGGCGCAGCTTGCCCCACGGGTCATGCGTCCATGGAAGCAGCAGCGATGCTGTCTGGGACAAATCGACGCCGGTTAGTGTCGTGGGTTTCTTTTCCTCTTGCTCCATCCTTCGCTCCTTTCCTTGCCGCTGTGCGGCGTACGTTTTGTTTGTTGGCAAGCAGGCAGGGATTACACCACCTGCCCATCATCTCCGCGGCGGAAATCCACTGCAAGCAGCTCCTCGCGGCTGATGACCTGCGTCCGCGGCGAACGGGTCGTCACGAACGACACCTGCTTGTCGTCGTAGCTCACAATGTGCGCATTGACTTGAAACAGCCGCCCGTCCCGCATGAACATCAGGCGTATCACCCGGTCATGCTCCACCGCGAAGCGCAGCAGACGCTCCATTGCCCATGTCCTCCGTTTCCGATGATGGATGCACGGCGTAAATCGTCGCTTCCCAGTTGCTGAATACGCGCGTGAACAGGCGGTCAAGCGTATCCGTATCCACCGCATAGCTGCTCCGCTCGTAGCTGCTGACGTAGATGTAGTCCACGTCGTACTTCTCCAGCAGGTCGAGGTTTTCCTCCAGGTCAGTGTAGAAAGCCGCAATGTCCATCTTGCGCTCACTCGTGTCCAGCCCGTGGTAGTACAGCCACAAATCCGGCCCGCAGACGATGTTCTGCCCGGCGATGGACGCAATCGGGTTCAGGTGCTGCGTCCCGGTCATGTAGGTGGAATGCTCCGGCGTGTTGTCGCGGGCGAATTCTCCCGCTTCCACCGCCGACGCGGAAAACGCCTGATAGTTGCTGACGCACTCGCGCCAGAGCGTCAGCCCCGCGGACAGAAACACCGCAATCGCCGTCACAACCGCCAGCGCCCCGCGCCCACGCATCCCTTTCAGCCGATGCCAGACATCCCGGCACCAGTCCGCCACAATCATGCAGCAAAGCAGCCACGCCAGATACATCAGCTTGTTGTTGTCGTAGATGTTCGGCTGAAAGCGCACCAGCTCCACCGCAAGGATAATCGGCAGCGCGCCCGCGAACAGCCGCCGATGCTTCGGATTTCGCTCGAACAGCGCCAGAATCAGCATCAGGAACGGCAGACCGATGTTCTTCAGGTAGAACCAGAAGTACAGGTCGCGAAACGCAAATTCACCGTTTGATTCATACCCGTTGACCCAGTTGAGCCAAATTTGCAGGAAGCTGTTCCCACTGCCCGTGCCTTGGAACACCTGCTCGAACGTGAAGCAAATCAGCTGCGGCGCGCTCAGCACCACGGCGATTACGCCATACGAGAGATACCACTGCAATTGCGTCCAGCGCTCTTTGTCGTGAATCAGGTCGTACACCATCATGCCCAGCGAGCAAAGCCCCAGCGCGAGGAACGAATGCGTGTGAATCAGCGGCAGCGCGCCTGCCCAGACCGCCAGCAGTCCCGTTTGCCGAATCCGCTGCGCAAACGCCGGGCGCTTTTCCGGCGCAAAGGACGTAAACAGCAGATAAAAGCACGGCAGCGCCATGCACCACCCGCCGAGGAGCGTCCTCTGCGGAACCATCAGGTCGGCAATCACGTTTGACCAGCGCAGGTTGTACGGCGTGGGCTGATTCGTCGGCGTGGCGTAGTAGCCGTCAAGAATTTCGCGGATTCGCTCGATGACCGTGCTGAACGGATTGCTCACAGTGCCGCCCGCAAGGTCAAAGTTGTATAGGAAGCCCAGACCGCCGTTCAAGAAAAACAGCAGCGTCGCGAGGATAATTGTCTTTTTCCCCGCGGTCATCTCCCGCGCCAGCACCATCACGCCCGTGAAGCACAGTGCCATCATCAATGTACCCGGCACGACAATCGCCCATTCCAGCGAGAAGCCCATTAGGTACAGCGACGTAGACAGGCTGTCCGTCAGGAAGGGATATGACAGCCGCTGACCGGGAAAGAGCGCATAATCCGGCGGAAAAGCAGCGTTTTTCAGCGACGTGATGAACGACATGTGCATCGGCAAATCGCCGTAAGTGCTCTGCCCGACCCACCAGCCGCCGTCATTTCCGACGCGCAGGCAGTGCGTGTATTGCAGATACCCCGACAGCAGCGTCAGCGGCAGCACGACCATCAGCATCTGCCCGGCCAGCTGCTTTTCCCGCGCATCCCACTTTTTCACCGGCGAAGGGTCACGCAAAAAGAAGCACCCCGCCGTCAGCCCCGCCAGCGGAATCAGCGCCAGCAAATGCGCCGTCCATGTGAAATCCGCCGCGAACGCAATCAGCGCCGGCAGCCACATCATCAGCAGCAGCCCCAAGCTGACACCGAGCCACACGCGCGTGAGCAGCGACTTCCGCGGCAGAAGGAATCGCACGCATGTGCACCCCGCCGCGAGAAACACAAGCAGATACAAAACGCCAAGGAATGCGGTCATGAAGGAACTCCCTTCCAACAAAATGGTATACAAAAATAAAAAAGCTGCGATAAAAACCAAGTAACAGGTACGAGCCGAAGCCGAAGGGGTCGAGGGGGCGACCGCAGACTTCGTCTGTTTTCACTGCCCCCTCGTCGCGTCCGCAGACGCGAAATCCCCTGCGGATTCAGAAGCAATTACGCTTCAAAATACTTCTTCAACAGAGCAACGCCACCCTCGACATCGCGAAGGTCAACCACTTCGCACGCCGAATGCACATACCGGCACGGAATCGACAGCGTGCACACCGGAATCCCGCCGCGGCTGGTCTGCATCGCGGACGCATCCGTCCCGCCGAACGGCAGCACCTCGCGCTGGGTCTTCACACCCGCCTGCGCACCTGCCGCCAGCAGCGCTTCCCGCAAATCCGGATTCGAGATGCTCCCGCGATCCATCACCTTCACGGCAATGCCCTCGCCGAGCTTGATGTCCGGCTGCTTCGTGCCGGGGGTGTCGCCCCACGCGGTCACGTCAATGGCGATGCCCTTGTCCGGCGCTTTCGCGAACGACGCCACCTTCGCGCCGCGGCAGCCGACTTCCTCCTGCACGGAGAAAACGGCAATGATGGTTTGCTTCGTCGCGCCGACGGTTTGCAGGAAGCGAATCAGCAGCGCACACGCCGCGCGGTCGTCCATTGCGGGACTTGCGACGCGGTTCGCCCCCAGCTGGAAGCAGTCGTTCGCGTACACGCACACGTCGCCAACCCGCACCATCGTCTCGGCGTCCGCCTTGTCCTGCGCACCGATGTCCACAAACAAGTCCTTCATCGCCGTGTCCTTGCTCACTTCGGACACCACAACACCCTGCACGCCATTCGGGAACGACACATGCCGCGTCAGGCTCATGGTCGGGCTGATGCCGCCGACGTTCGTCACGCGCAGGAAGCCCTCTTTCTCAATGCCCGTGACGATGTAGCCGATATGATCCATGTGCGCGGACAGCATGATTTTCTCCGGATTCGCCTCCGTGCCGTTCTTCACGCAAATCAGATTGCCCAGCGCATCCGTCTCGATGCTGTCCACATACGGCGCAACCTCTTCCCGGATGACCGCCGCCACCGGCTCTTCCAGTCCCGACGGCGCGACCGGTTTGAGCACCTTCTTCAACAATTCCAACATAATTCTTCTCCTTTACTGATAGGGGAGGCGCCAGAGGCTCTGCCTCTGGACTCCGGCAGGGGCGTTGCCCCTGCACCCCACAAGGGTCTTCGACCCTTGACCCATTTTCGCGATTGAGTTGTGCGCATTACCATGCAGTATGCGCGTGTTTATTCAGATAAAAATCCAGTAACATGGTGGTGCACTGCGAAGGGGTCAAGGGGGCGATCGCAGACTTCGTCTGTTTTCGTTGCCCCCTTGTCGCGCCCGCAGGCGCGAAATCCCTGCGTTACAGCGCCTTCACCAGCGCCTTCACCAGCGCAAACTGGCTCTCCACATCCGACAGCTTCACCACCGACGACGGCGAGTGAATATACCGGCACGGCACGCTCAGCACCACCACCGGCACACCCTCCCGCGCGCGCTGAATCGCGCCGCCGTCGTTGCCGCCGGATACGCTGTGCTTCACCTGATGCGGAATGTTCTCCTGCTTCGCCACGTCCAGCGCCTTGCGGAACAGCGCTCGGTTCGCAATTGACGCGCCATCCATGAACGACACCGCGACGCCATGCCCGGCTTCGCAGACGTGCGCAGTCTCCGGTACGTCGCCGAGGTCGTTGCACGTTGTGCCTTCCAGCACAATGCCGACGTCGGGTTCCTGCTGGAACGCTGCCCCCTTCGCGCCGCGGCAGCCGACTTCATCTTCGGACACAAAGCAAGCCACGAGGTCAACCGGCAGTTCTTCCTGCAGCAAACGCAGCAGCGACAGGCAGCCGACGCGGTCGTCGAATGCCTTGCCGCACGCGAAGCCATCGCCGTATTCCACATAGGGCGTATCGAAGGAGATGTACGTCCCCATCGGGGCTTTGCGCTCGGCTTCGTCCTTGTTCTTCGCGCCAATGTCCACCAGCAGCTCGTCCATCGAAAGCACATGCTTGCGCTCGGCGGCGGATTGCAGGTGAATCGGCACAGCGCCGATGACGCCGGGCAGTTTGTCGTCCCCGACGGTGACGCGCTTGGAAACCAGCACGCGCGGGTCGATGCCGCCTGCCGCGGCAATGCGCAGGTAGCCATCCTCCGTGGCGGAGGTGACAATCAGCCCCACTTCGTCCATATGCGCGCTGACCATCACGCGCTTGCGGGGCGCGTCGCCCGTGCCATCCTTCACGACAACGACGTTGCCCATGCGGTCGAGGACGGGCGCAAAGCCCAGCTTTTTCAGCTCATCCAGCAGAACGCGGCGAATCGCCTGCTCATGCCCGGAGGGAGCGTTGATTTCCGTCAGTGTCTTCAAATCCATAGGTCATCCTCCCAGCTTTCGTCGAGTTCCGCGACGAAATTCGCCAGCAGACGCGCGCCCTCTTCCAGCGTGTTCAGGTCAATCGTTTCCACCGACGTGTGCATGTACTTCTCCGGCAGGCTGAGCAGCACGCTCGGCACACCCGCGCGGGACAAGCCGATTTCGTCCGCGTCCGTGCCGGTGGAGCGGCGTGCGACGTTCGCGTTCAGCTTCACATGGTGCTTTTTTGCGCAGTCGATGAGTCGCTGATTGAGCTTCGGCTGCACAAACGGCCCGTGTGTGACAATCATGGCGTCAATCGGCAGGGCAGAGCGCGGCGGACAAGTCGGCGTTTCAGCAAAATCGACGTCCAGCACGACAGATAAATCCGGGTCAATCGCGAAAGCGGAGGTCATTGCGCCGCGCCCGCCGACTTCCTCCTGCGACGAGCAGACGAAATACACATCCGCGTCGCAGACCAGCTTTTGCAGCATTTCCGCCGCGCGCAGCAGAATCGCCACGCAGGAGCGGTCATCCAGCGTTTTCGATGCGAACTGACCGTTGAGCAATTCGCGGGCAGGCCCGTCGAAGGTTACCAAATCGCCGATGCGGACGAGTTCCTTCGCGCGTTCGGCGCTCATGCCAATGTCCACATGCAGGTTGTCCAGCGTGTAGTTGTTCGCGCGGTCGGCGGCGCTCATCAGGTGCGGCGGCAGCGCGCCGATGGTGCCGAACAGCTTCTCGCGCCCATGCACCCACACGCGGCTCGCAGGGAGAATGCGCGGGTCAACCCCGCCGACATTGCCCAAGCGCAGGCTGCCGTCATCCTCAATATGCGTTACCATCAGGGCGATTTCGTCCAAATGGGCGCACAGCATAATTTTCGGTCCGTTGCCCTTTTTGTGCGCAATCACGCTGTACATCGCGTCCACCGTCACCTCGTCCACCAGCGGACGGAATTGTTCGGCAAAGTACGCGCTGACCTGCGCCTCATGCCCGCTGACACCCGGCAGCGCCGTTACGTCGGCAAGCAGCTTCTTGACATCCATCATATGCCTCCTTCGATTGTGAAGAATCTACCGATTATATTATAGCATATTTCCTTTCTGATGTGAAGAGGAAGATGATTAGCCGCGACAAACAGCGATTTCTTGCCCGTTTGTCTTGCATGACGCGGCGGGGTGTGCTATACTAAAAATGATTACTTTCCTGCTGTGACCAAAGGAGATTGCTATGCCAACGATTGATATGCAGGACACGAATCGCCGCGCGATGACGGCGCTGAACTATGCGAGCTTTCTGGACGACCGCCATTATTTGTCGCATCAGGGAATTACGGCGGAGCTTGTGCAGCGCCAGCGGTTGACGAAAAGCCGCGAAGCTGCTGGATGAACTCGGCGAAATGCTGGAACTGACGGATGATTTCCTTGGTGCCTTTGCGCGTCTGGAAGATTTCAGCCCCCTTGTCGTCTCCCCAGAGGCGAAACCCAAATGGAATTGATTGCAAATGGCATAGGAAACAAAACAAGAGAGGGGTGCCCACAACGATGTACGAAGAATTGCAGCAGTGGATTGATGAGAGCCGCCGCATCGTGTTTTTCGGCGGCGCGGGTGTCTCGACGGAGAGCGGCATTCCCGATTTCCGCTCGCAGGACGGATTGTATCATCAGCAGTTCGCCTATCCGCCAGAGGAAATTCTGTCCCACACCTTTTTTGCGCGCCATCCGGAGGAATTTTACCGTTTCTACCGCGCGAAAATGCTCCCCTTGGACGCGCAGCCGAACGACGCGCATCGCTTTCTGGCGCAGCTGGAAGCCGGCGGTCGTTTGACGGCGGTCATCACGCAGAATATCGACGGCTTGCACCAGAAGGCAGGCAGCAAAACGGTGCTGGAACTGCATGGCAGCATCCACCGGAATTATTGCCTGAAGTGTGCGCGCTTTTTTCCGCCGGAGTACATCCGGGACAGTGAAGGCGTGCCGAAATGCCCCTGCGGCGGCATCATCAAGCCGGACGTTGTGCTGTACGAGGAAGGGCTTGATGATGCGACAGTTCGCGCGGCGGTGCGTCAATTGCAGCAGGCGGAACTGCTTATCGTCGCAGGAACAAGCCTGACGGTGTATCCGGCGGCGTCGCTGCTGCGGTTCTTCCGCGGGCGGCACATCGTTCTTATCAACCGCGACGCAACCCCGCTGGACAATCAGGCGGATTTGGTGCTGCATGAGCGCGTGGGCGAGGTCTGCCGCCATCTGCGCCCGACACCATTGGAGGTGGGGGAATGACGACGTTGGAGACGCTCTTTTCGCCCATGCAGAAGGAGAAACTGCGTCAAGCGGCATTGGTGCGCACATCCTGCCGGAGCTTTGCGGGTGCGCCCGACACGGCGGCGTTCGCGGCGCTGTCCTACGTCGTCGGTCGGTGCACGCTGCCCGGCGCGCGCTTGGTGCTGACACCGGTGGACGAATCGCTGTTTACCGGCACGATTCTGGGCATGGGGCGCATCACAGGCTGCAAAATGGCGGCAGTGGTCATCGCCTGCGGGACGGAAGCATTATGCCGTGTGAATGCCGGGATTCTGGGCGAAGCGTTCGTGCTGGAAGCGACGGCGCTGGGACTGGGGACGTGCTGGGTGAGCGGCACATACCGCCGCAAGCAGATTCGCCTGCCGATGCAGGAGAACGAGACGGTACTCGCGGTGATTGCGGTCGGTGTGCCGGAGAAGCCGCTTCAGGCGCCGGAGAATCGCCGCCGGAAGCCGCTCGACAAGCTGATGAACGCCGTTCCTGCGGACGGCATGATGCTGGATGCGGCGAAGCTGGTGCAAATCGCGCCGTCGGCAATGAACATGCAGCCGTGGCGGATGGAAGCGCTGCCCGGAGCGTTTGCGCTGACCATCAGCGACCGTGCGCTGCTGGACGGCGGCATTGCGCTATGCCACGCGGAACTGGCGCTGCGCGGGGTACATCGGTGGGTGTACAGCGCGGCACACGGGGGAATCACGGCGGTGGCGCAGGGGCGGTTTGTTCCCTGACGGAATCCATCGGTGTGCGTGTTCTGGCTTGACTTTTCTATTGAAATTGATTGCTTTCACGCAGGGGGAATCGCGTCTGCAGACGCGAACCCCCTGCGCGACACGCGGAAGAAGTATGGAGAAGTCACCAACCCAATCGCGCGAAAGGGTCAAGGGAGGAACTCCCTTGCGGAGTCCAGAGGCAGAGCCTCTGGGGAGGTTGTAATTATGGAGAATTGGTTGTTGAATCTGATTTGGGTGTACCTGCTGGCGGTCAATACCCTCGCGTTTTCGCTTATGGGGATAGATAAGCGGCGCGCCAAACGCGGGGCGTGGCGGATTGCGGAAAGGACGCTGTTTCTGCCGGTGGTGCTGTTCGGCAGCCTCGGAGGAACACTGGGGATGTTCTGCTTCCATCATAAAACGAGGCATTGGTATTTTCGCTATGGCTTCCCGATTCTGCTGGTGGTGCAGTTGCTGCTGCTGGGAGCGGGAGCGTATTTGCTGTTGAGGTGAAACAATGACGGATCTTTTTTCCGGACAGGAGGCGCCGCTGGCGGATCGGATGCGCCCGCGGACGCTCGCGGAGTTTATCGGGCAGCGTCATCTGCTGGGGGAGGGGCGGCTGCTGCGCCGCGCGATTGAGGCGGATCGGCTGACTTCCTCCATCTTTTTCGGGCCGCCCGGCTGCGGCAAAACGACCCTCGCGTCGATTATCGCCAATAGCACCAAGTCCGCGTTTGTGCAGCTCAACGCTGTCACCAGCGGCGTGGCGGACGTTCGCAAGGTCATTGCCGATGCGCAGGAGCGCCGCGCCTACGGGCAGTCCACTTATCTGCTGCTGGATGAATGTCACCGCTGGTCAAAGGCGCAGAGTGACAGCATCCTGCCCGCCATTGAGCGGGGTATCATCCGCTTTATCGGCTCGACGACGGAAAACCCGATGGTGTCCATGACGCCCGCTATCGTCAGCCGCTGCCGCGTATTCCAGTTCGAGCCGCTGACGGAACGGGACGTGCTGACCGCTATGCACCGCGCCATCGACGACCCGGAGCGAGGCTATGGGCAGATGAACATCATCGCCGATGACGATGCGCTGCGCCATATCGCGCGAATCGCGGGCGGCGATACCCGCGCGGCGCTCGGTGCGGTAGAGCTTGCTGTGCTTACGACGCCCGCCGACGCACAGGGCATCATCCACATTACCCTTGCCGTCGCGGAGGAATCCATCCAGAAGCCCATGATTCGCTGTGACGAAAGTTTGTATTATGACATGCTCAGCGCGTTCTGCAAGTCCCTGCGCGGCTCGGACAGCGACGCGGCGCTGTCCTGGTTCGCACGGCTGATTTATGCCGGCGTTGACCCGAAACTCATTGCGCGGCGGATTATTGCCCATGCCAGCGAGGATGTTGGGCTGGCGAATCCGATTGCGATGCTGCAAGCGGAAGCCGCGGCGCGCGCGGTGGAATTCGTCGGGATGCCGGAAGCGCGTCTGCCGCTCGCACAGGCGATTATCGCCATCTGCGAAAGCCCGAAGAGCAACAGCGTGTGCGCCGCGGTCGATGCGGCGATGGCGGACGCGGAAAAGGGCGGTTACGGCGCTGTGCCCGTCCACCTGCGCGACACGCACTACGCTGGGCACGACCGAATCGGCAGCGGCGACGGCTACAAGTATCCGCACGACTATCCCGGACACTACGTCCGCCAGAATTATATGCCCGTGGAATTGCAGGGGAAAAAGTACTATTTCCCATCGGACATGGGGCATGAGGCGACAATTCGGAAGAATCAGGAAATCCGGGAGGGATGCAAATGAAGCGTTTGACGCGGTTTCAGGAGAATATTTCTGTCAGGAAAGCGACGAACTACGCCATCATCATCAACAGTCTGGAGATTTTGCTGATTCTGGGCGTGATGGCGCTGGTGGTAATCTCGCCGCAGTACGACTTCAGCCCGCGCATGGTGCGGCTGCTTGTCGGCGTTGCGGCGGCGGTGATTATCTGGGGCGCGGTGATGGACATCCGCGAGGCCATGTCCACCCGGCGGCTGCTGAGTCAGCTGGACGCGATGGACGACACCATCGACGCCATGGAAAAGCTCAACAACACCCTCCGCGCCCAGCGACATGACTTCCTCAACCACCTGCAGGTGGTGTACAGCTTGATGGAAATGGAGGAGTACGGCGAGGCGAACAGCTACATCGAGAAGGTTTACGGGCGCATCACCGCTGTCAGCCGCGTGCTGAAAACCGCCAGCGCGCCGATTAACGCGCTCTTGCAGGTGAAACTTGCCGCATGCGAAAAGGCGGGCGTGCAGGTGACGCTGAACATCACGTCCACATGGAAGGAACTGCCCATTTCTGGCTGGGAGATGTGCAAGGTGCTGTCAAACCTGATTGACAACGCCATTGACGCCATGGCGGATTTGCCCAATGGGAAAAAGCACCTGACCATTACCTTGACCGAGAACCTCAAGGAGTACGTCTTTTCCGTTGCGAACACAGGCACGCCGATTCCGCCCGACGACCAGCAGCGCATTTTCGAGCCGGGCGTGACGACAAAGTCCGACGGTCATGGCATGGGGCTGTTCATCGTCCGGGAAACGCTGCGGCACTACGGCGGTGACATTCAGGTCACAAGCGACGCGCAGGAAACGGTGTTCTCCGGCACTGTGCCGAAGGACACGACAATTCCGGAAGCAAAAGCGGCACAAGAGAACAGCACAAACGAATAATCATCCCCCTCTCATCAACAGGATTGGTGAGGGGGCTTCTTTGGCACGCGCGTCGAGAAATGTCGAACATTGTGCACAACCTTGTGCATAATAAAAGAAAACGGACAATATCAGCAGACTTATCCACAGAATCGGGCAAAAAATGCTGACCTTGTGAATTCCGTGTGCATAACGGACGAGAAACTCCCAAAGGACACAGGATGATGCAGGAAAAATTCAGCTGGATTGCATGGCTGTCGCAGGAAATCCACGACTTATCCACATCAATCCACAAGGTTATCTACATAAATCACAGGCGGTTGGGAAAAAGTCAGTGGTAAACATTCGCCTTTTCCGGCGAAAAGCGCAAAAAAACGGACGATTCATTGCTGAATCGTCCGCGTTGGTCGGTCGGGTTTGTCAGCCAAAGAACGAGATTCCGTGTAGTCGGTCGGGGAAATTCCGAAAGTGCGTCGGTCGGATTCAGTTCCAAATGTCGAACAAGTTCTATCCTATGAAACGAATGATCGGTCGAGTTAGTTCCGAAATGTTCATCGAGTCCAGCACCGAAGAAACGAAATGTCGGTCGCTCTGTATGGAGGGAAGCGGGAGAGGAGAGGAAGAAATCAGTCCTCGTCATCCGCCTGTTCGTCATCATTGAGCTTCAATGTGGCAATTTCCATCAGTTTGGCTTCCAGCTTCTGATCCTCCACGGGAACGAACTCTTCCAGCTCTTCGCCGGATTCGTCCGTCGTGGGCACGATCTTCATCACGTAGCAGTCCACGCGGTCTGCGCCGGTCGTGCCCTCGTCGATGGAGTCGGTCAGAATGGCGTACTCGTCGCCGTTATAGAAGAAATAGTCCAGAATCTTGAAGAGGGTCGTGTTGCCTTCCTCATCGGTCATTTCGATCATGTCATCCGCCATGTCGTCGATGCTGTCCGCATCCGCTGCCGGAGAAAAATCCTTCTGCATGTCGTCCATATCCGTGTACCCATCCTTACGGCGCTCTCACTCAGGGGCGCATCAGTCAAAGAGGACTGTCACTCATGATGCGGTGCGGAAACAGGAAGACACTTCCATGACCGTCTGACGCAACACGCCCGACGGCTGCTGTTCATCCTGGTTCATTGGAAACGCCTCCTTTCCTGTTCCGGCGGTCGCGCTCACCGCGATGCCTTGTGCTGCCGCCTGCCAGCGGCTCTTCTCTCTCTTTGCACCTTCATTATACACGAAAAGTGCCGGAAATACAAGGGGTCGGCGAAAAGTTTTGTTGTTGACTTTCGCCGACCGAATGTGGTATAATTATTTTGTTGGGGTCTTTTTCTGTAGTTTCGTTTTCGTACCGTCCGGGCGCTGGACGTATGTGTTTTCCAGCACCTGACGCATATTTTCGCGAAATCCGGCGATGTATTCCTGACGCAGGGCAGCGTGTTCAGCCGCTTCCTCGTCGGTCAGACCGTCGGACTTTTTTTTGCGCGCCAATTCGTTGATTCGGTCAATCTTGTGCTTTTCCATTGCAGAATCCTTCCTTTCAGACCTTGTTTGCCATCCGGCGGAAGCGCAGCCCGCACCACGCGATGAGCACCAGCGCCAGCGCCATCAGCCCGTAGGAGAGCAGCGGCTCACCCAGCCGGTCTACGGCGAACTCCATGCCGATGCCCAGGCCGATGCTGATGATTATCAGCGCCCAGAGCAGCCCTGCTTTCTTGCCCGTGCAGGTTTTCCCGCGAACTGCCGTCACCGTCCAGCGGATGATAACCGCGACCGCCAGCACCAGTGCCCCCACCTGATTGACGCGGACGAAGTGAATCAGCAGCATGTGCGAATCGTTGCGGAGCGATTCGAGCACGACCTGCACGCAGCCGTAGAGCAGCAGGAACAGCGCCATCGTGTCGCCGTCGGGGTGCTTTTTCCGCTGGGCAAGCAGCACAACCATGAACAGCACGACCATCGTGGCTGCTTCGTAGAGGAACACCGGATGATTGCCGCCAGTCAGGTCGCCGAGGAAAGCCAGCCATTCCGTCTCAATGCCTTTGCCCATGCCCATGATTTCGTCGAAGCACCCTTCGCCGATGCGCTCCACCGCAATTGCCAGCGGCGCGCCGAACGCAATCGCGTCCATCAGCCGCCCGACGGATTCGCGGCGGATTCGCCCCGTCAGCCAGCCTGCCAGCAGCACGCCGAGCAATGCGCCCAGCAGCGACGCGCCGCCGTCCCAGAAGTGCAGCATCAGCAGGGGATTGCTGAGCGTGTTGACATAGAGCGGGATGTTCGACAGCGTGAACGTCAGCCGCGAAAGCAGGAATGCCAGCGGCAGCGACAATGCGCCGAAGGTGATGAACGTGCGGTAGGGAATGCCCTTCCTGCGGCAGGAGAGTCCCGTCAGCAGCAGCAGGAGCAGCATTGCGCCCGCCGCCGTCAGCCCATAGGGAGTCAGCATGTTATTCCTCCGTATTCGCGGCGTCAATTGCCGTGGCGAAATAGATGATGTCGGAGACGGAGCGCTCCGCCTTGACGGTTTTCTCGGAGTAATTTTCGCCGCCGAACCACATCAGCGCGCTGTTGCCGCCGTCGAGGTTGTACGCCATCGTGCAGCCCTGCTTCGCCATGAAATCCGCCAGTTCCGCGCAGGTGCAGCCGTCGGAATCCTTGCGGCGACCGTCAACGACCACCAGCAGATACTCCAATTCGCCGATTTGCCCGATGGCGCAGCGCGGTTCATCCGCAAAGACGTTGTACTTGTTCTTGTAGTAGTCCGGGATTTCGCAGACATTGCCGTCGACGACCAGCGCCGGACCGAAGTTGAATACGTTCGGGAACGTCAGCGTGTCAGAGGAAAGCAGCGCCTTCAATTCGTCCGCGTCGGACTGGAGGATGATGTGGAAGTCACCGTTGTTATCCACCAGCAGCATATCGCGCTGCTTCGACGGCTTCTTGCGGAACACCTCATTCATGCGCACAACGTAGCCGTAGTCATCCTTGCCAAAGTAGTCGCCGCCAATCGCCACGACAGCGTTGTGCTTTTCGGCAATCGCGGAAATCTTGTTGTCCGTCCGCGCCTTGGGGTGATTCAGCCCCGTGCGGAACTGCGACGGGTCGGCAATCTTCACGCGCGCGACGTTGTAGGTCGCATCCCCGACGGTCTCCCGCCAGAGCGTGACAGTGATGGAATCGTCCTGATAGCCTTGCAGCACGCCGTTTTCCTCGTCCGCCGCGATAAAGGCGTTCGGGTCGGGCGTGTAGCCAGTGTCGGTCAAGCCCATCGGCAGGGGCGTAATGACGGTTTCTTCCGCCAGCGCAGGGGTCAGCATCAGCAGAGACAGCAGCAGCGCCAAAACTTTGCGCATAGAAATTCCTCCTCGTTTCTCAGATAAACACGCGGACACAGTATGAGAGCGTCACCAACTCAATCGCGCGAAAGGGTCAAGGGACGAAGTCCCTTGCGGAGTCCAGAGGCAGCGCCCCTTGGGTCACTCAAATAGGAAGTCGTAGTCGTCGTCTGCCGCCGCGCCGTCGTTCATGTAGGCTTCGAGCGCATCGTCCGTAATCGCGGGATGCGGAACGGCGAAAGCAAAGCCGACAAGCAGCGCGACAGTCAAGAGCGTCAGCAGAATTTCGGATAAGTGCTTGCGCATGTCAGCCCTCCTGATTTTCGGCGGATTTGGCGAAAATCCACTTGTTCTGGATACGGTAGTTCACCAGATACAGCAGCGTGTCCATCAAAATTTTCGGGATGAACGCGAAACCGCCGATGAAAACGTGCAGGTGATCCAGCAGCGACACACCAAGGTTGGAGACGGTAATCGTTACAATGCACAAAAGCGCGTACTTCAGCGCCGTTTTGCCCGTATCCTGCTTGAACTTGAACACGAAATTGCGGTTCAGGACGAAATTCAGCGGCGAGGACACCAGCCGCGCCAGATACCCTGACACCTGAATCGCCGTGTCGCCCCTCAGCCCCAGCAGGGGCAGCAGCGCGAATCGCAGCAGATTCGCCACGCCGTTGTCCACCAAAAAGCAGATAATCGACGAACCCGCATAGAGAAAGAAATTCCCCAGAATCACCTTGTAGATGCGGTAGCTGTCGCGAATCGGATGGAAGTGCGTTCCGGCGTTCTCGTTCTCGTACACCGTTTCGATTTCAATCGGAATCATCGGAAGCTTTGCGCGCGCGCAGGCAATCAGCACCTGCATCTCGTACTCGAAGCGCTCGCCCGGAACGTCCAGCATGAACGGCAAATCCGCCATGCGGAAGGCGCGCAGACCCGTCTGCGTGTCCGGCAGATACACGCCGTATAGCAGGCGGAAAACCGCGCTCGTGATTTTGTTGCCGTGGCGCGATTTTGGCGGAACGTGGTCGAGGTTGAAGTTGCGGCTGCCCAGGTACAGGGCGCGCTTGCCCTCCGTCAGCACCTCTGCCAGATGCCAGCAGTCTTCGACTGTGTGCTGACCGTCCGCATCAGCGGTGATGACGCCGCTTGCCGCCGGGAAATGCGCCTGAATGTACGCATAACCGGTCTTGAGCGCGCAGCCCTTGCCGCGGTTTAACTCGTGGTGCGTGACGGACACGCCGTCCATCGCGTCCAGTTCGGCAAAAATCGGCTGATAGGCAGCGCTGCTGCCGTCATCGACAATCACAACATGCTGGAAACCCTTGTCCAGCAGGCGGCGGACGTATGCGGGCAGGCGGTCATCCGGCTCAAGGGAGGGAATAAGCATCACAGCGTCTTGGGGACGCAAAGGCGGCTGTGCCATGGAAAAAATCAACATCCTTTCGGAGTATCAATGCGCGTGATGGGGCAGAATACCCCCGTGCAAGAAAATCAACTTCCTTATTATACACCATTTCCCGTCAAGAAACAATGATTTCCGGACGCGGAAGTTGTAAAATTCATCATCTTGTCAGTTGAACGTCACTTTAGCCCCGGCACAGGTCGGCGAATTTCGCTTTTGTGCAGGCGACGAGCGCATCCACCGCCAGAATCACCTGACACCCGCGCACGCCCGCGCTGACGCTGACACGCTCCAAATGCTGCGCCGCGCTGTCCACGAAGGTGGGGAACGCTTTCTTCATGCCGATGGGGCTGCATCCGCCGCGCAGGTAGCCGGTCAGCGGCAGCAAATCCTTCTGCGGCAGCATGTGGACGCTCTTGCACCCGGCGGCGCGTGCGACGGCCTTCAGGTCGAGTTCCAGTTCCACGGGGATGACGCAGACGAGGTGCGGCAAGGTGTCGCCGACAAGCACGAGCGTCTTGTAAATCATCTCTGCGGGCAAATCGACCTTCTCGGCGACGAGCTTGCCGTCGAAATTGTCGTCATCGACGGTATACTCGCGGGTTTCGTAGGGGATTTTCAGCGCGTCCAGGTGACGCAGCACGTTTGTTTTGGTGGCTTTTGCCATAAAATCGCATCCTTTTATCTGTATGGCGAGGAAGCTCCCAGCCATCGTGTATCATAGCACATTCAACGGAATTTGACAAGGCGGGTATTTTCCTTGCATTTTCTGCCCGAAATCGGCAAAATCCCCCGCTGGAAATTTGACAGAACTGGGAAAGCGTTGTAAAATAGACGCGTGAACCGAAATTACCGCAACACCGACGGCATTTGCGTCGGAGAGCGAGGAGGAAAACAACATGGCATCGGAATCCCGTAATCTGGCGCAGCAACGCCGGGAAAAAGACGGTATCGTATATTTTGAGCGCGGCATCCTGACGGGCAGAGACGGCCGCCGTTACCAGCGCTATGCCATCCAGACGCACTTCGTCGAGGTGGGGGAAAGCGCGGCGGAGCTGGTGAAGAAGTATGTGCTGCCGCTGGCACAGCCGGGCGACGTGCTTTCCATCACTGCGAAGGTGATGGCAATGTGCACCGGCAATGTCCGCCGCATGGAGGACATGAAGCTCGGCTTCTTCGCCAAGCATATGGCGAAATTCGCGGGCATTAACTCCACCGGCGTGGGGATGCACGAGCCGTACAAGCTGCAACTCGTCATCGACATGGTGGGTCTGCCGCGCGTGCTGCTGGCGGGCTTCGTCAGCGCCGTTACGCGCCCGTTCGGGGTCAAGGGCTTGTTCTATAAGATCTGCGGTCATGGCGTCGCGGGCATCGACGGCTTCTACTTCCGCTCCAGCTTTGACCGCTACAAGACCCTCGCGCTGATTAACCCCGAACACCCCGTCGAGCTGTCCAACGAAATCGAAAAGGAATGCGGCATTCCGATTGTCATCATGGACGCGAATGATATTGACCAGAATCAGCTGGGCAAGTGCGATGATTTCCCGCTGACGGACGACCAGATTCAGGACGCGATGAAGGATAACCCCTCCGGGCAGGGCGGCGAACTGACCCCCCTCATCCTCATCCGCCCGCTGGCATAAAGATCGCGGCGATGAAGAAACAACTGCTGGCAGCGCTTTTGCTGCTGACATTGCTGCTGCCCTTTGCCTCGGCGGAGGAAAAGACGGAAGCGGAGCAGGCATTGCCCATGCTGGAGCTGCATCAGGTCAATCTTGGCTGCGCCGACGGCTATTTGATCCGCTTCGGAAACACAACCGTGCTGATTGACGGCGGCGAGGCGTGGCCGAACAAGCCGGAGCGCCTGTTCCCGCAGTATCTGGAAGCGGTGGGCGTGACGCATGTGGATGCGTACATCGTCACGCACTGGCATCTTGACCACTGCATGAACGTCAACTATATTTTGGAACGCTGGGGGGGTGGATCGACCGTAGTATATGGCGCGTCGGCGGAGGTGAATCCGGACTACGCGCCCTTGGCGAACGGCACAATCTACCAGCAGATGAAGGAAGGCGATGAGCTGACCATTGGCGGATGGCTGACGGTGAACTGCGTTGGGCCGGAAACGGTGAAGAACAACGGCAATCAGAACATGGATTCGCTGAATTTTGTGCTGATTTATGGGCAGAAGCGGATGCTGTTTACCGGCGATTACGCCGCCAGCGGCAACATCAACCGCAAGTACCAAGACCTCGTTCGCAACATAGATGTGCTGAAATTTCCCCATCATGGGATTCTGGATGATAAAACAAACACCTATGAGATCGGCGTGGTGCTGATGCGGGTGCTTTCGCCGACTTATGTGCTGATTCCCGGCGCAGCGTCGGTATGGGAAATATGGAACTTTATTGCGGCGTACAGCGCGGAACAGAATCTGACCCGCGACCATGTGTACAACAACCGCTTCGGCAACATCGTCCTGCTGACTGACGGCGAGACAATTGAAGTGTGCACAAACGTTGATCCGGCGGATTTCAACCCGTATCAGCCCAGCCGCGAAGTGACAGCGCAATAATGAAAACCCGCTCCCTGCAAACGAGGGGGCGGGATTTTTATGATAGAAGACTCGATGGAAAGCACTTGTTCCGCATTCCGAATTGTTATCAGCGCCCCGTCCGGCAGAAATCCACCAGCTGCCGGGTCAAGTCCGCCACGCTTTCGGCGCGGAGGGATGCCTGATTGTACTCCGCGTCGTTCCCGTAGCCGTAGCACGCTGCAATCGTCGGCAGACCGTTCTCCTGACCCGCGCGGATGTCGCCCAGCCGGTCGCCCACCATCACGGCGCGTTCCGGACGCAGGTCGTCCAGCAGCGCGCGGAGATTCTCGCCCTTCGTGCGCCCCGGCACGGATGTCGCCGTGCGGACAAACACGTCCGTCAGCCCGAACACTTGCAGGCACAGCGCGATATAGTCATGCTCGCCGTTGCTGACGATGCACAAATCCGCATATTCCCGGAGCGTTTGGAGCATCTCGCGCACGCCGGGGAACAGGCGGTTGACCGTCGGCACGAGGGCTAATTCGGCAGTCAGGCGCGTGGTCATGTACTCCTGCGCGCGGTCATGGGGGATGTGCAGGATGTCCAGTGACTGCTCGAACGTTGGGCCGTTGCACTGGCGGAGGACGTCGTCGGGCAGGTCGGGGAGGTGCATGGTGATAAGGGCTTGGCGGATTTCGGCGACGCAGAGGTTCATGCTGTCGGCGAGGGTCCCGTCCCAATCGAAGAAAATTACTGGTTTCATGGGGAATTTGGTTCTCCTTGATGGTTGAATGATTCGCAGGGGATTTCGCCTCTGCGGAGGCGGCCAAAGGGCAATGCAAACAGGCGAAGTCTGCGATCGCCCTTTGGAAACCTTCGGGTCGCCACTCTCATACTTTTGGGGTATTGTTTCTTTTTTTGAACCGAAGGTTCATTGGATAAACACGCGGGCACTGTATGCAGTCGTGCCCAACTCAATCGCGCGAAAGGGAGTCCAGAGGGTCGAAGACCCTTTGGTGGGGTCAAGGGGCAACGCCCCTTGAGTCACTTCTTCTTCAATATCAGCCGCTTTGTGAAGTAGTTCCAGACCATCACCAGCAGGGTCGCAATCGCCTTGTTCAGATGGTAGACTTTCAGTTGGATGCCGAAGAGCGTCAGCAGAATGCTGTCTTGCCCGAAAAGCGCGGTCAGGAGCGCCATGATGCCCCAGTTCAGGAAGAAACCGATGCCGCTTGTGAGCACAAAGCCCGCTTTCGTCTTGCCGCCGCTGCCGTCCGCGCCGGGGAATACCCACTTGACGCACAGCAGATAGTTCGCCACCACCGACACCAAGAACGCAATCGGCGTGCCGATATTTACATCCAGCCCGAAAATCTCCTTGAGCAGCGACAAAACTGCCTGCTCAATCAGAAAGCACACGCCGCCCGTCACGACGAAGCGAATCACCTCGCCAAGACGACCTTTTTTCTGCTGTTCACTCATGCAATCACCTGCTTTCCAACAATTTCACATTCTCCGCACCAAGCAGCGCGTTCAGCCGATTCAAACACCCGTCGCTTGCGTCGCACCAGCCGGTTTTCGGCGCAAGGAGCGTCATCTTCTCCGCCGGCAGGTGCAGATACACCGGCACAGAACCCGGATACAGCGACAAAGTCGATGACGCTGCGTCCATCTGCGGGCGATTCAGGCGCAGGTACAGCTTCCGGGGGGCTTTCGCCGCTGCCTGCGCGTCGGTCAGCTTCGGCGCTTCGGATGTGTGGCGCTTCGGCGGCGGCACAGGGCGCGCGGTGCTCTGCCCCATCGGCGCGGCGGGGGCTGATTCCTCCGGATGCCACGCCTCCAGCGGAATCAGCTTCTCCACCAGCAGCTTCGGCGCTTCCTCCTCGCGGATGGACAGCCGCCCGTGCAGCACCACCAAATCATCCACCGCCATCATGCCCTGATAGCGCTCGTACACCTTCGGGAACACAAGGCACTCAATCTGCCCCGTCAGGTCTTCCAGCGTGATGAAGCCCATGTACGCGCCCTTTTTCGTCGCCTTGCCCTTCACTTCGGTCAGAATGCCGCCCATGTCGACAATCTGCCCGTCGAGGGACAAGCCGTGGTCCTCGCGCTCCTCCAGCCCATCCAAATCGGCGGTGGAGAACGGCAGCTTGCCCAGCACGTCGCGGTAATCATCCAGCGGATGCCCGGTGATGTACACCCCCGCAATCTCCTTCTCCAGCGCCAGCCGCTGCCGCAGGGGATAATCCGGCAGATTCGGCAGCGTGTGATTCTCCTGAACCAGCGGCGCACCGCCGAATGCCATGTCGAACAGGCTGATCTGCCCGTCTACCGTCTGCTTGCGCAGGGACGAGTTTGCATCCATGGCGGATTCAAACACCGCCAGCAGCTGCGGGCGATTGCCGCCCATGCCGTCGAACGCGCCCGCCTTGATGAGGCTCTCGACGACGCGCTTGTTGCATTCGCTCGTGTCGATGCGGCGGCAGAAGTCGAAGATGTCGCGGTATGCGCCGTTCTTGCGTTCGCGGATAATCGCGTCCACCGCGCCCTGCCCGACCGTCTTGACCGCGCCTAAGCCGAAGAGAATCCCCAGCTGTCCGTCCGGGGCTTTCGCGACGGTGAATTTCCACTGCGAACGGTTCACGTCCGGCGGCAGAATCGCAATGCCGCGCGAACGGCAGTACTGAATGTATGCCGCGATTTTCGCCGGATTGCCGTATACGCTGTTGAGAATCGCCGCCATAAACGGCACGGGATGATAGCGCTTGAGCCACGCCGTCTCAATGCAGACAACGGCATACGCGGCGGCATGGGATTTGTTGAAAGCGTAGGACGCGAACGCGGTCATCTCGTCGTAAAGGTGTGACGCGACTTCCTCCGGCACGCCGTTGCGCACGCAGCCCGGCACGTCAATTGTCCCGTCGTCGTTCAGCTTGCCGTGGATGAAGTATTCGCGCTCCTGCGCCATCACCTTGTGCTTCTTTTTCGCCATCGCGCGGCGGACAAGGTCGCTTCGGCCGTAGCTGTACCCTGCCAAATCGCGCACAATCTGCATCACCTGCTCCTGATAGACCATGCAGCCGTAGGTGACGTCCAGAATCGGGCGCAGCTTCTCCGTCTCGTAGTGGATGCTCGACGGGTTCTGCTTGCCCTGAATGTAGCGCGGGATGGACTCCATCGGGCCGGGACGGTAGAGTGAAATCGCGGCGATAATGTCCTCAAAGCAGGTGGGCTTCATGTTCGTCAGGAAGGTGCGCATTCCGCCGCCTTCGAGCTGGAACACGCCGTCCGTGTCGCCGGCGGAAATCATTTCGTACACCGCCGGGTCGTCGCGCGGAATGTCCTCCGGCTTCATGTCGATGCCTTGCTCGCGCAGCATATCCAGCGTATCGCGGATGACGGTCAGCGTCCGCAAGCCCAGGAAGTCCATCTTCAGCAAGCCGAGGCGCTCAATCGTCCCCATCGGGTACTGCGTCGTGATGACCTCGTCGTTGCGCTGCAGGGGGACGTATTCCATCACCGGCTTGCCCGTAATCAGCACGCCTGCCGCGTGGGTGGAGGCGTGGCGCGGCATACCCTCCAGCGTCATGGCGGTGTCAATCAGCCGATGCACTTCCGGCTGTTCGTCGTACATGGTTTTGAGAAGCGGCGAGAGCGTCAACGCTTTTTCCAGCGTCATGCCGAGGTCGAAGGGAATCGCCTTCGCGACCGCGTCCGTATCCTGATAGCTCATGCCTAAGACGCGCCCTACGTCGCGGATGCAGCCCTTCGCTTGCAAGGTGCCGAAGGTGATAATCTGGCTCACATGGTCTGCGCCGTACTTGCGCGCCACATAGTCGATGACCTCCTGCCGGCGCTCGTAGCAGAAGTCCACGTCAATATCAGGCATGGTGACGCGCTCCGGGTTCAGGAAGCGTTCAAACAGCAGCTGATACTTCAGCGGATCCAGCATCGTGATGCCCAGCGAGTACGCGACGATCGACCCAGCGCCGCTGCCGCGCCCCGGCCCGACCATGATGCCCTGACTCTTGGCATAGCGGATAAAATCCCAGACGATGAGAAAGTAATCGACATACCCCATCGACGAGATGACGTTCAGCTCATAATTCAACCGCTGCCACGGCTCGTCGGTCTCCTTTGCGTCGGGATAGCGCTCGCGCAAGCCCGCATGCGTCAGGCGCGTGAGCATCGACAGCGCGGTTTCGCCCTCCGGCACGGGATAATGCGGCAGGCGCGTCACACCGAACTCGAACTCGACGTTGCAGCGGTCGGCAATCTCCTGCGTGCGGTCAACAGCGTCCGGGCAGGCGGCGAACAGCGTGCGCATTTCATCTTCGCTCTTAACATAGAGCTGGCGCGTGTCCATGCGCATCCGGTTCGCGTCATCAAGCGTCTTGCCCGTCTGGATGCACAGCAGCACTTCCTGCGCGTCTGCGTCCTTTTCCTCCAAGTAGTGGCAGTCGTTCGTCGCCACCAGCGGCACATTCATTTCGCGGGCAAGCGAAATCAGGCGCGGCATGACGATTTTCTCCTCGCGGATGCCGTGATCCATGATTTCAACATAGAAGTTCTTCTCGCCGAAAATATCCTGCATTTCGCGCACATACGCTTCCGCGTCGTCGTAGCGCCCTTGCAGCAGCAGCTTCGGCAGGTCGCCGGACAGGCACGCGGAGAGGCAAATCAGCCCTTCGCTGTGCTGGCGAATCAGGTTGTAGTCAATGCGCGGGCGATAATAATAGCCGGTCAGGAAGCCCTCGCTGACCAGTTTCATCAGGTTCTGATAGCCGGTGTTGTTTTCGCACAGGAGGATGAGGTGGCTGTACTCGCGGTTCGCGGCGGATTTGTCCAGCCGGTCGCGGCAGACGTAGACCTCGCAGCCGATGATGGGTTTGATGCCTGCATCCTTCATGGCGGAATAGAAGTCGATGCAGCCGTACATCACGCCGTGGTCGGTGATGGCACAGGCGGTCATGCCAAGCGCCTTGATGCGCTCGACGAGCTTTGGAATGCGGCACGCGCCGTCCAGCAGGGAATATTCCGTGTGCAGATGCAGGTGGGTGAAACTCATGGCACATCCTCCGACAAAAATCAACTTCCTTACTATTATACCACCGTTTTTCCACCTTGACAAGTGCGCCGAAAAATGGTATTCTGATAAACAGCAACGCGCGAAGGAGGCTGATCCGCATATGCGTCTGTGATTTCTGCACCTGTTGACTGAGCAGGGAAACAATGAACCGCAAGCAAGCGGTTTGTTCGTGATGGCAGAAATCACCGCATAGCGGGTCAGCTTTTGCTGTACAGAAAAATTGCATGATTCGTCTTGTCGGTCTGTTCTCCCTGCTGACCAAAGCGGAGGAAATTCATTTTGCAGCTGAAAATTGAACATCTATCATTCACCTACGACGGCGCACCGGAGGCCGTCTTTGCGGATTTGTCCCTGTCTCTCGACACGTCGTGGCGCACGGGACTTATCGCCCGCAACGGACGCGGAAAAACCACCCTCCTGCGCCTGCTGTCCGGCGATTTGCAGGGCAAAGGGAAAATCGACTGCCCGCTGATGCCTGTGCTGTTCCCGTACCCCGTCGCGGATGGCACGCAAACCGCATGGCAAATTGCCCAAACCGCCGCGTCGACGTGCGAGGACTGGCGTTTGATGCGCGAATTATCCCTTCTCAACGTGCCGGAAGAGGCGCTCAATCGCCCGTTTGACACGCTCTCCGGCGGCGAACAGACCCGCGTGATGCTCTCGGCGCTATTCGCCCGCGAGGACGCCTATCCGCTCATCGACGAACCCACCAATTCCCTCGACGCACCCGGCCGTGCAATGCTGGCGGACTACCTGCGCCGCAAAGACGGCTTTTTGCTCGTCAGCCATGACCGCGCCTTCCTCAACCGCGCGATTGACCATGTGGTCTGCCTGAACAAGGCGAACACCTACGTCATGCAGGGAAATTACGACACGTTTGAAGCGCGCCTAAACGGCGAAAACGAAGCCGAAGCCGCCCGGAACGAGACGCTCCGCAAAGAAATCAAGCAGCTGGAAGCCGCCGCGCGCAAAACGGCGGAATGGAGCAATCGCGCGGAGGAAAACAAGCGCCACGCGGATAAGTCCTTTTATGGGAAAGTAGACCGCGGCTTTCTCGGCGCGGCGTCGGAGCGGATGATGAAGCGCTCGAAAGCATCGCAGATGCGGCAGGAACGCGCCATCGAGGAAAAGCAGACGCTGCTGAAAAACGTCGAGCAGGTCGGTACGCTGCGCATGACGACGCTGCCGCATCCGAAAGACGTGCTGATTTCGGTGGAAAACGGCGCGGTTCGCTACGGGAATCGGACAGTCTGCGAAAACGTGCGGTTTACGCTGCGTCAGGGTGAGCGGCTGGCGCTTATCGGCGCGAACGGGTGCGGAAAATCCACCATCCTCAAAGGAATTCTGGGCGAAAGCGACGCGCTGACGGGGAGTATCCGCATTGCGTCGGGTGTGACGTTCTCGTCCGTGCGGCAGCGGGTGGATGATTTGCGCGGCAGTTTGCGCGACTTCATCCGCGATGCGCAGGTGGACGAAACGCTCTTCAAGGCGATTCTGCGGAACATGGACTGCCCACGCGAGTTGTTTGACCACGACTTGCAGGAGATGAGCCAAGGGCAGCGGAAGAAAATCCTGCTGGCGCGGTCGCTGTGCGAGCCGGCGCATGTGTTTGTGTGGGATGAGCCGCTGAACTACATCGACGTGTTCAGCCGGGTGCAGTTGGAGACGCTGATTCGGCAGTATCAGCCGACGATGCTGCTGGTGGAACACGACAAGGTGTTTGTGGAGCGGGTCGCCACGGGGGTGGTGGAGGTATAAGAAAGGGGCGGCGCTGTGTGGATGCAGCGTCGCCCTTGCTGAGTGCGGATGGTTGTTTTTCTAAGCGGATTGCGCGATTGTGTAGCAGGGGTTTCGCCTCTGCGGAGGCGACAAGGGGGCAATGAAAACAGACGAAGTCTGCGATCGCCCCCTTGACCCCTTCGGGTCACCACTTCCATACTTTTGGGGTATTGTTTTTTATGAACCGTAGGTTCATTGGATAAACACGCGGACACAGCATGGAAGTGCGCTCGACTGAATCGCGCGGAAGGGTCAAGGGAGGAACTCCCTTGCAGGGTGCAGGGACAGCGTCCCTGCTGGGGTCAAGGGGCAACGCCCCTTGGGTCTCCTTACCGATATGGATTCTCCTCCGTCCCGTCGCCCGCCGTAAAGACGTACCCCGTCAGGTCAAGCAGCGCTAAGGGGCGGATGCCGGGAACTTCGGTGTCGGCGGGGAGGGTCAATGCACCCGTTTCGCTAATGACGGGGTGGATGCCGCTTTCCAGCGTGTCGCGAAGCCAGTAGACGGCGGAAGCGCCCTGTGCGGCGGCGTAGGGGGTCGCGGCGCAGGTCAGGTCGGTCAGCGTCGCTAAGTCCGCGGCGGACGGCAGGGAAATCTCCGCGGCGTCTGGGGTGTCCGCCATCGGCAGGTCGCTTGTCGTCGCGACGCTCGATGCGTCAATCACCGAGCAGCACAGCAGCACCAATTGGTTGCCATCCACGCGCAGCACCTGCCACAGCACGTCGCTCTCCGCGCCGCTTTCGCCCATCGGGTACGTCCCCAGCAGCACATACGGATGTTCGCTCCGCGCCGCACGCAGCAGGGAAAGATTCACGCCGAATTTCTCCGCCAGCGCCTGCCGAATTTCCGCAAATGCCGCGTCCGCCGAAAGCGATTCGAGCTGTTCATCCAGCGCATCCGCCGTTTCCAGCGTCACCGCCTGAAACGCTTCTTCTGCCTGCTTCAGCAGCAGTGAGCGGCATTCTTCCGCCCGGTGCGCCGCATCCAGCGTGTCGCCCATGGCGGCGAAGGCGTTCATCGCGCCCAGATAGTCGCCAGCGCCCAGCAAATCCTCCGCCGCCAAGTACGCCTTGCGCGCTATCGCCGCTGTGCAGGCATCCGAAAGTGCGCGGGACTGCCCGTAGCCGTTCAGCGAGAGGAACAGGTCGCGCGCACCCTCGTAGTCGCCTTGGCTCATCATCTGCCGCCCCTGCCGGATAGCTTGCTCCGGAATCGCGGCTTCCAGCGTCTGCGCCCGCTCCGCGCAGTCCTCAAAACTGCCCAGCGAGACGTAGATGTCCAGCGCGGAATCGAGTTCGCCTTCGTTTTCCGCATCCAGCGCATCCAGATAGCGCAGATAGCGGTCGGCACTCTTGAACGGCGCGATTTCCAGCAGATTCGCCCGCGCCAATTCGATTTTGCCGCGTTGCAGAGCATCCAGCGCCGCGGCGTACAGCGCGTACTCCGCCGAATCCTCGTATTCGCCCAGCTGATGGAACAGCTCCGCCGCCTCCGCGTACTCGCCGCTGCCCATCATCAGCTGCGCCCGCTCGTAGTACCGCTGATTGCTGTACGCCGAGCAGCCCGCCGCTCCAATGCTTACGCACACGAGCAGCAGCATCGTCAGGAATTTCTTGCACTTTGCGTTCATGGTCATCCCTCCAGTCGTTGTGCTGGAAACAGGATGCACCGAACGCGGAAAATTTATGAGGGAAACGGCGGATTTATTTTCTCCGCATCAGGCGGAAAATGTCGCTGCGCTTTGCCAATGTCCAGTATGTCAGGCACAGCGCGCCATACACCGCCGCGCCACCTGTTACCTGAACCGCGAGTTTCCCCCAGCCGTGCAGCGGGAGAACATGCCCCAGCAGCGCGACCACGCCCGCCATCACCAGCCCGAACAGGCAGTAAACGCCCGTCGTTTTCAGGTAATGCGCATACGGCAGTTCCTTGCGCAGATACACAAACTGCACCGCAGGAACGGAAAACTCCGCCAGCACCGTCGCCGCCGCAGCGCCCATTGCCCCGAACGGCGGAATCAGCACAAAATTCGCAATCAGGTTGATGACCGCGCCCGTCAGCACACTGTGGACGAAAATCGTGTCGCGGCCCTGCGGCAGCACCCACTGCGTGCGGATGACGTTCGCAAAGCCAATTGACAGGAGCGTAAATGCGAGGGGCATCATCAGCGTGCCGGAATATGCGAAATCGTCCCCGTAGAACAGGGGCGCGAAGTTCACCGCCACCGCCGCCAGCCCAAACGCCATTGCGCACACCATGCACATCACCAGTTCCATGCTCAGACGGATGTGCCGCTGAACGGCGTCCATCTGCTTCATCCGCGTCATGCGGCTGACCTTGGGCAGCATCACCGTGCCGATGGCGGAAATGAAACCGGACAGGCAGAGGATGATTTTCTCCGCGTTCTCGTACAGCCCGGTTTGCGCCATGTCCGCCAGCGCGCCGATCATCACCTTGTCCATCTGCCGGTAGACGCTCACGGCGATGACCGAAATCGACAAAAGCGCGCACGGGGCAAGATGCTTCAAGGCTTCCTTCCATGTCACCTTCACCGGCGTGACTTTCCCGTGCAGGCTGAACATGCAGCTAAGGCAGCCAAGCAGCGTCGAGAGCGACCACACGAAGGCGTACACCCACAAATCCTCCGGCTTGCGCACGAAGAGGAACACTGCCGCTGCCGCAAGCAGCTTGACCGCCGTGTTGCGCAGGGCAATGGGCTTGAACTCATCCAGCCCCATTAAGCACCAGTCGAGGTTGACCAGGCAGCTGACGCTCATCATCGTCAGGTTCAGGGAAATGATTTTCTCCTCGCCCGCGATGAAAAAGACGTACACCAGCCAGACGAGCAGCGTCACCCCGGCGACAAGGCGCTGCATCTTCCAGATGGCGGAGAAAGTCCGGTTGAGGGCGTCGCGGTCGTCGCGGACGCGGGCGATTTCGCGCGGGCCGTAGTTTTCCAGCCCCAGCAGGCCAATCAGCACGAACACATAGCTGACCGCCCACGAATAGCCGTACAGCCCGACGCCCTCCGTCCCGACGACGCGCGAGAGGTACGGCGCGGTCACCAGCGGCAGCAGCATCGAAAAGACGCGGTAAGCAACATTATAGAGCGTGTTTTTGCGCGTATTCATGGCAAGTCCTTTCCTGCCGAAAAACGGCATCACAAGACAATTCGCCATCGGACGGCAAAATCCTGCGTGATTGTGAAAACTGCCCCTCCCAGCGCGCAAATTTTTGTCGAAAAAACCGCCCTTCACAAGCAATCCTTTCCGTGCTATCATCATGACAGTGAATTTCGCAAAGGAGCTTGCACCCATGTCCCGCCTGACCTATCGCCATACCATCGCCGCCAGCTATCTGGGCTACATCACGCAGGCGATTGTCAATAACCTTGCGCCGCTGCTGTTTGTGACGTTCATGTCCGAATTTTCGCTGACGCTGGAACAGATTACGCTGATGACGACGGTGAATTTCGCCGTACAGCTGCTCGTTGACCTGCTCAGCGCCAAGCTCGTTGACCGCATCGGCTACCACGTCAGCATCGTTGCGGCGCATGTGCTGGCGGTATTGGGCTTGTCCGGCATGGCGATTCTGCCCGGCATCCTGCCGCCTATGACGGGGCTGATGATTGCGGTTGTGCTGTACGCCATCGGCGGCGGGATGATTGAGGTGCTCATCAGCCCGATTGTCGAGGCTTGCCCGACGGAGGGCAAGAGCGCCGCTATGAGCCTGCTGCACTCCTTCTACTGCTGGGGACATGTGGCGCTGGTGCTGCTTTCGACGCTGTTCTTCGCCGCGTTCGGCACGGCCAACTGGCGCGTGCTGACGCTTCTGTGGATGATTGTGCCGATTGCGAACGCGGTGTACTTCTCTTTCGTGCCGCTGTACCCGATTGTGCCGGAGGAAGCGCAGCAGATGCCGATGAAGCGGATGCTGACGAGCCGGGTGTTCTGGCTGCTGGTGGTGATGATGGTCTGCGCGGGTGCGTCGGAGCAGGCGATGTCGCAGTGGGCGAGTACATTCGCGGAGGACGGGCTGCACATCACCAAGACAATGGGGGATTTGCTCGGCCCGTGCGCGTTCGCCATCACGATGGGCACGGCGCGCGCCCTGTATGGCAAGTTTGCGGATAAACTGCCGCTGAAAACAGCCATGATTGCGTCCAGCATCCTGTGCATCGTGTGCTACATTGTGGCGTCGCAGAGCGGCAATGCGCTGGCGGCACTGCTGGGCTGTGCGCTGTGCGGCTTCTCGGTGGGCATCTTCTGGCCGGGCACGTTCTCGCTGGCGGCGCTTGCGCTTCCGGGCGCGGGTACGGCCATGTACGCGCTGATGGCGCTTGCTGGCGACCTCGGCTGTTCCGCCGGCCCGACGACGGTGGGGCTGTTTTCCGGCGCGCTCGGCGGTCTGCAATCCGGCTTAACCGTTGGCATGATTTTCCCGATTGCGATGCTGGTGTTGTGTGCGTTCTTGAAGACGGAGAAGAAGAAGGGGTGAACCAAGGGGCGTTGCCCCTTAGACCCCAGCAGGGCTTTGCCCTGCACCCACGAAGGGTCTTCGACCCTCTCGACACCCATCTCGCGATTGAGTTGGTGACACGCTCATGCAGTGTCCGCGTGTTTATCCGAGGAACCTTCGGTTCAAAAAGAAACAATACCCCAAAAGTATGAAGTTGGAGACGCGCCGAAGGGGACAAGGGGGCGATCGCAGACTTCGTCTGTTTTCATTGCCCCCTTGTCGCGCCTGCAGGCGCGAAATCCCCCGCGCAAGGAGAAAATCAATCATGTATTGCGATAAAATTGCTCTTCCACACTGCCAAATGACAGTCTACATCCCCGATTTGGTCGCAGACCCCGCCGTCCGTCGCCCGACCATCGTCATTGCCCCCGGCGGCGGTTACACGCACCTTTCCACCCGCGAGAGCGAACCCATTGCATTGACCTTCGCCGCGATGGGCATGAATGCCGTCATCGTCCGTTACCGCGTTGCCCCGGCGGTTTTCCCCGCGCCGATGCAGGACATCGCCAGCGCCGTTGCCGCCATCCGCCAAAACGCCGATAACTGGCACGCAGAGCCGAATCAAATCGCCCTCTGTGGTTTTTCGGCGGGCGCTCATGCTGTCGGGTTGCTCGGTGTGCATTGGCAGGAAGCGCATTGGTGGCAGGAACTGCACCTCACCCCCGCCGACGTTCGCCCGAACGCTCTGATTCTCTCGTACCCCGTCATCACGGCAGGGGAGTTCGCGCACCGCGGGAGCTTCCGCAGCCTCACGGGTACGGACGACATTGTCGCCCATCAGCCGCATTCGCTGGAGAACCTCGTCACGCCTGACACGCCGCCGACGTTCCTCTGGCACACATGGACAGACGGCGCAGTGCCCGTGGAAAACACGCTCCTGATGGCAATGGCGCTGCACAAAGCGGGTGTTCCGGCGGAAGTCCACGTCTTCCCGCGCGGCGGACATGGGGTGGCGCTGGGCAATCAGGTGACGAACATCCCCAGCGAAGAGACGCGCAAAATCGTGCCGGAAGCGACGGTTTGGACACAGATGGCAGAACGATTCATCCGGCAGATATTTACGAAATCATAATAAAAATCCATGCTTCTAAACAGCCTGAAGCATGGATTTTCTTTATTTTCCGCGCAGTTCTTCCAGCACTTCATCCAGCGGGCGATAGTCCTCCTCGTCCTCCGGCAGCGTCGTCTGCGGCGGAATCACGTCGGTTTCGATGGCGGTTTTGCGCGCTTTTTTCTCCTGCACGCGCTGCGGCGGCAGCTGATGCGCCCAGTCCTCCGGCAGCTCCACAGCCTTCTTCTTGCCCAGCTTCTCGTCCACCATCGTCAGCACGTCGTTCCACTTTGCCAGCAGAATCGGCACGGACAGCTTCATCCACCAGCGCGGCGAATACAGCAGCATCAGCCGCTTGTCCGTCCATAGCTGCACGCGGGCAATGTCCTTCCACGCGAGGTCTTTTTCGCTGATGATGACGCGCCCGTTTGTGTCCGCCGTGTCCATCAAAGCGGCGGATTTGCCGTGCATCCACAGCTTCACGCGATTTGCCCCCGGCAGCGCCGTCCGCACATGGAAGCCGCGGCTGTCTACCACGCAGTACAGCTCATCCGCCCCGCCGAGCGCGAAGACGAGGAGCGTGACCGCCGCGACAAAGAGGAGCAGCATCCCCATCACCCACAAAAATCCGCTGTTCAATAATTGCCGAACGCCCGCGCCGCCGCCAAGCAGCAGCTCCAGTACAAGCCCCAGCACGGTCGCCGCGGCCAGCACCGGCACGGCAATGCGCATCACGGCGTTCCAGCTCATCCAGTCCAGCGCGCGCTGCCGGGCGTACATCCACGCGACGCGCATGGAGCTGGCGGGCGGCGTTTTGCCGCACACGGGACACGCTTCGCCCTCCGGCACGTCCATGTTGCACTTCTTGCAATACAGTGTTTTCGCCAAGTTGTTCACCTCGTGTCTATTGTACCACACGGGCGCGGGGGACGCAAGCGAACACAGCAAAAGTCATTCTTCTTCGACGATCTTCCCACTTTGCAGGGCAAGCCGACGCTCAGCGCGCGCAGCGACGGCCGGGTTGTGGGTGATGAGCAGAATTGTCTGCCCGGCGCGGTGCAGATCCTCCAGCAGGGAAAGGATTTCCTGCGTCGCGTCGGGGTCAAGGCTGCCGGTCGGCTCGTCGGCGAGGATGAGCGCGGGACGGCGGATGAGCGCGCGGGCGATGGCGACGCGCTGCTGCTGGCCGCCGGAGAGCGCCGCGGGCAGGTGGTGCATCCGCGAATGCAGCCCAACCCGCAGGAGCAGCTGCTCCGCACGGGTGCGGCGTTCCGGCTCGCTAACGCCTTGCAGCATCAGCGGAAGCATTACGTTTTCGATGGCTGTCAACCGCGGAATCAGCTGAAAGCCCTGAAACACGAACCCGATTTCCTCGCCGCGCACCTTCGCCAATTCGTCAGGCGGCAAGGCTGAAACGTCCCGCCCGTGCAGACGATATACCCCGGAGGTCGGGCAATCAAGGCAGCCAAGGATGTTCATCAGCGTCGATTTCCCTGACCCGCTCGCCCCAACCATGGCAGCATACTGCCCCGGCGGAATGCGCAGCGTAATGTCGGACAGCACGGGCAGCGGCGGCGATTTTCGCTCTTGCGCGGGGAAAGTGCGGGTGATGCGGCGCAGGTCAATCATGCGAATGTTCCTCCATGGGGGACAAAAAAGCCCCTGCACGGGTAGGATGCCCGGACAGGGGAGAATTTATACGATTTCCAAATGAAAAGGCGCAAGCAGATGGTGCAGGTGAATTTGAAAATAGTATTATGAGGGGCAAGGGGATTCCGCGTCTGCGGACGCGGGAATTAGTGCGCAGGGACGCTTCGCTGCCTGCGACTAAGGGGGCATACTTGAGCGCGTTTGGCATAGCGGGCGGCACGAGCGGGAG
>FR899891.1:0-25387 GCA_000437595.1 Faecalibacterium sp. CAG:74 | reverse complement strand
GGCGTTCCCCCAAGCCCCAGCAGGGACGCTGTCCCTGCACCCTGCAAGGGACATTGTCCCTTGACCCTTTTTGGCTGCCCGACTTGAGTGCGCTTCCGTGACGGTTTTTTCAGTTACTTCAAACGTGCAAAGTACGCCTTCAAATTCCCGCCGCAAATTCTCTCGATTGATTCGTCGTTATAGCCGTAATTGCGCAGCGCCGTCAGCAGATTCGGCAGCTCCGCCGGATTCCGCACGTCGTCGGGCGACACCTCGATGCCGTCGAAATCGCTGCCGAATCCAACAATATCCGATCCGCCAAGCTGGCAGATATGGTCGATGTGCTGGGCAATCGTCACACTGTCCGCTTTGCAGTCCGCAGACAGAAAACGCGGGTAGAAATTCACGCCGATGTAGCCGCCGTACTGAATCATGGCGCGAATCTGGTCGTCGGTCAGGTTGCGGACGTGGTCGCAGAGGGCGCGGCAGCAGCTGTGGCTCGCCATCGGCGGACGCTCACCCTTGGCGAACAAGTCCCAGAATCCGGCTTCGTTCAGGTGCGACACGTCCACGCTGATGCCCTGACGCTGCATCACGCGGGCAATGCGGATGCCTTCGGGGGTCATGTGCGTTTCCGCGTCCACGGCGGCAGGGGTGGCGAAAGCGTTCGGGTGATTCCACACCAGCGCGCCGATGCGGATGCCGCGCTGCCGCCAGAAAGCCACCATCTCGTCGCTCTTCTGGAATACCTCGCAGCCCTCGAAGGAGAGCATGAATGTACATTCGCCGGGCTTGACATCCTCCGGGTCATCGACATGCCGGATACCTGCGTCGGTGAAGTGGCGGATAGCGGCGTATTCGGCGTCGGCGACGGCTTCATAGTCGCCGTTCGGACCTTTCGGACCGCTCCACAGGGCGAGGGTTTGGAGGCTGACGCCGCCCTGTCTCAGGCGGTCGGGGGTAATATCGGTCTGGGCGAAGGTGCGTTTGCCAACGCCAAGGCTGAAGAGGGTATCGGAGTGAGTATCGGCAAGAAACATCGGCAGATTCCTCGTTTCATGAGAAAATTGGCAGAATGCTGGGAAATAGCATTCTGCCGAAAAAAGCTGCTTAAGGTCAGCGTATAAACACGCGGGCGTAGCATGAAAATGCGCTCAACGCAATCGCGCGGAAGGGTCAAGGGAGGAACTCCCTTGCGGAGTCCAGAGGCAGAGCCTCTGGTGGTTCCCCTCACAGCTCCCTTCGTCCCTCCATTGCCTTCGAGAGCGTCACTTCGTCGGCGTATTCGAGGTCGCTGCCGACGGGGACGCCGTGGGCAATGCGGGTGCACTTGATGCCCATGGGCTTAATGAGCCGCGCAATGTAGGTTGCGGTTGCTTCACCCTCGATGTCGGGGTTCGTCGCCAGAATCACTTCGCTGACCGGCTCGGTCTGCAGGCGCGTCATCAGTTCCTTGATGTGAATATCATCCGGCCCGATGCCGTCCATCGGCGACAGCGTGCCGTGCAGGACGTGGTACAGCCCGTGGTAATCGTGCATTCGCTCCATCGCGGCCACGTCGCGTGGGTCGCGCACGACGCAGATTTGCCCGTTATGGCGGCTTTCATCCGCACACACGGCGCACTTTTCAGCGGAGGAAAAATTGCCGCACACGTCGCAGTAGCGAATCGCCTTGCGCCCCTGCCACAGCGCCGCCGCCAGCGCGTGAACATCCTCCAGCGGCATCCCGACGATATGGTACGCCAGCCGCGCCGCCGTCTTGTGACCGATGCCGGGCAGCCGAGACAGCTCCGACACCATCCGCTCAATCGGTTCGATTTGTCCGGGCATCAGAACAGACCGCCCATACCGCCCATGCCGGGCGCCATCTTATTCATCGTCTCTTCGCGGTTTGCTTCACCCTTGCGCAGCGCTTCGTTCACCGCCGCCATCACAAGGTCCTGCAGCATTTCCACGTCATCGGGGTCAACGACCTTGGGGTCAATCGTCAGGGACAGCAGCTCACGCTTGCCGTTCACCTTCACGCTCACCACGCCGCCGCCGGACTGCGCTTCGTACTCCTGCGCATCCAGCTTTTCCTGCGCGTCCGTCATCGCCTGCTGCATCTTCTGCGCCTGACGCATGAGCTGCTGCATGTTCGCGCCGCCGCCGAAGCCAAAGTTCTGTCGTGCCATAAAAATCGTCCTCCTAATTATTCGTTTTCTGTCAGTTTCTCCGGGGAAATCCGCCGGATGGTCAGGTTGCCCGAAGCCGTCGTCACGCGGACAGACGGTGCGCCATCGACGATGGATACGCCGTCCGTCAGCAGCCGCCCGGACACCGAGCGAAGAATGGCGTCACACTGCGCGCCGGGAATCTCCAGACTGATGCCGCCTGCGACCGAGCCGCCCTTGAAGGTGGAGAACATCTCCGCAAAAGAGAGCATTGCGCCCCGGCTGACCGAGGACAGCGAGATGTTCAGAAACGCAAGGCGCTCCAGACAGAGCATCCCCGTCGTTGTGAACAGACTGCAATCCTGACCGGACAAGTCGCTGCCGGCAATGTCGCCGCTGCCGTTCTTGACCTTCAGGCTCAGGCTGCTCAAGTCGGAGAGCATCACGAAGCCGGAGAGAGACTCCACGGACAGGTCACTGACCTGCAAACCGCGGACATGCACGCTGCCGGACGTCGTGCGAATCTCGACCCGCCCCTTCCACGCGCGCGGAATGCGGATGGTCACTTGCAGCCAGCGGGCGCTGAGCGGCAAGGGCGAGAGTGCGGCGGCGGACTGCTCCAGCGTCAGCGTATCGCCGTTCTGGGCGAGCGAAACCGCCTTCATATCGTGGTCGTCGCCGGATGCCATGACTTGGATTTCCTGCGTGTCATCGGCATAGAGTTCCAGCAGGGCGCCGGTGAGGTGAATCACCAGCTGCGTAATGGTCAGCGAGGAAAAAGAGTTGCGCGAATTCATACGCGTTCACCTCCGTCATTCGTCCTCATCATATCACGTTTTGGCGCTTGTTGCAAGGGGAAAAGCCAACTATGAAGCAGTTGGATGCTTATGCGGATAGGCATAGTTGACTTCATTTCCATAGTGGTAACTTCCGCGAGTTCCAGAGGACATAAAAACAGACGAAGTCTGCGATCGCCCTCTGGACTCCTTCGGCGTTCGCCTCCGGATGCTACTTGATTTTTATTGGAAGTTTTTTAGTTTGTGCGCAGGGACGCTTCGCTGCCTGCGGCGAAGTTGCCGGACTTGTTTTTCCTCTTTGAGTAGGTTTAACGGAGCAACAGTTGGGGCGTTGCCCCAAGCCCCATAAGGGGCGCCGCCCCTTAACCCCGCAAGGGGCATTGCCCCTTGACCCTTTTTTCGGCGCCATGCGGGTGCTGTTATTCCAACAGCTCCGCCCCCGTCACCACGTCGTCCATCACCGCGATAACCAGCGGCATTCCGCGGTCTTGCTTGCCTTGCAGACGCACGTTGTCCCTTTCCACCAGCGTCGCGGGGGATTTCGCCTGCTGCACGCGAATCAGGTGATCGTCCTTCTCCAACCGCACCACGCCCGCAAGCTGTTTGCCGTTGCTGCCATTCTTGTTGAAATAGAAGGACTTCACGCCCTTGCCGTTGCGGTTCTGCTTCTCGAAATCGACGGAGAGCAGGCGTTTGGCGTAGCCGCGGTCGGTCAGCAGCACGATTTGGTCGCTGTCTTGCAGCTGCCCGCACCAGATGACCTCGTCGCCGTCCTCCACCTGCATACAGCGCACCCCGGCGGCGACGCGCCCCTGCACCGGCACGCTGTCGAGCGAGAAGCGGATGCACAGACCGCTGCGGGTGAACAACAGCAGGTCGTCACGGCTGGCGGCGGGGAGAACTGTCAGCAGACGGTCGCCGTCTTTCACGTTCACGGCGGCGAATTTCTTGCTGCGCACGTCGTAATCCGCGGCGGCGGTGCGTTTCACCATGCCCTGCCGGGTGATGAAGAGAATGTCCGGCAGATGCCCGACGTCCGCCATGCGGATGCACGTCATCCACAGCGCCTTCTCGTCGTCCTCCAGCCCGGCGAGCACGCCCGAAAGCAGCTGTCCGCGATCCTTGGGCTTGACTTCGTTCAGCGACGCAACAGGCAGGGGATAGCAGTTGCCGTGGTCGGTGAAGATGAGCAGCGTCTCGTCTGTTTTGGCCATGAACAGAAAGTCGGCGAACTCCTTGTCGTCCTCCGCGCGGGTCGGGAGCGGCGTTTTCTTGTAGAGCGCGGGATTCATGCGCTTCAACTGCCCCGCACCCGTGAACGCCACGATGACCTCTTCCGGCGCGGCGGTCTCTTCCTCAACTTCCAGCGGGGATTCGTCCGCTTTTTCGATGGTCGTGCGGCGCTCGTCGGCGAATTCCTCGGCAATCTCCTGCAATTCCTTGCGGATGACCGCCAAGAGCTTTTTCTCGCTGTGCAGGATGCCCTCCAAGCGGTCGATGAGCTTCAGGATGTCCTCGTACTCCTTGCGCAGGGCGATGATTTCCAGATTTGTCAGCCGCTGCAGGCGCATGTCCAAGATTGCCTGTGCCTGCGCGTCGGACAGCGAAAAGCGCTCCATCAGGCGGGCTTTCGCTTCTTTCGGGTTCTTCGAGGAGCGAATCAGCGCGATGACCTCATCGAGGTTGTCCACCGCAATCATCAGCCCCTGCAAAATGTGCGCGCGGGCTTTCGCCTGCTTCAGGTCGTACTCCGTGCGGCGGGTGATGACGTTCTTCTGGTGGCGGATGAAGTGCCCCAGCATCGTTTTCAGCCCCATCTGCACGGGCTTGCCCTCGGCGATGGCGACCATGTTCACGCCGAAAGTGACCTGCAAGTCCGAATACTTGTAGAGCACTTTCAGCACCTTGTCCGGGTCGGCGTCCTTCTTCAGCTCGATGACGGCGCGCATTCCCTCGCGGTCGGATTCGTCGCGGATGTCGTAGATGTTTTGCAGCTGCCCCTTCTTTTCTTCCGACAGCTTCAAAATCTTCTCCAGCATCGCGGCTTTGTTGACCATGTAGGGGATTTCCGTGATGACAAGCAGCTTGCGCCCGTTCACGCCGTCTTCCACATGCACGCGCGCGCGCAGGGACAGCTTCGAGCGTCCGGTCTCATAGCCTCTGCGGATCTCCTCGTTTTTCACCAGCACGCCGCCTGTGGGGAAGTCCGGGCCGGGGATGATTTTCATCAGCTCATCCAGCGGAATGTCCGGATTCTCCATCACAGCAATCGCCGCGCGGATGCTTTCGCCCAGATTGTGCGGGGGAATGTTCGTCGCCAGCCCTACCGCGATGCCGCTTGCGCCGTTGACGAGCAGATTCGGAAAGCGCGCGGGCAGCATGTCCGGCTCTTTGAGCGTGTCGTCGAAATTCAGGCGGAACGGCACGGTGTCCTTCTCAATGTCGCGCAGCATTTCCAGCGCGAGGGGTGTCATGCGCGCCTCGGTGTAACGCATGGCGGCAGCGCTGTCGCCGTCAATGGAGCCGAAATTGCCGTGCCCATCGACCATCGGCCCGCGCATGGAGAAGTCCTGCGCCATGCGCACGAGCGCGTCGTACACGGAGGAATCGCCGTGCGGGTGATATTTGCCCAAGCAGTCGCCGACGATGCGGGCGCACTTGCGGTGCGGCTTGTCGGGCGTCGTGCCGAGTTCCATCATGGTATAGAGAATGCGGCGCTGCACGGGTTTTAAGCCATCCTCGACGCGCGGCAGGGCGCGTTCCAGAATGACATGCTCCGCGTAGGGGATCATGGACTGGTGCATCACGTCCTCGACGGTCGTTTGCAGGATGCGCGACGGGTCGTCCTTGGGAATCGGGCGGTTATCGCTTGTTTTCTTTGCCATAACTTACTTTCCTTCCCCTCGCTGACCTTCCGGCAGCTCGAAATTATCCGGCTTGTTGAAGTCGGCGTTCTCGATGATGTAGTCGCGGCGCGGCTCGACCTTGTCGCCCATCAGGATGGTAATGCGGCGGTCAGCCAGCGCTGCGTCCTCAATCGTCACCTGCATCAGTTTGCGCTGGGAAGGATCCATCGTCGTTGCCCAGAGTTGTTCGGGGTTCATTTCGCCCAGGCCTTTGTAGCGCTGGAGCGTGTAGCCTTTGCCCGCTTCCTTGATGCACTTCGCCAGCTCCTTGTCGTCGTAGGCATAGAGGACTTTGCTGCCCTTTTGAACCTTGTACAGCGGCGGCATTCCGATATAAACGTGACCGCCGGTGACAAGCTCCTTCATGTAACGGAAGAAGAAAGTGAGCAGAATGGCGCGGATGTGCGCGCCGTCCTGATCGGCATCGGAGAGGATGATGACTTTGTTGTATTTGAGGTTGGCGAGGTTGAAATTCTCGTCGATGGATGTGCCGAGCGCGGTAATCAGCGAACGGAACTCCTCGTTGCTCAGCACCTGATCCAGCCGCTTCTTTTCGGCATTGAGGGGCTTGCCGCGCAGGGGGAGAATCGCCTGATAGCGGCTGTCGCGCCCCTGCTTGGCGCTGCCGCCTGCGGAATCGCCCTCGACGATGAACAGCTCATTGTCTTCCGCCTTTTTGCCGCGGCAGGCGCTGAGTTTGCCGACCAGCGGCGCGGCATCAAGCTGATTCGCTTTGCGGGCGTTGTCGCGGGTCTTGCGCGCGGCTTCCCGCACCTGCGCGGCGCGAATCGCCTTCTGCACAATCTGCTGGGCAATCTCCTGATTCTTGAGGTTCTCCAGCCAGTCTGTCAGCTGCTGGGTGATGATGCCCTCCACCGCGGGGCGAACTTCGCTGTTGCCCAGACGACCTTTTGTCTGTCCCTCGAACTGCGGATTCTTGACCATCGTCGTCAGCACGCAGCTCAAGCCTTCGCGGAAGTCCTCGCCCGTCAGGTTGCTGTCCTTTTCCTTCAGGAAGCCATTGCGGCGGGCGTAGTCGTTGAACATCTTCGTGAATGCCGCCTTGAAGCCCGTTTCGTGCGTTCCGCCTTCACCCGTGGGGATGTTGTTGACATAGGAAAAAAGGCTTTCGGTGTAGCCGTCGGTGTACTGAATGGCGACGCGGCAGATGACGGAATCCTTCTGTCCTTCGAGGTAAATCGGCTGATCGTGCAGGACGGTTTTGCCGTCGTTCAAATACCGCACATAGTCGATGATGCCGCCCTCGTAATGGAAGGTCGTTTCGCGGCGGGCAGGGTCGCTCACACGCTCGTCGAGAAAGACGATTTTCAGACCCCGGTTCAGATACGCCAATTCCTGCAGGCGGCGGAAAACCGTGTCGTAATTGAAGCGCACGTCCTCGAAAATCGCGTCATCGGGCAGAAAACGCACGAGTGTGCCCTTCTTGCGTGTGTTTCCGACTTTTGCCAGCGGCGCGTCCGGCTTGCCCGCAACAACCTTGCCTTTTTTCTCGTCAAACTGACTTGTGAAGCGCATGGCATAATGGCTGAAATCGCGGTAGATGTCCACGGTCAGCCACTTGCTCAGCGCGTTGACGACCGACGCGCCCACGCCGTGCAGACCGCCGGAATAACTGTAATTCTCGTTGTTGAACTTGCCGCCCGCGTGCAGCACGGTGAAAATGACCTCCGCGCCGCTGACGTGCATGGTCGGATGCTCATCCACGGGCATACCGCGCCCGTTGTCGTACACCGACGCGGAGCCGTCCGTGTGCAGCGTCACGCGCACCTCATCCGCAAAGCCGTTCGACGCCTCGTCAATTGCGTTATCCACAATCTCCCAGAGCAGGTGATGCAGACCGCGTGTCGAGGTGGTGCCGATATACATGCCCGGACGCATCCGAACCGCTTCCAGCCCTTCCAGCACCTGAATATTGCCCGCATCATAGTGATTTGCTTGATTTGCCATGAAAAAACTCCTCTTATAATGAAGGAAGTATATCAAAATCGCAACGGTGACAAAGCACCAATTTTCATTATATCACAATTCCGCCGATTCATCAAGGCGAACAGCAAAATGACGCTCGGACAGCAAAGCGGCGCGAAAAATTTTCACCCGCTCAACAAAAACGTAACATTTTATCAAATATCGGAAACATGTTCATGGGAAAACAAAAAAAGATATTGCAAACGGGCAGATAATTGCCGAATCAAACAGGGGAAAATCTGCGAAAACGCCGCAGAATTTACAATTCACAGGGAAAAAGCCTCTTGACAATGAAACAATTTTGTAATAAAATCAGGCTGTACGGAAAGGAGTGATTTCCCTATGATGAATTCCGGTCTGCGGCGACTGCTGTCCGGCGCGGTGGCGCTGATGCTGCTGGGCTGTTCCTCCGCCTTGGCGGACACGGCGACGGTCACTGCGCGCAAACTCATTCTGCGCGAAAAAGCATCCTCGACCAGCGATGCCCTGCAAACCCTGCCCAAAGGCACGAAGCTGGAGATTCTCGGCAAAAGCGGCAGCTGGTATAAAGTGACTTACGGGAAATACACCGGCTATGTCTATAAAACGTATGTCAGCGTGACCAAGACGGCCAGCAGTTCCAGTTCTTCCAGCAGCACGACGCGGCTGGAAAAGGGGAGCACTGGCAGCGACGTCAAGGATTTGCAGAAAAAGCTGAAAAAACTCGGCTATTATGATGCTTATGTCGATGGCGATTATGGCGACACGACCGTCGCGGCGGTCAAGGCGTTCCAGAAGAAGTATAACCTGACGGCGGATGGCATTGCAGGCAAAGAGACGCTCAAAAAGCTGGACAGCGCGTACAAGAACGCGGACAGCGACAAGGACGACGACTCGCTCCGCATGGGCGACAGCGGCAGCGCGGTCAAGGACTTGCAGACGAAGCTGAAGAAGCTGGGCTATTACAGCGGCACGGTGGACAGCACGTTTGGTTCGGGCACATACGCGGCGGTTCGCGCGTTCCAGAAGAAGTATAACCTGACGGCGGACGGCGTGGCGGGCAGCGAAACGCTCAAAAAGCTCGACAGCGTGTACAAGAACGCGGACAGCGACAAGGACGATGATTCGCTCCGCATGGGCGACAGCGGCAGCGCCGTCAAGGACTTGCAGACGAAGCTGAAGAAGCTGGGCTATTACGACGGCACGGTGGACAGCACGTTTGGTTCGGGCACATACGCGGCGGTCAAGGCGTTTCAGAAGAAGTATAACCTGACGGCGGATGGCGTAGCGGGCAGCGAAACGCTCAAAAAGCTCGACAGCGCGTACAAAAACGCGGACAGCGACAAGGACGACGACTCGCTCCGCAAAGGCGCAACCGGCAGCGCGGTCAAGGATTTGCAGACGAAGCTGAAAAAGCTCGGCTTCTACAACGCCTATGTCGATGGCAGCTACGGCGATACGACGGTTGCGGCGGTCAAGGCGTTCCAGAAGAAGTATAACCTGACGGCGGATGGCGTGGCGGGCAGCGAAACGCTCAAAAAGCTTGACAGCGCGTACAAGAACGCGGACAGCGACAAGGACGACGGCTCGCTCCGCAAGGGCGCAACCGGCAGCGCGGTCAAGAATTTGCAGACGAAGCTGAAAAAGCTCGGCTTCTACAATGCGTCCATTGACGGCGATTATGGTGATACGACGGTTGCGGCGGTCAAGGCGTTCCAGAAGAAGTATAACCTGACGGCGGATGGCGTGGCGGGCAGCGAAACGCTCAAAAAGCTCGACAGCGCGTACAAAAACGCGGACAGCAATACCAGCACCGATGACGATTCGCTCCGCAAGGGCGCAACCGGCACGGCAGTCAAGACGCTGCAGACCAACCTGAAGAAGCTGGGCTTCTACACGGCGTATGTCGACGGTTCGTTCGGCTCGACGACCGAGAGCGCCGTCAAGGCATTCCAGAAAAAATACGGTCTGTCGGCGGACGGCGTGGCGGGCAGCGCGACGCTCAAGAAGATTGAATCCGCCGTGGCGAGCGCCAGCAGCGGCAAGATTACCACTGAGCGACTGGACTGGTTCAATGGCGGCAAGTACGTCATCCCGAACGGCGCGGTATTCCAGATTAAGGACGTCAGCACGGGGCTGATTTTCTCCGCGCGCCGGCAGAGCGGCGGCAACCATATGGACGCCGAGCCGCTGACGGCGGAAGATACCGCGATTCTCAAGAAAATCAACGGCGGCACGTTCAGCTGGCGCCGCCGCGCAGTGCTGGTGAAGTACAACGGGCATGTGTATGCCGCGTCGATTTACTCCGAACCCCACGGCACAAACACAATTCTGGACAACAACTTCGATGGGCAGTTCTGCCTGCACTTCTACGGCAGCAAGACCCACGGTACAGACCGCGTGGATGCAGATCACCAGAAGTGCGTGGAACAGGCCATGAAGGCGACTTGGTAAAAATCCCAGTCAAAGGGCAAAGCAATGGGCACTGCTGCAGCGCGGCAGTGCCTTTTTGCGCACATCCGAAATCATCCGCCGATGCCCTATTGACAAATCGCCCAAAATCCATACAATAAAATTGCGGCTGAAATCATTCATTTTTCATTCATTCCGATGGACAGCCGAGGACAAGAGAGAGAGGAAAGTACCATGTTCGGATTTCGACCCGACGGACGGCGCGTGTCGTCCATTGACCCCATCGTCGGCATTACGCCGTACCTGATGCCCATGCGCTGCGACGCGCAGGTTTTCCTGCAGCACCGCGTGGACTATGAGCTGCTGACGCGCTACATTGCGGCGCAGGCGGCGAAGGGCGAGAAAATCACGTTCATGCAGATTATTACCGCCGCGTTCGTCCGCACTGTGTCCCAGCACCCGGAAATCAACCGCTTCATCCTCAATAAGCAGTTCTTCGCGCGGAACATGTGCGCCGTGTCCTTCACGATGCTCAAGAACCCGCAGAACGCCGAAATGGGCGAGACCGCGGTGAAGGTGAAGTACGACCTGACCGACACCATCTACGACGTGCGCGACCGCATGGAAAAGGTCATCAACGCTAACCGCGGCGAGGACAAGAAGAACTTCGCGGATAAGCTGGCGAAAGCGGTACTGGTCGTGCCGGGTCTGGCAACGGGCATCGTCGCGCTGGTTCGCCTGCTTGATCGCTACGGGCTATGCCCCGGCGCACTGCTGGATGAGCTGCCCTTCCATACCAGCATGTATATCACCAACAACGCTTCCATCGGCCTGCATCACGTCAACCACCACATCTACAACTTCGGTTCGGTTACGCTGTTCTTCGGCATGGGTACCGTGGAGAAGGTTGCCGTGGTGGAGAAGGGCGAGGCGCGCATGAAGCGCTTCCTGCCCATCGGCATCACGGCGGATGAGCGCGTCTGCTCTGGCGCGCACTACGCGGCGTTCTTCGGCACGATGTCGTATCTGCTCAATCATCCGGAAGAACTGGAGAAGCCGCCGGAATCCGTCCGCTTTGACGAAAAGTGCGAATACCACGTCCCGAAAGTTGGCGAGCAGCCGGCGAAGAAGCAGAAAAAGCAGCAGAAAGCCACGGTTCAGGCGTAAATCAGCAGGAAAAAACGCATGATACGTCGAAATCCTCCGTTGCAGCGCATTCCTTGAAACGGGAGTGCAGAAGAACGGAGGATTTTTTCATGCAGAATGTAGGTGTTGTCGGCTTGGGACTGATTGGTGGATCGCTTGCGAAAACCATCAAGCTCCACACACCGTACACGGTTTATGGCACGGACAAGAATGCGGACACGATGCGCCGCGCGTTCCTGATGGAGGCGATTGACGGCGAACTGACGGCGGAGACGCTGCCGCAGTGCGACGTTGTGCTGGTCTGCCTGTACCCGCAGGGGATTATCGACTATGTGACTGCCCACGCGGCGGACTTTAAGCCCGACAGCCTTGTGATTGACTGCGGCGGCGTGAAGCAGGTGATTTGCGACGCACTGTTTCCCGTATCACAGCGGTATGCGTGGCACTTCATCGGCGGACACCCGATGGCGGGGCGCGAGTACAGCGGCTTCAAGTATGCCCGCGATGATCTGTTCGACCATGCGTCGATGATTCTGTGCGGTCACGGCGACGACGACCCGGCGGTTTTGCAGCGCGCCCGCGACTTTTTCATGAAACTGGGCTTCCTGCGTGTGCAGTTCACGACGCCGAAGACGCATGACGAGATGATTGCGTATACGTCGCAGCTGGCGCATGTCGTGTCGAGCGCGTATGTGAAGTGCCCGCTGGCGGATAAGCACCGCGGGTTCTCGGCAGGGAGCTTCGCGGATATGACCCGCGTGGCAAGGCTGAATGAGGATATGTGGACGGAGCTGTTCTTTGATAATCGGGAGGCGCTTCTGCCGGTGGTGGAGGACTTGGTGCAGCGGGTGACGGAGTATCGGGACGCGCTGCGGGATGAAAATCGGGAGGAAATGCGCAAGCTATTGCGTGAAGGAAGAGAAACCAAGGAACGCCTGACGGAGTAACACGCGGAAGAAGCAAAGCAATGATCTGAATGATAGAAAAAATCAACCTTGGTTGTCCGAAAAAGTCAACACCACAAAAAACGCGGTACGCCCCCAATCCGGGGAAAGCGTACCGCGCTTTTCTTTACACCAGCGTCTTCGTCTGCCACTTGCCGCTGTGCCAGCGAATCAGGAAACAGATGATGCGGAACACCCAGTCAATCTGCATGGCAATCCACACGCCGATGACGCCCATGCTCATCGTCGTCGCGAGGAAAACGCCGAAGCCGATGCGAAAAACCGCCATCGAGAAGACCGCGACCGTCATCGTGTACTTCGCGTCGCCCGCCGCACGGAGCGCGTTCGGCATCGTGAAGGACATCGGCCAGAAAATCACGCAGCCCGCGCCGTGCAGCGCCACAATCTGCCGCGCAAGCACTGTCGCTTCCGGCGAGAGGTTGAACGGCAGGGTAATAATCGGGTTGCAGAGCAGCATCAGGATGTTCAGCGTGCCCATGCAGAGGTAGACAATCTGCATGAGTTTCTTGGTGTAGAATTTCGCCTGATCGTAGGCGTGCGCGCCGCAGCACTGCCCAACGACTGCAATCATCGCCAGCCCGATGGCGTTTCCGGGCGGGCACTGGAATGAACCGAGCGTGTTGCCGACGGCGTTCGCGGCGGTGCTGGCGGTGCCGAAGGTGGCAATCATGCTCAGCAGCAGCAGCTTGCCGAGCTGGAACAGTCCGTTCTCAAAGCCGCTGGGAATGCCGACGCTCAGAATCTTCTTGACTTCGCTCGGATGCCACTCGAAGGGGAACATGCCCGGATACGGAATCCGGCAGTGCGGGTCGCGGAGGGCACGCTGCGTGATGTACGCGCCCACGGAGCGCGAAATCAGCGTCGCCAGCCCCGCGCCCATCACGCCCCAGCCCAGCCAGAAGATAGTCACGCTGTTGCCGATGAGGTTGACGATGTTCATGATGAAGGAGGAGAACATCGTTGCGCGCGGATTGCCAATGCAGCGCAGGAGCGCACAGTAGGCATTGTAAATCGCCATGACAGGGTAGGAGAGCGCCGACATGAGGAAGTAAATCTGGCTTGCTGTCATGACGTCCTCTTCGACAGTGCCGAAGATGGCGAGCAGCAGCGGTTTGCGGAAAATCAGGCAAACCGCCATAATCGCCAGCGAAACGAGCAAAACGACATAGAAAAGCATCTTTGCGGCAGTTTTCGCGGCATCCGGGCGCTTCTGCCCCAGATACTGGCTGACCAGCACCGCGCCGCCCGTCGCCAAGGCAGAGAACACGCCAATCAGCAGCACGTTGATGCTGTCCACCAGCGAAACGCCGCTCATCGCCGATTCGCCGCAGTAGGACACCATGATGGTATCCATCATGCCAATCAGCACGACGAGAAACTGCTCCGCCAAGAGCGGCAAAAGCAGCTGCTTCAAGTCCTGTTTGGAGAAAATCATCTCGGATTCAGCCGCCGGGAGTTTTTCAGGGGAAGTACGGAAGAAACGCATGGAAACCTCCTGAAAGAAATTCGGAATGCGGAATTCGGAATGCGGAGTAATTCGCGCGCGAACTGCGCCTGAAATCCTCTAACAGAAAACGCCCGACCGACGCATCACTGCGGCGATCAGGCGTTTCAAAGCGGATGGGGAAGCGATTATTCCGCCACAGGATAGACGGAAACCTGCTTCTTGTCGCGGCCCAGACGCTCGAAGCGGACAACGCCGCTCACCAGCGCGAACAGGGTGTCGTCCTTGCCGATGCCCACGTTCTGACCGGGATGAATCTTGGTGCCGCGCTGACGAACAAGAATGTTGCCAGCCTGAGAGAACTGACCATCGGCACGCTTCGGGCCAAGGCGCTTGGATTCGCTGTCGCGGCCGTTACGGGTAGAACCCATACCTTTCTTATGAGCGAACAGCTGAAGATTCAACTTCATCATGGTAATACCCTCCAATTTATCTATCAAGGTCGTGGCTCAATGAACCTTACGGATCGTGAGCCGAAAATACGCGGGGTACTGCTCCGCAATGGCGGAAAAGCCGATGCGAAGCGCCCCAAACAGCAGCTGCGCCTGTTCCATCTGCTTATCGGTGATTCCCGGCGGCAGCAGCACCTCCGCGAAGCCATCTTCACCGCCGTGTTCGATGGGGGAAAGCCCCACGAGGCTGCAAAGCGCTTGGTCGATGGTGATGAGCAGCGTGGAAATGCCCGCGCAGACGATGTCGCTGCCCTCCTCCGCATAGCCGGAATGTCCCTTGACGGAAACACCCGTGATGCGTCCGGCAGCGTCCTCAAAAAGCACAGCGCGCGTCATTAGGCGTTGATGGCGGTAATTTCCACCTTCGTGTAGGGCTGACGATGGCCGGCACGACGATGGTAGTTCTTCTTGGACTTGTACTTGTAGATCTTAATCTTCTCGCCCTTGACCTGACCGACGATCTTGCCTTCAACCGTCACACCCGCGACAGTGGGCGTGCCGACCTTGACATCGCCTTCATTGACGACCATGATGGCGTCGAAGGAGATAGCAGAGCCATCTGCCTGATTCACCTTGTCGATGTAGATGGTTTCACCCTGAGAAACCTTGTACTGCTTGTTGCCAGCGCTGATGATTGCGTACATGACAATAAGCACCTCCTATTATATACTCGCCGGAATCTGAGGTTGCGCAGATGCGCATTGTGACAGACCTCTCCCGTGCGGCTCAACGGTAATGATACCACGTTCGCAAGGGGATGTCAAGAGGAAAATGCGGAAAATTCAAGGCTTTGCGTTATTCCAAGCCGAAAAATTCCGTCAGCTTGCCGGGATGCGACACGCACAGCGACTGCCAGCCGCAGAAGAGCGCACCCTCGACGTTCCCCGGCGTGTCATCCAGAAACAGCACGCGCGACGGCTTGTGTCCCGTGGCGGAAATGACGTACTGGAAAATCTGCTCGCTGGGCTTCATCAGCTTCAAGCGCCCGGAGACGAATTTCGCGTCGAAGAGGTTAAAAAAGTCGTACTTGTGCTCGACAACCGCAAAGGCATCGTCGGCATAATTCGAGAGGACGTAGACCTTTTTGCCATGCGCCTTGCAGCTTTGCAGCGTTTTCAGCCCCTCCGGCAGCACTTTCTTCAAGTCCACCCAGTTGTGCATCACACGCGTGATGTACGGGCGGAGCGGCTCGTCGCGCCCGATCATAGCCTCAATGGCCTCGTCGCGGGTCATCAGCCCGTGGTCGCGCATGAGCCAGTAGGGGGAACGGAAAATCTTTTCCAGCAGAATCGGGTGCAGGTCGGGGCGATCCGGCACATGCTCATCCAAAATTTCCTGCGGGTTATAAGAGAGCAGTACCTGTCCAACGTCGAAGACGACGGCATCCACCGCGTCCCACGGCATGGTTTCGTAAATATCATCAAAAGTGCGGAGCATATGATTCACCTCATCTGCCATGATACACGATTTTTCGCCCAAAAACAAGCCTTTTCAAAGCGGAATTTATCGTGTATAATAGCGGTAGGGAAACCACTACGCAACAGATAGGAGCGAATCAAAATGAAACGCATTTTTTTGACGGTTTTGGATGCCTGCGGTGTCGGTGAGCTGCCGGACGCGGCGGATTATGGCGACGTGGGCGCGTGTACAATCGGTCACGCGGTGGATGCCTGCCATCCGTCGCTGCCGAACATGGCGCATATGGGGCTGGGGCAGATTGCGGGCGCGCATTATCCGGCGGATGAAAACGCCGTCGGCGCGTTCGGCATGTGCCGCGAAGCCAGCAAGGGCAAGGACACGACGACGGGACACTGGGAGATTGCGGGCGTGACGCTCGCTAAGCCTTTCCCGACGTTCCCCAACGGCTTCCCGGCGGATTTTATCGCCGCGTTCGAGCAGCGCATTGGGCATAAGGTCATCGGCAACAAGCCCGCGTCTGGCACGGCGATTCTGGACGAACTGGGCGAGGAGCATCTGGCGAAGCGCACGCCGATTGTCTACACGTCCGCCGACAGCGTGTTCCAGATTGCCTGCAACGAGGCGATTTTCTCCCGCGAGGAGCTGTACGAGATGTGCCGCATTGCCCGCGAGATGCTCACGGGTGATTTGTGCGTCGGGCGCGTGATTGCCCGCCCGTTCGTGGGGGAAAAAGCAGGCGCGTTCCAGCGCACCAGCGGCCGCCGCGACTTTTCCGTGGAGCCGTTCAGCCGCACGCTGCTTGATGCTGTGAAGGATGCGGGCATGGAATCCTACGGCGTGGGCAAAATTGAGGATATTTTTGCCCTGCGCGGCTTGACTGGCTCGAACCACGCTGCCGGGAATCCCGCGTGCATTGAGGCGTGGCTGGACTACATGCGCAAGCCGTTTAACGGGCTGTGCTTCACGAATCTGGTGGATACGGACATGCTCTACGGTCACCGCCGCGATCCGCAGGGGTTTGCCGATGCGCTGGCGTATTTTGACAGCAAGCTGCCGGAGATTATCGACCTGCTGGGGGATGAGGATCTGCTGGTGATTACGGCGGATCATGGGTGCGACCCGACGTTCAAGGGGACGGATCATACGCGCGAGCATATCCCGCTGCTGGTGTATCATAAGGGAATGAAGGGCTTGACGGACTTGGGGGTTCGGAAGACCTATGCGGATATTGGCGCGACGTGCGCGGAGTGGCTGGGACTGCCGGATCGGTTCGGGGCGACATCGTTTATGGATAAACTGAAGTAATGAGCAATGCGGAATAAGGCATCCCGGTACACAAACGAAAACCTTCCAATAAAAGACAAGTAACAACCGGAGGGCAATGCGAAGGAGTCCAGAGGGCGACCGCGGACTTCGTCCGTTTTCATTGCCCTCTGGAAGCATGGATATTACCAGTAAGTTAGAAAAGTCAAGCATGACTACAAGAAAATCCACATCAGCGAAAGGAATCATCACCATGACAAACACCACCCTCATGCAGCGTTTCCAAGCCGCCGCCGAAACCATCCGCCAGCGCGTCGGAGAGGCTGAAATCGGCGTTATCCTCGGTTCGGGGCTCGGCGATTACGTCGATGCCCTCCAGGACGCAAAGTACATCGACTACAAGGACATCCCCGGCTTCCCCGTGTCCACCGCCCCCGGTCACGCCGGACGCTGGTGGACGGGCACCCTCCACGGGCAGCGCGTGTGCATGATGCAGGGGCGCTTCCACTATTATGAGGGTTATGACTTGCAGGATGTCACCATGCCTGTGCGCGTGATGGCGCTCCTTGGCGTGAAGACGCTCGTTGTCACCAATGCGGCGGGCGGGGTCAACCTGAATTTCGCGCAGGGCTGCCTGATGATGCTGACCGACTTCATCAACATGTCCGGCCATAACCCGCTGACAGGCAGGAACCTCGCCGAATTCGGCACGCGCTTCCCCGACATGACCCACGCTTATGACGTGCAGCTGATGGAAAAATGCCGTCAGGCGGCGAAAGCCCTCGGCATCCCCCTGCAGGAGGGCGTGTATATGTGGATGAACGGCCCGACGTACGAAACGCCCGCCGAAATCCGCATGGCGCGCATCCTCGGCGCGGACGCGGTCGGCATGTCCACCGTGCCGGAGACGATTGTCGCGCGGCACTGCGGCATCCGCGTGCTGGGCGTGAGCTGCATCACCAACATGGCGGCGGGCATCATCGATCAGCCGCTGGACGAGCAGGAGGTCATCGAGACGGCGGCGCGCGTCAAGGGAACGTTCCGCGCCCTGCTGGACGAAACCATCCGCCGCATCGGGGAGGAATAAGCCATGCGGCGAATTGCCCTCATCAGCGGCGGCAGCAGCGGCATCGGCGAGGCGTGCGTCCGCCTGTTCGCAAAGGATGGCTGGGCGGTTGTGTTCCTCTGCCGGACGCACCCCGAACGCGCGCAGGCGATTACCGACGAATTGCGCGGGAAGGGGCTGGACGTGGCGTTCCGCACCTGTGATATTGCGGATTCCGAGCAGGTGAATGATACCGTCGCGGCGATTTTGAAGGACTATAAGCACATCGACGCGCTGGTGAACTGCGCCGGAATCGCTTATCGCGGACTGCTGACCGACATGCCGGACGCAACATGGCATCACCTGCTGGCAACTGATTTGAACAGCGTGTTCTACTTGCAGCGCGCCGTCCTGCCGGGGATGATTTCGCGCGGACACGGCGCAATTGTCAACGTCAGCAGCATGTGGGGCGAGGTCGGCGCAAGCTGCGAGGCGGCGTACTCCGCGGCGAAAGCGGGCGTGATTGGGCTGACGAAGGCGACGGCGAAGGAAGTGGGCCCCAGCGGCATCCGTGTCAACTGCGTCACGCCGGGGGTCATCCGCACGCCCATGAATGCCGAGCTGTCGGACGATGATTTGGCGGCGCTGGCGGATGAAACCCCGCTGGGGCGCATCGGCGAACCGGAAGAATGCGCCGAAGCCATCTTGTTTCTGGCATCGGAGAAAGCGTCGTTTATTACGGGGCAGGTGCTGGGTGTCAGCGGCGGATTGATTATATGAAAACAGGGGGAGCGTCTTTTGCGGACGTTCCCCTGTTTTCAATCATTGCTCCTTTCCCCTCACCGCCAGTTGCGAAGAATCCGCAGCAGCCCCTCGATGAACCCCGGACGCGGCACATCCTCCGCGGCGACGCAGTTCAATTTCGCAATCACCTGCCCGTCCAGCAGCACATCCACCAAGCCGATGACATCCCCCTGCGCAATCGGGGCATCGACGCTCTCCGGCAGCTGTACGGACAGCGACAAGCCGCTCTGCTGCCCGTTTTTCAGCAGCATCGAAAGCCCGCTCCCCAGCGCCAGCGGAACGCTCTCCGCGCTGCCGCCGCGAACCTCGACATTTTGCCCCAGCAAATCGCCCTTGTTCGCAATCACCACCCGGCGATATGTCGCGAAGCCGTAATCCAGCATCTGCCGCGCCTCGTTGAACCGCGTCTGGCTCACGGGCGTCCCCAGCACGATGGCGACAAGGCGCATCCCGTTCTTCTCCGCCGTCGCCGCGAGACAGTATTTTGCCGCGTCGGTCGAACCCGTCTTGTAGCCGTCGCAGCCCTCGTAGAAGCGCACGAGCCGATTCGTGTTCGTCAGGTCGGTCACGCGCCCGCCGGGGTGGGTCAGCTTGTCAATCCAGACGGACGCATACTGGTTGTAGCGCGGGTGCTTCGCAATTTCGCAGCATAATCGGCACACGTCGCGCGCGGTGGTGTACTGCCCGCTCTGCGGATAACCGGTGCAGTTGACGTAGTTTGTGTTCGTCATGCCGAGTTCGGCGGCGCGGCGGTTCATGCGGTCAACGAAATTCTCCTCGCTCCCGGCAATGTATTCGGACAGCGCGACGGCGGAGTCGTTCGCGGACGCCATGATGGTCGTGCGCAGCAGGTCTTCCAGCGGATAGACGGCGCTGGCGTCGAGCAGGGCTTGCGAACCCTTCATTGCCGCCGCACGCGGACTGATTTGCACGCTGTCCGTCAGCGCGATTTCGTCCCGGTCGAGCGCCTCCAGTACCAGCAGCGCCGTCATCAGCTTCGTGATGGACGCGACTTCCCGGCGTTCGTCGGCGTTCTTCTCGAAAATCACTGTGCCGGTCGCTGTTTCCGCCAGAATCGCGGATGGGGTCGTCAGCGTCATCGGCGTGCCGGATTCCAGGGGATGTGCCGCCTGCGCCGTCGGCAGGAAAATCATCAGCATACAGCATGTCAGCGCCCAAAGCCGTTTGCCTGTTTGCATTGCCTGTTCCTCCTCTAAAATGCGGGTTTGTCCCCATTGTATCGGCGGAAGCAGGCGATTATGCAGGAGAATTTCGCCGCTGCGGAGGCGACAAGGGGGCTTTCCGATCGCCCACTTGACCCCTTCGGTTCCCAAACTTTTGGGGTTTGCCCATGTTGGCAGTGACTGGAGGTGTATACCATTTGGAAATAATGTAATACTATTTCCAGATTCACCTGCGCCATCTGCTTGCGCCTTTTCCCCGTTGGCGTCCGCTCATTCCACTTAGCGTAGCGCTGCTACGCTGCGTTTCATTCACGTTAGCCAGAATGAAAAATTCGCGGCGCATCTTGGCGCATTCTTATCTGGAAATAGTATAAAACGCGCACCCCGCAGGTTGTCTCTGCGAAGCGCGCGCGAATCCGGATTTACTTGTTCGCCATCTGGCGCTCGGCCTGCTCAATCAGGCGCTTGACCATGTAGCCGCCGATGGAACCCGCCTGACGGGAGGGAAGGTCGCCGTTGTAGCCCTGCTTCAGGTTAATGCCCAGCTCACCGGCAATCTCATACTTCATGTCCTCCAGCGCCTGACGCGCTTCGGGCACCATGCCGCCGGGCTGGCTGGTCGAGGGATGCTGGACGGAAGCGTTGTTCAGGTTCGGCACCTGCGTCTGGTTCTGATTCTTCTGATACATGATGAGACTCCTCCTTCACATGCTTGTCGCTTACTTGCTGGAAAGCTGACGCTGCGCCTGCTCGATGAGCTTCTTGGTCATCGAACCGCCGATTGCGCCGTTTTCGCGGGCAGTCAGGTCGCCGCCGTAGCCCTTGACATCCACGCCGAGTTCGCGGGCAATCTCGAACTTCATGTCGTCCAGCGCCTGACGCGCTTCGGGAACCATCTGGCGGTTATTGTTCTTGCTGGCCATGCTTTTTCACCTCCTGTCGCTGGTTTCAAGGGTTAGGATGCGCCGGAGGAGGCGAAGCTACGCTGGAAATGGTTGCAAGCCGAGGCGGAATGCCCGCCGTCGGACGAAATCAGAAGGAAACGTGTCTTTTCCGCGATAGCATTCCACACGGAAAAGGTACGCTTCGTTCGGGGCGGCTGCTCCGCCGCGTTATGCTTTGGCACGGCTCGCGGCGTTCATCGTTTCGAGAATCTTGTCCAGCTCCGCTTGCAGGGACGACATGTCGCTCACGCTGTCCAGACGATCCTGCAAGGCTTCCAGCGCGTCCATGACGGTTTTGTCCGTCGTCAGGGCGACGGTGTCGATGCCGCCAATCACGCCGTCGATGCGCTCGCGGACAATCTTGCGGAAGCGGTCGTCAATGCCTGCCTTGTACTGGTCGTCGAAGGTCAGCGCGACGGCGGCTTTGTGGCCCGCAATGATGACGTGCGCCTCCTTGACTTCGGAGAGCCGTTCGAGTTCCTCTTCCAGCTGCTCGATGACGCGCCGCGCCTTGTCCATGCTGGTCACGCCGGTGGCTTCGCGGGTCGTGGAATCATTCATTCCGCCGTCGGGCAGAATGATGTCATCGTCCAGACCGGGCAGCACCGTGTTTTCATCCGGCGTATTTGTCGGACTGATGGACGGAACAGGCTGCGTCTGGGTCACGTCGGGTTCGCCGGCGGAACAGGACGCAAGCAGCGTCGCGCAGAGCGCCAGCATCAACAGCAAATGCGTTTTCTTCATAGCTTTTCGCCTCCTCGACGGCTATTGTGGACGGCTTTTTCGCCGCTCAAACATGTAAATTTTGCTCATGACCGCTTGCAAGTGGCGGAAAAGAAGCTATAATAGAAGAGAAGGGCAGTTCTTCGCGAAAAATTGCCCAAGGAGGTACTTATGGCTTCTTTGCTGGAAACGCTCGCCGCTTTGGCGACGGCGGGTACGATGATGATTTCCTCGTCGCTGGACGCAGCCGCGCCGCAGAACGATGTGGACGGCTTTTTGTTTTTGCAGAATCGGCAGTGGCTGGCGTCCCGCGCCTATGAACCGGAGACGGTGATCGCGGATGTGCCGGGGCAGATTCGCCAAATGCGGCAGGAGGCGGCGCTGGCGCTGGAAGAAATGTTTGATGCGTGCAAGAAGGACATTGGCATCACACTCAAAGCCGTCAGCGGCTACCGCAGCTATGCGCGGCAGGAGACGATTTACAATAACAAGCTGGAGCGCGTGCACGGCAGCGTCGAAAAGGCGGATGAGTACGTTGCGCGTCCCGGCGCGAGCGAGCATCAAACCGGGCTGGTGATGGACGTTGGACAGAAGTCGGACAAGGTGAACCTGACGGGCGGCTTCGGCGCGACAAAGGGCGGCAAGTGGGTCGCGGAGCACTGCTGGGAGTACGGGTTCATCATCCGCTACCAGAAGGGCTGGGAAGAAATCACCGGCTACGAATACGAGCCGTGGCATGTGCGCTACGTCGGCAAGGAGAACGCGCGGCGCATCCACGAGCAGGAAATGCCGCTGGAGGAGTACCTGCAAATTGTGCGCAACGAGCGGCTGCTGGGCATCGTCGAAGGGACGTATCTGGGCGAAGTGGAAGTGGAGGAATCAGGCGAATGAAGCAGTGGAAGAAGCAGCTTTCGGCGGCGCTGTGCGCGGCACTATTGCTGGGGTGCGTGTCGATGCCTGCGCTGGCGGAGGAAAACGAGGAGTACGACCTCAGTGACATTCCCGGCGTGACTATTGAGGATCCGCGCATTGACCCGCTGGAATGGAATTTCGCTCTGAGCCTGAGCGACCTCGACCCGGAACTGATTAAGCTGGCAAACAAGGAATGCCTGCTCTCCTCGACCTATGAGCCGTCGTCGAAAACGAAGATGAAGCTGCGGGCTGCCCCCGGCGCGGGAACGATGTACTTGCAGTCGGAATGCGCGGAAGCATTGGCGGAGCTGTTTGCCGGCGCGGAGGAAGCAGGATACAAGCTGTACTTGAAGAGCGCCTACCGCGCCTACAAGACGCAGAAAACCATGTACAACAATCGGCTGGAACGCAACAACGGCAAGGATGATGGCTGGGTGAGCAAGCCCGGCGCGAGCGACCACCAAACGGGTTTGGGCTGCGACGTCGTGCCGGGGTCGTGGAAGGACAAGTCCATGAACTCGAATATGGCGTCCACGCCGGAATGCCAGTGGATGGCGGAACACTGCTATGAGTACGGATTCGTCATCCGCTATCCGGAGGACAAGCAGGACATCACCGAAATCAACTATGAACCGTGGCACCTGCGCTATGTGGGCAAGGAAGTTGCGCGCTACATCTGGCGCAACGGCTTGTGCCTGGAGGAATTCCACGAGCAGCTGCAAGCCGCGATTGACGCGTACCTCGCAGCCGGGGGAGATGCGCGCCGGGTGGAGGATTTGATTCAGACATCGGCGGAATAATCCGCATTTTCCCTTGACAGAACCCGATTTCTGTCGTATGCTGGGGAACGGCAACGAATTGACAGGGAACTGTCATCAATGAAATGAAATCACTTCGCATGAATAAGGAACAAAAGCAATTTCTTCTCACCAGCCTGTTCTCCGGCATCATGATCGGCATCGGCTGCACCGTTTACCTCTCGTGCGTGAATAAACTCGTCGGCGCGCTGCTGTTCTGCGCCGGGCTGTTCTTCATCCTCACCAACGGCGGCACGCTGTTCACGGGCATCTGCGGACTGAAAACGCCGGTGAAGAAGCTGGCGTGGGTGTTTGTGCTCAATGGGCTGGGCACGGTGATTCCCGCCATCGTCAGCTGGTCGAATGTCGTCGACGGCGCGACGAAGTTAGGCGCGACTGCCGCGGCGGTGATGCTCGGCAAGCTCGGCATGAACCCGGTTTCGTGGCTGCTGAACGGCTTGATGTGCGGCGTGCTGATGTATCTGGCGGTTATCGGCTACAAGAAGGCGAAGGACAGCCTGCACGGGATTGCGGCGGTGCTGTTCGCGATTGTGGGCTTCATCGTCTGCGGCTTTGAGCACTCGATTGCGGACATGGGGTATCTGGCGATTGCGATTCCGAACCTGTCGTTCTGGCAGATTTTGCAGTGCATGGGCATGATTCTCGTGATTATGCTCGGCAACGTGTTCGGCGGCAAGCTGATGCGCATGGTGCTGGTGGACTGGCAGGAGAAGGACGCGTAAGGTTCTCGTATAAACACGCGGAAGTTGTATGCAGTTGTGACCAACTCAATCGCGCGAAAGGGGTCAAGGGGGGGACTTCGTCCCTTTTCGTCTGCCCCTTGCAGAGTCCAGAGGCAGCGCCTCTGGTGGGGTCTGGGGCGAAGCCCCGGAAGGAGGTCAATTATGCAGGAAAAGTACGCGCAGCTTGCGCTGGAAAATACCGTGCGGCTGCTGGGGATTGACAGCCCGTCGGGGTATACCGAAGTGGCGGCGAAGTATGTGCAGGCGCAGTTCGCCCAGATGGGGTACGACGCGAAAATCACCCGCAAGGGCGGCGTGCTGATTGATTTGGGCGGCGAAGACACGCAGGACGCGCTGCTGCTGGAAGCCCACACGGACACGCTCGGCGGCATGGTCGCGCAGATTAAGGGCAATGGCCGCCTGCGCATCACCAATGTCGGCGGCATGAACGCCAACAACGCCGAAGCGGAGAATGTGCGCGTGATTACGAAGTTCAGCGGCACTATTGACGGCACGGTGCAGCTCTGCGACGCGTCCGTCCACGTCAACGGCAATTACAGCACCACGCCGCGCACGTTCGACACGGTGGAGGTCGTGCTGGACGAGGACGTCCGCTCGGCGGAGGATGTTCGCAAGCTCGGCATCGACGTGGGCGATTTCGTCTGCTTTGACCCGCGCAGCCGCATCACCGAAAGCGGGTACATCAAGAGCCGCTTCCTGGATGATAAGCTGTCTGTCGGCATCTTGCAGGCGTTCGCGCAGTATTTGAAGGACGAGAATCTGACGCCGAAGCGCCGCGTGTACGTCCACGTCACGGTGTATGAGGAAGTCGGGCATGGCGGCTCGGCGTCGGTGCCGGATGGCGTGACGGAGGCGATTTCGGTGGATATGGGCTGCGTCGGCGAAGGTGTGCAGTGCACCGAACGGCAGGTGTCCATCTGCGCGAAGGACTCCGGCGGGCCGTACAGCTATGATGTCGTGCGGAAGCTGATTGCCGCCGCCAAACGCGAAGGGGCGGACTATGCGGTGGATGTGTATCCGCACTACGGGTCGGATGTGGAAGCGACCCTGCGGGCGGGGTATGACATTCGCCACGGGCTGATTGGCGCGGGTGTGTATGCGTCGCACGGGTATGAACGCAGCCATCGGGATGGGGCGTTGAATACGCTCAAAGTTATTGAGGGGTATCTGTTCGAGTAAACAGCATTTCCATGCTTGAATTTTGCCGGGGCAGGGGGAATCGCCTCTGCGGAGGCGACGAGGGGGCTTTCCGA
>FR899890.1 GCA_000437595.1 Faecalibacterium sp. CAG:74 | reverse complement strand
CCAAGGATCGGGAGCTCGGCTTGTTCATGGGACACGTCATGCTGACCAAGTGTGTCGAGCTCTGGGTTTTCGGCGACCGCATCACACCCGGCATGGAACGCGAGATTGCCAAGGCCGGAGAACGCGCCATGCCGATCCGCTACTTCGATGAGGATATGAAGGAGGTTACAAACCAGTGATCACGATCTACTCCTCGGATTCCATAGGCGTCCGGGGCAACTGTTTATATCCGTACCGGCACGAGGTCATGGATGCTGCCGGTCTGCGGGAAGCGGTCAAACACGATTATGTATGCGCCGAGTATAAGAACAGCTACCGCAGCGGCGGCAATTTCATCACGAGCAACTGCCTCGGCATGGACTGCGATAACGACCATACCGACCACGAGCACGAATGGATCACCCCGGACGACGTGCGCCGCAACTTCCCGGATGTGCCGCTGGCGATTCACTTCAGCCGCCATCATATGAAGCCCAAGGATCAGAAATCCGCAAGGCCGCGATTCCATTGCCTGTTCGCCATTGAGCCGACCACGGATGTGAAAGCCTATGCCGATATGAAGGCTCGGCTCAACGCGCTGTTCCCGTACTTCGACGCGCAGGCGCTGGACGGGGCACGCTTCTTCTTCGGCACGGACGACCCGGAGGTCGATTTCTTTCCCGGCACCATCACGCTGAACGAGTGCCTTGAGCGCTACTACCCCGAAGAGGACAGCTTTGCCAATCTGCCGGATGGCACACCCCAAGGCCGCGCCGTGATTCAGGAAGGCAGCCGTAACCGGACGATGTCTGTGTTCGCGGGCAAGATTCTCAAGCGCTACGGTGATAGCGATCAGACCCACGACCTGTTCCTTCAGGAAGCCGCCAAGTGTGACCCGCCGCTGCCGGACGAGGAACTGGCGACGATCTGGCGCAGCGCCCGCAGCTTTTATCAGCGGATCAGAAGCCAGCCTGATTATGTCCCGCCGGAGAAATACAACGCCGATGCCCCGGACGATTTCGCCTTCCGGCCTGCCGACGATACGGACGTTGGCGAAGCCCGTATGCTGGCCGATGTGTTCTATGAGCGTCTGCGATATTCCAGAGCCACCGATTATCTGTGCTATGACGGCATCTGTTGGAACGAGGACATTCCCGGTGCGCACCGCATCGTGCATGAGCTGACCGACCTCCAACTGGCTGAAGCCGAGGAAGCCATGAACGCCGCGTGGCAGGTGCTCTTGAATAACGGCGGTGCGGAGCTGGTCGAAACGCTGTCTGCCAAGAAGGCGCTGGCTGCTATGAGCGAGGATCAGCAGAAGGCTTTCGCATGGTACAACGTGACGAAGCGCTATTACCAGCTCGCCATGTCCTACCGGGCATCCAAGAATATCCGCTATGTGCTGAACGAAGCTCCGGCGTTGCTCTTGATCTCCCCGCAGGAACTGGACGCAGATCCGTTCGCGCTGAATACCCCGGCTGGCACACTTGACCTGCGGCACGGCCTTACCTCCATACGAGACCATCGCCCGGAAGACTATGTAACCAAGGTCACGGCGGTCGCTCCCAGTGACGAAGGCACAGAACTTTGGCAGGACGCGCTGAACACGATCTTCTGCAAGAACCCGGAACTGATCGATTATGTCCAGCTGATTGCCGGTATGTCGCTGGTCGGCAGGGTGTTCTCCGAGACCCTGATCATCGCATACGGCGATGGGCGCAACGGCAAGAGCACATTCTGGAATGTGTTGGCTCGTGTGCTGGGGAGCTACGGCGGGAAGATCTCTGCGGACGCGCTGACGGTCGGCTGCAAGCGTAACGTCAAGCCAGAAATGGCCGAGGCCAAGGGCAAGCGCATGCTGATCGCGTCAGAGCTTGAGGAGGGTATGCGCCTGAACACATCCATTGTCAAACAGCTGTGTTCCACTGACCCCATCGAAGCCGAGAAAAAGTACAAAGACCCATTCCATTTTGAGCCGAGTCACACCCTGATCCTGTACACCAACCACCTGCCGCGTGTCGGCGCTATCGACGACGGCACATGGCGGCGTCTGATCGTGATCCCCTTCGCTGCCAAGATCGAGGGCAAAAGCGACATCAAAAACTATGCCGATTACCTGTTCACCAACGCCGGAGGCGCGATTCTGAAATGGATGATCGAGGGCGCTGTGCGTGTGATCGAGGCTGAATTCAGAATCGACCTGCCGGTATGTGTGCAGGAAGCCATCAAGGCATATCGCGGGGAAAACGACTGGCTGTGGCATTTTCTGACGGATCGCTGCGATATTGGGAAAGAACTGAACGAACAGTCGGGGGCACTTTATACGGCATACCGTCAGTATTGTGCGGAGTGCGGCGAGTATACCCGTTCCACAACCGATTTCTACACGGCGCTGGAGAACGAGGGCTTTGTACGGCAGCGGACGCGCAAGGGCAGTGTGATTCGTGGGCTTATGCTGCGCACCGATGACTTTCTGGATTGACCTATAAATAGGTAGTGTGACGGTCGTTACACTCTCTGCGGGAAGTTCCATATAGGGAAAAAACACAAGGTGAAATTTACCTATAAGGAACTCTTGC
>FR899889.1:28584-40237 GCA_000437595.1 Faecalibacterium sp. CAG:74 | reverse complement strand
TTTCATGCTCCTTCCGCGTGCAGCTTTTTGGTGCTTCGCCTAAGTCCTTGTTTGCTCCCCACCAACTTTCCGTGAAGAGCCTTATTTTCCCCCCCACGAAAAAAGGCCGGCACTCTCGCGTCTGCCTTCTGATGATTCACTTTATCGCTGTTCCGGCTTCGTTTTTTCCACGCTGATGGCCGAAATCGCACAGCTGAGCGTCCGCCCGGTGGACGGGAATTGCAAATAGAACGAGCGCTTCAGACGGTCGATGATGATGTTCGCCGCGCTTTCGTCGGCGTTGGGCAGGAACATGGCAATTGTGCTTTCGTCCAGGCGGGTAATTACGTCGCCGCGGCGCAGATTCAGCAGCATAATCTTCACCAGGCCGTTCAGTGCGGCTTCCCGCTTCTCGCTCGTTGGGTCAAGCTCCGTCAGCGTCAGGATGCCCAGCAGCGCATGGCCGCCGGTGCGCTCCATGCCGCGCCGCTGCAAACAGAACAGCGACCGAAACACACGCCGGTCGCAGACAATCGCGCGGTTGTTGTCCTCCCCGCGCATCAATTCTTCCTTGAACTGCACCAGCCCCGTCTCTAAGGCACTGTTCGCCCGCTGGATGCGGTCATAGTAATCCGCCATCATCTCGTCGCGCGCGGCGCTGTTCAGGCGCGCGGCAAGCTCCACCTGCTGGTCAGCGTCGGTATCGCGCTCAGTCTGGCGCAAGCCCTCAATCAGCCGCTGCTGCAGGGCCTCGTTTGTCGGATCCGCATCAATCGCGCGCCGCACCAGCGCCACATAGCGGTGCACATGCCCCGCCTGCTGCAGCTGCGCCAGCCGACTATCCACCGTTTGCAGAAATTGCTGGTGCAGCCGTTCGCTGCGGTTGTAGAGCCACGCGGGCTGCGGCTGCTGATCCGCCAGCAAGCGCCCCTGATACAGCACGAGCATCCGCGTCAGCATTTCTTCCGATGGCGTGGCACCCCCCGGCAGCTTCATCCGCGCCAGCATTTCCTCGAATTCCAGCACATCCACCGACACTTCCGGCGGACACACCCAGCGATACCCGCCGCGCACCGTCACCAGACACATTGCCAGTTCGGGGGAGATTTCCCGCAGCAGCGCGCGCTGACGACTAATCAGCGTTTTGAGCGCCGTATCGGGGCTGGTTGAGTTTTCCTCCGGCCACATGACCTGCATCAGCGTCTTTGCTTCCGCCGTCTGTCGGGGCGCAAGAATCAGATACTGCATCAGCAGCATCCCTTTTGGGGAACGCGCCAGCTGCTCATCTACAGATTTCCCGTCCCGTTCCACATGGAAACTGCCAAAAAGGTTAATCTGCACATGCCCCATTGCACTTTCCCCTCCTTTTATCCCTTGTATCATATCACATTTGCGCCCTCTGTTGCAAGTACATTTTCCGCTTTTTTTCGATGAATTTTCGTTTTTTTCGCAAAAGGTTACATCTACTGTACATTTGCTTTTTTGTGGGTTTTTCATGCCGCGCGTCACTTTTCTTGCAAATCACGCGTCTTTGCTATGTTAGTCAATTTCTTCCACATCGTCCTCCGGCGGAAGATGATGTAACTCGTCGTCTATCTCCAACGTTTCTGTTTCCATGTTTTCTTCATCTGGAAGAATACCTGTTGGTTCATCCGGGTTTTCTTCTTCCGGCGAGCCGTCGATTTCCTCCACCTCGTCCTCCGGCGGGAGATGATGCAGCTCGTCGTCTATCTCCGCATCCTCTGGCGGAATTTCGACCACCATCGGCTCTTCCCCAGGCAGCAGCGCGACGAACGTCTCCGGCTCGGCCGATTCCGTCGGCTTTTCGGGCGGAATCTGCCGCGTCCAGCGCACGCCCGACGGCATCAGCAGCCCCAGCAGCATCAGCGCCAGCCCGATGCACCCCTGCCGAAGAAATCCGCCGCCAAACCAGTACGGCTCGGTCAGTGTCATGCGAAAGAGTGTCCCCGCAGGCGCTTCCCAGAGTCCGCGAATCGCTTCTGTTGGCACATACTGCACAAGCCACGCGCCCGCCAGACACCCCAGCGCCGCACACAGCGCACGCATCGGCTTTCGCGACGCAATTCCCGTCAGCGCCGTCCCCGGCGTAAAGCCGCACAGCGCCGCGCACACGCCGAACAGCATTCCGCCAGCCAGCGTTCCCGCGTGAAGCGGCAGGGGCACAATGCGGTCGATATCCATCACCGCCAGCCAGCATAGCAGCGCCATCGCCGCAATCGCCGTGCCGAGTGCCCACAGCGCCGCCTTCAACGCATGGGATGGGCGAAAGCGCAGCGTGTCACGCAGTCCATCGGGCGATATCAGCCGTGCCGCCGAAAGCGACATTCCCAGCAGCAGCCCGCACGATGCAGGGATTAGCAGCGTCCTCATGCGCGCCGCCTTCCTGCAAGCAGCGCCGTCACGCAGCCTGCAATCCATGCCATTATCACAAACCCGAACGCGCCCGTGCTGCCCTCCAGCATTGCCGATACGATGCGTCCGCTGCCCGCCAAGTGCAGCCCCATCATCATGCCGACGCCGCAGAGAAATGCCCCAGCGCACCCAAGCGCGCTCTCATGCGCCCAGTAACTGCCCCGATTCCGCAGCAGCTTCGGCACAGCGGCAATCAGCGCGCCGATCGCCGTCATTCCCAGCAGCGCCGCGCCCTCGCGTTCCAGCGACCACGCCGCCAGCCAGTCCACGCCCTGAAACAGCAGCGACAAGAGCGTCCACGTCAAACCCAGCAGCGTCCCGCACAGCAGCGGATGCCCTCTGTGCATATTCATCACCTCATGGCGAGGATGCCCAGCGGACAGGAATGTTATGCGCTCATTTGCCAACCAGCAGCAGTTTGCACGCCGTTGCAAGTTTCTTTCTTAGCAGCTTGAACGGGCCGTGCTTGGGCATCGGGATAAATTCCGGCTTCTCGATTTCGTGGAAAACGATCTCCTTCTCCTGCCGCAGCGCGTGTTCGGACAGGGTGGACACCATCTGCTGCACTGCCGCGTCCGGGTGCGCTTTGCCCTTGGCCTCCGCCATCTGCGCGAAGATTTCCGTCCACTTCGCCGTCTGATCAATGCAAAGGCGCTCCACGTTCTTGCGCGCCTCCTGCCCCAATGCCACCCGGCGCGATGCGTCCAGCAGCAAGTCCGCCGCCGCTTTTGCCAGCGCGTCCGCATCCCCCATCGGCACGGCCACATGCCCGCCGCCCTGCAAAATCGGCAGATACGGCATGTCGTATGTTACGCACGGGATGCCGTGCGCCTGCGCTTCCGCCATCGTCAGGCTGAAACCTTCATACTCGCTCGTGCAGAGGAAAATATCCGCCTGCCGGAAAATTTCCTCCGTATCCTGATGATATCCGACGTATTCCACGTTCTTCAGCCAATTCATTTCCGCCTCGTGCTCGAATCCGCCGCCCATGATGATCAGCTTTGCCCCCGGCACGCGATCGCCAATCCACATGACCGCCTTGATTGCATCCATCGGGCGCTTTTCCGGCGAATTGCGCCCCACCCAGAGCATTGTCCGCCCGCCCAGCGCGTTCAGCGGCACATCCGCAACATCAATCGGGTTGCGTGTCTCAAACACCCGCGGCGAAAACTGCCGCCAGTAGCACGCATCCGCCGGCGTCAGCGCCACTACGCCATCCGCCATCGCCGCCACATCCGGCAGGCACTGGAAGCGGTCGTGCAGCTCGCGCTTGAGAAGCGTCATAGAAAAGACGCTGTGTGTGTGCAGCAGCACCTTCGCACCCGCGGACTGAATCGCCAGCACGTCAAAGAGAACCATCGGGTCAGCCCACGCGTGGTCTACCACGAGGTCAACCTCCCGCGCCACCTCCGCCAAGCGCCGCACATGCGCGCTCCGGCTCTCCCAGTCGAACGGGTCAAACGGCGGAATCACCACGCGCCGTACGCCCTTGGGCAGCGGGAAATCCTCCTCGTTCGGCTGCTGCGACGTAATCAGCGTGACCTCCAGCCCCATTTTCCGCCAAGCGTGCAGCAGTTTCGCCGTCACCTGCTGTACCCCGCCGCCATGCACGTTGTGGTAATACGCGGCAACGCGGCGAATCGGCTTGTCCGGCAATTTCTTCCGCCCCGCCTGCCGGATGACGCGCGCCCACAGGGGCATTTCCATCAGCTGATCCGCCGCCAGCGTCTCAATGATTTCCTCTTCTGCATAAATCTGCGTGACAGTTTCCCACGCTTCCTGATGATTCAGCCAGCCGCACAGCATCGCCGACAGCCGCTGCAGCGGATACACCGCCGTCCTGCCCGCGATTTCCACCGATAGACTTTCCTTCAGCGCCTTGCCAAGCAGATTTCGCGGCAGATAGTAGTATCTGTCGCGCACTTCCTGCATATCAGACAGGTTGCGCGTCAGCAGGATTTTGCCCTGCGGATTTTCGTCGCCCTGCCCCAGCACAATGTTCCCCATCGACGCAATCTGCTCCGGGCGCACCACGCACTCCGGCGCATTCTCCAGCAGTTCGCCCTGCCACGCTTCTTCCCCGATGCGCTCCGCCGCCTGCGTGAGGATGATCGTCCAGTGCTCCGGGCAAATTGCATTGATGGTCTCGGCGTAGCGCAGGTAAATCCGCCGCAGCGCCGGAAACAGCTTCTTCGGCTGATTGGACAGACTGTCCGGCTGAACGTACACATCCACCAGCGGGGTCGCCTCGCCGCGCACAATGTACTTCTTCACCAGTTCAAGCATCAGCGCCCAGTCCTGCAGGCGCGGCATGTCCTCGTCAAACGGCGTGTTGCGAAATGCTTCCGTCTTGCCGAAAATACACTGCGTACTGCCAAGGTTTGCTTCCAGCAAGTCTATCCGGTTAATACACTTATCCGGCACATACGCCGGAAAAACCTCCATCTGCTGCCCGCAGATACGGTTCATGCCGCAGAAAACGACATCCGCGCCCGTTTCCTGCAGGAACGCCAATTGCCGCTCCAGCTTGTCGGGGTGGAAGCAGTCGTCGCTGTCCTGAAAGGCGATGTACTCCCCCTTTGCCGCCTGAACGCCGACATTCCGCGCGTGGCACGCGCCGCTGTTTTCCGTCAGACGGATGATGCGCAGGCGCGAATCACTGATTTCCGTCATCACCCCCGCCGTGTCATCGGTCGACGCGTCATCGACGACGATGCACTCGATATCCCGTTCCGTCTGATTGAGGACGCTCTCGACCGCTTTTCGGACAGTATTTCTTCGATTATACGCTGGCAGCACCACAGAAATCACGATTCACACCCCCGTTTTATTCCGCATTCCGCATTCCGCATTTAATCTTCCCACACGTCCGGCAGCGTCTCGATGAACCCCGCCAATTCCTTCGCCATGCCCGCCGCTTCACTGCCGCGGATATGCCCCGGCGTGCCGCAGCCGTTCTTGCTGTACAGGAAATGATGCACGCGCCCATCCGTCTGGGACAGCTCGCGGCACACCTCGTCAATCGCGCGGTCCCACGCGGCGTCATGCCCCAGAATCGTCGTCGTCAGGATGATTTGCGCGTGCGGATACTTCGCCCGAATCGCGCGAATCCACCCCGCGTAGGCGCTCCGCCAGTGCTTTGCGGCGTCACAGTCGTAGTTCTGCGCCATGAAATTGACCGGGTTCGCGTCGTTCTGCCCAATCGCAGCAACGACGACATGCGGCGTGTAGCGGCTGAAATCCCAGTCGGTTTTCGCGCCGAACGGTGGATAGTAGTTAATCTTGTCCCACGATGAGAGCATCCCGATGTAATCAGGTGAATAGAAATAGCCGGTTCCATCCTCCAGCGCCATGCCGCCGGTCGCAATGTCGTGCAGTTCCGCGCCAAGCAGACGCGCCGTCTGCCACGAGTAGCTCAGGTAGCCGTTGCTGTACCGCCCGTTGTGCCCTTCGGGGTCTACCTGCCCGCAGGCAAATTCCGCTTCGGACACCTCCCCGGCGGACACGCTGTCCCCGTAGACCTCCATGCGGCGCTTCGGGCGCGGCGGCAAGGGCAGCAGCTCCGCATCTTCCGCGACGGCGAACCCGTGCGGCACCAGCGCGTGACAGCAGTCCTGCCGCTTGAAGAGCAGCACATGGTTTTCGCCATCGGTCATGCGGTCGGAGAGGTCAATCACCTGCGCGCCGCTTTCCAGCAGCACGGCGGATTCCACTCCGTTGATGATGACGCCCAGCCGATTTTCATAAAACGAGTGGATATTTTCGATAAACACGCGCAGGACATGCCCCGTGACGCGAAATTCCACCTGCGAACAGACGTAGATGAGGAACGGCGCGTCGGGGTTGCTGTTGTCGATGCGCCCTGTGTAGCGAATCGCCGGGTTAGACGGGCGAATCAGCCGTTCATTTTGATTTACCTGTACGTTCATTCTGGATCCTCCTGCCAGACGTTCGGGATAGCTTCAATGTACGCCGCGAGCGCCTTGGCCATCTCCGCCGCTTCGTTCGCACGGACGTGTCCCGGCGTGCCGCAGCCGTTCTTCGGATAGAGAAAGTGATGCACCTTCTCGTCGCCGAGTTTGCCGAACACTTCTTCAATCGCGTCGTCCCATGCAGGGCTGTGCGCCATGATGGTCGTCGTCAGCAGGATATGCGCGTGCGGATATTTCCCACGAATCGCGCGAATCCAGCCTGCGTAGTCGCTCCGCCAGCGCTTCGCCTGTTCGCCGTCATAGTCCTCCGCCATAAAATTGCGTTTGGCGGAGTCATTCTGCCCAATCGCGACGACGACGACGTGCGGCGTGAAGCGGCTGAAATCCCACGGCTTTTCATCGTGGAAGAACGGGTTGTACGCCAGCTTATCCCAGCAGGACAGCATCCCCGTATCAAAGAAATAGCCGTTGCCGTCCTGCAAGGCAATGCCACCCTGCGCAATGTCGCTGATTTCGGCATTCAGCAGCCGCGCCGTCTGCCACGCATAGCTGAACCATACGTTATTATACCGCGCCTGATGGTCGGGCGGGTCAATCTTCCCGGCGTATTCGGTCACTTCGCTGACTTCCCCCGCCGACACGCTGTCACCATAGAACTCAATGCGCCGATTCGGGCGTGCTGGCGGCGGCAGGAGCGTCGCGTTTTCGTCAATCAGCAGCGCGTGGAGTATCATCTTATAGCAGCTGTCCTGCCGCTTGAAGAGCATCACGTCGTTCTCGCCGTCGCGGAGGTGATCAGAAAGATCAATGACGTTCAGCGTGTCCCAGTCCAGCAGCACGCCGAACTGTTCGCCGTTGATAACGACGCCGAGGCGGTTCTCCCAGAGGTGGTGCGTGTTCGTCAGCACGACGCGGAGGTGATGCCCGGTCATGCGGAAGCGGACGAACGAGGCGGTAAAGAGAAACACAGGGTTTTGCGGGTCAGCAAAATCAATGCGCCCGGTGTACTGGAGATTTTCATCATCAAGGGCGATTCGCTTTTCGCCCGGCAGCTGTGTCCACATGGGTGATTTCTCCTTTTGCGTTTGATTTCATCATAGCCGATTCAGTGGTTCTTGTCAAGGACAGGGTTTTGCATGAAGCGAAAAGACCTCCACCGCAGGCGAACCCACGATGGAGGTCAAAGAGACAGGGATTACTTGCCCAGAATGCCGTCGATAGCATCCTGAATGGTCTGGCGATATTTTTCCTGAAGCTGAGCGGTGGTGTAATCGCCATTGATGAACTCACGCAGGGGCAGCTCCGCATCGCTGCCGAGGTTGCTGTAGTTGTCCAGCATCTGATGGCGACCCATTTCCATCATGATTTCAAAGTTGTAGTCCTGCAGGTCGATGTCCTTCGCGGTCACGCCGTACCACCAGCCGAGGGTTTCGGGGTCATCGCGGATGGCCAGCGCAGCAGCACCGCCGTCTTCGCTGTTGGGATCGTAGTTGTACCAGTTGAGCAGGTCATACAGCACATTGTAGACCAGTTCCGGATCTTCCACGCCAACCGGGATAACGTAGCAGGAGTTCGCAGTCACCTTCTGCGCGTTGGTTTCCGCGTTGCCGTGCGGGCCAACAGGCCACGGGATGAACACCATGTCGAAGTCAAGGGTCGGGCTGTCGGGAGACTGGAACGCATAGTCCTTGTTGGAGTCCATAATCCACGCAGCAATGGGGGTGAAGGCAACCTTGCCGTCGCGGTACAGCCCGCGGCAGACGTCCCAGCCGTTTTCTTCCGGAATGGGGTACATCACCTTGTCCACGAGGTTCAGATCCTGGATGAACTGGAGGACTTCGCCGACTTCAGGAGAAGACAGGTTCTCGGTCGCGGTCGCCGCCACGTTCGTGCCGTTGGACATGACGAAGTTCATGAAGTAGTCTCCCGGCCAGCCGCCGAAGCCGTACACGTCGATGTTGCCGTCGCCGTCGGTGTCCTTCGTCAGCACCTTGCAGTACTCACGGAACTTTTCCCAAGTCCATTCGCCGCGTTCGACCAGATCGCGCGGGTCTTCGAGGTTCGCGTCTTCAATCATCTGCAGGTTGAATCCCAGCGGCATGGTAGAACCGACCATGTTTTCGGCGTTGTTGGCGCACAGCAGCTGCACAGCGCCGCTGCCGGTGTCGATGTAGGACAGCACAGCGTCCGTGCCCTGAATCACCGCGTTGTTAGCAGGCAGCACGTCGCGCAGGTCGGTGACGTAGCCGTTCGCCGCCGCCGGAGCAGCCAGCGCGAGGTCAAGCATGTACACGTCCACATCCGGCGTGCCCGCCAGAACGGAGGTGTTGATGGATTCCTTCGCGCCCGCGTAGGTCAGGTTGATGTACTCGAACTTCACGTTCCACTTTTCTTCAATCTGCTTCACCTTTGCGAACATCATTTCGTCCGCGGTGGTGCCGCTGTAATAGGGGTTATCTTCGATGGAGCCATCGAAGGAGTCCCAGTAAAGATCCCACGTCGTGCCGATGGTGATGACGCGCTCGGAGCCTTCCGCGCTCGCCGTGATGGTCGCCATGCCCAGCACCATCGTCAGTGCGAGCAGGAGAGCAGCAAACTTTTTCATTGTATGTCGAACCTCCTATGTTGTTTTTTTCTGAACGAGCCGTCGGGTGACGGGCGCTTTCTCCGCACCCGACAGATGAATAAACTTACTTGGACTGACCGACCGTCACTGCGTAGACCTTCCACGCGCCGTCGGATTCAAACTGCATCCGCGCGCCCCAGGTGGAAGCGTCGTCGCCGCAGACCGCCGCAATCTGCTCGTAGGTAATCTGCGCCGTTTTGCCGTCGGTCGCCGCCGTCTGCTGCTGCACACGGGACCAGCCCGCCGCCGCGTCCGGCATGACAATCCAGATGTTGCCCGTTTCGGATTCATAGGAGATATTGATGACCGCGCCCGGCACCAGCGCCGCCACGATATTTTCCGGCATTTCCGTGCCGTTCTGACCCCAAGCGCCGCCTTCACAAGCCGCGCCTTCAAACTCCACATTGTTGTGGCTGCCGACCATTTCCGCCAGCTTCACCACGGACACCGCGTAGACCTTCCACGCGCTTTCTGCTTCGCACTGCATCCGCGCGCCCCAGCCAGCCTTATCCTCGCCGCAGGCTTCGACAATCTGCTCATAGGTGATGTACGCCTTGCCGCCGGAGATGCTCGCCGCGCCCTGCGCCACACGCATCCAGCCCGCCGTGCAGTCCGGCATGACAATCCACATCGAGCCGTCCTCGGATTCAAAGTCAATCTGCAGCGCCGTGCCGGGTACGAGCGCATCCAGCACATTTTCCGGGATGTCGAAGCCATTCTGAGACCACGCGCCGCCTTCGCAGGCGAATCCATCAAAGGAAGCAACGGGCGTTGCGACCTTGCGGGCGACCTTCTGGCCAACCTTCACGGAGTAAACCTTCCACGCGCTCCCCGCTTCGCACTGCAGGCGCGCGCCCCAGGTGGACTTGTCTTCGCCGCACACAGCCGCAATCTGCTCGTAGGTAATCTGGCAGGTATTCTTGCTGCTGTTGATGGCGGCAGAACCGTCATTGGCAACGCGCGACCAGCCTGCCGCCGCGTCCGGCAGGACAATCCACATCGTGCCGTCTTCGGATTCGTAGCTGATTTCAATCACAGAACCGGGCACCAGCGCATCGAGGAATTCCTGCGGCATTTCCGCACCGTCCTGACTCCAGCCGCCGCCTTCGTAGGCAAAGTTCGGGAACTCCACCGCGTTCGCCACGTCGTAAAGATAGGAGCGGTCTTCCTCCGTCACCGGCGCAACCCATTCCGCCGTGGTATCCACAGGCAGCACGTTGCCTTCCGCATCGAAGAACTGGATGTTGGTCACATAGAAGTCACGCGGCGCTTCGCCGTCAAACTTCTTGGAGTCGATGAAGCTGTCCACTTCCTTGGAGAACTGCAGCGTGTCGCCGCGGCCCGCCACGAACGCGCCCGCAGGAACGGTCACGACCGCCGTCTTCGGATTCTTGCGTTCCATGTAAACCGACCAGTCGGCGGACTGCTTCGAGCTGTCCTCGCCGTTGACCATGTACACCTTGCCGGACTGCGCATAGAACTTGCCGTCCGTGCCCAGTTCCACGCCGACATCGAAGGTAATCTTCGCCAGACGGCTCAGGTTTTCGCCCAGCAGGCCTTCCACGTTCAGCGACACATACGGCACTCTGCCTGCCGCCGCCGGGCTGACGCACAGCGCCTTGCCGCCGTTGTAGTCCACAACGCTCAGCTCGCTCGCATCGGCATTGCCCAGCGTCGTGTCCATCCCCAGAAAGCCGAAGTTGCCGTCGGCAAAGTCAATGATGCTGCTGACAGCACCCGCCACGGGAGACGCCACAGGCGACACAGCCGGGCTCGACACGCCGACGTTCTCTGCGAACGCACCCGTCGTCGCGATGATGCCCGCAGCCAGCAGAACAGAAACAACCTTCTTCACTTGGATGACCTCCTTAAACATGTTCCTTCCCAGAACTTGGTTCCTTGGTGTAACCATTGCAACGTTGCCGGCGGACATGCCGTCGGGGAAGCAGGAAACCCGTGCCGTCATACCGGCGATTTTTGCACCAGATTTCCCATTTCCGTTCTGCTTTATCATATCACAAAACTATACCGTTAGTCAACCGGTAAATCAGCTGTTTCAGCAAATTTTCTCAACTTTTTTTGCGAAAATTTCGTCGGAAAATGTTTTCGAGGGAATCAATTCGCCCATAAAGCACAGTTTCAAGCAAGTGCGTTCGCGTTTGCACTGCTGTCGACCGGCTTTACGGGCGAATTTTGTCGTTTTTATTCGGTTTTCGGAAGGTTCGCCGTAATCCTGATTTTACTTAACGCCGTTAGCCTACGATACCCGACCGCTCAACGCCCTCAATGAAGCGGCGCTGGAGCAGCAGATACAGAATCAGCAGCGGCAGAATTGTCAGCACAACGCCGGCGTCAACATACAGCCGCTGGATGCGGACGTTCATGATTTTGAGGTTCGCGGAGATGTTGTTCTGCAGTGTGGACAGGCGCTTCGCCAGCAGCATGTCCGTTGGAATGCGGAACAGCTGGCTGTAGAAGGAGTCCGTGTACTGCCAGACCAGCGAGAATACCGTCACCGTGATGACAGCAGGCATGGCGTTGACAAGCATGATGCGGAAATAGGTGTACCATGTTCCCGCGCCATCAACAAACGCCGCTTCCTCGATTTCCTTGGGCAGACCGCGGAAGAACTGGTTGAAGATGTAGATGAACAAACCCGCGCGAAGCCCTGTGCCGAAGAGCG
>FR899889.1:28278-28550 GCA_000437595.1 Faecalibacterium sp. CAG:74 | reverse complement strand
GAAGAGCGTCAGGATATACATCGGGGTTGCCTCGCTCATCAAGCCCATGCTGCGGAACGTCATATACTGCGGCAGCATGATGGTATGATTCGGGATGACAATCATCAGCACAACACAGCCGAAAAGCAGCTTTTTCAGCGGGAAGTCGAACCGCGCGAAGCCATAGCCGACCATCGAGCAAATCAGCACCTGAATCAGCGTCAGCGCGATGGTGTAAATCAGCGTATTGCCGAGCGTGCGGAAATAGTCCATCTGCGTGATGACCGTCGTGT
>FR899889.1:10892-28248 GCA_000437595.1 Faecalibacterium sp. CAG:74 | reverse complement strand
CGTCGTGTAGCGCTCCAGCGTGCCTTCAATCGGGATGGTGTAGACCATCGGGTTCGCCGAGTCCGCGTCGGAGAAGAAGGACTGGGCGACGATGCCGATGACCGGCGACAGGATGACGTAGGAGATACCGACGATGAGGATAATTTGCAAAATCGTCATCAGCAAGTTCTTGCCTTTTTTGACCACGCCGCCCTTGGCATCCTCATAGCGGGGAGAATTGCGAAATGCGCGCCATTTTTCCATTGCTTTTCACTCTCCTTCGCCTTAATTGTAGTAGAAGGTGCGCTTGCCGATGAAGTACACCACGGCTCCCAGCAGGGCGCAGGTGATGAGCGTCGAAACCACGCTGAACGCGGAGGACAGCCCGTACCGGCTCTCGGTGAACGCCGTGCTGTATGCCAGCTTGACCACCTCGGATTTGCTGAACGCATCGACAATGGTGTAAATCGTGCAGGTGATGATGTGCGGCATCACCATCGGGAACGTGACTTTCCAGAACGTTTCGTAGCCCGTCGCGCCCTCAATCTTCGCCACTTCGTAGAGCGAGGAAGGAATGGACTGCAAGCCCGCGATGAACAGCACAATCTGCACGCCGGAAGCCTGAATGATATCGCTGATGCGGCTGACCGCGCCGACGATGTAATCCAGTACCACGTCCGGCAGGGCAAGCTGCGCGAACAGGTCGATGAGGTAATCCATGTTCATCGTGCCGGAGGATGCCGACGCTGCCGCCATGTCCGCGCTCGTGCCGCTCAGCCCCCCCGCCATCATCTGCGCCGCCAGCGACAGCGCATTGCTGACCGCTTCCGCCCCCAGCAGCACCGGCAGGAAGAAGATGGCGCGAACCAGTCCGCGGCACTTCATTTTGCGGTTGAGCATCATGGCGACGAACAGGGAGAAGAAGATAATCAGCGGCACGTCGATGACCATGTTGCCGATGGAGGTCGTCAGCGTCTGCTTGAAGGACGCATGGGAGAAGAACGCCTCGTAGTAGTTCTTCAGCCCCACGAATTCCAGATTGTAGCCGCCCGTGCTCAGCACAGTCAGGTCGCTCAGGGAGAATTCCACCGTCATGTACAGGCTGCGCACATAGAACAGCAGGAAACCCAGCAGCCACGGCAGAATGAAAAGATAGCCGTTAACGGCGCGCTTTCCCGCCATGGAGATATGCAGCTTTTTCATTCGTTTGCACCTCCTGTGACCAGATACGCCTTCGCGGGAACAGTACCGCCGTCCGCCTGCGCATCCTGACTGCCGTAGTTGATGTAGATGGTCACGCCGTTGTCGTACTTGACGCTGCGCAGCGTATCGGAGAGAATCGTGTGCTTCACCATCTGCGCGCCGCTGACGGAGGCGAGCGCCGCGTTCAGGTACGCGTACTGTTCCGCCGCGGTATCCGTCCAGTTGGCCACAGTCGTGGCGTAGAGTCTGTTCAGCGCCGTGTACTTCATGTCGGATGCTTGCTGCGCCGTGAAGGTGTAGCGCGGGGACGCGCCGTATTCCACCATTTTCAGCAGCTTCGCCTGCCAATCGTCGCTCACGATAGTGTTCAGCGCCTGACCGGTGTAATCCACACAGCCATGCAGAATCATCTCGTAAAGCGGAATCGTTTCATCCACAATGACGTACTCCGTCGCGGTCATGGGTGCGTCAATGACGTGCTTGACGCCGTTCAGGGCGTAGAAGTTGCCGCCGGACACCATGACTTTCTTGCCGCTGTCCGCAATCGCCTGCAGCTGGCTTTCGACAATCATCAGCGCCTGTTCGCGGTTAATCAGCTCCGTGCGGCGCTTGTCCGCGTGCAGCTCACAGCCGAGGTCGCGGAGGGAGTAACCGTTCAGAGAATAATCCTTCGTGCTGTTCAGGAACCCACTGACGTAGTACGGCAGGAACTTCGGGGACAGCAGGTTGTAAATGTTCTCGCTGTAACCCAGCGCGGACGTGCGCCGCAGGGATGCCGGATTCGTCACGCCGAACTGCGCAATGTAACCCGCGCCGTAATAACGGGACGTCTCCTGATTCTCCATGTAGTGCTTGGAGATTTGCGTCACCTTCTGGAACGCGACGTCGGCGTACAGTTCGCCGCCCAGCCGTGATATTGCGCTGTTCAGGTTCTCCAGCCGATCTTTGCCGCCCAGCTGCCTCAGCACGGACACGTTGTTCGCGACATCGTGGTAGTAGCCGCCGTTCATCCAGCCTTGGAAGTTCATCACTTGATGCTTGATGCCCGCCTTGTTCAGCGTCTGCGCAATTTCCACCGCTTCATCGAAGGTGGTCATGGCACGGACGTGCAGGTACTGGATGCCCATGAAGTGGGTCGTTTCCTTCACGCCGCCAATCACATCGTAGTAGAAGGGAATGTCGCCCGTCTCTTCCAGCGGAGAAAGCACGTTTTCAGCAATCAGGCGCGCCCGGCAGTAGTTCGCCAGACCGCTGTACCCCTTGTTCTCCGCCGTCAGGAATGTGTAGCGGATGACGAGATCTTCGCCGTAGTAGTTGTCCTCGACGATAGGCATTTCCGCCGTTTCGCCCGCGCCGAAGAGAGACAGCAGCTCCGACCCGCGCAGGGTGAACATGGCGAACGCGTTGTTGTAGGAGTTGTTGCGCCCCGCGACATCCGCGCTGATAGCCGCCAGCGAAGCGCCGTTTTCAATCGTCGCCAGCACACTGGTGTTCTCGCGGCACACGCCCCACAATGGCAGACGCACGGACTGAATCGTCTGCGTCTGCGTGTAGTCGCCGTCAATCAAGTCCATATCGTAGACGTACTGGCTGTACACCGCGGCACTGTTTTTGCCGTTGTTGAAACGAATCAGGCTGCCCGAACCGTTCGGCACAACCATGTAGCCGTTTTCGTCGCTGCCCGCTGCCGCCATATAGGGCAGCAGCTGGATGCGGTAGACCTTGCCGCCGCCACGCTCTTCAATCGCGCTCACAGGCAGCTTGGCTTCCACGTTGTCCTCGCCCAGATGCCACTCCAGCGTCACGGTGAAACCCAGCGTTTCCGCCTGTTCCTTGCCCGCCAGCGCTTCCATTTCAAGGTATTCCGCCTTTGTCATGCCCAGCGCCACAAACTCCTTGGAGACGCGCGCCATTTCGCGGGTACGGCTCGCACCGGTTGCGCTGATCCAGTAGCCGTCGTCGCGCTTTTCGTACACAATATTCGCTGCCTTCTTCGCCTGTGCGCTCAGCTGCTCGTAGAGTCCCTCGTAGCGCTCCGTCGGCAGGTAAGACGGCGTCAGGTACTGGATGGAGTCCACGCCCACGTCGTAGATGAAGGCAATGCCGTCCTCAATCGCCGCCGCGCGGAAGTTGCCCAGCGCCACGCTCATCGAGTAGCTGTCGTAGGTGCTGCTCGTCAAACCGGCGTTGTAGTAGTCCAGCAGGAACTGGCTCTTCAAGTAGTTCTTGTTGGTCTTGTTCGCCACCTTGTCCGCATCCGCGTCCACGGGGTTGGAATAGACCGTTTCGCCGCTGCGCTTGTCGTAGATGGCGACGTTCGCCGTCTCCAAATCCGCGTAGAGCTTCAAGTTGTCGTTTTCCGCAAACAGCTGGAAAGGCGCGGCGACATTCGGGTTTTCGTCCGTGAGCGCCGCCAGTTCTGACTGCGCTGCCGCGCCCTTGGGCGCTTCAATGTACGCTTGATAGTCCCGGTTAAACTCGAAGCGAATCAGATACCACGCAGCCACTGCCGCCACAATTACCAGCAGCACCGCCAGCACAATCCAGCGTACCTTGTGATGCTTTTTGCCTTCCACGGCGGGGCTGTGCTTGATTTTCGTTTGCTCGCTCATCTTTCCACCCCCCGCTTAAACTCGGAAAATCAGTTCGGTGTAGATGCTCCTGACAAAGCCGAACACCTGACCGATGAAGTTCGCAATCAGCATCATCAGGAAGATGATGATGAACACTGCCACCAGCGTCAGCAGGAGCGTGAGCAGCGTTTTGCCCAGCGTGTAGTTGTGCACCTGCATGATGCCAATCAGCGCCATGATGAGGGTATACGCCGTGCCGAGGAAGATGATGATGGCGTAGAACGCTTCCTCATTTTCCGCCACAAACTGGCTGACGATGGTTGCGGCGATGTAGCACACAATCATCGGCAGGAGCGAATAGCCGATGGCGATGGCAATATCCTTGAGGCGCCCTTCGCCGTCCATCAGGCAGGTAATCGACCAGTTGCCGACGCACAGCAGCAGGTACAGCATCAATACGCCTGTCATTTCCCACAGGGCGTTGACCGTTCGCTCGTTGATGTCGTTGACGACAAAGCCCGCAAGCAGTCGGTTCAGCGTGAAGCACAGACCGAAGAGGACAACCATGAGGATGGCAATGGCGACGCTTCCCTTTTCGCCGTGGCGAATCCAGTAAAAGCCGTCCGACGGATGGGACACCGTGTAGAACAGCTGCTGCCACTTTTCTTTGCTGAACAGTGATTTCATCGCTTATGCCCTCCTTCCGTTCTTTTGATTTCTGCGCGGACGAATCACCTTGACCACAACGACAATCGCCACGATGACCGCAATGATGCCCGTCAGAATGTAGTTGATGTTGCTCTTGAGCACGTCGTTGCGGTAGCGCTTGAAGGCGACGGAGTAGTAGTCGCGGTTCATGCCGCGCTTCAAGTATTCCATGGCCTTCTCGTTGTCGCCCGCGGACAGGTACGCCTTGCCGATGCCGGTATTCGCCAGCTCGTTGTTCTCGTCCATCCGCAGTACTTCCTGCCACAGGGCAACCGCCTGCGTCTCGTCGCCATCGTAGCGCAGCCCAACCGCTTCGTTGATGAGCCGGCCGTACTCCGTTTCGCCGAAGACGGCAATCACGCCCTGCTTGGAATCCAGCGCGAGCATCTTGTCCCCTGCGCACTCAATGGCGACAGGCGCTTCCATCGTGCCCGCCTGCGTGCCGAGGCCGCCGAAGATATAAAGCAGGTTGCCTTCGTGGTCGTAAGTGATAATGCGGCCACGCTTGGAGTCCAGCAGCGAGTAGATGCCCTTTTCGCGGTACACCACGTCCACAATCGTGCTGGCGCCCGCGTACTGCGACGTGCCGCTGATCTGCATATCGCCGCCAAGGTTCTTGGTCTGACCCATGCGGATGACGTCCTCGCCCTTGGGGTTCAGGCGGCGAACCGCCTGTGTGCCCGCGGTATCCTTGTTCGAGGCGTACACAAAGCCTTCGTCGTCGATGTCAATGCCGGTAAATTCCGTCGGGATGAACAGCTGCTGCTTGGAGCGTTCTTCCTTCGTCGCCAGCTTGCGCCAGAACTTCTCCCACGCCGTAATTTCAACGGAAATCGTGCCGAAGAAGCCGGTGAAGTCGCCGTTCGTCTCAAAGACCATGATGCCTTCAAACATGTTCTGCGCAATGCAGTAGACACGTCCGGCGTAGTCCACAGAGACTTTCAGGGGCGTAAAGAGGAAGTTGGCATCCAGGACTTCGCTGTTCGGGTTGACGGTCACGCGCGCGACGTTCTTGTCGCCGTCCAGCACAATCAGGCGGTTGTCGCTGTCCGCAATGCAGAGCTGGCTTGCACTGTTGAGCGCCACGCCCTCCACGCCGCTGACTTCCGCGAACGCCTGATAGCCGCTGCCCACATCCACGCCGAGGATGCGCTCCGTCACCGCGCCGTTTCTGTCCTGCACCTCCACGCAGTTGTTCTGCGCCGTGTGCAGCACCGTCCAGTTGTCATCCAGCACCAGCACCCGTCCCGTGCTTTCCTTCACGCACAGGCGCTGCGTACCATTCCAATCCACCATCGCCGTTGCGGAAACTTCCGTCAGGCGCTCGTCCTGCTTGCCGTTTTTCACCGTCGTCACGGCAGATACGCTGTCCGTTTTGGTGTCCAGCAGCAGCAGCGAATTATTCTCGACCGTGCCCAGCAGCTTGCCGGTGGTCTTCATGACGTTGATCTCGCCGTTCTTCTCGCCCACAATCAGGTAATCACCCGTCAGCTCAATGCCCAGAATGTTCTGGAACGCCGTCTCTTCATCCTCTGAAGAAGCCGCTGCTGCTCCGGCCATGCCCGTCATGCGGGTGATGTTGCCGTCCGCGTCCGTCTTGCGGATGCAGTTGCTTTCGATCACGCGGCGTGTGCTGCCCGTGCGGTCGAGTTCGACAATGTGGTTGTCCGCATCGCGGATGAACACGCTGTCGCCATCCAGCGCGAATTCCGAAATCGTCGCGAAGGAGGTCAGCGCATCGTCCGCATTGCGGTAATTGCCGTATGTCGTGACCATATTGCCCTTCTGGTCAAGCACAACCACTGTCTTGGCGCTGATGCAGTAGAGGTTGTCCTGCTCGTCCAGCGCCAGACCAATCAGACCGGACATGCCGGTGATGTTCTGGTTGCCCTTAATCAGGCGGCCAATCAGGATGAACAGGTCGATGTTCGTCGTCGCGTCATAGCGGGCGTAAGTGAAAGTCGAGCCGTCCGCGTTCGTGCGGATGACGGACTTGCCGTTCTCCGCAATCGCGTAGGTTGCGCCCTTGCTGTCTGTGACCGCCTTCACCAGCGGCTGCAAGGTGCTCTCGTAGGCGCTGACCTGATAGGTCGTACCCTGCTCATCCGCCAGTTCCGTGGCGCTGCCGGACGTGAAGCGCTCCGTGCGGTACTTCATGCCGTCCACATCGGTTTCCTGATTGAGGTCGCCCATGCCCTCGATGTGCGTCCCGACGGCGTAGGTCACGCCGCCCAGCGCCTTCACGCTGCCCGACAATTGCGGAATCTCGATGATGCGGTTGAGCGTATCATCCGGATTCAGCACAACCACGCGGCGGTTGAGGCTGTCGGCAATGTAGAGCGTATCGTCGCTGGCGACTGCCACGCCCGTGGGCGTCTGGAAGGTGTCCGCCACGCCGTGATTCTCAAATCCGGTGATGACGCGCACGACCTTCGTCATGTCGCTGCTGAGCAGGACGATGCGGTTGTTGCCGCTGTCCGCCAGATACACCGTGCCGTCCTGCGCCACGCACAAGTCCTGCGGGTTCTTGAACGCCCCCAGCGACTGCCCATTATATTGGAAGGAAGTGCCTGTAATCGACCCTGCCGGCACATACGCCGCGGGCGTGTACACGATGTAGCCCCAGTAGTCGTAATTGTACGTCGTGTAAGGCAGCTCGGCGTCCGCCAAGGCTCCTCCGCAGGAGGAGAAAGTGACCAGCGCCGCCAGCGCCGTCAGGAGGAACTTCTTCATTTTTTTCATGCGTCTTTCCTCCCTCTCTTAGTCCTTCATGCCCGAAGTCGTCATGGTTTCCAGAATGCTGCTCTGGCACAGCAGGAAGAACAGCACCGGCACCGCCATGATAATGAACGTAACCGCCGCCGCCGCGCCCGCGCGGGACACGCCGCCAGCCGTAATCTGCTGGAGCGCGTACTGCATGGGCTTCAATTGCTCGTCACGCAGGAACAGCGAACCGGTATTGCCCCACATCTGCTGGAACTGGAAGATTGCCAGCGTCAGCCAAGCGGGTTTGACGTTCGGCATGACGATTTTCCAGAAAATCTGCCATTCGTTGGCGCCCTGCACGCGCGCCGACTCCATCAGCGAATCCGGCAGCTGCTCCATGAACTGCTTCATCAGGTACAAACCCATACCGAACGACCACGCGGGCAGAATCAGCGCCAGATAGGTGTTGTTGATGTGCAGCCACGAAATGATGGCGTACTGCGGAATCTGCGTCACCGTCCAGTTGAACATCATCGACAGCACGACCATGCCGAACAGCAGCGCCTTGCCGGGGAATTTGTCCTTGGCCAGCGGATACGCCGCCCACGACGCCACGATGACGTGACCCACCATGCCCGCCACCGTGATGATGATGGTGTTCATGATGTAGCGGCTGAAAGGCACCCACGAGTCGTTCATCAGGATGAACAAATCCGAGAAGTTGCGCAGATTCGGGTTGCGCACGAAAATCTTCGGCGGGAACTGGTACAATTCGTCCAGCGGCTTCAGGGCGTTGTTGATAATCATGACCAGCGGCAGTGCCATGAAGATGCCGCAGATGAACATGAGTGTGAACAGCAGCGCGTTGCCCGCCATCGAGCGGTTGAGCTTGCGGGCTTTCTTGGGCATAATCTTCTGCCGGCGCAGCTTCTTTTGCAGCTTCGGCGGCAAATCCTTGACTGCCACCTGACCTCTCCGTTCTGCCATGCTTACTCACCCACCCTTCTCAGTACTCGCTGAACGAGCTTATTCGTGCCGACCATCAGCAGGAACAGGATGGTCGCGATGGCGCAGGCGTAACCCATCTCCATACGGGTTGAACCGTAGTCAAGCAAGTGGGTGACAATGGTTGCGCCAGCATAGTTGACCGACGGGTTGCCCGCCAGATTGATGGAAATGTCCGCCACGGCGAAGGACTGCGTAATCTGCATGACCGCGCCGAACATCAGCTGCGGCTTCATCGCCGGGAGGGTGACATACCACAGCTCCTGCCAGCGGTTTTTGATGCCGTCAATGGCGGCGGCTTCGTACATGCTCTTGTCGACCGTCTGCAAGCCTGCGATGAAAGACAGGAAGCCTGTGCCCAGGCTGAGCCACAGCTGAACGATAATCAGCATCGGCATGACGTACTGCTCTGTCTTCATCCACAGAATCGGCTCGTTGATGATATCGAGGTTCAGCAGGATACCGTTCAAATAGCCGTTTATTATATCGAGGTTAAGAAGGATCCCTTTAAAATAGCCATAGCGGTCGCCGGTCAGAATCAGGTTCCAGACCATGTAGGCGTTGCCGCAGATGGACGGCGCGTAGAAAATCAGCGTCAGGAGCGTGCGCATCCCGCGGTTGAACTCGTTGATAATCCACGCGAACAGCAGGCACAGCATGTAGCTGACCGGGCCGGTAATGACAGCGAAAATCAGCGTGTTTTTGAGCGAAATGATGAAGATTTCGTCATCCAGCAGGAGCTTGACGTAGTTTTGCCAGCCGACGAACTCCGGCTTCTCCAGCATGTTCCAGTCCGTGAAGGAAACGCCGATAGCCATCAGCACCGGCAGCACAGTGAAGAAGAAGAACAGGATGAAGTACGGCGCCATCAGCAGGTAGGACGCGCGGTGCTTCCAGATGGTTTTGCCAAGCGACTGACGCTTGCCATGCACCAAGGTCGGATTGCTCATCTTACTCCTCCTTCGTCGTGTCTTCCGTCTGATGGAGCGGCAGACCGAATTCCGTGCGCTTGTAGTTGATTTCGGCGTTGATGTAGTACACCTTGTCCATCAGCGCCTCGCGCGGGGTGGTGTTGTTCGTTGCGGTATCTGTGGTGATGGTATAGAACGCGTTGTTGATGTTGCGCCAAGTGTAGTATCCACCCGGCACCTGCGGGATGCCGCGCACATACTGCATCTGCTCCACCAGCGCGCGGTAGTCGCGCATGGGCCACGACAGGTTCGCCAGTGCCTCGGTGTTCGCCGTCGCGACACGCGCGGATGCCCCCATCAGCGATTCCATCTCGCGCCCGTAGAGCGTCTGCGTCTCGGTGCTCGTCCACCATTTGAGGAACTCCCAGCTTTCGTCGGGATGCTTCGTCGCGCTCATGATGATATCCGCCAGACCCGTCGTACCCGTCGAGCGGTCAATGCTGCCGTCCGCCTGCACCGTACCGGGAACGGTCGTGAAGTCCCACAGACCCAAGATGTCCGGCGCGGAAACCTGCAGGTTGTTGTACGTCGTGTAGTCGGAGATGATAATCGGGCATTCGCCGGTACGGAAGCGTTCTTCGGCGGACGTTTCCTTGTCCAGCTTGTAATCCGTGTAGTATTCGCAGTATTTCTTGAACACGTTGATGGCGACGTCCTCATCCAGCGCGGACGCGGCGTTGTCATCGGTGTAGTAGCGGCCGCCGTTCTGGAACAAAAGCATCGCGAACACCTGCTCGGACGGCAGCATGCCGAATTCCATCTGGTTCTTGCTCAGGATGGACATGGCGACCTTCACTTCGTCCCATGTCTGCGGCACTTCCAGCCCAATTTCCGCCAGAATGTCCTTGCGGTAGAACATCATCAGCCATGTCTGCGTATCCGGCAGGGCGTACGTCGCACCGTCAAAGGAGAACGGGATGATGGCGCTCTCGTTGAAGCGCTTGGCGATCTCCGGGAAATCCTCGAACTGCGTCAAGTCCAGCACGGCGTTGCGCAGGCCATAGTTGACGGGCGTGTCGTTGCCCGTGTTCAGCACCGCGCCCGCAATGCCGTTGGTGTTCGCCACCTGAATGGCGACGTCCGGGCCCTCGCCCGCCAGCGTCGCGCGCAGGAGCGTGTTCATGTCAACCAGCTGCACGTTGACGGAAATGCCCGTTGCCGGCGTGAACTTCTCATCAATCAGCGACTTGATGACGTTCGCCTGGTCACGGCCCGTGCCGATCCACAGCGTCAGCACGACATTCTCCGTGTCGCCCTCCGCCACGTTGCCGACCTTGTTGTAGTCGATGATGAAAGAGTAATACAGGCGCTCCGTTTCATGCGCAAGGCTCTCCCACCAGCTGCTGTTATCCAGCTTTGGCTGCGTATCGGCAGCATGAATATAGAAGCGGTCTACCTGAAGCGGCTGTGCCAGCACCTGCGTAATCCAGTTGCCGCACGCGCGGACGTTGGTCTTGAAGGATGAAAGCACCTCGGTGAAGCGTTCCTGATCCTCAATCAGCTCGTCCAGCTGGTCGCTCATCGTGCGCAGGACGGTCAGCTTATCGGAATCATTGCCCGCCGTCTTTTCCAGCGCGGCGATGGCGCTGTCGATGTCCGCCTGTACCGCGCGCAGTTCGCCCTCCAGCTTCGGCAAGGACGCCGTCAGCTGATAGTCGCGGTACTGGTCAGGCGCGACACCAGTGATGTAGATGACCTGACGGTAGATGTTGTTCAGCTGCTGCACGCAGTCCTGCACCTGCGCGATGATGTTTGCCATATCGCCCAGTACAACTTCCATGCGCAGGGTGTGCTTGCCCGCGGTCAAGTACACGCGGTAGGCGTTTCCGTCCTCGTCGGAGAGCGTTTCTATCCGCCACGTCTGCGTGTAGGAGAAGGGCTGCGCGTTGAACTCCGCGAACGGCACTTCGCCGTCAATCATGATTTTGCGGTACACGTCGATGCCGCGGACGAAGTTCTGCTTGTCCACCATCGAGATTTCGTAGTAACCGTCCTGCGGCACTTCAAATGCCCACTCAATCCACTGGCCCGCGTTCTTCCAGCTGCTGCCGATGGAGTTATTGAGCAGATACCGCGCCGACATGGGGTACACAACCGCGCTGGATTGATCCTGCACGGGGTAAAGCATCTGAGAAGAGGTCTTGACGGCGTTTTCTGCCTCAAAGCGCACGGACACGCCCGTCGCGTCCTGATGACCCGCCGCGTCGCCCGCCGCCTTCACATCCGCATAAGCGGCAGGGCGGGAGCGGTTGGACAGCGTAATCGACCGCAGGAGCATCGGCTCGCGCATGGACAAAAGCGTCAGCGTGTGCTGCCCCGCTTCGAGGTAGATGCTCATTTCGCCAGAAATGTAGCCGTTGGTGTCGTACAGCCCGTTGGTACACCACTCCGGCTGTTCAAGGGGCGAAGGCTTCAGGTCATTGCCCTGATTATCCTTGTCCCACTTGCGGACGACGATGCCGTTCTCATCGGTGTACTCCTCGTAGGTGCCGTTGACCCACACGCGGTTGAAGTCCACCATTGCCAGCTCACTGTACGGCAGCTTGCCGTCTACAAAGAACGCGCGCTGGATGGCGCTGTTCTTGCCCGCGTAGGGGTAGTAGAGCAGCGTCAGGTCATACAGACCCGATTCCGGCACATCCACAACCCACTCGGTCAGCGACTCTTCGTCCGTCAGGACGCTCTTGCCCGCCATGCCCTCGTAGTCTTCAAAGACCTGCGGCTGGGCGGCAATGCCTGCATCCTCGTAGCGCACGAACGTGTCCGCGTCCACCGTCACGGTCACGTCCGGGTGCGCCGCATCCTCGTAGCGTTCCAGATAGTCCGCATACCCCGGAATTGACGCATCAATGGAGTATGTACTCACAATCTGCTGGTAGTCCGCGTTCGTCAGCGCCGTTGCGCCGCTTGTGCTCTCCTCCGCCAGCGCAGCGCCGCAAAGCAGCAGCAATGCCAGCACCATGCTCATCAGCGACTTCTTTCCGCTCAACACCGTTCACCTTCCTCTTGATTGTTAGGGGCAAACCCAGAGGCTCTGCCTCTGGACTCCGGCAGGGGCGCTGCCCCTGCACCCTGCAAGGGAGTTCCTCCCTTGACCCTTTTTCGCGATTGAGTTGACTTCTCTTCCTTATATATGCGCGTGCTGCGTTTTGAAACGTTAGTCGCCCAGCGGATAATTCCGCAAATCCGGCAATTCCTTGCGCGTAATCACCGTATCGCTCTTATACGCCTTTTTGAGCATGTTCTTTTCGGTGTACTGTTCGCTGTAATTGTTGAAGCCCGCCGCTTTCAGCACGAACTCCCCTTCCCACACGCACCAGTAACTCCACATGATGTTGTCCCGCACCAGCTGCTCCGGGTCTGGAATGCAGCCATTCTCCGAGAGGGTAATCAGCTTGCGCGTGTCCGTGTAGCTCAGCGCCTTGATGAACCGCGCCGCCTGCGACGTGTACACATGCTTGCCGGGGTAAATGTCCTCGCCGATGATATCCACATACTCGTCGCCCGGATACCACGCGGCATCCTGACCGTTCCAGACCCAAATCAGGTTGTTCAGCCCGTGGACGTTCGTCAGGCGCTCGTACATGAGTTTGTACAGCTGCAAGTACGCATCCGCGCCGGATGCGCCCCACCAGAACCAGCCGCCGCTTGCCTCGTGCAGCGGACGCCACAGCACCGGCACATCCGCATCCTGCAGGCGCTTGAGCTGCACGGCAATCGCGTCGATATCGTCCAGCAGCATCTGGTAGCCGTCCGGGTCGCTGCCGTTCATCGCACGGGCAAGGTTGAATTTCGTCTTGTCGGTGTAGAACGTGCCCCACGGATCGCTCTTGCTCTTGTCATAGCGAGCGGCGGGACACCAGTGCCAGCACAGCGTGACGATACCGCGCTTGCCTTCGTCGCCGTTCCAATACTCAATCGCTCGTTCGACGACGTTGGAGCTGTTGTCGCCCTTCGCCACGCGCGCAGGAGAATAGGAAATCAAGTCCATGCCAAGCACCGCGGGATAATCGCCGCCCGTACCGCGCCAGACCGCCGCGTTTGTCAGCCCGAACGCCCCGTCCTGTGACTGCTGCCCGGACAGCACGGTCTTGCCGTACTGATCGCACAGGTAGGTCATCAGGCGCTTGGCGCTGTCCGTGGCGTTAGGGTTGATGAGCGTCGGCTTGACTTCGTACACATCCGTCGGCAAGGGTGCTGCCCTACGGATGCTGAACGAATCAACCGCAATCCAGCCATAGCTTGCCGTGACGGACACAGTATTATCGCCTGCCTCCAGCCACACATACGGCACAACCTCGTCCGACCAGCTGCCGCTATTGGTGATATCCCCAACGTGCTGCCCGTTGGCGTTGACCTCGTTGACTTTCGTTCCGCCGCCGATGACCGCCGTCCGCACGATGATGTCGTACAGTCCATCTTCCGGCACGGTCACGGTCACTTCCACCCCGTCGCCGGTATGCTCCAGTCCCGACACGCACGTTCCCGTCGCAGCGATTTTCGCCTTGCCCAGCAGTGTTCCGCTTTCTGCTTCGACCGTCTGCAGTACGTTTGGCGTTTCCTCCGCCCGCACCGCGTCGACCGTCCCTGTCATCAGGATGCTCGCTGCCAGCACTGACAGCGCCGTTTTCCGCAGAATTTTCCGGCATGTAGCACGCTTGTCCATTACCCGTTGCTCCCTTTTGTTAGTCTATTATTAGCTAATAGCACTTTGCTCTTTTTGATTATACTACACTTACGCGGTTTACGCAACCCCATTTTGGTTAATTTGGGCGATTTTCAACAAATTCTTTTCATCGTTTCTGCGTAACTTTTGTTCTTTTCCTGTATCATTTGTTCGTTTTTCAACCATTCCGTTGCCTCAACATGAATTTCCGTCCCCGTTGTTAAGTGATTCGCGCTGATGCTCTTGCATCCTGTTAGGCTAACACGTTAGCCATTCGCGCCGAAAAAAGCGACTGCACGAATGCAATCGCTTCTTTGATACTATTTCCAAATAAGAATTCGCCTAAATTCGCAAACAAGCGGCACAGATGAATGCAGAAAATCGTATCATAATATGTCATTCTTCCGGCAGGGCCAGATGTCCGTTCGCCGGCAGTGTTCCCTGCCCCTGCATCGCGTCGAACTGGCTTGACAGATAGATGATGTGCGTCACCGCGATAATCGTCGCGCGCAGCATCATTCGCTCCGGCATGTCCGCGGGGTTGAAGCGCTCCATCGTATCCGTCAGCCCGAACGTGTACTGCAGTGTCGATTCCAGCGAATCACAGAAGTAATCATATGCTTGCTGCACCGTGTACGTCTTTCTCTGCATTTGAAACAACCGCGTAATGTTATCCATCGACAGTGCCGACTTGGCCACGGCAATAAACAGCAGGTACGCAATCTGCTCCGCGCTGTACTGCTTGCGCACCGGATTGCTGATATACCCCTTCTTGACGTAGTTGCTCACCATCGACGTGGTAATTTCCATGCAGCCTAATGGCGCCAAATAACGGTTCATGTACTTCACTGTTTGGTCGAGATACAGCCCCACATCCGGAATTTCCCGGTAACGCGGCATCCGGAACTCGCTAATCTGTGCAATCATATTCTCATCCCCTTCCGCTTTATCATATCACAAGTTATTCAAAACGGCAAGAAAAAGTTCCAGGCCTCTTGACAAGTTTCTGAAAAACTGCTAATATGCATGTTGGAATCCTAATGCGGCTGATTTTTCTTGATAGAGGGTATTGATGATGACAACGAAGATTGTCGCGGACTCCTCCGCTGATTTGCTGACCTTGGGCGATTTGCCCTTCGCCTCCGTCCCGCTGACGATTCATGCGGGCGACCGTGTTTTTGTGGACGATGAGCACTGCGATATTGACGGCATGATCGCCTTTCTGCGCACTTATAAGGAAAAGACGACGACTTCCTGCCCGAACACGGAATGCTGGCTGAAGGCGTTTGGCGACGCGGATACGGTGTATTGCGTCACGATTTCCAGCGCCATGTCTGGCACTTACAACGCGGCGATGCTGGCGGCGAAGGAATACATGGAGCTGCATCCGGAGCGCCGGGTGCATGTGTTTGACAGCCTGAGCGCCGGGCCGGGCTGCACACAAATGGTGGAGAAGGTGGCGGACTGCGTTCGCAAGGGCTTGTCCTTCGAGGACACAGTTGCCGCTGTGACCGCCTTCCGTGACCGTGCGAATTTGATTTTTTCGCTCGCGTCGGTGCACAATTTCGTCGCGAACGGTCGCGTAAGTGCGGCAGTAGGCGCGATTGTTGGCATTCTGGGCATCCGCGTGATTGGCAAAGCAGGCGTCAAGGGTGAATTGGTCATTGCGTCAAAATCGCGCGGCGACCACAAGGCGATGCAGAACATGCTGAGCGCCATGATGAAACAGGGCTGGAACGGCTCGAAGGTATACATCCACCACTGCATGAACCAGAGCGCGGCAGAAGAGCTGAAAGCGGCGCTGCTGGAGAAATTTCCGAACGCGGAGATTGAAATCGGCGTATTGCGCGGGCTTTGCTCGTACTACGCGGAAGTCGGCGGCGTGCTGGCGGCGTACGAGGGGAATCTGCGCGCGTGATTTATACTATTTCCAGATTCACCTGCGCCATCTGCTTGCGTCTTTTCCATTCTGGCGTCCGTTCATTCCACTTAGCGTAGCGCTGCTACGCTGCGTTTCATTCACGTTAGCCAGAATGAAAAATTCGCGGCGCATCTTGGCGCATTTTCATCTGGAAATAGTATTAGCAATCAAAAACAGGGGCATGGGCGTTTTGCATCCATGCTCCTGTTTTTTGCATTTAATTTTAATTTAGGAAATTACTCTTCCGTCTCTTCCTCGCTGTCCTCGTCGATTTCCGGGAAAATCGGCTGATGGCAGTTCGGGCAGAGGGTGTTCTCGTCAAAGTCAACGTCATTGGCGTGGAAAGTCAGCTCAGCGCCGCAATTCGGGCAGGCGTAGGCAATCAGGTCGTCGTCGGGATTTTCCTCCTCGGCGGCGTCATCCTCGTCGTCTGTGTCGTCCGCGCAGTCCTCGCAGTCGCATTCGTCCGCGTCATCGGCATCTTCGTCGTCCTCTTCCTCGTCGCTGAAGAGCGTTTCCGTCAGGTCGGACAAATCATCGTCGATGGACTCAACATAGTCCTGCAGCTCCCTGTGCGCCTCGTCCATGCGCTGCATTTCCTCCGCCATATCGCCCATCGCGCCGAGGATTTCCAGCAGCAGCTTGTTGCTGTCCTTCTCCATGTTGAGCTTCATGCCCGCCGCAAGGCCCTTCAGGTAGCTCACTTTGTCCGTCAGTTTGCTCATGTCCAACCCTCCTAATGATGGTTTTGTTTGTATCACAATCGGCTCGGAGGAAGTCTGTCCACCGAGCCGGTTTGAACTTATAGTCAGATAATTACGCGCGCTCCATGTACTCGCCGGTGCGGGTGTCAATACGAATCTTGTCGCCCGTGTTGACGAACAGCGGCACCTGCAGGGAGTAGCCGGTTTCCAGCGTCGCGGGCTTGTAGGTGTTGGAAGCCGTGTCGCCCTTGAAGCCGGGTTCGGTGTCGGTCACTTCCAGCACAACGAAGTTCGGCGCTTCCACGGAGAAGGGCTGACCCTTGAAGAAGCGGACGGTCACATTCGTGCCTTCCTTGACATAGGGGATGGCGTCTTCCACCTTGTCCAAAGACATCGGGATCTGGTCGTAGGTTTCCACGTCCATGAAGTAGTACAGTTCGCCGTCATTGTAGACGTACTGCATTTCCTTCGTCTCGATGATAGCCTTGGGCATCTTGTCGGTGGGGTTGAAGGAGCGCTCAACCACCGCGCCGGTCATCACGTTCTTAATCTTGGTGCGGACAAAAGCCGCGCCCTTGCCGGGCTTGACGTGCTGGAAGTCAACGATGGTCCAGACGCCGCCGTCCCATTCCACGGTAATGCCCTTTTTGAAATCGCCAGCAGTAATCATGAATCAATTCCTCCAATTGTTTCGGTGTCTGTGGGTTCTCTATTTCCAAATCCGCGGCACGGATTCAGTCAAAACACACCTGCCATTTTCAGCAAACGGCAAAGTAGGCTCATGCGCGTGCATAGCCATCTTCATTGTATCACAAATTTGTGCGGATGAAAAGCCTTTTTTGCGCCCGAAGCGAAAGAAATGCGGATTTTTTCATCCGCCAAATAGAATTCTTCTGCCGATAGCCCCCGCCCGCGCGATT
>FR899889.1:966-10830 GCA_000437595.1 Faecalibacterium sp. CAG:74 | reverse complement strand
AGCAGGAATTTCCGTCTTCCGCGTCGAATCCTTCTGGCAATTCAGCGACTAATAGAAGGGGGATTTTCCCGCATGACGCTCTTTTTGACCAGCAGTCCCTGCGACAATAACGTTCCCGAAGGGCTTGATCTTCCCTGTATTTTCGACGCGCGCAACGGCTTTGTCGAGAACCTCCGCGCCAGCGTTGAGCCGGGCGCGCAGCTGCTCATTATCGCCAGCGACCCGGATGCTTTCGCGGGCAATGACGAAATGGCGGCGACGTTTGAGGGCTGTTTCGCGGCGGCGGAAATCGAATTGGAGGATGTCTGCGTGCTGGACAGCCGGAACGCCGATGATGCGGCAGAGCTTGTCGCGCAAAGCGGCGTAATCCTGCTCTCCGGCGGGCATGTACCGACCGAAAACGCCTTTTTCGCGTCGATGGACTTGCGTGACCTGCTGGCAGACTTCGACGGCGTTATCATCGGCATCAGCGCGGGCAGTATGAACTGCGCCGACACCGTGTATGCCCAGCCGGAAGAACCCGGCGAAGCGGTTGACCCGGATTATCAGCGCTTCATCCCCGGCTTGGGGCTGACGACGCGGAACATCCTGCCGCACTACAATCAGGTGAAAGACAACGTGCTGGACGGCTTGCGGCTCTTTGAGGACATCACCGCTGCCGACAGCGCGGGGCATACGTTCTATATTCTGCCCGACGGCAGCTATATCCTTGCGCGGGACGGCGAAGAGATGCTTTGCGGCGAAGCGTGGCTGATGCACAACGGCGTGCTGGAAAAGCTGACGGAAGACGGCGAAGAATTGACATTATAAATAGGAAGCATTGCGGCGCACCGCTCCGAACAGGAGGATGCGCCGTTTGCGTTTATTCCATTTTTTCGCGGATTAAACCGTTCCCATACGCTTCCGTCAGCGCCTCCAAATCGTCGATTTCCGTGCGCTTGCGCTGCCCTTCGTCCGTGTCGCCAATCAGAATCCGGCGCGGCGCGGTGTAGATGCGTTCGCTTGATGATTCAATGTCCTCATCCTCGTGAATTGCCTTTTCGATGCTCTCGAACGGCTGATGCGTCCGCAGCGTCATGCCGTGGCTGTTGTAGACCAGCGTGTAGCCCGCGATGCCTGTCTTTTGGTGATACGCGCTGCAAAATCCGCCGTCGATGACAATCAGTTTGCCGCCACCCTTGACCGGTTTCTCGCCTTCAATCGCCCGAACCGGCACATGCCCATTGACGATGTGGCTGTTTGGCGCAGTCAGCCCAAATTCCGCCAGAATGCGCTCGACATTCGCCGGGTCGTTAATCAGCCGATAATACGGATTTTTGATTTCCGCATGTGTCGCCGGATCAGCGATATACAGCCGCTCGAAAGTCGTCATGGCGCTCCGCCCGTAGATGGGCGACACCGCGCCGCACCACAAGTACCACAGGAAATCCTGCCCGACCTGCCGCTGCCAGCTGCCCTCCGGCGCAAAGTACCCCATGCGCGCACAGCGGTCGCAGCAGTCGAACCACCGCTTGCCGCTGTACTCCGCGTCCCAGAAACGCACAGCGGTGAACTGCCCGTCTTCATCCATCGGCACAGCGCCGTGGTAGAGCAGATTGCCGTTCACACAGCTGTACACCGAGCCTTGTGAAAAGAGAAATTCGACGTGCTTTTGCAGCTTTTCGCTGCCCTTAAAATCGCGTACAAGTCGGGCGATAATGTCCTCCTCGCGCGGCAGCAGGCGCTCCGGCGCAGTCGGGTCAACGGTCGGAAAATCGCAGTCCAGCAGCGGATACACCTTGCCCCCGCAGCGCACCGTTCCGGCGTCATAGTCGATTTGGCGCAGATAGTCGCGCCCCTGCATCTCAAAATCGGGGTTGCGGGCAATCACCTCCGCTTCGAGTTTCAGCATCAGCACCGTGACCGCCTTGTGCATCCGGGCGACGCGCGCGAGGTTCGCCGGGCGGACGTCTGTCGCGTTCGGGTCGGCGTGCGGCATCCAGCGGGTCAGGTCACTCTGGGCGTAGTATTCCTCCGCGTAATGCTCCAGACAGCGCAGCGGAATGCCGTAGCCGCGCTCCAGCGTATCCACGTTGTTGTACGCCAGCGTCGTTTTCAGCACCGTCAGGATGCACAGCGGGCTGCCCGCCGCCGCGCCCATCCACACCACATCGTGATTTCCCCACTGGAAGTCCACATCGTGGTACTGGTACAGGCGTTCGAGAATCATATCCGGACGCGGGCCGCGGTCGAACAGGTCGCCCACAATGTGCAGCCGGTCAACCGCCAGACGCTTCACCACCTCGCACAGGGCGATGATGTACTGATCCGCCAGCCCGTAGCGCAGCATACTCGCAATGATTTCGCCATAATACTGTTCCTTGTCGTGATCCTCGAAATGCGCGTGGAGCAGCTCGTCGAGAATGTGACCGCACTCCTTGGGCATCACCGCGCGCACATGCCGCCGCGTGTGCTTGCTGGACACCAGCCGGCAGAGGTCAATCAGCTGCAGCAGCACCCGCTGATACCAGCCGTCGAGGTCGTTTTGACGCGCTTTCAATTCCGGCAGCTTCTCCCGCGGATAGTAGATAAGGGTTGCCAAATCCGCGCGCTCCTCCGGCGGGGTCGTGTCGCCCAGCAGACGGTCGATTTTCTCCCGGATGACCCCCGACGCGCTGTTGAGAATATGGATGAAGGCTTCATGCTCGCCGTGCAGGTCGCTCATAAAATGCTCTGTGCCCTTGGGCAAACGGAGCAGCGCCTCCAAGCGGATGATTTCGCTGTACGCGGACAAGGCGGTAGGATATTTTTCCGCCAGCAGGGTCAGGTGGCGCAGCCGTTCGGGGGTGTATTCACGCATAGGATACTCCTTCTTTGTTGTGAGCAGCATTGCTGGTTCTACATACTATTTCCAGACAAGAATGTGCTGAGATGCGAAGCGAGTTTTTCATTCTGGCTAACGTAAATAAAACGCAGTGCTGCGCTCGCACACCAGAAGAGAAACAGCGCGGGCGAATCCGGAAACAGTATCAATCTCTTAACAGATTGATTGCGCAGAGGTTGCCGCCCGTGACAGGCAGCTTTTTCAGCACAATGATGGGAGGATGGACATCTGACAAAATAGTAGCACAACTCGGTCGGATTTGCAAGTCAGCCGCCACGAAATCATCGGAATTAAATATTAGTATAAGTCCCCAGAGCAAAGGGGGAATTTTGCTCTGGGGATGACCATCGTCCGCATTCCATTGAAGCATCGTTCAGGATTTACCAAACCAGCGTAACCACATCTGCCAGAACGCATCAGTCACCGCAGAGGCAAAATTCTCTGCGCAGCACGCAATCAGGCTGCTTTCCGCTTGCTTCCCTGCTGCACCAGCACTGCCAACATCACCAGCGCAATCGGCAAAATTGACGCGACGGACGCGGCAAACACAATCTGTGGGTTTCCCGCTGACAAGTCTTTCAGCAAGGCGGACAGCGGCTGCCGCAGCGAATCCGACACCAGCATCAGCGGCTGCTCCACCTGATTCCACCCCTCCGTGAACGTCAGCGCGAACAGCGCCAGCATCCCCGGCAGGGCGTACGGCGCAAGGCAGTACCACAGCAGCTTGACACTCGACCCGCCCTCCAAGCGCAGGTACTCCGTCAACTCGTCCGGCCAGCGCAGCAGCCATTGCCGCATAAAGAACGTTCCGAACGGCGCGAACGCAATCGGCGCATACAGCAGCATCGGGTGATTGAGCATCTTGTTCGCATAGGCGACGCGGTAGATGGGCAGCAGCGTCATCTGCGGGGGCATGAGCATCATCAGCGTATACAAGCCCGCAATCGCCACGCACCACCGCGCCGGGTACTTCGCCAGCACATAGCCGCCTAAGAATGCGACAATGACCTGCACGACGCACGCCCCCACCGTCCAAATCAGGCTGTTCCAGAACGCCTGCCAGTAGGCGGATTGTGCGGAGAGCATCTGCCACTGCTCCGCGGAAAACGGGACGGGCAGCAGACGCAGCGGCTCCGAGCCGGTCGAAATCATCAGCGCGTCGAAGGGCGGAACGAACGCCTGCACGCACAGCAGGACAAGGGGCAGCAGCACCACCGCCGCCAGCAGCACCGCGCAAATCCGGCGCACATGCTTCATCAGGCATCCTCCTTTCGCTGAAGGAATCCCCAAATGCACAGGAACAGCCCCGTCATCACCAGCGCAAAGAGCGACGACCCCGCCGAAAGCAAGCCGTAATCCAGTTTTGTGAAGTGGTTGTTGACATAGTTCTGGATGAAGTAGAGTGGTTTGGGCGGATACATGCCGTAGAGCAGATACGACTCGCGGAAGATGCGCATCCCGTTCATCGCCAGATAGATAATGGCGAACAGCGTCACGGTGCACAGCATCGGCAAGGCAATGCGGATGGCGATGGTGCGGTGCGACGCTCCGTCCACGCTTGCGGCATCGAAAACAGACGGTTCAATCCCCTGCAAGCCGATGAGGAACAGCAGATTGACCGCGCCGATGTTCTTCCACAGGTACAAAGTGAGCAGGGTGATGTACTTCCAATCCGCGTCGCGGGGTTTGAGCGTGCGCATCAGCCACGAACTGCCGCCCATCATCACCTTCCAGAGAGGGACAATCGCCGCCGTCGGCAGAAAAATCGGGATGAGCAGCACGAGCGTCAGCCACGAAATCCGCCGACGTGAATGCCAGAAAATCATGTTCGCCAGCAGGAAGCCGATGACGAGGGACAGCGCCACCGCCACGGCAAAAAAACGCAGGGTATTGCCGAAGCCCAAGCGGAAGTAGCTGTTCTGCATGACGGCGGCGTAATTTTCCAGCCCCGCAAAGTGCGCGTTGGCGCTGTTCTCCATGACCGACGCCGCCAGCGACATGCCAAACGGCACGAGATACCACAGCGCAAACCCAAGGAACCCCGGCAGGAGGAACCATGCGTCCCGCCGGGGGTAGATAAAGTGCTTTGTGTGTTTCGAGGAATGCATTCGCGTCCTCACTCCTCCAATGCCATCTCCACGAGGTACGTCACGGACTCCTGAAGCTCCGCGTCGCTGATGTGACCGAGATACCACTCTTGCAGGTAGCTCCAGACGGCATTGTAGAAATCCCGCTGCGCATGGAAGCGGGTGACGGCAAGGTGCGAACGGTACTCCTGCGCTTCGTAATACATATGCTCCGCGTACATCGACGTAAACGGAATATACTCAAACGACCGCCCCGCCTCCACTGTGTAGACCTGTGTGCCGTTTTCATCCATGAAAACCGGGTAATATGCGTATTTGTCAAGAATCAACTGACTGGGGCATTCGCGTCCGATAAACGCAGTTTCGCCCATGACGACGCCCATGTCCAGTGCTTCTTCTGAGTACATTGCTTCGATGAATTTCGCCGCCAGTTCTTTGTGTTCCGCGTTTTTCATGATACCGCAAGCAGTCATGTAGCCCAAATAACGCACATCGTTCTTGTCGAACACCGGCACGGGCAGCAGCATCCAGCTGTTCAGCGACGGCAGAATTTCATTCACGATTTCTTCTTCCGTAGGCCCACCTGAAAATGTCAAATTCGGGTCATGCATCAGCGCCAGCGTGTCTAAGTAACCTTCGCGCGCCATGAAACTCTGCATCATGCCAATGGGATTATCTGCACTTGTTATCACCATCAGTACATCATTTGTCCGATTTTCACGCAAGATTCCCGACTCATCGAGTTTCCTCGGCATCAGCGCATCCGATTTCAACACCTGGCGGAATGTAGGAAAGTAGTCTGTGAAGAACCGATTAATTTCGTTTGGATACAATGCAAGATAATTCAAGAACATGTCCACCTGCACATTTTGCAGAGCTGGATAATCAAGCAAAGAAGCACCTGTCATCATGTACAAGCTCTTTTCCCTGTTTTTGCCAAATAAAATTGGAAACCGCTTGCTAAACTCAAGATACTCCTCCCACGTCCAAGCGCCGTCTTTGGCAGGATATTCAATATTGTTTTGCTCACTTAATTCGTAGTGAATAAACCACGCTTCCTGACCAATACTAATTGGTAATGCAAACAGCTTTTCGTTGTACATCAGTAGTTCAGACATATCCAATAATTCCGCCGGGTACGCTTCCAGCCCAATCTGGTCAAGCGTCAGCAGATAGTCCTTTTCCGCCATATCTATCATTCTGGTATATCCCGAAATGATGATATCAAAATCCGCTTGATTGGTCATCAAGAGGCTGTTCAGCTGATTTGAACTATATAAACGATATTCAATGGTAACACCCGGATTTGCCTTGAAGAACGCTTCTTCAATCGGAAGATACAGCGCATCTTCTTCGGAAGTAATCGCAATCACTAAGCGCTGTTCAGTTTCTTCCGCCGTGGCAGGAAGGGCGGGAATCAACATTGTCAAGCATAGCAAGAGTGTCAGCAGTCGGCGCATGTGGAGACCTCCTTTAGTGTCGCAAATTATCAAGTAAACGAAACAGAGGATTGGGCGGCAGAGGTGTTACCTTCATGTCGGTCGTAAAGAAAACGCTGCCTTCGTTATGCCGCCCAATCCGCCCCTCGTAAGAGGCACAACTTTGATGGCGCCAATGGCATTTTATTGACCGCAAGCATCATTTCACTTGTAGTATAGCGTAACGCTTGATATATGTCAAGTGCTTCAGCTTGTAAATTTACGAAAATCATCCAGCGTTTCCGAAAACGGTTTTCGTTCTGCCCGCGACACGCAAAAACGCCTGCCCCCTCACGCATCGTCAGGAAGCAGGCGTTTGCAATTGCTCGCTTATACTATGTCCAGATAAGAATGCGCCAAGATGCGCCGCGAACTTTGCATTTTGGCTAACACGAATAGAACACCTCGTAGCAGCGCAATTTTTCTGCCGTTCGCGTCGCTCTGCCGCGCTTTGTCCCCAAATCCTTCCGCGGAGGACACAAAAGACTGCCCGCTCCGCGCAGACAGTCTTTCTTCTATTCGCCATCAGTTCCCTATCAGTAATGGCACTCCGCCATCTGAATCCTCACATACATCAGCACATTCGCCAGAAACTCGCAGCTCGTCGGGCGCGGCTCGTGCGGCGCGGGACTCCGCCCCATCAGCGCGCAGTACACAGGAATGTTCTGCTCCTGCCACGTCTGGTTGACCGCCGTGCGAATCGCCTGATCCACCCCGATGGGCGTGGTGTTGCACTGCTTCGCGACTACCGGGTACACCTCGCCCGTCACCAGTCGCGTCTCAAACGGGCGATTCACCAGCAGCAGCAGCGTTTCCACCAGATAGTTGAACCCCGACAGCCGCGCCGGAACACCCAGACACCGCAGCAGGCTGGCGATATACCACCGCATCGGCGTACCCGGCCTCGGCACAGGCAGCGGCGGCAGTTGATTTTCGGGCGGGCGAGGGGCAAGCTGAGCGCTGGTGGACATCTGGACGAGCGGAATCGCCTGCTGTAGGGGAAAGCCCTGTAAATCAGAAGCCACGATGTAGTACGTCGGCGCGACGTTCACAGGCACGCTTGCCTCACTGCGGCTCTTCACGATTCGGTAGGGTTTGGTATCAAAAGCAGGGTATTTCGCATCATCCACAGGAAAAACCTCCTTAGCAAAGCGTCAGTGTCAGAAAATGGTATTGTAATCAATACACGATACCCTTCACGCATACCATGATTGAAAAACGGCCTTCCAGCGCTGTATCCTGACGCCTAAACTGCACCACTGGAAGTTCTCGTATGCCTATTTTAGCACATTTTGCAGGAAAAGAAAAGTAGCATGTGTTATTTTTCGACATATTTCGCGCAAAAATACAGAGAAAACACAAAAGAAGTTGGAATTTACAAAAACACTACATAGGCAATCGTGTATTGCAAGGGGATATTACATGCCGGGTGAATTACAGGTGGAATCAGCGCATCAAAAAGCAGACTTTTTCTTCGGGTTTCCGCACTTCTGTCGCCCGCCCATCGGAATTTCCATTCCTTCCGCCGTGGGGTGCAGACGTATTATAGCGCACAGACGCGAACGGCAGGAAGGAACGCTTGCGCCGCTGCACACGCAAGTTTTTTCCCTTGCCCGTTCTCGCATAGCAAAGCCATGTGAGCTGTTGCCAATCTGTATTTGTGCTCCCCTTTATGTGCCATGAAGAATCCTTCTTCGTTTGCCATTGAAAACGAAGCGGGTGAAAATTTTCCAAAGCAAAGCGGCTCTGTCGACTTTCTTTTTTCCGAAAATCAGCAGAGCCGCCGAGATATGCAATTGATGCATTTTTCCTTTATTCCGCCAGCTGTACAATCGCGCCAAGCAGCCCCGGCCCGGTGTGAATCGCCAGTGCGGGACTGACCGGGCTGATGAAGCTCGATACCACGTCGAGCCGCTCCATCAGGCGGTCGCGGAGTTTCACGGCATCGTCATATGCCGCGCCATGCACCACCGCCAGACGCACCTTGTGACCCTGATAGCGGCGGATGATCTCGTCCACCATCGCCGTCAGCGCGTTGGAGAAGCCGCGCGCTTTGCACAGCGTGTTGTAGACGCCCTCGTCGTTCACGTAGATGACCGGCTTGATTTGCAGCAGCGAGCCGATTGCGCCCTCAACGCGCCCGATGCGCCCGCCCTTGCGCAGGAACTCGAGCGTTCGGATGACGAACGCGCCCAGCTGATGTTCGCGGCGTTTTTCCAGCAGCGCGATGGTATCCTCCACCGACATGCCGTTTTGCAGCGATTCCGCCGCTTCCAGCACCAGCAGTCCCAGACCGCAGGAGAGCGTTTTGGAGTCGAAAACATGAATTTTCATATCCTCAAAGTCCTCCGCAAGCAGAGAAACCATGTTGAACGTTCCGGACAGGCTGCCGCTGATGGACAGGTGCAGGATGCTCGTTGCGCCCTCGTCATGCAGGGTGCGGTAGAGGTTGCTGACATCCTCCGGCAGCGGCAGGGATGTTTTCGGCACTTCCCGCTGAAGTAAATCATAAAGCTGCTCCTGCGTGATTTCGAGCCGGTCGCGGAACTCTCCCTGACTGGTCGCTACACGCAGCGCAACGGTGCGAATATCATATTGACTGAGCTGTTCATCCGACAGATCGCAGGACGTATCCGTCACCAATGCAACCCGTTCGTTTCCAATCTGGAACACGGAATATCAGCCTCCTTCCGTCTGCCGTTATTATACCACAGCTTTGCGCTTTCATCAAGCGAAGCAATCTTGTTTTTCAATTCGGTAACACTTTATCGTTGCAGGGAGAATCGCCACTTTTGAGGCTTCAAGCAAAATGACTTACGCTTCCTCAATCGTGCAGCCGCCGATGAACTCACGCAGCAGGCTCAGCGGGGGGATTTCCGCCAGCACGCCCTCGTCAATATCCGGGAAGTAGTTCAGCGTCTTAATCAGCCGGCGCGCAGCCAGATAGTTCTCATTCTCCGGCGGAATCGCCTTCAAGAGGTCGTAGGCATAGTGGCGCAGGACGGGCAGCTCGTAGTGCAGGGCGGTGTTGAACATGCGGTCGGCGTTCTCCTGATAGGGGAAAATCCACGTTTCTTCGCCGTGGCGGACACTGGGCCACATCGAAAGCGTGTTGTTCGGCGGCGTCGCGCGGAACTGCATGTCGCGCACGATGCGGCGCAGCAGACGGACATCCGTCGTGCGGATGCGGTTGTGGTCGTCAAGGTTCAAGCATGTCAGGGCACTGACGAACACGCGGTAGATGGCATCCGTGTGCAGCCCTTCGGACAGCGCCGGATTCAGCCCGTGGATGCCCTCGATAACCATCACTTGCCCTTCCCGCAGGCGAACTGGCGTGCCGCCCGGATTGCGCTTGCCGAGTTTGAAAGAGAACGTTGGCAGCAGGACTTCGCGCCCATCCAGCAATTCCGCCAAATGCTGGCGGAAGAGCGGCACA
>FR899889.1:0-939 GCA_000437595.1 Faecalibacterium sp. CAG:74 | reverse complement strand
AAGAGCGGCACATCCAGCGTGCTGATGGCTTCGAGGTCGAGCGTGCCGTCCTCTTGCAGCGGGATGCTGTCGCGGTCAAGATAGTAGTTATCCAGCGAAATCACCAGCGGCTGAAGCCCGATAACGTTCAGGTGGAGTGCCAATCGCTGGGCGAACGTCGTCTTGCCGGACGAAGACGGCCCGGCAACCAGCACGATTTTCTTGTGCTGGATGGCAATATCCGCCGCAATGTCGGCAATCGCCTTGTCGTGCAGCGCTTCATTCAGGCGGATGAAGTGGCGGAAGCGGTGTCCCTCCATCATCTCCGCGACGTCAGCGGCGTTGTTGACGCCCAGCAGCGCGCACCACCTCGTCGATTGGTCAAACACTGCCAGATGCCCCGCGCGATGCACATACGGCGCGGCTTTCTCCGGGTGATTGGCTGCCGGCAGACGCAGAACGATGCCGCGGTCGGGCAGCCAAGTGAGTTCAAAGACCTGCGTCATGCCCGTGCGTGTCGCCATTGCGCCATAGAAGTACTCCCACATACCGTCCAGCCCGTACATATGGAAGAACGGCGTTGTTCGGCGGGAGAGCAGCGCGACTTTATCCGCCTGCCCCTGCGCGTCGAAGTAGGCAATGGCGTCGTCGAGCGTCCATTCTTTCTTCTCAAATGGCAGATTCTGCGCCGCGAGAGCGTGCATCTGCCGGGCGATAGCGCGCGTCTCCTCCTCCGTGATGGCGTGACCGGGCATTCGCAGCAGCACGCCCCCGCTGACGCTATACTCAATGCGGACGCGCTGGCCGGGCAGGATGCGGTTCGTCGCCGCAAGCAGAAGGAAGCGCACCGAGCGCTCATAGATACGCCGACCTTCCTCCGTGTGCATGGTGAGCAGGTGGAGCAGCCCCGGTTGGGTGACGGGCGCGTTCATTTCCAGCACACGTCCGCCCTGCTGAACG
>FR899888.1:18401-18575 GCA_000437595.1 Faecalibacterium sp. CAG:74 | reverse complement strand
CCGCAAGGGGGAATTTCCCCCTTGACCCCTTTCGCGCGATTGAGTTGACTTCACTACCATAATTCTTCCGCGTGTTTAGCCTTTTGGCGCTTCGCCTAAAACCCTTTTCTATACTCGCACAAACGCCTTTACCGTCGCCAGACGCTTCCCAACGCTCTTCCCATACGGCGCAAC
>FR899888.1:9378-18386 GCA_000437595.1 Faecalibacterium sp. CAG:74 | reverse complement strand
ACGCTCTTCCCATACGGTGCAACCGTATACCTTCCCACCGCCGCCGGAACAATAAACGTCTCCGCATAGTGCCCCACAAACGGCGCAAATTTCCCTTCCGGGCTCTCTACCACCGCTTCTTCACCTTCCACCAGATTCAGCACATTCACGCTTCCGCCTGTCTCATGCTCCACCTTCCGGTCGAACCAGTGCCGCCGCGTCTCAATGAACTCCCGCTCGTGCAGCCCGGTGCGTTCCTCGCGGATGCCCTCTTCCTCGTGAATCACCTCCACGCGGTTGACAAGATTTTTCTGCACCCAGTCTGTATCGCGGTCGAACTGAATGTTCTTCATGCCATGCGCAAGGTGAATCGGGCGCGGGCGTCCATCCAGCCCAAGGCGCCCCCAATCCCAGAGCTTGAAGGTGAAGATATAGGGCATCGCGCTGATTTCCAGCACCATGCAGTCCCTGCCGGAGCAGTGTATTGTTCCGGCGGGAATCAGGAAGTGGTCGTGCTTTTTCGCCGGAATAACGTTGACGAAGCGTTCCGCGTCGAACTGCCCGGTCTGCTGACTGTCTTCCAGCGCTTTCTGGAATTCTTCCGGCTGAATGCCCGTCTTGCAGCCCAGATAGACATGCGTATCGGCGTTTTCCGCCGCGTCGAGGATGTAGTAGCTTTCGTCCTGCGTGTAGTGCATCCCGAACGTGTCCTGAATGTACTCGGTCAGCGGATGCACCTGCAAGCTCAGATTTCCGCCGCCGATGGTGTCCAGAAAGTCAAAGCGAATCGGGAATTCCGTGCCGAAGCGCGCGTGAACCTTGTCACCCAAGAGCGCTTTAGCTTCCTCATGTACCAGATTGATGGCGGGCGTTTCCACGACGATGCCGTCCACATCCAGCAGGAGGCTGTTTTCCTCCGGCACACCATCGAAGCTCCATGCGTAATTGGGCTTTTCCGGGTCAAGCCCGCAGACGGACTTCATCCACTGCCCGCCCCAGACGCCGGGGTCGAAATACGGCGCAACGCGGAAGGGCTGCGTGACCGCCTGTTTGAGCGCATCGCGGTAGCAGTCGCCGGTCATCATGCGGGGCGTCTCGGCGTCGTTGGTGTCCAGCAGGTAGTCAATATGCGAATGCAGCGTCCGCTTGTGGCGGTCGAGGACGCGCCATTCGATGAAGTAGCCGCGCTTATATTTGCGCAGCGGGTCTTCGCCGTAGTTGTCATTGAGCCAGTTTGCCAGTTTGCCGGAGCGGAAGCGGAGCTGGATTTCCCAGCGCGCCATGTCCGCATACACCAGTACATCGGGATGCTCGCACAGCAACGCCGCGCCGACGCCGAACACCAGCCGGACACCGTGCACCAATGCGATTTCCTGCCGAAGCACCGCTACCCGTTCCATGTCGAAGAACTGCTCGATGCGGTAGTGCGCCATGATGCCGAACACACGGTCATCGGTCAGGTGGTCTTTCAGCATGGCATTGACCTGCTCTTTGGGGAGCGTCGCCTGTGCCGTGCAGAAGACGCGCGACGGGTTCAGCTGCTCTGTCAGCGCGCTCAGCACATCCACCTCCCACACGCCGTGATAGCAGTCCACGCAAACGACGGCGTCAGGCTTGCCTGCAATGGCTTTGCGCAGCTGTGCACCGATAGCTTCCCAGCCCTGCCATGCGCTGACGCCCTTTGTCCGCACATGAAGGACAGGGCGCTTATCGTAATTGCTCTTTCTCATGCCTGCCCCTCCTGAACCAGCGTCGGGACGCCGCCGACGTTCATCAGCCGCGCGGTGAAGCCATGTTCGGCGATGGACGCATAGTCATGTCCCGCGTCGGACGGCCAGCACGCGCCGACGCGCAGGGGCGTATCGCCCGTATTGGCGAGGCGGTGCGCGATGTAGCCGGGGATATAGTGGAGGCTGCCGGGCTGCATCGGCTCGAACCAGCACTTGCCGCTTTCATCCATGAGGATGAGCGCGCCCGTGCCCTGAATGCACCAGTAATATTCGCCGCATTCCCGCCGCGCGTGATAATGTCCCTTGGTCATGAAGTATTCGCCGCCGACCTGACCGGGCATGACGTTGCTCGTGCCGAAGAACAGACCGCCGGGCGTGCCGTCTTTGACTGCCATATGGCTCTGAACTTCATAGACGATGGTCGCAGGGTTCATTTGGGCGCGGACGGCTTCGTTCTGAAATACGTTTTTGAGGTCGCCGAGTGTCCGTTTGGATTCGCTGATATTGTCACCGATCAGGTAGCCACTGAGCAGGTCAACCATCGTTCCGTTCATGGTGAGCTTTTTCTCCTTTGTTTGTACTGTTTCTGCATAGTATTGCGCTTTTGGAGCAGAGGATTTCGCCTCTGCGGAAGCGACAAGGGGGCAATAAAAACAAACGAAGTTTGCAATCGCCCCCTTGACCCCTTCGGGTCGCCACTACTGGAGTTGTTTTTTCCAGAACAAAATAACTGTTTGGTGATTTAAATCGTCACCGGCGCATCCAGCCCAATGCCGTCCACGGTCAAAATCGGGCGCTCGGTCGTGTGCGCGGTGAAGTCGTCGAAGCCGATGCGGAAGCGGCGAGACCACTGTACCTGCGTCTGCCAGCGCTCGCCGGGGAGGAGCGTGCGGAAGTTGTCGTCGCGCACCAGATTCCATTCGTCCGACGCATCCGTGATGTCTGCAAACAGCACGGCCGTGTCGCCCGTGTTGCGCACCTCAATGACGGCGCTGTCCGGGGATGTTTCCAGCGCCCGCGCGGTCAGGTGTCCGCCATGCAGGGATGCCGCCGCGCGGTAGGGGCGATTGTTCTCGCAGGAGAAGTAGTATTCATTGACGGCGGTTCTTTCGCCCAACCGCACTGTCAGGCGCACCAGCACCAGTTCATCCGCCGTCTGCGGCATGACGAACGCGACGTCGCCCACGCGGTTGACCACAGCAGCCGCCAAGTGCGCTGTGCGGGTTTCTTCGGCATAGGTCGCGCCGTCCAGACCACGCACAGACCACGCGACTTCCGCGTCGCCCGCAATGCCGCTGTCCGTCAGCACTGTCAGGGCCCCCCCCCCTCCGCCGCTCCCCGCCGCTCCGTTCAGGGCCCCCCCCCCCGCCGTTCCTGCTGCGTAGTCCAAGCGGCGGTAATCCAGCGTCGGATGCAGGGGCGCAAAGGCGTCCTTCGTCCAGTAATACGCCTGTTTCTCATGCCCGTAATAATCGACAATGGACGTGCAGGAGAGATTCGGCCACGGCTCGCTGAGCTGCCAGATGATGCTGCCGCTGTTATGCCACTTGCGGCGCTGGTTGCTCTCCAGAATGAAGCGCAGCCCCTCCGCCTGCATCCACTGGCTGAGGCAGATATAGCGCCGGATGTCCTCCACATGCCCGAACATGGCTTCCTCGCGGTCGTAGGTGCACCACCAGTCGCCGTGGAAGCGCCAGAGGTCGTTGCCCTTCATGCGCTCCGGCTTCGTCGGGCATTTTGACAGCGTCCGCGCAACGGTTTGCATACTGCTCATGCCGTCGCAGCCGAATTCGCTGTGCAGCAGACTGTCCGTATCCCCGAAATAGCTGTACTGCCGCCCGTTGCCCTGATACTGCCACCAGCCGTGCACATCATGGCTCATGCCCGGTGTGCGAGAAATGTGCGCTTCCGGGCCGGAGGGCGACGTCGGCACGAACATCCGCGCCGGATCAAGCATCCTAACCAAGTCTGCCAACATCGAGATGTTCTTGTTTTCCAGCGTCACGGGCTTGCGGTTCTCGTCCATCAGCTCATTGCCGCCGCTCCAAATGACCAGCGATGTATGATTGCGCTTGACTTTCAGCGCGTGAACCGCTGACTGCCGCAGGAGTGTGAGGAAATGCGGCAGTTCCGACGGAATGTTGTCCACGCCGGAGGAGGACTGAATGAATTCCTGCCAGACCAGCAGACCCAGCTCATCGCAGAGGCGGTAGAACGTTTCCGTCTCAATCACGCCCCCGCCCCAGACGCGCACGATGTTCACATTCAGCCGCTTCGCTTGATGCAGTTGATATGCGACCTGTTCCGCCGGAATATCGCCGTAGATATGATCCATCGGCGTGATATTGACGCCCTTCATATAGACGCGCTCGCCGTTCATGATAATGGTATAGGGGAGCGCACCCGCCGGGGCGTCCTCATTCTGAATCATCTCGAAGTGGCGGATGCCTTGGCGCATCGTCCGCTCGTCCAGCACGGTTTCGCCGTTTCGGAGCGTCAGCGTCACGTCATAGAGCGGCTGTGCGCCCAGCCCGTTGGGATACCACAGTTCCGGCGACGGGATGGTCAGCGTTCCAGCGAATGCGCCGTCCTGCACGGGCAGTGTCGCAGCGGCTTTCTCCGCGCCGTCTTTTGCGCAGCGTACCGTCACCGCCAGCGGCAGATTGCCATCCGCACGGGTTGTGCCGGAAATATGCAGCAGCCCCGTGCCGTTCGCTGCGTCTGAATGCACATAAAGGTCGTCCAACGCGGCTTCGTCCTCCAAAATCAGCGACACATCCTGCCAGATGCCCAGATTGACCAGCCGGGTGCTGAAATCCCACTTATACCCGAAGCGGCTCTTCTGCGTCGAAGTCTGGCTTGTGCGCCCAATCTGCCCCATTTCGTCCGGCGCATGGAGAATCAGCACATCCAGCACGAAATGCTCCGCCGTCTGCAGAAGGTCGGTCACGTCAAAGGCGAAATCCTCATACATGCCCTCGTGTTCGCCCAGCAGATGCCCGTTCAGGTAGACCATGCAGGCATAATCGACGCCCTCGAAGTGCAGGAGGGTCTTGCGGTGCGCGGGGATGTCCCGGCGGTCAAACTCGCGGCGGTAAATCCACCAGCGGTTTTCTATCCACTCGCACTTCAAGCTGTTCATGTCCACATAAGGGTGGTCGATATAGCCTGCCTGATACAGCGCGCGCGCCACGCCGCCGGGAACCTGCGCGTCCATCCAGCCGGTCACGCCTTCCAGCGGCTTGCCGGTTTCCATGCTCTTATCGCGCAGCGGCACATAGGATGCTGTGCCTTTGAGCTGCCAAGTGCCGTTTAGGGAAATCTGCTCACGCATGTGTTCGTTCTCCTTTTTCCCATCTTACCTGATTATCCAGAATTGATACACAGAGATTTCGCCTCTGCGGAGGCGCCGCCACTTTTAGGGTTTACCCCCATCGGTTAACGCCAGAAATATCTGCTCATACCGCAGCTCGACTTATTTGGAAGTGATATTTCATTCCCACCGCATCGTGCGCCCAAGCGCGGTCTTTTCCGCTTCCGGCGGCAGAGTCGCTTTGTGAATCATCGTCGTCAAACGCTGATGCCACGCGACATCCCGCCACATGCCGCAGAACTGCGGCGCGGCGAAGTTGCTCGTCGCCATCAGCGCCCACTGCCCTGTCTGACACGCCGTCTCTACGCCCAGCGCGCACAGGTCTTTCACCCAGCCCCACGGGAGCATCGGGAAATCCTTGTAGTCCGTGATGCCCCAGCACTCGGTCGTCGCCAGCGGAAGCCCTGCGGCTTTCGCGTCCGCCGCGAGCGTCTGAATGCCGTCCACAAGCAGTTGCTTCCAATAAGCTTCCTTGCCGTGGTACACATCCAGCGCGTGGTCAGCCAGCAGGTGATACGCTTCCTCGGTGAATCGCCCGTCCTTCGCCTGACCGACCTCGTGATAGAACTGCTGCTTGTTCAGCTTCGTCATCCAGATATGGTGCTCCGCCAAATCGAAGAAGGAGAGGTCGCGTTCGCGGTAGAAGTGCGTATTCTCGCCGTCGAAGGAGAAGCAGTACGGCAAATCAGGGTATTCTTGGCGGACGAGCGCAATCGCCGTGCGCATATAGTCCATCGCGGCGTCGGTGTGCCAGCAGCTCCACGTCATCCACGGCAGGTCATTGCGGAAGTACGGCGCCCAGAAGTCGCCGGGGAACTCATTGCAGAGGTCAACATAGAGGATGGTGTCCATTAGCCCAGCGTCCGCAATCAGACGAAGGGTGTCAATCCAGCATTTCGCCATCGCCTGCGGGGTGCTGAGCGCCATGCGGACATTATCAGCGTCTTCGCGGAACCAGCTGCTGAGGGCGACCCTGACGCGGCGCGCGCGGCAGGCTTTCAGGAAGTTGATGAGCGCCGGAAAGAGCTGAACGCGGACTTTATAGGGGCTGCCCCAGTCATTGGAATACCAGACAGGCAGAAGCAGCCATTCTTTTTCAGGGGCTTGGGACAGCAGGTGGGGGAATGCGTCGATGCGGACGGCATCATAGCCGCGTTCCTTGACGCCGTCGAGGGCAGCGTTCCAGTCCTCGAAGCCTGCGCCGTCCCAGCGGCGTTCAATCCATGAAAAATCCCACATGGTGATGGCGAGGGGGTGAATCATGTGTTTTGCCTCCCGTTGATGGGGTTGGGAATGCCTCGGTGCAGCGTCGGAAGGAACGTCCGGTGCTAGACGGAAGCATTCGCAGAAGTGCGCGGTATTTGCGGGAAATAAGCAGCTTGTTTTTGCTGTAGCCTTTTAGATTTGGCGTACATTACGAAGGATTCTTACGCCGAAATCGAAAAGCAGGGAGCTTCCATTCTCAGAAAGCTCCCTGCTGCCTGAAAATGCAGACGGGTGATTGCGGGTCGAGCACTGACCCGTGGATGGATTACTTCAGGAATTCTTCCGTCAGTTCCGCAGCCAGCTTGTCGCCTTCTTCGCGATGTTCATTCACGAAGTCGTTCCAAACCGTTTCCGGATCGTCGGAGATGACCGCCTGAATGATGATATCGCGGATATTGTTGATGACGGCAGAACGGAAGGAGTAATACGCTTCGTTCTTGGTGTTGGTCAGGTTATAGTCCGTCGGAGCGAATGTTGCGTTGCTTTCCCACGTCTTCATGTTCGTGGTGAACAGGTCATTGATGATGTAGGAAGAGTATGCGGGGTTGCCGGGGAGGTAGACGTCCAAGCCTTCGAGGACGAAGTACTTCTGGAAGGCGCGCTCCTGCACGATGTAGTACTTGCTGCCGGTGGCGGCGATGTCTGCATCGGTGTAGTTCAGAACGACGTTGCCGTCCGCGTCGTAGTCCCAGTCTTCACCCTTCACGCCGTAAGCGTAGGTTTCAATCTGTTCCTGTTCGAGCAGCCAGTTGCCGACCGCCAGCCAGCGATCCATGACTTCGTCGCGGCAGTTCGCGGAGAAGGCGAACGCAGCCCACCACTCGTCGATCTGGCTGACATGGAACGTGCCGTCGGGCGCTTCGAGGCAGATGATGCCGAGGTCTTTTTCGGTGAAGCCTTCGACATTGGTCGCGAGGGTACGGGCAGTCGTCTGCAGGATGGTCGCGCCGAGGTTGCCGTACAGGACAGCAGAGCGGCCCGCGAGGAAGCGTTCACGACCCGCGTTGTTGGAGTCGTTGTAGCTGTCCATCGCCAGCAGACCGTCGTCGTAGAGGGTCTTAATCTGCTTGATGGCTTCCAGAGAGGAGGGGTCTTCTGCGCTCCAGCGATACTGGCCATCCACGATGTCGAAGGAGCCGATGCGCTGATTCCACAGCTGCGCCAGCATCGCCCAGTGCTTGCCGCCGTTGTCCAGATCAAGCGGAACGAGCTTATCGCCCATGTGACCCGGATCCTTTTCCTTCACGTCGCGCAGGTATGCCACGAATTCGTCGTAGGTCAAGGTCTGGACAGGCGCCCAGTCATAGCCCATCGCCTTCGCCCAGTCGCGGCGATACGCGAACATGTAGGTGGTGTAGAGGTTGACGGGGTTGCTGTTCTTAATCTTGGGGAAGGTGTACAGCTTGCCATCGACGCGGAACTGGTCGAAGCAGGTGTAGCTGTTGATGAGCTTTTCCAGATTCGGGTACGCAGACATGTCGTCCGGCAGCGCCTTGAACACGCCCTCTTCCACCCATTCGAGGTACTCATCCTTATTCAGGTTGTACCACGCGATGACTTCCGGCAGACTCTGGGTGTATGCCAGCGTGCGGGTGGATTCATCCCAAGAATCCCACGCGACAAGCTGGATTTCAAAGTCGAAGTTGAACTTCTCCATCGCCTGCTTCACCAGCGGCCAGTTGAACATGTCGTCCGAGCCGTCGATGGTGAAGACCTTGAAGGTCAGGTGTTCGGCGTAGGGATTCTCTTCCGCCAATGCGGGCGTTGCAGCCAGCATGATGGGGAGAATCATTGCCAGAGACAGAACCAGAGACAGAAACCGTTTCATGTAGGAATACCTCCTTTTTATGTCCTATCATCCTTGCCGGATGAATAGAAATCAACGGAAAGCGAAGCGTAATGTTCCGACCGTAACCAACTGCGGTGCTGCCTTAGGACTTAATCGCCCCAATCATAACGCCCTTTGCAAAATACTTTTGCAGGAAAGGATACACGCACATGATGGGCAGCATCGTCACGATCACCGCCGCCGCCTTCATGCCGTCGGCGTATGTGCGGCGCCCCAGCTCCGCCGGGACATCCGCCGCCAGCGCACTGCTTGTCCACAGAATCTGCCGCAGTTCCAGCTGCATCGGCCACATCTTGCTGTCGAGGAACAGCAGGTTGCTCCAGAACCATTCGTTCCAGCGGTCAACGATGAAGTACAGCGTCACCGTCGCCAATGCGGGCTTCATCAGCGGCAGGTCAATCTGCCAGAAGATGCGGAAGGGGCTTGCACCGTCGAGCATTGCCGCTTCTTCCAAATCCGGCGGCAGAGACTCGAAGAAGTTGCGCAGGATAATCATGTTGAACGCATTGAACGCCAGCGCAATGACCACGGCGAAGCGGTTGCCGTACAGCCCCAAGTCCTTAATCAGCAGGAAGAAGGGGACAACGCCGCCGCCGAAGTACATGGTGAAGACAATCATGTTCTGGAACAGCGCACGTCCGGGGTAGTTCTTCTTGCTCAGCCCATACGCCAAGGTCGTGGCGAGGAACATGCTGAAAATCGTACCTGCCACCGTGTACAGCACGGAGTTGAAGAACGAGCGCAGCAGTCCCGTGCCGACGAAGATGTCGCGGTAGTTGCCCAAGGTCGGGCTCTGCGGCCAGAGCGTCGT
>FR899888.1:0-9357 GCA_000437595.1 Faecalibacterium sp. CAG:74 | reverse complement strand
GCTCTGCGGCGCGGGCGTCGTGCCGTTCATGATGAATTCCTGCTGCGTGAGGAAGGAACGGACGATGGTGTAGTAGAAAGGGATAATGACGATGAGCGCCAGAATCAGCAGGAAGATGATGTTGAAGATATCGAACGCCGTCGTTTTTTGGAGCTTGCGTTTCTTCCGTGCGATTTCCCGTTCAAGCAGCTTTTCTGCCTTTTTATCGGCTCTATTCGAGGAAATTGCTGTCATTACATGATGCCTCCTTCCCCAAGCGCTTTCGCCAGCTTGTTCGCCAGCAGCAGGAAAGCAAAGTTGATGACGGATTTCGACAAGCCGATCGCGGTGGAGAAACCGTATTTCGGTTTTTCCTGGAAGGTGATGCGGTAGATGTAGGTGTCAATCGTCTCCGCCGCGTCGCGCACAACCGCATTGGTCATGTTCAGGATTTGGTCATAGCCCTTGCTCATGATGCCGCCGAACGCCAGAATGAGCAGAATCACCGCCGTCGAGCGTATTTCCGGCCATGTAATGTACCACATCTTGTGGAAGCGGTTTGCGCCGTCCACCTCGGCGGCTTCGTAGAGTTCCGGGCTGATGCCCGCGATGCCCGCCAGATACAGGATGGCTGACCAGCCAGTTCCCTTCCAGATGCTTGTCGCATACAGCAGGGGACGAATCAGACTCTTGTCCGTCAAGAAGCCGTATGTCTGTCCGCCGGATGCGCGAATCAGGCTGTTGATGACGCCCTCGCCCGCGAAAATCGTCGTCATCAAGCCACCGACGATAACCCAGCTTAGGAAGTTTGGGAAGGTGTAAATCACCTGCAAGGTATTCTTGTAGTGCCGACTCCGCAGTTCATTGAGCAGCAGCGCCAGAATGATCGGGCCGGGGAAGCCGGTAATGATGTACGCCAGTCCCATGCGGATGGTGTTGAAGAACGCCGCGTTGAACTTCTTGTCTTTGAACATCATCGCGAAGTTATTATACCACGGATTCGCCCACGGACTGCCCAGAATGCCCTTGCTGATCTTGTAGTCCTTGAAGGCGACCACCAGGCCGTACATCGGGCCGTAGCAGAACAGCAGGACGAACGCAATGCCCGGCAGCAGGAAGAGATACACCCAGCGGTTCTTCCAGATCCGCTTGCCCAGGGACTGCCGACGCCCTGATTCAATCATCGCATGTTCTTTCGCCATGCCATCAGCCACCCGCTTTCTCGTTTTTGTTCATGGCTTTATTTTATCGCTTTTTGACCGAAAAGGAATGCACTGTTTTCGGTTTGCGACCTCAATATTTTCGGTTTGGCTGTATTTAGACCAAATTTTCCATCCTTGGCAGTGGACAAGCGAAATCATCCCTGCTATAATAAGAACACCTTCCTGCTAAATAGGATTGCTTTCATAAGTTTCTGGACGTACTCCCGATGAAGCCGTTCGGGAGAAAGGAGGACGAAAATTGTACCGCATTCTGATTGCTGATGACGAGCCGATGGCGCTGTATTCCACCGCGCACGCCTTTCCGTGGGCGGACTGGGGCTTTGATCCGCCCGTGCTGATGACGGAAGCGCCCGCCGCGCTGGACAAGCTGCGCACGGAACGCTTCGACGCCGCAATTGTGGACATTCGGATGCCGCAGATGACAGGCATTGACCTGATTCGCCTGTCCGGGGAAGCAGGCTTGCAGACGGTGTTCATCGTCCTAAGCGGGTATTCCGATTTCAGCTATGTGCAGACAGCGCTGCGGCTGTCCGCATTCGACTACTGCCTGAAGCCAATTCTGCCCGACGCGGCGCAGACTGCACTGGAACGCTTGTCGGGCCGCATCCACGACATTCGTGTGGGGAGCGACCCGGCGTTTCTGGCGACGCTGAGCAGCACGGCGCCGCTCAAACCGCTTTTTACGCAGCGCGGACTGCCCGTGCCGGAAGGGATGCTGTCCATGGTGCTGTTGTCCGCGGAGAAGCCAGAGACGCTTCCGCCGCTGCTGAACGGGTTTCAGGCGTCTCTGTCCTTCTGGGCGGACGCGAACGAAGTCCTGCTGTTCACGCCAATGACAGAACAGTCGCTGTTATCTACCCTGCCGAAGTCGCCTGACGTGCGTGTGTGCTACACTGTGCCTGTATCGCAGGACATCCTCAATCCCGTTCGGCAATTGCAGCTGCTTCGGCAGACGATGGCGGAGGTGCAGCCTGGTCAGGCGCCGGTATCCATCTACGTCAACGACTGCAGTCCGACGTTTTTCGATATGCTGAACTACGTCGATGAGCATTTGAGTGACGACTTGTCCCTCCAAAGGCTTTCAGCGCAGTTCCACCTGAACTACACCTATTGTAGTGAACTGTTCCGCGCCATCACGGGCGCGACGTTCACTAAGTACCTATCCAGCCACCGCATGGAGCGTGCGCGGACGCTGATTATCACGACACCCATGAGCATCTCCGAAATCGCGCGGCAGACGGGGTACAGCAACTATAACCACTTTTCCGCCACTTTCAAGACGTATTTCGGGCAGACGCCGGGCGCGTACCGCACAGCGCATCAGGAAGGGAGTGTGCGCTGACATATGCGCAAGCATTTCAGTTCTCTGCGCAGCCAGGTGACGCTGCTGACGACCGGCACGGTGCTGGCGGTGGTGATTCTGGCGACGGTGTTTTACAGCAGCGCCCAGCGGATGTCTGAGAAGAAAGCGGCGACGTTCGTGCATTCGATGCTCGTGCAGCTGGGCGACAGCCTTGACCGCATCGGCAACGAAATGTCCTACTTGGGCAACGCCCTCCATTCCAACGAGGTCTTGCAGCAGTATTATCACGCGCCGACAGCGATACAACGAATGCAGTACGGCAAAAGTTTCATTGATTTTACTTCCAGCCTGCTCAACCACAGCACCACGGTCAGCCACATCGTCATCGTCAACAACGACCAGAGTATCCTCAGCCCGACGGAGCGGAACATCATTGCGCTGGACACGCTGGATTCCAAGTATCACCTGTTTAAAAGCGACAATCTGTCTTCCGGTTTTTACGGGCCAGCATTCGATACCTTCACGAACAGGAACTTTTTCGCATACGTTCAGCCGGTCTACAACACCCGGCAGGGCGCGCGCTTCCGGCAGAAGTTAGGCACCTGCGTCATCTTCGCCCGCCTTGACCTGCTGCAATCCACGCTGCGCAGCGCCCTGCCGACGCCCGGTGCAGCGCTGATGCTCATCGAGCAGGACGAGCAGATTATCCTCTGTTGCGACGCAGACGGGAACACGCTGTCCCTGCTGCCCGAATCGTTCTGCAGCGATATGGCGGATGGCTTGCAGCACAGTCTGACGCTCAACAAGACGACATACCTGACGGATTCGCTGCTGCTCTCATCAATGGGCTGGCGGCTGGTCAGCCTCGTGCCGGAGGACGAAATCGCGGCAGACCTGATGCCGCTGCTCTGGCTGGGAATGCTGATATGCGTCGTGTTCGCCATTTGCATCGGTGTGTGGAACCTGCACATCCAGCGCAGCATCATGGCGCCGGTGAAACAGCTGACAGCCTTCATCGAAAATGACTTGGACGACAAGCTGCAGAACCGCATCCACATCAGCACCAGCAGCGAAATGGAGCTGTTCTGTCAGGAAATTAACACGCTGCTGGACAAGGTGTCGGAAATGACGGCGGAGCGGCTGCAAGATCAGACGCGGCTCTATGAGCTGAATCTGGCGAAGAAGCGCGCGGAGCTGTCCGCCCTGCAAAGCCAGATTAACCCGCATTTCCTCTACAACACGCTGGACTGCATCCGCGGGTACGGGTACATGCTGAACAGCAGCGAAATCGTGTCGATTACCAACGCCCTATCCTCCATCATGCGCTACTGCATCAAGGGCGCGGACATCGTCGCGTTGCGCAAGGAAATGACCATTGTCAACTACTATCTGGACATCATCCGCATCCGCTTCCCGAACCGCTTTAACTACGTTTTTGACGTAGATCCGGCGCTCGAAGATCTCGCGATTCCGCGTTTCATCCTCCAGCCCGTGGTGGAAAACGCGATTTATCACGGGCTGGAATCGCGCTTGGAGAAAGGGACGCTGACGATTTCCTGCCACACGACGGAGACGGGAGACTGCGCGCTGTGCGTAACGGACGATGGCGTGGGGATTCCCCCGGAGCGGCTGGCGGAAATTCACCGGAAGCTGTCCGACAAGAGTATGCAGAACGTGCTGAACGTCCCGGCGGGGAACAGTCTGGCGCTGGTGAACATCCACAACCGCCTGCGCAATCTCTACGGCGCGAACTACGGGCTGGACATCGTCTGTCCCCCGGAGGGCGGAACGCGCGTCACGCTGCACCTGCCGATGGTGCTGGTGCAGACAGAAACAGAACAGGGAGGTCACATCTCATGAACCTGATGAACATCGAACAGAATGCCGAAAACCTGCGGCTACTGGGGCTGATTGTCGCCCAGCGCGGCGAAACGCTCTATCAGCACAATTGGGACAGCCCGTGCCGCCGACTGCTGTTCTCTGCCAGCAAGAGCTTCACCGGGGCAGCAGTCGGTTTCGCGGTTCAGGAGGGGTTATTGCGCCTTGACGACCGCCTGATTGAACTGTTCCCGAACGAAGCGCCGGAAAATCCCTCGGAGAACCTTTGCCGCGCCACGATTCGTGATGCGCTGACGATGTGCATCGGGCAGTCGAGCGGGTACTTGATGGGTGCACAGCGCGTCGGCATGGCGGAAGAAGACTGGGCGAAAGCAGTGCTGGCGCTGCCGTTTGACGAAGCGCCGGGGACGCACTTTGTGTACAGCAACGTCGGGCCGTATCTGGCGGGGCTGGCGGTGCAGAAGCGCGCCGGGTGCGACCTTGTGGATTACCTGATGCCGCGGCTGTTTGCGCCGCTGGGGATTCAGCGCACGGTCTGGGAGGTTGACCCGCTGGGGCGGACGTTCGGCGCAGCGGGGCTGCTGCTGGCGCTGCCAGAGCTGCACAAGCTGGGACTGCTCTATCAGCAGGGCGGGCAATGGCAGGGAAAACAGCTGCTTGACCCAAATTGGGTGCGCGAAAGCGGCAGCAAGCAGGTCGAAAACGAGGAAGACGGCTACGGCTACCTGTTCTGGCGCGGAAAGTACGATTCGTACCGCGCGGACGGGCTGTATGGGCAGTACAGCGTCATTCTGCCGGCGCAGGAGGCAGTCATCACCTGCACGGCGGAAAGCCGGAATCAGAAGCAGCTGCTGGAAACGCTCTTGGATGCCATCGTACCACAATTATAACGGGGAGGACACCCGCATGTACACGCCCGATTTGCTCACCATGACCGACGGCACGCCCGTCACGTCATCCGCGCAGTGGGAGGCGCGCCGGGGGGAACTGCTGAACATCCTCGCGCGGGAGCAGTACGGCACGTTTCTGCCGCCGTCCACCGCATCCGCGCGGGTAATGGCGCCGCCAATGCCCGCCTGCGCCGGACACGCCTTGCAGGAGACGCTCGAAGTCCGCTTTGATACCCCAGCAGGAGAATTCGCTTTCCCGCTGCGGTTTCTCTATCCGGCGGACGGTCAGGCGCATCCGCTGTTTTTGCTGCTGAATTTCCGTCCGCTCATTCCGGACATCTACTGTCCGGCGGAGGAAATCCTCGACAACGGCTTTGCACTGGCGGTCGTGTGCTATACAGACATTACGGCGGACGATAGCGACTGGGGCAGCGGGCTATGCGGGCATTATCCGCGGAAGCATCCTGAAACTGACCCCGGCAAGCTCGTTTTCTGGGCATACGCTGCCAGCCGCGCGCTGGATGTGCTGACGCTTCGCCCGGAGGTGGACGCGCGGAATATCGCCGTGATTGGGCATTCGCGGCTGGGCAAAGCGGCGCTGCTCTGCGGCGCGCAGGATGCCCGTGTGCGCTTTACCTGCGCCAACGATGCCGGATGCGGCGGCGACGCGCTGGAACAGACCAAGCACCCCGGCGCGGAGGATTACGCGGCGATGGCGCGCAGCTTCCCGTACTGGTTCTGCGGCAATCGCAGCCGCTACATCGACCATCCGGAGGAGCGCCCCTATGATCAGCACTTTCTGCTCGGTGCCATCGCCCCACGCTTCGCCGCCGTCAGCAGCGCGTCGCTTGACCGCTGGGCTGACCCATATTCGCAGCAGCTTTGCTGTGCCGCCGCGTCGCCCGCGTGGAAGCTGCACGGACTGCGCGGCTTTGTTGGTACAGAATCACCCGCCGCGGTCGGTGCGGCGTACCCGGAGGGGCATGTCGCGTACCATCTGCGCGGCGGGCTGCACTATCTGAGCCGTCAGGACTGGCTGTTCTATATGGATTTCGTTCGTCGGCACAAGGGGGAAACGGTATGAAGACGCTGTGCGTTGATTTAGGCGGCTCGCGGGTGAAACTGGCGCTGATGACGGCGGACAGTCACCCGCAGCCGGACGTGTTCGAGGTGGATTCGCGTGCGCCGCTTGCGCAGACGCTCTCGCTCGTCGCGCAGCATGCCGCCGCATGGGGACAGCCCGATGCCGTGTCGATTGCACTGCCCTGCGTGGTCTGCCGTGGAACGGTCATCGCCTGCAACGGAAAATACACGGATGCAGTCGGTTTTGACTGGATGCGCTGGTCACAGAAGACATTCGGCGCGCCCGTTTTCCTGATGAACGATGCTGCTGCTGCACTGCTGGGCGAAATGCGCTGCGGTGCGGCGAAAGACACGGACGCCGCCGCCAGCCTCATGATTGGTACAGGCATCGGCAGTGCCGCTGCCCAGGACAGGCGCATTCTGACAGGTCGGCACGGCACAATGGGGATGCTCGGCGGTCACATGGCGATTGAAATGCTGCACCCCCGCCGCTGCACCTGCGGCGCGACGGGCTGCTTGGAAGCATGGGCGGGAACTTGGGCGCTGGATGAGATTGCCCGTCAGGAGGATAGGTTTGCGGAAAGTGCCTTGGCGAATGCGAGAAAGGTAGATTACCGCGCGCTGCTGGACGGCGTGGCGCAGGGGGATGCGGTCAGCCTGCGGGTGTTTGAGACGGTTGCGACGGCGCTGGGGATGGGCGCGGTGAATTTGATTCATGCGTATGACCCGGAAGTGCTGCTGCTCAGCGGTGGGCCATGCCATTCGGAAATGCTGATGCAGAGGATTCGGAGATATGTGAGGGAGAATGTGTGGACACCGTGGGGTCAGGTTGATATACGGGTTGCAGAGAACCCGGAGGGGTCGGTATTGCTGGGGCTGATAAGGGAGTAAGGGAAATTTGTGCACCCGCAGGAGCGCCCCCTCAAGCTGCTTTATTCACTGCTTGCACATTGTCGCGCCAGATGGGCGCGGCCAGACAGCATCGGGAGAAACGTTTCTCTCGGTGCTGTTTTTGCGTGCGCCCGGAGGCGCACGCACAAAAATCCCCCGGCAGTCTTCATCAGACCTGCCGGGGGATTCTATATGCTCAAAAATGCGAATGCAGAGAACTCAATTAGTCCTGCTTGTACCGCCACTGGCGCGCGCGGTCGCCCGCGTTCAGGATGCGCTTGCGCATACGCAGGTTCTTCGGGGTGATTTCCAGCAGCTCGTCATCATCGATGAACTCGAGGCACTCTTCCAGCGTCATCGGATGGACGGAAATCAGGCGCATTGCGTCTTCGGAAGCGGAAGCGTTGCGCATGTTGGTGACGTGCTTCTGTTTGCAGACGTTGACGACAAGGTCATCCGGGCGGGAGTTCTGACCGACGATCATGCCCTCGTAAACGTTCTGCTGCGCGCCGATGAACAGCGTGCCGCGTTCCTGCGCGTAGAACAGCGCATAGGGGGTGGAAACGCCGCTTTCGTGCGCCACCAGCGCGCCGACGCTGCGGTGCGGAATATCGCCCTTGACCGGCTCGTAGCGCTCGAACACGGCGGACATGATGCCTTCGCCGCGCGTGTCAGTCATGAACTCACTGCGATAGCCGAACAGCCCGCGCGACGGCACAAGGAACTCCAGACGAACGCGATCCTGACCAGACATGTGCTCCAGCGTACCGCGGCGGCGGCCGATTTTCTCGATGACCGCGCCTGCGGAAGCTTGCGGCGTGTCCACGACAAGGCGTTCAATCGGTTCGCACTTCACGCCGTCGATTTCGCGGTAAATAACGCGCGGCTTGGAGACGGCGAATTCGTAGCCCTGACGGCGCATGTTTTCAATCAGGATAGACAGATGCAGTTCGCCGCGTCCGCAGACCTCGAACGCATCCGTGCTGTCGGTGTCGCTGACGCGCAGAGAAACGTCCGTCTGCAATTCGCGCATCAGGCGCGCGCGCAGGTGACGGCTCGTGACATAAGTGCCCTCGCGGCCCGCGAAGGGGGAATCGTTGACTTGGAACGTCATCGTGACGGTCGGTTCGCTGATTTTGACGAACGGCAGACCCTCGATGCACTCCGGCGCGCAGACGGTGTCGCCGATGGACAAATCCGCCGCGCCGGACAGCGCCACGATGTCGCCCATGCGGACTTCTTCCGCGTCCACACGCTTCAAGCCGTCGTACTGATACAGGTTGCCCAGACGCCACGGCTGGCTCGTCACACCGGTCTGTACATTCGTGTGGACGACGTTCATGCCCGCCTTGAACACGCCGCGGGTGATGCGGCCGACGCCGATGCGCCCGACATACTCGGAGTAGTCGATGGTGGAAATCAGCACCTGCGCCGGGCCGTCGGGATCGCCTTCAGGCGCGGGGATGTACTTCAGGATGGCATCGAACAGCGGGCGCAGATCCGTGCCGGGGGTGTCCAGATCCAGCGTCGCCGTACCCTTGCGGGCGGAAACGTAGAGAATCGGGTTTTCGATGGTGCTTTCGTCGGCTTCGAGGTCAATCAGCAGGTCGAGGATTTCGCCCACCACCTCTTCGCAGCGCGCGTCGGGGCGGTCAATCTTGTTGATGACAATCAGCACCTTCAGCTTCAGCTCCAGTGCCTTTTTCAGCACGAAGCGGGTTTGGGGCATCGGGCCTTCAAAACTGTCCACCAGCAGCAGCACGCCGTCCACCATTTTCAGCACGCGTTCCACTTCGCCGCCGAAGTCCGCGTGACCGGGGGTATCGACGATGTTGATTTTCGTCTTGCCGTAATGCACAGCGGTGTTCTTCGCCAGAATCGTGATGCCGCGCTCGCGCTCGATGGCGCCGGAGTCCATCACGCGGTCAACCGTCTGCTGATTCTCATGGTAAACGCCGCCCTGCTTGAGCATCTGGTCAACCAGCGTCGTCTTGCCGTGGTCAACGTGGGCGATAATTGCAATGTTACGAATATCTTCACGAACCATAACGTGTTCTCTCCTTACTATATAATCGAGAGGCACCAGAGGCGCTGCCTCTGGACTCCGCAAGGGGCGCTGCCCCTTGACCCCGCCAAAGGGTCTTCGACC
>FR899887.1 GCA_000437595.1 Faecalibacterium sp. CAG:74 | reverse complement strand
CAGGTGGGCTTGACGACCTTTTCGGTATAATCGTGCCCGGGGGCGGGGATTTCCACCTTAGTGGTGTAATCGCAGCCCTCACGCTGGCAGGCGTCATATTCATTCCAGCCAATTTCAGTGCAGGTGGGTGCCTTGGCGTCGTGGTGCACCAGGTCGTGTTTCAGCGCAAGCAGCTCCACCTTAGTGGTGTAATCGCAGCGGGAGCAGGTATCGTATTCCTCCCAGCCGGTCTCGGTGCAGGTGGGCGCTTTGGCGTCGTGGTGCACCAGATTGTGTTTCAGTGCAGGGATTTCCTGATAGGTGGTGTAATCGCAGCGGGAGCAGGTATCGTATTCGTCCCAGCCAATTTCGGTGCAGGCGGGCGCTTTGGCGTCGTGGTGCACGAGATTGTGTTTCAGTGCAGGGATTTCCTGATAGGTGGTGTAATCGCAGCGGGAGCAGGTATCGTATTCCTCCCAGCCGGTCTCGGTGCAGGTGGGCGCTTTGGCGTCGTGGTGCACCAGCTTGTGTTTCAGCGCAGGGATTTCCACCTTGGTGGTGTAAGTGCAGCCCTCACGCTGGCAGGCGTCATATTCATTCCAGCCAATTTCGGTGCAGGTGGGCGCCTTTGCGTCGTGGTGCACCAGGTCGTGGTTGTTCGGGTCAGGTCCATTATATGGGTCTACATAAGTATCCGTTCCCTTGTGGTAGCAGTAGTCGCAGTTTGTGTAGTACACGGCCGGAGCAACGCAGGTGGCTGCGGACTTAAGGCACACGCTAACGGCGCCCTGAACGAACCAATGTGCGCCCATCTTAGTTTTCGCTTCGTGGCAGACGGTGCAGCTAAGCCAGTGGTTTTTGTCGTCCGAATGCCAGTTCTGCCCCGCAGGGAATGCATGTGCGCTGTAGTACTGCCCGCCGCAGGTGCTGCATGTTCCCAGCGTAATGCAGGTCGCGCTGCTGTCGCCGGAGCAGCTTGCGGTGTCGACCGCATCGCAGCC
>FR899886.1:7972-19453 GCA_000437595.1 Faecalibacterium sp. CAG:74 | reverse complement strand
GCCGCCCGCCACGGGAGCCGCCGCAGCCGCCTTGGGCGCAGCAGCCGGAGCCGCCGCCACGGGAGCAGCCGCCACAGGGGCAGCAGCGCGCACGGGCGCAGCGGTCTGCACGCCGCCGACTTCTTCCACATCCACCACATAAGTCTGACCGTTGACCGTAATATTGAAGGTACGCATGATGGGATTTCCTCCTGTCAAAATCGTTCAATTTGTTGTCATGTTCAAGCCGATACTATTTCCAAATGAGCATGTGCCAAGATGTCCGCGAATTTTTCTTTCTGGCTAACGTGAATGAAACGCAGCGTAGCAGCGCTACGCTAAGTGGAATGAACGGACGCCAGAAAGGAAAAGGCGCAAGCAGATGGCACAGGTGAATGCAGGAAATAGTATATTAGAAGCGGCTGTACACCTGTTCTTCGCGGCCAGCCTTCTGCCAGGCGGGCGCATTCTGCACGCGGCGGACGCGGCGCACCGTGAAGGCGCTGCCATCCTCCATCATCATCGCCACAGCGGCGGAAATGACCGCAATCAGCTCGCTGTCATCCGCCACGGGCGCTTCCTCCACCACGGGCGCGGCAACCGGCGCGGGAGCGGGCGCTTCCGCCTGCTTCTTTGCCTTCTTGCCGCCCTTGCCGAGGTTCGCGGTGGCATTTTCCATCAGCTTGATCAGACCAATCAGAATCGTCAAACCGAGGAACACGATGGCGATGCCGATGAGGGTGACGGTCAAGCCGAAGCCCAGATTATTGCCCAGATTACTCAAAAAGGCTGCAAAGTCCATTTTTCACACAATCCTTTCCTCAATCACAGCGGCAGGTTGCCGTGCTTCTTCGGGGGATTGGATTCGCGCTTGGAGGAGAGCATCTCCAGCGCCGCAATGACATACTTGCGCGTTTCGGCGGGATCAATCACGTCATCGACCATGCCAGCCGCGGCAGCCGCCACGCCGTCCGCCACATCCGCAGCGAACTTCGCTTCCAATTCCGCACGGGACTGGAGCGCGGGCTTCTTATCCGCCTTCAGGTCGTCGGTGTAGAGCACCTGCACCGCCGCTTCGGGGGTCAGGGCGGAAATCACCGCGCCCGGCCACGCGTAGGTGACGTCAGCATTGCTCTTGCCGCCCATGGCGACATACGCCTGACCGATGGCATTGCCGGTGACAATGGACACCTTCGCCGTCGTCGCTTCCGCGTAGGCGTAAAGCAACTGGGTGGTCGCCTTGATGGTCGCCGCCTGCTCGTCAACCGTCGGGACGGCAACGCCCTTGCTGTTGATGAGGGACACGACCGGCAGGCTGTAGCAGTCGCACAGGCGGATGAAGCGCGCGGCCTTGCTTGCGGACTGCGCCGTCAGCACGCCGTCGTTCTCCTTGCCGTTGCCAACCACCAGACCGACCGGACGGCCGCCCACGCGGGTCAGCGCAACGCGGATTTCCTTGCCGTAGTCCTTGAAAAGCTCCACATACGCCGCGCCGTCCGCCATGGCAGCCAGCTGGCTTTCCGCGTCCGCCGCGTCCAGCACGGGCAGAATGCGGTTCATGTCGTCGGTATCAACAATCGCGGCATCCTCCGCGTTGCAGCCGGGCAGATAGTCCAGCACCTGCACCGCCAGAGAGATGGCTTCGTCCTCGTCCTTCGCCGTCAGCGCGACGCCGCCCTGCGCAGCCATCGCCTTCGCGCCGCCGACCGCCTTGGCATCCACCGTCTTGCCGGAAATGGCGCTCATGACCTGCGGGCCATAGACCATCAGCTGACCAACGTTTTCGGCTTCAATGGTGATGTCAGCCAGCTGGGCGATCATTGCCGCGCCGCCGACCACCGGGCCCAGCACCAGCGCGATGACCGGCACCACGCCGCTGAGCTTTGCCAGACGGGTGAAAACGGAAGCGTAGGCGTTCATCGCCGCCGCGCCCTCGTCAATGCGCACACCAGCGCTGTCGCACAGGGCAATCACGGGCGCGCCCGTCTTCTGCGCCAGATCCAGCACCTTGACAATCTTCTGCGCCTGCATCTGCCCCATCGCGCCGCCATGCACCGTGAAATCCTGCGCGAACACATACACAGGGCGATCCTGCACCGTGCCGCTGCCGGTCACGACCCCGGCGTAATCCCCATTGCGGGATACCAGCGCATCCGTCTCCACGAAAGAGCCGGCGTCCAGCAGCTTCGCCACCCGTTCACGGGCGGTCAGCTTGCCAGCCGCGCGCTGCTTTGCGATTCGTTCCGCGTCTCCCTGCAGGATGCTCTGCTTTTTCGCCAGCACCTGCTTCAGGTTCTGCTCACTCATGTTCAAAACTCCCTCCATGTCATGCCCCTTTCGGGGCGGGAAAAGTTGAGGTTACAATTTAGCCCGACTTTTCTAATTCTACATGTCCCCCCTATTTCCTGCTGTCCGGAAAAATTTTGTGGTTTTTCTGAGGAATCCAGCAGGATTTTTGTGAAAATCGTCCGAACCGTTGAAATTTCGTCAAAAAATGCACCCGGCAGGAAACGCGGAATGCGAATCATCCTGACGGGTGCGCCAATGGTTACGCCGTTGTGAAGACTTGATAGGCGCAGGTTACACGGTAGCCGAGTTTCTGCGCAATGTGTGCTGATGTTTCATTCGCCGCGTCCCACGTCGCAATTTTCCCCTGCTGATGCGCCGTCAAGATGAGCTTTGCCGCTGCCAGCGTCGCGTAGCCGTGTCCGCGGTACGCCGGTGCTGTGTCCACCTCCACCTCGATGCCGCCGGGATACGCCGCGTAGCTGGATGCACCCGACACGAACGCACCATCCGCGCAGACAAGCACCCCCAGCCCGTTCCGCGCATATTCATCCTCCGTGAATTGATTCACGAAGTCCGCCGCCCACGGGGTCTTGCGGCAGAACGCCATTTCCGCCGCGCCAATCGGCACAAGCGCCACGCCCTGCGGCAGATTCGCCAGCAGCGCAGTCAGGTGCGCATCCTCCGGCTGACGGTGCGGGTCAAAGGCGATGCGCTCCGACCACGTTCCCGACCGCTGCGCCTGCACCAGCGCGAGAAACGCACTGCTCCCCTGCACAATCCACGCGCGATTCTCCGCGTTCAGTGCGCGCCGCACCAATTCTTCCGATGGTTCGCCGCCGAAGAAGAGGAAATCGCCCGCCAGCACTGCCGCGCTGCTCGGACGCGCCGAATCATCCGTCATCACGCGCCCCTGCCCGTTCAGCGCCGCTTCGATGATGCCGTGCGCACCCGGCAGTCCGGCAAACATCCCGCGAATGTCCGCGCTGCTCACCCCTTCACGTCCTCCTGCACCATCGTGTTCGCCTTGCCGAAGGTCGTTTCCAGCGCCGCGAGGAAGGATTCGTCGCTCTGGTCGGCTTTCTTCTCCTTCACCGCGCCGATCGCCTCAAAGCGGCATTGCATCCCCGATGCCTGCGTCAGCGCCGACGCAATCGCCGCGCGCTTCTTCTCCTGATTCATCAGCCCGACGTACAGTTCCTGCCCCATCGGCGCCTGCCAGCGGTAGGTGTCGCCGTCGCACCCGGCGTATTTGCCCATCGTCAGCATGGCGAACGTGCCGGGATCGGAGCGTTTCAAGATGTTCATGGCTTCCTTCCACGCGTCCGCGTCGGTCTTGCCGGTCGGGGTCATCACGGGGGGCGCGGCGGGCTTGGGCGCTTCCTGCTTCGGCTCGGATGCAGGCTTTGCCGCCTTTTTCGCGGGCTGCGCAGGGGCAAACGCGCCGCTTTGCAGCTTCTCCTGCAAGGCGGTCAGCTGCTTTTCCAGTTCGCTGATGCGGTCGTTCAGCGCCGCGGTGTCCGCCTCGCTCGTCCGCAGGCAGCTTTTCAGCGCGGCGTTTTCCAGCACGATTCGCGGCGACGACGCCCAGCGCAAGTCGGTTTCCACGCGCATGAACAGCTCCAGCATGTGCATCAGCCGCGTCGTGGTGAATTTTTCCGCCTGCTGCGCGTACTCCTGCGCGTCCTCCTGCGTCAGGTCAAGCAGGGCGCTCAGGTCGTCGGGGCTGCACTTGGCAATCAGCAGCGCGCGCAGGTGCTGGCTGACGTCCTTGGCGAACACCATCGGTTCGCGTCCGGCGCGCATCAATTCGTCAATCATCCGCATGACGGCGGACGCGTCCTCTTTTTCCAGCGCGTCGGCGAAGCGGAACAGGAAGCTGCGGTCGCTCGTGCCCAGCACATTGCGCACGAGGTCTTCCGTCACCTGATTGGAATAGCCCAGGCACATGTCCAGTATCGACAGCGCGTCGCGCATTCCGCCCTCTGCGGCGCGGGCGATGAGCATCAGCGCGTTCTCCGACGCTTCCGCCTTCGCGCCCTCCGCCGCCTGACGCAGCCGCCCCGCGATTTGGTGCGCCGGAATCCGCCCGAAGTCGAAGCGCTGGCAGCGGCTGAGAATCGTCGCGGGCAGCTTCTGCGGCTCGGTCGTCGCGAGGATGAAAACGACGTACGCCGGCGGCTCCTCCAGCGTTTTCAGCAGGGCATTAAACGCGGAAGTGGACAGCATGTGCACTTCGTCGATGATATAGACCTTGTATTTCCCCTGCTGCGGCGGATATTTGACCGTCTCGCGCAGGTTGCGGATTTCCTCGACGCCATTGTTGCTCGCCGCGTCGATTTCCATCACGTCCATCGACTCGTCCGCCAGCAGACGGCGGCAGGATTCGCACTGCCCGCACGGGTCGCCGTTCACGGGGTGCTCACAGTTGATGGCGCGCGCGAGGATTTTCGCGGTGGACGTCTTGCCCGTGCCGCGGCTGCCGCAGAAGAGGTACGCATGGGCGACGCGCCCGCTCATCACCTGATTGCGCAGCGTGGAGATGACCGCCTCCTGCGCCACCATGCTGGAAAAGTCTTTGGGTCGCCACTGGCGGTAGAGTGCCTGATATGCCATAATTTCTATTTTTACTCCTTACAGTATGCGATTATTGCAGAGGATTTCGCGTCTGCGGACGCGAGGAGGGGGCTTTCCGCTCGCCCCCTCCACCCCTTCGGCGCCGCCGCTTGTTTGGGAAGCTCCAATCATTTCAAATCATTCGCTTAAAGACGATAAATTCATCCCCGCGCGCAACCAGCACGCCCTGATCGCCTTCCGCCGCCAAGCCGTAGTCCTCGCCCGGCACTTCCAGCTCCATCCGCATTCCGTTCACCTTCTGGAAGGTCATATAGTAGATGGTTTTCGGCGCGCCGTCCTCCTGCGTCACCAGCGTGCGCTTGCCGACGACGCTCGCTTCCATGCTGTCAATCGGCGTGCGCGCATCGTCCGCCTCCACATGCACCATGCTCGTGATTTTCGCCACCAGCATCAGCACCAAAATCGCGCCTAACACCGTGCCCAGCATCGTCAGCACATTCCGCAGCATTTCTGCATCCATCCGTTCTCTCCTCCGTTTGCTTCATCATGGGCATTATACCATAATCGGCGCACATGCACAAGAGCCGCCGGGCAGAAAAGCTGTTTTTCGCGCAAAATAAGCGAACGTGTATTCTGAAATTCGTCCCAAATGCCGCATGAAAAAAAGTTTGCAATTTTCCCGAAAAATTTCAAAAAACCCCTTGCATTTTTCCGAGAACTATGCTATAATACTTTCTGTGCTCAGCGCTTCACCGCCTGACACAAAGAGAATAAGCGCTTGGGGCATTAGCACAGTTGGTAGCGCGCGACATTCGCATTGTCGAGGTCAGGAGTTCGAATCTCCTATGCTCCACGGATGGTCAAGGTTGAAAAGCCTTGACCTTTTCTTTTGCTTTCAAATATCCCGCAGCAAAAAGCCGACCGGACGGCGGATTTCTCCCCTGCCCGGTCGGTTTCTGTTTGCAATTGCCTTATCTCGGCATCTTCCGAATATATAGCGTCGCCGTCTGCGAATCAAAAACGTACAGGTACGAGCCGTGAAATCCCTTCCAGAACCCCTGCGTCACCTGCTTGATTTCCGCTGCTTCCGGGCAAGTCTCCTCGTTGAGCATCCCGCTCGTCAGCGCTTCGCCCGTCAGCGGCATCTTCGACCAGCCGTTTTCCTGCGCCCAGTACACAAACCGCGCGGCGTCCTGCCCGTTCAGCTTGTAAATGCCCATATTGTACAGGTCGTCGTCCCGGTGGTAGGACTGGTAATTCACCTCGCAGCGCGGCACAAAGTAGCACCGAAAGCCCGTCAAAGACCGAATCTCCGTGTGCGGCGTCATGAGATACAGAACGAGCGCGGTCAGCAGCGCCGTCAGCACCGCCAGCGCAATCAGTACTTTCTTCGCGCCCGACCGCAGCGCATGAAACAGGTCAGACAGAATCGCGCCGAAGTCCAACATGATTTCTTTCATGCGCATCCCCCTTTCTTATGGAGGATTTCGGCGTGCGCGCCCGCTTTTCCTGCCGTTTGCCGCATTTCTAATGGGATTCTAATCCCAAAAATCGGACGAGGTTTTGCGCCCCGTCCGGTTTTCTTATTCCTCTTCTCTCCCGATGGCTTCCTTCAGCGTCCGCCAGCCCAGCACGGCGCACTTCACGCGCGCGGGCATGTGCGAAATGTCCTTCAGCGCCCCGGCTTCTTCCAGCTCGTCGATTTCCTCCGCCGTCGCTTCGCCCTGAATCATCTTGCGGAAGATTTCGCCCAAGCGCAGCGCTTCTTCCTTCTTCCGCCCGACAATCATGCCCAGCATAATGTCCGCCGAGGCTTGCGAAATCGCGCAGCCGTCGCCGACGAACGCGCCGTCGGTAATCACGTCGCCGTCCACCTTCAGCTTCAGCGTGATGTCGTCGCCGCAGCTGGGGTTGACGCCTTCCAGCTCAATGTTCGCGTCCGGCAGGTCGTGCTTGAACTCCGGGTGAATGTTGTGTTCCGTCAGAATTTCGTTATAAAAGCTCCTGTTTTCCATAGCCCATTCGCTCCCTGATTGTTTTCAGGCTGTCCAGCAGCCGATTCACCTCGTCCGGCGTGTTGTAGAACGCGCAGCTTGCCCGAACCGTCGAGGAATAGCCGAGGTGCTTAAGCAGCGGCTGTGCGCAGTGATGCCCCGCGCGGATGCACACGCCGTCCGCCGCGAGGATTTCGCTCACGTCATGCGGATGCACGCCATCGACCGTGAACGTGACAATGCCGCTGTGTTCCTCAGGACTGCCCGACCCCAGCACATGGATGAACGGCATATCCGCCATCCCTGCCATCATGCGGGCAACCAGCGCCGTTTCGCGCTCGTGCATGGTGTCAAAGCCGACGGACTGCATGTAGCGAATCGCCGCGTGCAGCCCGACCGCGCCGGCGGCATTGCCCGTGCCCGCCTCAAACTTGTAGGGCAGCTCGGCATACGTCGCCCCGGTGCGCGTGACGGACTCGATCATCTCCCCGCCGGAGAGGAAGGGCGGCATCTTTTCCAGCAGCCTGCGTTTGCCGTACAGCGCGCCGATGCCCATCGGGCCGAACACCTTATGTCCCGAAAACGCGAGGAAATCCGCGTCCAGCGCCTGCACATCCACGGGGATATGCGGCGTAGACTGCGCGCCGTCCACCACGATGACCGCGCCGACGCGGTGCGCCATATCCGCGATTTCGCGAATCGGGTTGACGCGCCCGATGACGTTGGAAACGTGCGTCACGGCAACGATTTTCGTTTTCTCCGTGATGACTTCCGCCACTTTGTTCAGGTCGAGCCGTCCATCCATTTCGCAGTCGATGAATTTGAGCGTTGCGCCCGTTTGCCGGCACACCATCTGCCACGGCAGCAGGTTGCTGTGATGTTCCAGGATGGACACCACCACCTCGTCGCCCGCGTGGACGTGAGACAGCCCATAGCTGTACGCCACGAGGTTCAGCGCCTCGGTCGTGTTGCGCGTGAAGATAATCTCCTGACTGCTCTTGGCGTGCAGGAAATCGCGAACCGCCAAGCGTGCCTCCTCCACCGCCTCCGTCGCCGCGATGCTCAGCGGATACAGCCCGCGCAGGGGATTGGCGTTCTGCGTCTCATAGAACGTCTTTTCCGCATCCAGCACGCACTGCGGGCGCTGCGCCGTCGCCGCGTTGTCCAGATACGCCGCTGTTTCCTGCATCAGCAGCGGAAAATCACGCCTGTAATCCGTCGTTTTCATCCATTTCCCCATCCAGTTCGTTCAGTATCGCCGCGCGCGCCGTTTCGCTTTTCACCTGCTGCGCCATGCGGGCAATCGCCGCGCGCGAAAGCAGCTTTTCCGCCGTTTCGCGGTCGATGCCGCGGCTGCCGAAGTAGAAGCGCGTGTCGTCGTCCATCTCGCCGATGGTCGCGCCGTGCGTGCCCTCGACATTCTCCTCCGCGCAGAGGATGACGGGCACGGTCTTGTTCACCGCGTCCTCGCCCAGCATCAGCACCGTTTCCTGTTCGCTGCCGACCGACCCGGACGACCCGCGCTTGAAGTCAATCGTGCCGCGGAAAATCTTCTTCGCCGCGTCATTCAGTGCGCCGGACGCGTTGATTTCGCACTTTGTCTTTTTCCCCCAGTGGTTGACGACAAGGTTCATGTCCAGCGTCTGATTCTTCCTCGCCAGATAGCCGATATTCGCCGCAAACGACGCGTTCTCGCCGTCCAGCCCGATGCCCGTCTGCGCGTACACATCGCCGTGACCCAGCGTCACCTGCCGCAGCACAATCCGCCCGCTGCCATGGCAGTGCCCGATGACTTCATCATACACCAGCGCGTTTTCGCCCGGCGCGACCAGCTGCGTCAGCTCCATTTCCGCGCCGTCCTCGGCGGTCAGCTCCGTCTGCACATACAGCTTTCCAGCTGTGCGAATCGTCTGGAAAAGCAACTTTTTCGCGCCCTTTTCCGCCTGAATGGTCACGCGCTTGCGGGCATACGCCGCGTCCGATGCAATCAGCATATCCGCCTTTTCTGCGGATTCTTCCGGCAGCACGACCGTCGCGCTTTCGTCCCAGTCAATACTCGCTTCATTCACGCCCAGACGATTCCACGTCCGGCTGGGCAGCTGATTGATGGTCATTTTCTCCATTGATGGATGCTCCTTTCCGCTCAGCCGATGCTGCCCTTCATTTCAAGGCGGATGAGGTTGTTCATCTCCACCGCGTATTCCACCGGCAGTTCCTTGGACACGTTGTCCGCAAAGCCGCTGACAATCAGCGCGCGCGCGTCCTCTTCGCTCATGCCGCGGCTCATCAGGTAGAACACCGCGTCGTTGCTGATGCTGCCGATTTTCGCCTCATGCCCGATGGCGGCGTCGCGCGTGCGGATGTCCATCGCGGGAATCGTATCCGAGCGGCTCTCGCTGTCCAGCATCAGCGACTGGCAGGAGACCGCACTCTTGGCCTGCTTGGCGCTCTTCTCCACCACCACGCTGGAGCGGAACGTGCTGATGCCGCCGCTCTTGCTGATGGAGCGCGTGTTCATGTACGAGCTGGTATTTTTGCCAACGTGCACGACCTTCGCGCCCGTGTCGAGATTCTGCCCCGCGCCTGCGAACGTCACGCCCGTGAACTCCATGCGGGCGCGGTCGCCCTTCAAGATGCTCATCGGATACAGGCAGCCCACATGCGACCCGAACGAGCCGGAAATCCACTCAATCGTGCCATCCTCCTCCACCAGCGCGCGCTTGGTGTTGAGGTTGTACATGTTCTTCGACCAGTTTTCGATCGTCGAATAGCGCAGCTTCGCGCCCTTTTTGACGTACAGCTCCACGCAGCCGGCATGGAGGTTCGCCACGTTGTACTTCGGGGCAGAGCAGCCCTCAATAAAGTGCAGGCTTGCGCCCTCGTCCACAATAATCAGCGTATGCTCAAACTGCCCCGCGCCCTTGGCGTTCAGGCGGAAATACGATTGCAGCGGAATGGACACCTGCACGCCCTTGGGAACGTACACAAACGAGCCGCCCGACCAAACCGCGCCGTGCAGCGCCGCAAACTTGTGGTCACGCGGGGTGACGAGCTTCATGAAGTACCTGCGCACCATGTCGGCATATTCGCCGTGCAGCGCGCTCTCCATGTCGGTGTACACCACGCCCTGCGCCGCCACTTCCGCGCGCACATTGTGGTACACCAGCTCCGAATCGTACTGCGCGCCCACGCCCGCCAGCGACTTCCGCTCCGCCTGCGGAATGCCCAGCCGCTCAAACGTGTCCTTAATGTCCTGCGGCACGTTCTCCCAGTTGTTCTGCATCTTCGTGTTCGGGCGGACATACGTCGCGATGTGGTCGATATCCAGCCCGTCCAGCGACGGCCCCCAATCCGGCACACGCATATTATTGTAGATTTGCAGCGCTTCCAGCCGGAACTGCTCCATCCACGCCGGGTCGTTCTTCTCCTTGGACAGCTTCTCGACGATGGCGGGGGTCAAGCCGGCTTCCATGCGGTACGCGTCATGCTCCGCGTCGCGAATATCATAAATGCTGCGGTCAATGTCCGCAACTTGGCTCTTCTCTGTCATGCCGCTCCCCCATCAGCCCTTGAAGCCCTTTTCGTTGATTTCTTCCACCAGCGCCGCGTCGCCCTCGCGCACAATGACGCCGTTTTCCATCACATGCGTGCGGTCAACACGCAGCGCCTCCAGAATGCGCGTGCTGTGGGTGATAATCAGCAGCGAACCGTGCGTCTTTTCGCGGAACAGGCGGACGCCCTCGGACACCGTGCGCACCGCGTCCACGTCCAGACCGGAGTCGGTTTCGTCCAGAATGGCGAGCTTGGGTTCGAGCATCAGCATTTGCAGGATTTCCGCCTTCTTCTTTTCGCCGCCGGAGAAGCCGACGTTCAAATCGCGCTCGGCGTAGCTTTCGTCCATCGACAAAAGCGCCATCGTTTCCTTCAGCTTCTTCTTGAAGTCCCACAGGCGGATGCGGCTGCCGCTCTTCTGCTCCAGCGCCGTGCGGATAAAGGCGCTCAGCGTCACGCCCGGCACCTCCAGCGGATTCTGGAAGGACAGGAAAACGCCCTTCTTCGCGCGCTCATTGACGGGCATAGAAGTAATATCCTCGCCGTCAAACGTGATGCTCCCCCGCGTCACCTGATAGGCAGGGTTGCCGGTGATGGCATAGCCGAGGGTGGATTTGCCCGTGCCGTTCGGGCCAAGGAGGACATGGGTTTCATCCGTGCCGACGGAGAGGTTGACCCCGTGGAGGATTTCCTTTTCGCCCACCTGAACGTGCAGGTCGCGGACGGACAGCAATTCAGCGTGTTTCATATTGCAAAAGCCCTTTCTCTGGCTGATTGATGAATCATTCTTGTGCGGCAGCTTATACTAATTCGATTCTAAAACATGGCATCGAGCATAGCAGATTTTTCGTTCCGGCAAAGCTGAGTGAAGCGAGGCGTACTGGAGGTACGCGCGAGCGGAACGAAGCAAAGCCGGGGCGGAAAAGATGCTGTGCGAATGACATGCTTTAGATGAGAATTAGTATAACCTACTTCCGCAATAGGATTTTACTCCCGATTCCCATGCTTGTCAAGAGGAATATGCAAATTCCTATGGATTTTGGGTGTTTTGGAATGCGCGCAAATGTCCTCTCCGCCGCTCCGCCGCAAATCC
>FR899886.1:4820-7913 GCA_000437595.1 Faecalibacterium sp. CAG:74 | reverse complement strand
AAAAAAAAAGCGCACCCCCTTCGCATTGGGAAGAGAGTGCGCCCCGTTTGTCAATCAGCCCAGCGGCTTGATTTCGGTGATTTCAAAGAACAGCGCGGTTTCGCTGCCCTTGACGTTGAGCACCTTCAGCAGTTCTTCGTCCGTCACCTGCTGGAGCACCATGCGCGCACCGGCGGTGATGTAGGGCTTTGCGCCTTCCTCGGTGGAGGGGTTCGCGGCGTAGACCGCCAGCGCTTCGCCCGTGCGGAGCAGGTTCTGCTTCGTCTGGTTCTCCGCCAGACCCATCTGGATGTAGTACTTGTCCTCGTTCTTCACGCACGCGAAGATGAACACGCCCGCGTTCGCCGTGCCGTCGGGGTTGGTGGTGCACACGAGGTACGTGCCGGAGAAGGAGTTGATGGCGTTCATCAGGTCATCCCCGGTCAGGGCGGAATCCGCGTAGTAGCTCGCGACGGACGCGGAGGTGAACGCATCGGTTTCTTCCGCCAGCACCGCCGTCATCGACAGCGACAGGACAAGCGCGCACACCAGCGCAAGCAGCTTCTTCATAAATAGAACCTTCCTTTCGCGCGTCCAGATTTTTCCCCGGAATCGCGCCTGTGATAGTTCTATTTTACACCCTACCTGCGTTCTTGTCAAGGTTTTCACAAAGCATTTTCCCCGCCCATTTTTAGGCACTCCAGCACCGTTTGCAGCATCTTTCCCGAATCCACCGGCTTGTTCAGGAACAGGTTCATGCCTGCCTCGCGGCTGCGCTGTTCGTCCTCGGAGAAGGTATTCGCGGTCATTGCCACAATCGGGATGGTCGCCGCATCCGGGCGCTGCATCGCGCGAATCGTCCGCGTTGCTTCCAGTCCGTCCATCAGCGGCATCATCACGTCCATCAGGATGCAGTCAAACGTACCCGGTTCGCTTTCGGAAAAGCGGCGAACCGCCTCCTTCCCGTTCCACGCCTGAGCGACAATCGCGCCCGCGCCCTCCAGTATGTACTGGCTGATTTCCATGTTCAGCTCGTTATCCTCCACCAGCAGTATGTGCGCGCCCTTGATGGACGCCGCCTGCTCCGGCTTGGCGGATTCCGCTTTCGGCGGATTCGGATCTACGCGGAACGGCAGGGTGATGTAGAACGTTGTGCCGACGCCCAGTTCGCTCTCAAAGTGGATTTTGCCGCCCATCTGCTCGACAAGTTCCTTGGCAATCGGCAGCCCCAGCCCCGTGCCCTTGTAGGCCGTGCGCGCGCCGGATTCCTCCTGCGCGAACGCCTCAAACGCGTGCTGCTGGAACGCCGCACTCATGCCGCGTCCCGTGTCGGCACAGGTGAAAAGGAACGTCGCTGTCGTGCCGTCAAAGCCTTTCTCCTCGCAGGAGATGGTCACGCTGCCGCCGGGGCAGTTGTACTTGACCGCATTGCCGACAACGTTTTGCAGCACCTGATGCAGGTGCATCGGCGAGCCAATCAGGTTTTCGTGATTCCACGCCAGCGTCTTGCAGGACACCTGCACGTTTTCGTGCCACGCCTGCCCCTCCACCATCGTCACAATTTCGCTGACCATCTGGCGCAGGTTGAACGGCTTCTCCTCCAGCGTCACCGCGCCGGATTCGAGCTTGTTCATGTTCAGCACATCGTTGACCAAATCCAGCAGGAAGCCCGATGTGGTCATGATTTTCTCGCGGCACTCTTCCTGCTTTGCTTCATCGCCCGCATATCGGCGGCTGATTTCCACCATGCCGCGGATGCCGTTAATCGGCGTGCGGATATCGTGGCTCATGCGGCGCAGGAAGTCCGTTTTGACGATGTTGGCGCGCTCGGCGTCCTCCGCCGTCTTTTTCAATTGCAGCTGATAGTCGCGTTCGCGTTCCTTCTCCGCCGTCACGTCCTGCGTCACCATCAGCACCGATTCGAGCCTGCCGCGGCGGTCGTAGTTCTGCGGCAGCGTCGTCATCAGGTACACCTTTTCCTTCGGGTCGCGGAACTCCAGCGTCAGGTTCGGGTTTTCCTTCAAGCGCTGCGCCAAGGTCGTCAGGTCGCAGTAGCTGATGAACGCCTCGCGGAAATCCGGCGCAACGTTTTGAGCCGCTTGCATCTGCACCACTTCGTTCATGCTCCATGTACTGTCCATTTTCATCAGCTTCTCCACCGGGTGCTTGATGATGCGCACCGTGCCGCGCTGAACGTTAACAAGGAACGTGAAGCAGTAGATTTCGCTGATGGCGCTGATAATCCGCGCCTGCTCGCTGTTCCTCTCCAGTGCGCGGCGGGACTGCTGGGCGCGCAGCCACGCGAAGCAAAGCCAGATTGCCATGTAAATCAGCGTGCCGTAGAGGAGAATGGTATTGCGGGAATTGTAGACGGCATGATCCGGGAACATGGCGTACACCGAGTAGTTCTCAAACGCCGTGCGCTTGCCCGACCACGCCGTCATACCGTCAACAATGTGCAGCCGCCCCGATTCGTCCCACTGCGCATGGGGGATGCTGTCTTCCTCGATTTTTTTTACGTTGCGCCCGACGATTTCAGCGCTGCTGGAAGCAATGATGGTTTTGCCGTCCGACACGGTGACCGTGCCGTCCATTGCAAACGTGAAGCCGCTGAAGAGTGTCTCCAGCTTCATGTCGCTCGCGTCCTCTTCCTCGCGCTCGGCGTATGCCACCACAAGGCCCGGCGCGTCCTCGCGCGCGACGGCGGCGAAATCCACTGTGCGGTCACCCGCCTGCGTCCGCGTCATGTACGCCTTCACGGGGTAATCCACAATCTCCCGCACCGTCGGCTTTTTCAGAATCGATTGCAGCACCGCCGCCGTGTCGCCGTCAATCGTCGTTTGGGCTACGGCGTTCATGTCCGCGTCGAGGATGACGATGCCCGTCAGCCGCTGCGCATAGGCGTACTGGTCAAGCTGTTCGTTCGTTATCACCCCTGCTTCCGCGATGCGGGCGGCAAGCTCCGCCGTTTTGTCCAGCAGGCGGATTTCGCTCTTGGCGCGTTCGTTCGACATGGCGTTGAAATACTGTTCGAGCCGCGCCACCGCAAAGTCAAGCGTTTCATCCATTGCCTTCCAGACATTGTGCGTATCATGCAACGTCAGCACAACAAAG
>FR899886.1:2500-4790 GCA_000437595.1 Faecalibacterium sp. CAG:74 | reverse complement strand
CACAACAAAGGCCGAAACAAGCAGCACCAGATACAGTGTCAGCGGCATCCAGAGCATACTGATGAAGCCTCGCCGCTTATGAGAGGTTTCCTGTTTCATTTGCTTTCGATTCCTCCCATGCGGACGATGCCGTTGATGCCGTATGCCGTCAAAATCTCCGCCATCGTGCCGTCCGCCGCCATTTCAGCCAGCGTCTGCTCCAGCTGCCGCGCCAGTTTCTCGTGCGTCCCCTTCTGGAACGCGACGCCGAGTTCCGCCGTGCCCAGCAGGGTTTCCAGCTTCCGGTAGCGCCCTTCATTCTCCGCAAGGAAGATGTTCAGCACGCACTCATGCCCGACAATCGTGTCCGCGTAGCCCTTGCGCATGACGGCGAACACCTCCTCCATCGACGAGAAGCTGTACACCGTTTTGACCTTCGGGATGCCCGGCTGATCCTGCCGAATCAGCAGGTATTCCGCCCAGCTCGTCGCCTGAACCGCCGCGCGGCAGCCCGCCAAATCAGCCAAATCCGCATAGGCGCTGTCCGCGCGCACCACCGCCACCAGACGGCTGAACAGGTTGAGTCGCGCCCATGTGTACTTGTCCTCGCAATTGTTCATCATGAACCCGCTCCACAGGCAGTCCACCGTGCCGTCTTCCAGCGCTTCGTCCTTATCCTCCCACGCCACATGGCGGAAAACAGGCGCATAGCCCATGCGCCGGAAGGCTTCGCGCGCCATTTCGACATCCACGCCCTGCGGCGAGCCATCCACGTTGTAGTAGCTGTACGGCTGATATTCGTCGCTGCCGATGATTATTTTCGGCAGATTCTCCCCTTCCTCCGCCCGCGCCGACGGCAGGAAGAGCAGCGCAAACAGGAGAAGCAGCGCACTGCTCCTCCCGATAAACCGCCCAAGATTCCACTTCTGTTCACGCATGTTTTTTGTCCTTATGCCAGCTGCCGCACGGCGTCTATCACAATCTGTTGCTGCTGCGTCACGGCATCGTAGAGGGCAGTGTCCGTCAGCGGCTTGCCCCCGCGCATTTCTTCCGTCAGCGCGAACGCGGCGCGGTACAGCCCGTCAAAGCCGAGGTTCTGCGCCACGCCCTTGAGCGTGTGCGACGCGCGGAACGCCGTTTCCCAGTCCTGCGCTTTCACCGCTTCGGTCAGCTGGGCGTAAGTTTTGTCGTCGGCATACTTCTTCACAAAGCGCAGCACCATCGACTCTTTGGGGATTCTGTTCAGGGTTGCGTCATAATCGCCGCCGACTGCGGCATAAAACTCCTTGAGCGTCATGTGCATTTCCTTTCTTTTGCGTCCGGCAGCAAAAAATGCCGTATAATGGAAAATGTTCATCCGAATGCAGGATTCCACTTTCCATTATACGGCGACAATGGAGATTGTCAAGCGGGTTACATTCATTGCAGCCGAACTTGCAACCGTTGTCTTGCGAATATTACGTTTTGGGGCGATAGACGCCTGTTTTCACATTGTTGATGGTTCTGTCGAGTGCTTTCATCAACCCCCATTCATCGCCACCGACTTGGCGAATGAACGGGCGCATCTTTTCGCCCAGTTCGAGTGCCTCTTCCTCGCGCCCCATCTGCGCAAGCACGCGAATCTGCATCATTTCGATTTCTTTTGCGCAGACTTCCCCTTCACACTCACGCACGATCGGGATTAGTTTCTGTATTTCTTCATACGCTTTTTCGTTTTCTCTCCGCTCCATTAAAACGGAGATGTACGCCATTTTGTAGCTGCTGCATATCACACTTTTCTCGCCAAAAAGCTCCTTCACTTTGGCAAGCGCTTCGATGATGACATCCTGCACCTCCAGCAGATGCCCCATTTCCTTTTTCAGCTGCAAATAATTATGCAGCGTCGTATAATACGTTCCTGTGTCCTTTTCGCTCAATTCAAGCGCACGCTGGGCATAGGAAAGTGCCTTGTCGTATTCCCCGAGATCATGAAAAACATTCTCGATCCCCGAATAGAAGGAATACGGCAGACCATCGACATCCTTCGTTTTTTCTTCCAGCAGCTTTGCCAGCGCTTTGATTCTTTCTGGGTACACGCCTACCAATCCCATTGCATGAAGCATATAGGGAAGCGTTGCTGCCGCATCCATCACGCGCTTCGGGTCATCCAGCGCTTCCGTACAATAGGAAATTGCCGCTTCCAGCTCTTCGGGCGAAACACTGTCCACATTCATCAGCGCAAGCACGGTTCTTTTTGTGTGTAACATCGCTGCATCGGGGTGATTCGGCGGAATCAGCTCGCCAATTCTGGCAATAAATTTGCTGGTGTTTT
>FR899886.1:0-2472 GCA_000437595.1 Faecalibacterium sp. CAG:74 | reverse complement strand
AATTTGCTGGTGTTTTCCTGCCCAAGCATCTGCCCGCCAGAGGCGCCGATTGCCAGCAGGAGCTCTATGTCCTCCTCGCGGCTTGCTGCAAGGTTCTCCATCACTTCCTTGCCGTCTTGCTCCAGATTGCCGCCATAAATGTCATCCAGCGTCAAGCCCAGGCATCCACTCAGGAAGCGCCCGCGTTCCGTCTTTTCGCATTCGTCTTTTTTCTTCAACCGCCACTGTTTCAGCCGCGCGACAGGAATTTTTTCGCAGCTGTCATGCCGGACGTAATAAATCGCCACAATCACGCCGCTCATCATTTCCACGGGCGCATCGGCAAATTCTGAAATGGTGCACAGTGCCAGCGGCATCACCGACATCATCCGAACATCAGCGGCGTGCCAGCAGCCCTTGCACTCCTCGAACACCTCCGCCAGCCTCGGCACCTTCTCCATCGGCGGCAGCAGCGGCCGGAAGCTCTCCGCCAGCACGGGGTGCATCGCGTATCCGCGCCAGTTCGATGTCAGCAGCCCGTAATCCGCCGCCGTTTCCAGCGCGGAGAGCAGTTCATCCTCCGTGCCGAAGTCGCGCAGGAGGGTCAACGCGTCCCGCACCGGGATTGTCCACGCCGGAAACGTGGCGAAAACCGCCAGCACCTGCCTTTCGCGGTCGGTCAGCGCGTCGGAGGACACCATCTGGGCGATTCTCTGCGCAATCGCGCTGAATTTGCCGCCCGCCAGCCGCAGTCCCTCCGGGCTGATGCGGTCAAGCTCTTCCAGCAGCTGCGCCATCGTCCAGCGCTTCATCTTCGCCAGATGCGCCAGCAGGATGATCGCCAGCGGATGCCCCGCCACGCGCGAAAGCACCTGATGCAGCGCCTCCGTTTCCGCGCTGCCCATGCTTTTCAAGTACGGGTCGTGCTGGACAAACAGCGCCCTGCTCGCTTCCTCCGACAGCAGCGGCACGGCGATATTCCGGAAGCCATCGCCCAGCGGGAAGCGCGTCGTCACCAGCACATCGCAGCCCCAATGCTCAATCTCGCGCAGCCCCTCGTCCGCTTCCGGCGGCATATCGACGCTGTCAATCAGCAGCAGCGTCCGCCCCTGATAGGGCGCTTCCAGCTTCTCGCGCACTGTTGAGAGCACGTTCTCCTCCGCCACGCCGTCCAAGCCGTCAAACGCCATGCGCAGGCTCGCCGTCAGACTTTTTTCGTACTGCACCCACGCCATGCGGCTGAACAGCTCTTCCTTCGCCAGCACCGCCAGCGCCTGCCGGGTCATTTCCGTTTTGCCGATGCCGCCCATGCCCGTCACGGCGATTTTGCTGCCCTGCCGAATCGCGTCCGTCAATTGCGGCAGGCACGAAGCCGCATCCATGACGTATTCATCCTTTGATAGCCCCTGACGGCACAATTCACAGTTGCGCCCCGTCATCGACAGCGGCACGCGCCGCCCGAACGTGACGTGCGACGAAAGCAGATACAGCGCCTGCGCCGAGTGCTCCTGCGCATGGCAGAAGTCCAGCAGCTCGCGGCTGCCCATTTCCGGCCCGTAGAACGCCAGCAGCACCAGCCACGAGAGCGTCAGCATGTCCACAAACGTGCGCGGCAGCGTCTCCCGCGATTTCTGCAGGTTCTCAAACACCTGCTCGTGCTCCGGCTTCATGCACTCCTCGTTTTCCATCATCATGCGCACGAAGTCGGGCAGGGCGCGCGTGAGGGCATCCGGGTCATAGTGCGCGCTGCGCAGAAAATCCTGCACCTGCTGACTCAGCCGAATCAGCGTCTCTCCGGACAGCAGCGCATTCATCTCCTGCTGCAATTTGGGCGGAAGCGGCTGCACGCCCGTGCGGTTCATCATGTTGCTCAGCCGCCGCGAGCGCTGCGTGCCTCCAAAGAGCGACGCGTGCCATTCCGGCGGAATGATTCCGTCAAGCACTTGCGCCCAGAACTTCACCAGCGTCAAGCCCTTGCGCTCCGCCACCGGAATCACGCCATGCGGATACAGCCCCGGCAGATTATCCGTCAAAAAGCGATAGACGTTTTTCGGGGTCAGTACTTCCTTTGTGTTTGCACCGCTTTCCATTTTCCAATTCCACTCCCTCAACCTAACACGATTTCCGAATGTAAACAAGCCAAAATACGCTGCGGATTTTTTCATCTGGCTGCCGCGAAGTGGAGTGCGCGGACGTCAAAGGGAAAAACGTGCAGGCTGATGGCTCATGTTGTTTCGGGAATCGTATGAATTTACCTGTTTAATTATAGCGATTTTCGGCAAGGATTGTCAAGTGTTTTTTCCATATTTAGCTATCATTTTCCTATTTTTTTCGACAACAAAAAACTCCGGGACGCAATGCCCGGAGAAAGAAATGACAGCTTTTCATGTCGTTTCCAATTTGTTCTGATAATCGTATTATTTGGTTCTTCACGGAAGCTTGGGAGGGAAGCAGCTTGGGGGCGCGTCTGCGGACGCGCAAAGTTAGGGGCAG
>FR899885.1:25788-30535 GCA_000437595.1 Faecalibacterium sp. CAG:74 | reverse complement strand
CGCCCTTTGGAAACCTTCGGGTCGCCACTACCGGAGTTGACTTTGATTGCGGCTTGGGAGAACGCCATCATCCGCAAAGCGCACAACATCATCCATATTAAAGGAGGACACATGTTTACCACCTACACCTACCAAGACTACCTCGCCGCGGAGGACAAAATCGCCCTGCTGTGCAAGGCCATCGAGAAGTTCAAGGCATCGGCGGAGTTCGTCCGCGCGCTGAACGCCAGCAGCTACTTCCGGGGCGAAAATCCCACGATTGCACGCAAGACCATCCTCCGCGCCCGGAAAATCGAGACACGCGGCACGGACGGCCGCCGCCATGTCCGCGCGGGAACGGAAGACGTCGTCGGCAACCGCATCGGCAGCAGCTTCCTGTTTCGCTTCGTCACGCAGCAGAACCAGTTTCTGCTCTCCGAAGGCGTTTCACTGCCGGAGGAAACGAAAAAACGTCTCGGCGCGGATTTCGACCACCTTCTCTCCCGCTTGGGCGAATGCGCCCTGCTGCACGGGGTCAGCTACGGCTACTGGAACGCCGACCATCTGGAAATCATCGAGATGGCACGGGCGGCGGGCAGCGGATTTTTCCCCCTGCTGGACGAAATGACCGGCGAACTCATGCTGGGCGTGCAGTTCTGGCAGCTTGGCGCAAAACGCCCGATGTTCCTGCGCCTGTTCGAGCAGGACGGCGTGACCATCCTGCGCGTCAGCGGCAAGCAGGTCGATGTCGTCCGGGAGAAGACGGCGTATGTGCGCACGCTCCGCCGCGATGCGCTCGGCGATACCCTCGACGTGGAGCGTCAAGGCTACGGGCGCTTGCCGCTCATCCCCCTCTACGCGAATCAGGAAGGCAAGAGCGAACTGACGCCGGCGATTCAGGCGAAAATCGACGCGTACGACAACATTCTCTCCGACTTTGCGGACAACCTCGCCCGCGCCAACGACGTCTACTGGGTGCTGAACAACTTCAGCGGCACGACGGAGGACATTGCCGAAATGCTGGAGGAAATCAGCCGCATCAAAGCGGTGGCGAACCTCTCCGATGGTTCGGGCAGCGGTGCAACCGCCGAGCCGCACACGATTGAGGTGCCCTATGCCGCGCGTCAGGCGGCGCTGAATCTGCTGGAGCGGGCGCTGTACAACGACTACATGGCGCTGGATATGGCTTCGCTGACGGGCGGGAGCTTGACGAATGTGGCGATTCGCGCGGCAATGGCGAACTTGAATTTGAAGGCGGACAGGTACGAGTGGCAGGTGCGGCACTTTATGCAGGAGCTGCTGACGCTGCTGCACTTGGAGACGGAGGAGATTCACTTCAAGCGGCAGGCGATTGCCAATGAGAGTGAGCTGGTGGCGGATATTCAGAATATGCGGCAGGATATTGACCAGCGGACGGCGCTGCGGTTGAATCCGTATATCGCGGATGAGGAGATTGGGGGATTGGTGAAGGGCGCGAGGAACCCGGTTTAACGCTGCTATCCCATAGCGCCGCTGAAGCGCGCTCAAGCCGGGGCACAAAAAACGGGTCAAGGGGCAATGCCCCTTGCAGGGTGCAGGGACAGCGTCCCTGCTGGGGTTTGGGGCAACGCCCCAACCGTTTCGCGGGCGACCAATTTCAAGGAAGCGCTCAACAAAGGCGCAGGCAGCGAAGCGTCCCTGCCAGTAACTTTGCGCTCCCGCAGGAGCGCCCCCAAGCTGCTCTACCCAACATCTATGCAGTGTCGCGCCAAATGGGCGCGACCACGCAGCCTGACCTCCGACCATAGCTTCTCTTGCCCGCAAGCAGGGGTTTCGCCTCTGCAGAGGCGACGAGGGGGCAATGAAAACAGACGAAGTCTGCGATCGCCCCCTTGACCCCTTCGGGTTCGCCGCTGTCATACTCGATTTCTTCCATAATAATAGGTTTCACCCATTGTCATCATCAAGGAGGTACTTCCATGTCCCTGACCCGCAGTCTGCTAAAGGAATTGCAGATTTCGCCTGATGCGGCGGAACGCATCATTGCCGCTCACGCGGAATCCATCGACGCGCTTCGGCAGGAGCGCGATGCCGCACGCGGCGAGGCAGCGCAGCTCGAAAGCATCCGGGCGGCGCTTGCCGAAATGACACAGGCGCGCGACGAGGCGTGCCAAGCCCGTGACAGCGCCCGCGAGGAACTGTCGGCGCTGGGCGGGCAGTTTGATTCCTATCGTCAGCAGGTGGAGACGGAAAAGCACCAGCAGGCGCGCCATGCGAATCTTCGCGCTGCCCTGCAAAGCGCCGGGGCAAATCCTCACGCGCTGGATCTGCTGCTGCTTGCCCTCCACCCCGACGAAAGCGCGTTTGACGGCGACGAAATCACCGACCCGGACGCGCTGCTTACTCCCCTCAAGGCGCAGTACGGCGCGTTCTTCGCGCAGCCGACGCGCCTGCCGACCGACGTCGTTTCCCCGCCTGTGACCGCCGCGCCGCCGCTGACAAAGGAGGATGTGCGCCGCATGTCGCAGGAGGACATCAACCGAAACTGGAGCAGTGTCTGCTCCGTACTATCGAAAGGAGATTAATACCATATGGCTATTTCCAGCTTCATCCCCAAGGTTTGGTCTGCGCGCCTTCAGGAGAACTTCCATAAGGCGCTGGTGTTCGGCTCGCTCTGCTCCCGCAATTACGAGGGCGAAATCAGCCAGTGGGGCGACACCGTTCACATCTCCAACCTGTCGGACATTACCGTCCGCCCCTACGACCCGACGAAGGACCTCGCCGAGCCGGAAGCCCTCAGCGGCACGGACATTGTGCTGACCATCGACCACGGCGCGTACTACAACTTCCTCATCGGCGACGTGGACGCGGCACAGGCGCGCGTTGACCTGATGGACGGCGCGATGCGCAACGCCGCCTATCAGCTGGCGGAGGATGCCGAGAAGTACATCCTCGCTACCATCCGCAAGGGCGCGGGCACGAAAGTGTCCGGCGCGATTCCGACGGCGGACAAGGGCGGACTGTACGGGCTGCTCATCAGCATCAAGAACGCGCTTGACCTCAAGCACGTCCCGCGCTTTGAGCGCAAGCTGATTGTGCCGATTGCGATTGAAGGTCAGCTGCTGATGGACGAGCGGTTCGTCAACGGCTCCGCGGCGGCGGAAGCGCGGCTGGCGGAGGGCGCTATCGGGCGCGCGGCAGGCTTTGACATTTACGTCAGCGCCGATTTGACGAACGAAATCATCGCCATGATTCCCGATGCGGTCACGTTCGCCAACCAGATTGCCCGCACGGACGCGTACCGCCCGGAAAAGGGCTTCTGCGACGGCGTGAAGGGCTTGAACCTGTGCGGCTGCAAGGTCGTGCAGCCCGACGGCGTGTATATCCACACCATTACGGCTTAATCCGAAAGGAGGATTCCCCTGATGACCGTAACCGTACAGGACGTGATGCGGCAGATGCGCAACTACTTCATTGCGTCAACTTTGACCGGCACGTTCACCGTTGCGGACGGCATCATTGACCTTGACCCGCCTCTTGCGCCCGGCGCGTGGGTCGCCATCGAGGGCTCCGGCTCGCTCGATGGCGTCCACCAGCTGGACGAAAATGGGAAACTGCCGGATGCGGCGGATGGGAGCTGGCGCGGACTGCTCCATCTCCTGTCCCCGACGGCGGATTTCCTGCGCCTGTGCCGCGACATTCGCGACTGGGCGGACAAGCACCCGGACGAAACGCTGCTGACGGAGAAATTCGGCTCGTACAGCCGCAGCCAGAGTTCGAGTGCGTGGGAGAAGGTCTTTGAGCGCCGCCTGCGCCCGTATTTGCGGATGTTTCCGGAGGTGAAGGGCTGATGCTGACGGACTACTTCGAGCCGTTTACGCTGCTGAAATCCACTTCCTGCCCCGACCCCTGCGGCGGGCAGCTCCAGCAGGATGTGACCGAGCATCCCTTCCGCGCCGCCTTGGCGGATGCGCTGGGCGAAGAGGGCGAGCGCGGCGGAAAACCGTTCATCCACGTGACACCGTATCTGCTGTGCCCGCCGGAAACGCCGCTGGAATTGGACGACATCATCCGCCGCGAGAAGGACGGCACGCACTACCGCGTCTGCTCCCGCCCGGAGGACAGGCGAACGCCGCTGTGCGCGGGTTTCCCCTACGCCGAGGTGCGCTTGGAGAGAGTGGAGGCGGACGCATGACGCTGCTTCGCGCGCTGGTCAGCCGCTTTTCCGCCCTGCTGGGCGATGTATATTATGAAGGAACTGTTCCGCCGGACGCGCCGTACCCATACGCGGTGATATCCGCCAAAATCCCCGCGGCATTCGGCGGCACGGGCGAAATCACCCTCTGCTGCTATGAGCACGGCGGGGACAGCCACACGCGGATCGCCGAGAAAATGGCGCGGGTGATGCGCTTTTCCGGCAGTTTGGTGCACTACGGCGGCGGCTTGGCGCTGCTGCAATCCCCCAAATGCGCCATCGGGCATGAGAAGGGCGGCATCACCGTCCTGCGGATGACGATGGCGTTCACCCACTACCCGAATCAATGCTATTCCCTGCGAAAGGAGGAGTTTCTTTGCTGATTTCCCATCATCCCGCGTCCGCAGAGTGCTTGCAGCTGGGCGAAGGGATGCTGCTCTGCGGCTTCGACCTTGACAAGGCGCTTTCCAGCCGCGACCCGCTGGACTGCATGGCGGAGGCCGTCGCGGATGATACGAAGCGCATCGGCACAACGTGCGGCGGCGGCATCTTCCGCGCTGTGCCGCGCGAGTTCGACCCGGAGAGCGGGTCGCA
>FR899885.1:8250-25777 GCA_000437595.1 Faecalibacterium sp. CAG:74 | reverse complement strand
CGCGAGTTCGACCCGGAGGGCGGTTCGCACCGGCTGCCGTTTGCCGGGAGCATCCGCCTGATTGACTGGCGCGTTACCCTCAGCGGCACAATGCTGGACGTAACGCCCGAAAATCTGGCACGCCTGCTGCCGTCGGACACGGAAATGACCGAGCGCGTAACGACCCTCACGCCAAAGCAGGCGCGCAAGCCGCTTTCCCGCCTATGCTGGATTGGTACGACAAGCCGGGGGCTGCTGGTGATTGAGCTGCGCAACCCGCTTTGCGTTTCCGGCGCATCGCTGACGAGTGTGCCTGATGGTGCAGGCAGGCTGCCCTTCACGTTTCTGGCGCAGAGCGACCGTCCGGGCGACGTAAATCTGCCCGCGCGCTTGTACTGGTGGAAGGAGGAGACGCATGACGCAGCCTGATGTACTTGCCGACGCCCCGCAAAATCCCGAATCCACCGAAACGCCCGCCATTGACTACGACGCGCTGGCAGAGGCACTCACGCCGATTATCTCCGCCATCATCGCGCGGCAGGTAAATCAGCGGAGGTACACATGAGAAAGGAGGTGCATTCCCCTTGGCTGACCGGCTTTACTGTGCCCTGAACGGCACGACCCTGCGCGACCTTGACGCACGGATTCACCTGCTGGATGTGGAGGAGCTTGCGCCCGCCGTGCGGACGGTGGCGGCGAGGGGGGAGCTGGCGCCCGGCGGGGGGAGGGTGACGGCGAGCCGCATCGGCGGCGGGCTGCACCTGCTGCGCCGCCAGCGGGAGCAGCTGTCCCTGCGTGTCCGCTTCCTGATTGAGGAATACGACATCGCCGCGCGGCATCAGCTGCTGCACCTTGTGGCGGCGTGGGCGGAAGCGGGCGGCGTGCTGACGCTGCATGAGGACGGCAAGCGAGTGCTGCGCGTCGTCTGCACACAGTATCCGACCATGAGCACGCTCAACTGGCTGGAGACGCTCTCGCTTGTTTTCACCGCCTTCTCCTGCCCCTACTGGGAGGACGCGGCGGAGACAAGTTTCCTGATGCCGAACACGTCCGATGCGCCGTCTAAGCTCCTTGCCGTCCCCGGCGACGCGCCCGAAACGCCGCTGAATCTGCTGATTCGCAACATCGGCGACGCTGCCATCACGACGCTGACCATATCCGCCGCGGGGAAAATCAGCTTTCAGGGGCTGACGATTGCCCCCGGCGCGGCAATTCGGATTCACCACAACGCGGGCGTTTTCGCGGCGGAAATGGTATCGGATGACAGCACGGTGTCCATTCTGCCCTATCGCACGCCGGATAGCGCGGATGATTTGCTGCTGCGGCCGGGCGTGCTGAACGAAATCCGCGTGGAAGCCGGCTCTGCGGCGTTTGTGTCCGGGCGGTGCAAAGGGAGGTATTGCTGATGAATCTGCCGTGTCTGCTGGACGACAAAATGAAGCCGCGCGCGGATTTGCACCCAATTCGCCTGACGGTTGACCGTTCGCTTCAGCCGCTGTCCATGGCGGAAATGGTGCTGCCGCCGGAGGATGCGCCCGTCTGTGTGCGGGACTTCGTGCGCCTTTGTGACGGCTTCGGGGATGACGAAATTTACCGCGTTTCCAGCATCAGCGAAGAGCCGGGGCTGCGGCGCGTGGTGCAGCTGGAGCACGGGATGGCGACGCTGGCGGACGACATGCTGCCCGCGCTGACGTACGCGGAAAACGTGCAAACCATCCTCAAGCGCATCCTGAGCTACCAAACGCGCATCCGCTGGCGGGTTGGCGACATCGAAGCGGATGAAGCGCTGGTGATTTCCGCGATTGGGCAGACGCAGTCAATTTACGCCGCGCTGACGAGCTTGCTGGACATGCTGCCCCCGAACCTCTGCTGGGCGTTCGACCAGACGAAGCTGCCGTGGAAGCTGCATCTGCGCAAGCTGCCGGAGGAAATTTCGTGCGAAGGGCGGCTGACGCGCAACATCAGCACCGTGCGCGTCACCCGCGACGCGAGCCGGCTCTGCACGCGCGTGTTCCCCTATGGCTGCGGGCAGGGGCTTGACCGCGTAACGTTGACCCCGCTGCTGGGGCGCGAATACATCGACGCGGCAGACACGAAAACGTGGGGCATTGCCGCGCGGACGTTCACCAGTGACCAAATCATGGATGCGGATACGCTGAAGCGCGTGGCGGAGCGCTACTTGGAGCGGCACAGTCAGCCAACCGCGACGGTGCAGCTGCAGGGCATCGACCTCTCGCGCATCACGGGCGAATCGCTGGATACCTTCCGGCTGGGGCAGCGTTTTCGGCTGGCGCTGCCGGAGGAAAATACGGTGCTGGTGGAGCGCATTGTCGCCATGCACATTCCGGACGTGTTCGGGCAGCCCGGTCGGGTGACGCTGACGCTGGCGAACCGTCAGCCCGCGCTGTCCGACGAAATCGCCGATTTGCTGCGCGAGGTGAACGCAAGCAAGCTCATCGGCGGCAAGCTGACGGAATTGACCTTCCGCAATCGCGCGACCGGCACCTACACCGCCCCGATTTCGCACCCCTTCACGCTGGATGAGTACCCGTCGGTGCTGTCCTGCGTGATGCGGATGACGGCGGACAACGGCGTATACATCCAAACCATCATGGTGGACGGCACGGAAATTCCATACAGCGTGTGGGGCAAAACGCAGTCGCTCGATGCACTCCCCTACCTCCGCCGCACGTCCACCGGCGCGGTTGATTCCGGTCAGCACTCCCTGCTGATGATGCCCACAAACCCCGGCGGCTTCGTGACCTCCGTCATCACGCTGAAGGTCATCGAGAAGATGGGAACGTGAGGGGCGCTGCCCCTCAACCCCGCCAAAGGGTCTTCGACCCTCTGGACTCCCTTTCGCGCGATTGAGTTGGTGACGCTCTCATGCTGCTTCCGCGTGTTTATCCACAGGTTACGCACACTATCCCATTGCTCATTATCATTGGAGGTGATTTTTTGCTCAATTTGGAACAGCTCATCAGCGACTTTGAAGCCTGCATCGGCTTCCCCTACGCATCCCCCGGCACGAACGACGCGCGCGGCATCGACTGTTCCGGCATGTTCGTCCGCGCGTTCCGCCGTCAGGGCGCATCCATCTACCACGGCAGCAACACCATTTTCCGCAAGTACCTCGCCCGTTCGGGTACAATTGCATCCGCCGCCGGCCTCCGCCCCGGCATGGCGGTGTTCAAGTGGAAGCCCGTAACGCCCGCGCGCTTTTCAGACGGGCTGGGCGACTTCTGCCACATCGGGCTGGTCACGAGCGTGTCGCCGCTGCGCATCGTCCACGCCTCCACCGAAGGCATGGCAGTCAAGGCAGACAGCAAAATCGGCAAATGGCGCTATTGGGGCTGGCTGAAGGACGTGGCTGAAACCAGCAGCTTCAATTCTGCGGGCGATTCCGCCGTGTCCACTTCGTCCAGCGTGTCCCGTCCGACCCTCCGCACGGGCAGCAGGGGCGATTCCGTCCGCCTGCTGCAAACGCTGCTGAACCGCGCGGGCTACGAACTTGCCGTAGACGGCATTTTCGGTACGATGACGCGGTGCAGCGTGAAGGGCTTCCAGTCCGAGCGGGGCTTACAGGTGGACGGCATCGTCGGCAAACAGACGTGGGCGGCGCTGGAAGGAGGCGGCACATGAGCGAATCGCTGCTTGTGGCGCTGATTTCGGGTTTCTGCACGCTGGCGGGGTCATGCGCGGGCGTGCTGGCGTCCTCCCGGCTGACGCAGTACCGCTTGGCGCAGCTGGAAAAGCGCGTCGCCCAGCACAACAACCTGATTGAGCGCACCTACCGTCTGGAGGGGCGCATGGACGAGGCGGAGCATGGCTTGCAGGAGATTCGCGGGCGGATAGCGTAACACGACTTTACTCTCAAGCCCTAAATGACACACCTCAGGAGTGAGGTATATAAATACTACATTGAGAAACAGAGGTAAATGTAATGAGTACCTACTGGATTAACGTTCCTTCTGGACAGACTGTGCATCTGCGCAGTGAAGCTGAAACGAACACGAGCAACGTGATTACCGAACTGCCTCGTGGTTATCCCGTTACGCGGGTTTTTTCTCTCGACCCTTTCAAGTATGTTTCTGTCTGGGATTGCATTGATACCATTGAGGGGTATGTTCACCAGAACTATTTGACGGGCGTGCCGTCCACCTGTGCCAGCGATGAGATGTACATCCCGCGATATAGCACCCCCGCTTGGAAGCGTTCTTCCCATTCCGGGAAATACTATCTGCCTGTGAAGCGCATTCAGAGCGATCTGTATGATCTCGGCTACACGGACGTTGGCACTCCCGACGGCTACTACGGGAAAAACACCGAAACCGCAGTGAAGGCTTTCCAGAAGGATAACAACCTCACGGTTGATGGTATCTTCGGCAAGAAGAGCAAGCTGGCGCTGTGGGAACTGGCTGACCGTCGCGGATAACAAAATCGGCTTGGGTGGAACGCGCGTCCACCCAAGCCCCCGATGGTCATTCCTGCATCACCGTTGGAATCCACGTTTCCTCCAGCCACGTTTGCAGCGGCGCTGCATCCGTGAGCGATCCGACGATGGTCAGCAGCAGATCGTAGACCGCCGTATCCCCATAGAGGCACTGGGATGCAACGACTACATCCACGCCACCGGGAAGATTCAGCCCCACCTCGACGTAATCGTAATTCGTCAGCAGCGGATAATTCAGCATCCCATGCGTGGCGTAAAGGTGCATGTCGTCGGTCAGGGCGAAAATCAGCGACGAATCGCCGATAGCTTCCCGAATCTCGTCGATGCCGGAACTGCCCTTGTGGGTCACGACCACCACCACATAGGTTTCATCATCCATGAACACCATCGTCCCGATTTTGTCCTCCACCTCCACCGTGCACCCTTCCGGATAGGCGAACGTCACCTGCCGCGCGCCGCGTGAAGCGTAGGATTCCAGCAGCATCGGCGCTTCCTCGGCACTTCCGGCGGCAGGAATCAGCAGGAGCAGCGCCATCAAGGCGGACAAAACACGTTTCTTCATCAGAATCTCCCCTTTCGTTGTCGGATGATGTACCATTTCCACAAACAAAACGCTTTTCCTCCCATTTTTCTTCCAGCGTGAAGAAAAAGATTTGCACAGAAAGGATGATTGCATGAAAATCAACTGGTCGCTTCGTTTCCACAACAAGGTTTGGCTGACGACGCTGCTGGCGGTCGTCTGCACGTTCGTGTTCAACCTGCTGGACTTGTTCGGCATTGAGACGACGGTAGCGCAGGAGCAGGTGATGCAGCTGGGCGCGGCGCTGCTGTCCCTGCTGAGCACCCTGGGCGTTGTGATTGACCCGACGACCCCGGGCGTCAGCGACAGCCAGACGGTGATTGAGCGGAAGTAAATGAAAAGGCAGGTACACCCATTTGCGCGGTGTACCTGCCTTATTTGTTTATTTTCCCACGCAGAACCTGCCGAACACCTCATCGAGCAGCTTTTCCTCCACCTCATCGCCCGTGATTTCCGCCAGCGCCATCTGCGCCTGCTGCAAGTCCACGCCCGCCAAGTCCACCGAATAGCTGCGCAGCGTGTCCTCCGCCTGATGCAATGCGGCAACCGCCCGGCGCGCGGCTGCGATGTGGCGCGGCTGGGTCAGGGTGAGCTGGTCGCTGACAGCGGCTTGGGACGCAAGGTAGCTTTTCAGCGGCTGCAAACTGTCCGGAACACTCGCGGAGACGGTCAGAATCGGCTTGTCGTCCGCCGCGTCTTGCAGGTTGCTTTCCGTCAGCACCGGCGGCAGGTCGCTCTTGTTCAGCACAATGCAGCCGTTCCGCCCGTGCAGCGTGCGCAGGAGCGATTCGTCCTCGGCGGATAGCGGGCGGCTCATGTCCAGCACCAGCAGCACCACGTCCGCGTCCGCCAGGGCGCGTCGCGCGCGGTCAACGCCAATGCGCTCCACCGGGTCGTCCGTGTCGTGCAGGCCGGCGGTGTCCGTCAGGTGGATGACGCTGCCGGAGAGCATCAGCGTGCCCTCCACCAAATCGCGCGTCGTGCCGGGAATCGCGGTCACAATCGCCTTTTCCTCGCCTAAAAGCGCGTTGAGCAGGCTCGATTTGCCCACGTTCGGCTGCCCGCACAGCGCAACGCGAAGCCCTGATTGCAGCAGCCGCGCGGCGCGCTCGTCGCAGGCGTCCGTCAGCGTTTTCGCCAGATGTGCAATGCGCGGCGCAAGGTCGCTCGCGGCTTCCTCTTCGCTGATTTCCTCCGGATAGTCAATGCACGCCGCCACGCCCGCCTGAATGGCGTACAATTCGTCCGCCGCCTTGCGGATGAATGACGACGCGCCCCCGGTCAGCTGGCGCATGGCGGCTTTGCGGCTCTGCTCGCCCTGCGCGGCGATTAAGTCCATCACGGCTTCGGCTTGGCTTAAGTCAATTCGCCCGTTCAAAAATGCCCGGCGGGTAAATTCGCCCGGCTGCGCTAAGCGTGCGCCGGAGGCCAGGCACAGCGCAAGCACCTTCTGCGCAACACAGCCGCCGCCGTGCAACTGGAATTCCACCACATCCTCGCGTGTGTACGATTTGGGTGCGCGCATGATGACCGCCATGCACTCGTCAATGCGCTCCGTATCCTCCACAATATACCCGTAGGTTAGCAGATGCGTCGGCAGCGGATGTTTCCCGCCGACTGGGCGGAAGATGCGGCGTAAAATGTCCTCCGCCATGTCGCCCGACACGCGGACAATCGCAATGCCGCCCTGTCCCGGCGCAGTCGCGATGGCTGCGATGGTATCGCTCATGCTTCTTTCTCCTTTCGCGCCCAGAAATCCGCGGTTGAAATGGGTTCGCGCCACGGGGCGGCCGCGTCCGCCGCCAGCCATGCTTCGCGGTCGGCAATCGTCAGCCCCATGCCTTCCGCAACGTGCTTCACATGCCGAATCAGCCGCAAAACGCCTTGATACTGCCCCGTTTCCATCTCTTGCAGGCACATCCGGCTCATTTCCGGCGCTTCCTGCGCAAATCCGCCGGAAAGGTACGCGCGGGCGTTTTCCGTTACGTCGTAGGGCGTGCTGCACGGCGTGAGCTCATCGCCATCCCAAATGGCGAACATCGCCCGCGCGCCCGTGCCTGTCTCATTCAGCCCGGCGCTGCCCGGATTGAACGCCCGCCGATGCCCGGAAGTGACATCCCAGCAGAGGTGATTATGCCCCGAAATCAGCAGCGACACGTCTTCCGGCAGCGCCTTCAGCAAATCCGGCAAATCCGGCGGATAAACCAAATGGTACGGGTCGCCGGGCGTGCCGTGCGTCAGCAGTGCCGAACCAATGCGGACATCCACCGGCAAATCAGCCAGTGAAATGCCTGACAATTGCCCTGCCGTCACACGCAGCATCGCCCAGTTGTAGCCGGCAAAATCATCCGGATGCAGCAGCCGCTCCTCGTGATTGCCCATGAGCATCGTCGCGCCGAGTGAACGCAGGGTTTCGACGACTTTGCGGCTTTCCGGGCCGAAATTCACCTGATCGCCAAGGGAAATGACGCGCCCGCAGGACTGCGCCTCCGGGGTCGAAAGAATCGCCCGAAGCGCGGCGAAATTGCCGTGAATATCCGCCATCAGCAGGGTACGCATGGGCGAATTCTCCTTTACCCCAATACTTTTTTCGCGATTTCCACCGATGCGCGCGCGTCCTTGGCGTAAAACGCGCCCATCTTCTGCGCGTACTCCGGCGTCACCACCGCGCCGCCTACCATGATGCTCGGCGGATTCGGCAGCGTGTGCAGCTGGCGCACGGTTTCCTCCATGCTCGGCAGGGTCGTCGTCATCAGCGCGGACAGACCAACAAGGCGGATATTTTCCTTCACCACCGCGTCCACCACCGTTTCCGGCGGCACGTCGCGCCCTAAATCCAGCACATCGTAGCCGTAGTTTTCCAGCACCGTGCGGACGATGTTCTTGCCAATGTCGTGGATATCGCCCTTGACCGTCGCAATCACGATGCGCCCCTTCTTGACGGGTTCGCCGCCCTTCGCCGCCAAGCTGTCGCGGATGACTGAGAACACCGCCTGCGCCGCCTGCGCCGCGCCAAGCAGCTGCGGCAGGAACGCCACGCCGCGCTCGTAGTCCGTGCCGACCTTGTCCAAGGCGGGAATCAGGTGCTTTTCAACCAGCGACAATTCGTTTTCGGTCGCCAGCGCTTCCTTCGCCAAGCGCGCCGCGTCCGCCTTGAGGCCGCGGATAATCGCGTCATCGAGGTTGGTGACGGCTGCGGCGGCGGCTTTCGCGGTCGGGGCAGACGAAACAGCGGCGGCGCGCTGCTTTTCAGCGGCAAGCGCGGCTTCTGAGCCGAAGCGCTCGACATACGCCGCGCACGCCTCGTCCTCGCCGCTGAGCACGCGGAACGCCGCGACCGCATCCATGATTTCCTTCTGATTCGGGTTGATGATGGGCAGCGTCAAGCCCTCGTTCATCGCGCGGACAAGGAACGTCTGCGTCATCAGCAGGCGGTTCGGCAGACCGAAGGAAATGTTCGACACGCCAAGCACGGTTTGCAGCCCCATGTCGCGGTGCACCGTGCGGACGGCGGCCAGCGTCTCTTCCGCCTGATCCTGCTGGGCGGAGACGGTCAACGTCAGACAGTCAATGAACACGTCCTCGCGGGGGATGCCGAAGCTCTCCGCCGCCGCCACAATGCGCTTCGCAATTGCGACGCGCTCCGCCGCCGTCTTGGGCAAGCCCTTCTCGTCCAACGCCAGACCGACGACCGCCGCGCCGTATTTCTTCACCACCGGCAGCAGCGTTTGCAGTGCTTTCTCTTCGCCGTTGACGGAGTTGACCGCCGCTTTGCCATTATAGACGCGCAGGGCGGCTTCCAGCGCGGCGGCGTTGGTGGAATCCAGCTGGAGCGGCACATCCACCGCTTCCTGCAATTTCTTGACCACGCGCGGGAGCATGGCGACTTCATCCACGCCCGGATAGCCGACGTTGACGTCCAGAATCTGCGCGCCCGCGTCCACCTGCGCAATGGCGACATCGACGATGTAATCCAAATCGCCCGCCAACAACGCCTGCTGGAAGCGCTTTTTACCCGTCGGATTGATGCGCTCGCCAATGACGCGCACGCCGGAGATTTCCAGCGGCATCGTCGGCGTGCAGAGGAAGCTGCCGTGATGAATGTCGCGCGCGCCGGGCGTCATGGTGTGCACAGCATCGTGCAGCGCGCGGATGTAGTCGGGGTTCGTGCCGCAGCAGCCGCCGACGATGCTCACGCCCGCGCCCACCACATCCACCATCGTGCGGGCGAACTCCTCCGGCGGCAGGTCATAATGCCCATCAACCGGATCGGGCAGACCCGCGTTCGGTTTGGCAATCACGGGCAGGGTCGTCACGCGGCAAAGCTCCTGAAAGAGCGGAAGCAGCTGCTTCGGCCCCTGCGAGCAGTTCAGCCCGATGGCGTCCGCGCCCAAGCCTTCCAGCGTCCGCGCCATGGACGGAATTGTGCAACCGGTGAAGGTGCGCCCGGTCGCGTCGAAGCTCATCGTCACCCACACGGGCAGCGTCGAATGCTCCTTTGCGGCAAGCAGGGCGGCTTTTGCCTCGTACAGGTCGGTCATCGTCTCGATGCAGATGAGGTCAGCGCCCGCGTTCACGCCCGCGTCCACAATCTCCGCGAACATGTCCACCGCCGTCTCGAACGGCAGCGTGCCCATCGGTTCAAGCAGTTCGCCCAAGGGACCAATATCCAGCGCGACGCGGGCGGATGTGCCGATGCAAGCCTTTTTCGCCGCTGAAATGGCGGCAGACACCACGTCCGCAACCGTGTAGGGCGTTTTCTGCATCTTCCGCCGATTCGCCCCGAACGTGTTCGCGTAGACGATTTCCGTGCACGCTTCGATATATTGCCGGTGGATATTCGTCAGCAAATCCGGGTTGGTGATAGCAAGCAGCTCAGGAATTTCACCGAGCTTTAGCCCGTGGCGCTGGAGCATCGTGCCCATTGCGCCATCCAGAAAAGTCAGCTTATGTTCCACAGGTTTTTCCTGCCTTTCGCAAATTGCAGCGCGTCCGCATCGCGCAAAAGTCACAGCCGCGAATCCGCGCCTGCTGCGTAGTATCCGACAGCCCAATCACGGCGGTGACGCTCTTGAGCGGGTTCATCAGGTTCGATTCGCTGAGGGTGACGCCCAGCCGCCGGGTCGCGTCAGTCAGCGCCAGCAGCGGGCTTTGCACATCCAGCGGCAAATCGCCGTAGCCGGGGCTGAAGCGGTCGGTGAGGTACTTGCCGGGCAGCTTCGCGGCGATTTCGCGCTCCGCCGCGTTGCAGCCCGCTTCGACATACGCGCCGCCGAAGCCGTCCAGCAGCAGCGCATCCGCAAAATCCCGCGCCTGTACCTGCCGCGCCAGCGCATCGAACGTCGTGCCGAGGGTGCAGACAAGCAGCGCCGCGTGGGAACACGAGCGCAGCATAACCGCGGCGGTTCTGCCGGGCAAAACAAGCTGCCCGCCAAAGAGCGACGGCATCCCGTTTTCCCACGCGATTTCGGACACGCGGTAGGTGCAGCGCGGCGTGACGGTTTTCATGCACTGCGCGGCAATTTTCGCCATTTTTCGGTGCATGTCGCCGCTTTCGTCCGCGCGAACGCCCGCATAACGCAGGGCTTCGTCAAGGTCGGGGGTGATGGGAGAAGCGTCCATACGTCACCTCGTCAAAATAAGGATACAAACGCATTCCAAGCGTTGATGAGGTTTTCCGTGTGAATGGGCTGGGCAAGCGCCGCTTCCAGCGCAATCAGCACCACCAGATGCAGCGGATAGAGGGCATAGCCGACCCAGCGCGGCATTTTCACCTGCTGGCTGATGGGCAGCAGCATCAGCGGCAGCGCCCAAATTGCCATCGTTTGCAGCCGCAGCCACGGCGAAATCACCGCGCCGATGGCGGAGGAGGTCAGCGGCGTGACATCCTGCCCGAACAGGTGGGTTACGCCGACGCTGCTGCCGCCCCAGTACAGGCAGAACGCAATCATCACGCACGCAATGCCCGCCCGGCTGCCGCGCACGCCGTAGAGCAGCATCACCAGCATCACGCCGCGCCAGCCGTAGTCGCACCCCAGCAGCTGCGCCGCGAAGAGCGCCAGAATCGGCGTCCAAATGTGGCTGAGCAGCTTTTTCGCCTTCAAGCCCCACACGCCGCACAGCGCGACGAGCAGCGTCAGAAAAATGTTCGGCTGATTCCAGCTGTGATTGAGCGCGACCATGTAAATCGGCTGCGACACCAGCCCAATCAGCATTAGCCGCCCCAGATATTTCGGCACGGAGCGCGTGTAGCTGATGCCCACGACCATGCACCAGCAGTACAGCGGAAAGGCAATGCGCCCCAGCATCCGCATTTCGGCAATCTGCGGGAAGAGCATTTTGCCCGCGTGGTCAATGAACATGAACACGAGCGCGAGGATTTTCAGCACGCCGGTGGCGGTGCAGCCCGCAATGGCGGGGTTTCGGCGCGCGGCGAAGTCTTTGGACGGCATAGGGGGAATCTCCTTTCGGCAAGGAATCTGATTCAGTATACCGCAAATTCAGGCAGGAATCAAGGGACTTTCACCTGCCCATCACGCGCGGGATGTAGAATAAACGCTGAAAAGACAGAAAGGGGGGGTATGCGGATGCAGCGGAAGCACATTATCAGCCTGTGCATTTTGCTCTGCGTGCTGGCGATGGTCGTAGCGTTTCGTCCTTCGGCGGATGAAACCATGCCGCTGACGGGCAGTGCGTCCGCCGGGCTGATTCTGCTTGACGGGCAGTCAGGGGGCTACTATGTGCTGGCGGTCATCGACCAGAGCCGCGCCGACCGTGCCGGCATCGAGGCAGGCGACACGCTGCTCACCCTGAACAGCCAGTCTCCCGCCGATCTCACCGCGCTGGACGCTTTCTTCTCCGCCCAGCAGCAGCCCTGCGTCATCACCATCCAGCGCAAAGGAAAAACACTTGACATCAACCTTCCTGCCCCATAACGGTTGCTTTTCGTCCCGGATTTGGCTATAATGAAGGCGTAGGAAACCCAATTCAGCACATCAAAACAGAGCAAGAGGTGCTAACCTATGACACTCTTAATCGTTGACGATGAAGCCCGCATCCGCGACCTCATCCGCAAGTACGCCGCCTTCGAGGGCTACAACGTCGAGGAAGCGTCAAACGGCATGGAAGCCATCGAAAAGTGCCGGCAAAAGAACTATGACCTCATCATCATGGACGTGATGATGCCCGAACTCGACGGCTTCTCCGCCTGCCGCGAAATCCGCCGCAAATCCCAAGTTCCCGTGATTATGCTTTCCGCGCGCGGCGAGGAGTATGACCGCATCCACGGCTTCGAGCTGGGCATTGATGATTATGTCGTCAAGCCCTTTTCGCCGCGTGAACTGATGATGCGCGTGTCCGCCGTTTTGAAGCGCACCGCCGCCAATGTGCCCGCCGCGTCCGACGGTGAGCGGGTGACCATCGGCGATATGGTGGTGGACTTCGCCGCGCGCCAAGTGACCATCAAGGGCGAAAAGCTGAATCTGTCCCCCAAGGAGTACGACCTGCTGTTCTACATGGTGCGCAACCGCGGCATTGCCCTGACGCGCGAGAAGCTCATCAGCGACGTATGGGGCTACGATTTCTTCGGCGACGACCGCACGCTGGACACGCACATCAAGCTGCTTCGCAAGAGTTTGGGTGAGTACGCCGACAAGATTACGACGCTGCGCGGTGTTGGGTACAGGTTCGAGAAGGACTAAGGGAGACCCCAGAGGCTCTGCCTCTGGACTCCGGCAGGGCGCTGCCCTGCACCTGCCAAAGGGTCTTCGACCCTCTGGACTCCCTTTTCGCGATTGAGTTGGTGACGCTTTCATACTGTTTCCGCGTGTTTATCCGAGGAGACGAAAAGGCTGCGCCTTTGTAAGCAAGAGGTGTTTCGCTATGCGCAAAAATCCGAAAGAAAAAAAGCATCCCCGCATTCGCCGCCGAGTTTTCGCTTACTTGGCGGCGTTTGTCGCGTTCGTCCTTGCGCTCCTGTGGCTGATGCAGATTGTCTGGCTGGACGACTTCTACCGCTGGGACAAGACGCGGCAAATCACCCAGGCCGCCGACGCGGTGGAGAGCAACATCGGCAATGCGCAGCTGTCCGCGCTGATGGACAGGCTCGCGCAGCAGAATGACGTCTGCATCCTCCTGCTGGACAGCGACAAACATGTGTTTTTGTCGTCGGATGACATTCATTACTGCCTCATCCACCGCATGAGCAGCCGGGATTTGTCCTTCTGGTGCTCCATGATTCCCGAAAACGGCGATACGCTGACGGAGCTGTTCAACATCGCCCCATTCGGCGGCGACCAGTACAACAGCCATCAATTCCGCGGCAACGTGCCGAAGATGGAGGACGCCAAGAAGCAGAGCCTGCTGTGCGCGCGCCGCGTCACCCTCCCCGACGGCACGGACGGGTATCTGCTGCTCAACTCCATCATCACCCCGCTGGACAGCACCGTCGCGACCCTGCGGATGCAGCTGATGCTTATCACCATCATCGTCCTCCTTGGCGCAACGCTGCTGGCGATGCTGATTTCCCGCAAGGTGACGCGTTCCATCGTCGAGACGAGCGAAGCGGCGCACTCCCTCTCGCGCGGGCAGTACGAAATTCCCCCGCATGGCTGCGAGTACCGCGAAATGGCAGAACTGAACGACACGCTGGTATACGCCGCGAAGGAGTTAAGTCAGGTGGAGAACCTGCAGCACGAGCTGATTGCCAACATCAGCCACGACCTGCGCACCCCGCTGACGATGATTGGCGGCTACGTCGAGATGATGCGCGACATCCCCGGCGAGGCAACGCCGGAGAACATGCAGGTGATCATCGACGAGACGCAGCGCCTGACAAGTTTGGTCAACGAACTGCTGGATTTCAGCCGCCTGCAGACGGGCGCGCTGGCGCTCAATCCCGCGCCGTACCCATTCACCGCGTCTGTGCAGGCGATTACCGACCGTGTGAGCCGCATGGTGCAGCAAAACGGCTATCAGGTGGTGTTCCATCCGGCGGCGCAGGTGAAGGCAATCGCGGATGAACAGCGGATTGCGCAGGTGGTGTACAACTTAGTCGGCAATGCGCTGACGTACACGGGCGAGGACAAGACGGTCGAAATCCATCAGGAGGTCATCGGGAAGATGGTGCGCCTGACGATTCACGACAGCGGCAAGGGCATTGTGCCGGAGGAACTGCCGCTGATTTGGAATCGCTACTACCGCACGCAGGAGACGCATAAGCGGGCGATTATCGGCAGCGGCTTGGGCTTGTCGATTGTCAGGAGTATTTTGGAAAAGCACAATGTGCCGTTTGGGGTTGACAGCAAGGAGGGCGAAGGAACGTCGTTCTGGTTTGAGCTTCCGCTGGCGGAGGGGTAAGTTCACGGATAAACACGCGGAAGAATTATGGGAGTGAGACCAACTCAATCGCGCGGAGGGGTCAAGGGGGGATTCCCCCTTGCGGGGTCAAGGGGCGGAGCTCCCTTGTGGGGTTTGGGGCAACGCCCCAACTGCTGCACCGTTCAGCCTATTCCAAAGGGAAAATCAAGCCGGGCAGCTTAGCCGCAGGCAGCGAAGCGTCCCTGCGCAGTAACTTTGCGCGTCCGCAGACGCGCCCCCAAGCTGCTCTTTCCTCCCCCTTGCACATTGTCGCGCCAGATGGGCGCGACCACATAGCCGCGCCATCCGCCCTCAAGCGCATGAACTCCCATGTAATTTTCGCCTACCCCCTTCCATTTCCGGGATGAATATGGTATAGTAGAAAAGTACGTCTGTATATAATGGAACGACCACGGAAATGTAAGGAGAAAACCCATGATCACGGTAAGCAATGTTTCCCTGACCTTCGGGGGTCAGAAGCTGTTTTCGGGTGCGGATTTGAAATTCATGCCGGGCAACTGCTATGGCGTTATCGGCGCGAACGGCGCGGGCAAATCGACGTTCCTGCGCATTTTGTCCGGCGAGCTGGAGCCGACGACCGGCACGGTGACGATTCCCGCGGGGCAGCGCCTGTCCACCTTGAAGCAGGATCAGTTCAAGTACGATGCCTATCCTGTGCTGGACACGGTAATCATGGGCAATCAGCGCCTGTACGACATCATGAAGGAAAAGGACGAGCTGTACGCAAAGCCTGATTTTTCTGACGCGGACGGCGAACGCGCTGCCGAGCTGGAGGGCGAATTTGCGGAGATGGACGGCTGGAACGCTGAGTCCGATGCCGCAACGCTGCTGACCGGTCTGGGCCTGCCCGTCGAGATGCACACGATGCTCATGGGCGACCTGAAGGGCGGCGAGAAGTTCAAGGTGCTGCTGGCGCAGGCGCTGTTCGGCAATCCGGACATCCTGCTGCTGGACGAACCGACGAACAACCTTGACAACCGCTCCGTCGCGTGGCTGGAGGATTTCCTGATGAATTTCCCCGGCACGCTGATCGTCGTGTCCCATGACCGCTGGTTCCTGAACAATATCTGCACACATATCGTCGATATCGACTTCAATCAGGTCAAGCTCTACGTCGGCAACTACGACTTCTGGTATGAATCCTCCAAGATGATGCAGAGCCTGATGAACGACCAGAAGAAGCGCCGCGAGGACAAAATCAAGGAACTGCAAGCCTTCATTCAGCGCTTCTCGTCCAACAAGTCCAAGGCGAAGCAGGCGACCAGCCGCCGCAAGCTGCTCGATCAGCTGACCATCGAGCAGATGCCCGCTTCCTCCCGCCGCTATCCGTGGGTGTGCTTCACGCCTGAACGCGAGGCGGGCAAGGACATCCTGCAGGTGTCGAACCTCAACTACACGCAGGATGGCGTGCAGCTGCTCAAGGACGTGTCCTTCATCGTCACCAAGGGGCAGAAAATCGCCCTTGTCGGCTCGAACGAACAGGCGCAGACCGCCCTCTTCCGCATCCTCGCGGAGGAAATCAAGCCCGACAGCGGCAGCTTCAAGTGGGGCGTTACCATCTCCACCAACTACTTCCCCAAGGACAACAGCAAGTATTTCGACGGCTGCAACCTCAACATGATGCAGTGGTTCGCCCAGTATTCGCCCGAACAGCTGGAAACGTACATGCGCGGCTTCCTCGGCCGGATGCTCTTCTCCGGCGATGACGTGTACAAGCCCGTCAGCGTGCTTTCCGGCGGCGAGAAGGTGCGTGTCATGCTCTCCCGCATGATGCTCTCCGGCGCGAACTTCCTCATGCTCGACCAGCCCACCAACCACCTCGATTTGGAATCCATCACGGCGGTCAACAACGCGCTGATCAACTTCCCCGGCAACGTGCTTTTCACGTCGCAGGACCACCAGTTTATCACGACCATCGCCGACCGCATCATTGAAATCAAGCCCGACGGCACGATTGCCGACTACTACTGCGGCTACGAAGACTATCTGGAGAAGATTCGCGCGCAGGAAGGGTAAAGAAAATCCGCCGCACTTCCGTTTGCTGGAGGTGCGGCGGTTCTTTATTCGTGCTGTTCCTTGAAATCATCCATGACGACAATGCCGACGCGGTTCAAATCGTACGGCGTCGCCTGATAGACGAAGTAGTTCAGCCAGTTGCAGTACAGCAGATTCGCCGACGAGCGCCACGAGCAAATCGGCGCGCGGGTGTCGTCGTCATCGGGATAGTAGTTGCAGGGCACATCGGGGTGGAGCCCGGCGGCTTTGTCGCGCAGGTACTCCTTCTCCAGCGTGTCCGCGTCGTATTCGCTGTGACCGGTGATGAAAATCTGCCGTCCGCCGTGGGTGGATATGGCATACACGCCCGCTTCGTCGCTTTCGGCGAGGATTTTCATCTCCGGATGCGCCAATATATCCTCCCGGCGGACGGTCGTGTAGCGGCTGTGCGGCACCATGAACGTATCATCAAAGCCGCGGAAGAGGATGCTGTTTTTATGCACGACGCGGTGGCGGTACACACCGGACAGCTTCTTCTCCATCATGTACTTCGGCACGCCCCAGTGGTAATACAGCCCCGCCTGCGCGCCCCAGCAGATATGGAACGTGGACGTGACGTGCGTTTTCGTCCACTCGAAGATGGCGCACAGCTCGTCCCAGTATTCCACGTCCTCAAACGCCATCCGCTCCACCGGCGCGCCGGTGATGACCATGCCGTCATACGTCTTGCCGCACACCTGATCGAACGTCTTGTAGAACGCGAGCATGTGCTCCTCGGACGTGTTTTTCGCGACGTGGGACTTCACCATCAGCAGCTCCAGCTCCACCTGAATCGGCGTGTTGCCCAGCAGGCGCGCCAGCTGCGTTTCGGTGGCGATTTTGGTGGGCATCAGGTTCAGCAGGAGGATTTTCAGCGGGCGAATATCCTGCGTTTTCGCGCGCGTGTCGGTCATGACGAATATGTTTTCGCTCCGCAGCGCGCTGGCGGCGGGCAGGTCGTTCGGAATGCGGATTGGCATGATGCTTTTCCCTCGTTTTTGCGTGTTGATGGCGGGATTCGGCGCGATAGATGCGAATCTCTATTTTATTATACTGCTTTTGCGGGAAATGTCAAATGAAATGCGCCGCCGAGTGGTGCGGTG
>FR899885.1:0-8113 GCA_000437595.1 Faecalibacterium sp. CAG:74 | reverse complement strand
CGTATTTCCAGCAGACACTGCCTGCGCCGCTTCGGCGATTACTTGCCTTCCGGCTCAACCAGCATGTTCTTCGCGTTTCGGGCAAGCGCCTCGTCGATCAGGGCTTGCAGCTTCGTCATCTGCCTCTCGCTGTTGATGCCGCCCAGAATCGGCTCGCCCACCATGTTGCCGTTGCGGTCCACCACCACGGTGGTGGGGAACGCCGTGATGCTGTAGGTCAGCTTTCCTGCCTCGCTGTCCGCAGGGAAGTAAATGTTCTGATACATGGCGCCCTTCTTTTCCAGAATGTTCTTGGCTTCCATGATCATGCTTTCGTCGCCGCCGATGGTGTCCGCGTTGATGCCGATCACCGCGCCGCCCTTCAGCTTGAGTTCTTCGTTGAGTGCGTTCAGCTCGCCCAGTTCCCCGATGCAGGGAGCGCAGGCAGAGAACCAGAAGTTGATCACCGTGACGGAATTCTCCTTAAACAACTCATTGCTCACGGGATTGCCGTCCAGATCCATGCCCTCGAAAGCAGGGAATTTCTCTGCCGAATCATCTTCCACACGCATGTCCTTGTCATCCATGCTGCCGTCCGTCATCATCATCCCTTCGCCGCCCATGACGATGCCGCCGCCCGCCGTCACCACGCCGCTCTCCAGCGCCACGTCCGAGCCCGCCGTCACGTCGTCTTTCGGCATGAGGCTTTCCATCTCTTCGTCCAGCCGACGGATGGTCTCAATGTCCTGCTGAAGCAGCTTGTACTCATCCTCCGTGAACTTTTCCTTCTTCAGCTCCAGCTGCTCCGTCAGGTAATCGGCGTAACTCATGTTCATGTCGGGCTGCTTGTCCATCATGCCGAAGAACCGGTTCCACAGGTCCATGTTTTTCTCGAACACGGCGTTCATTTCGGCAGTCAGCATTTCCAGCTTCTTTTCGGCACAGTCGCATTTTTCCCCGCAGCTGCACTTTTCATCGCACATGCCCGTCATGCAGGCGCAGTCATCCATGGTCTTGCCATCAATGATGCAGGTGCAGGTTTCCTCCATGGTCTGTGCCTCGTCCGTTCCGGACGGCTTCGTGCAGCAGGCGGAAGTGCAGCAGGCAGACGCCGCTCCTATGGTGGTCAGCATACACAGCGCCAGCAGCAGCGCAATCCAGGTCTTCTTCATTGAAAATGTCCTCCGTTTCTTTTCTGTGATTATTTCTCCACGGCTTGTTTGCCGTCTGGATTCTCTTTTTCCTTTGCCCCGCGGCTCAGCCCGCAGCGGAAGCTGACCGCACCCGTGGGACACGCCTTGACGCACATGCCGCAGCGGATGCATTCGGGATGATCCGGCGTCTTCGTCACGTCCACGTCCATCTTGCAGGCTTTCTCGCACCTGCCGCAGTGAACGCATTTGTGCGCGTCCACCTGCATTCCCGTCAGCGATACCCGGTTAAACAGCGCGTAGAACGCTCCCAGCGGGCATAGCCACTTGCAGAACGGGCGATAGAACAGCAGGCTCAAGACGACCACTGCGCCCAGCACGACGCTCTTCCATGTAAACAGGCTGCCCAGTGCGCTTCGGACGCTCTCACTGGCGAGGGACAGCGGAATCGCGCCTTCCAGTACGCCCTGCGGGCACAGGTACTTGCAGAAGAAGGGATTGCCCATCCCCACCTCGTTGGTGAAAATCAGCGGCAGCGTCACCGTCAGCAGCAGAATCAGGTACTTGAGATACCGCAGCGGTCTGAGCTTCTTCGTGGACAGCTTCTTCTTGGGCAATGGAATCTTATGAATCAGCTCCTGAAACCACCCAAAAGGGCACAGAAAGCCGCACACAAACCGCCCCAGCAGTACCCCCAGCAGAATCAGCGTGCCTGTTACATAATAGGAAAACTTGAATTTGGACGAGCCGATTACCGACTGCACCGCCCCGATGGGGCACGCGCCTGTTGCGGCAGGGCAGGAGTAGCAGTTGAGCCCCGGCACGCAGACGGTCTTGCCCTTTCCCCGGTAAATCTGCCCCTGCAGCAGATTGGGCAGGTGCGGATTTGTCAGCAGCGCGGCACATGCCTGCGCAAATCCCCGAAACCGGGCGAGAAAGCCGGAAACGGGTGGAGTCTTCGAGTTCTTTTTCTTCTTATCCAATGCCCACGCACTCCAGGCAGATTCGGACGGCCTTGGACAGCACCGTGGCGGCCTCGCCCCGCTGCGCGCCGTAAATCAGCATCGCCGCGCCCAGTATCAGCACGCCCAGCCTCACGACGCGCCTGCCCGCAGCCGATGAAATGAGATTCATGAAGGTTCCCTCCTTTTGTCTTCTCGCAGGCTCATTATACGATAGCGGGGGTAAAATCTACGTTAAAACAGAAAATTTTATGCGCATTTTATTCCGATATGCTATACTGGACATGATCACACGAGCGCAAAGGAGGCGCAGTATGCGGATTTTGATTGTGGAGGACGAGCGGGCACTGTGCGACACGCTGGTCAAAAGCCTGAAGCAAAAGGGCTACGAGGTGGATGCCTGCTATGACGGCGATTCCGCGCTGGACTGGCTGCTGACGGAGAAGTACGACCTGCTTCTGCTGGATTTGAACCTGCCTGGACGGGATGGCATGGATCTGCTGAAAACGCTGCGGGAGCAGGACCAGGAAACTCGGGTGCTGATTCTCTCCGCCCGCAGCCGAATCAGCGACAAGGTGGAAGGGCTGGACTGCGGCGCCAACGACTATCTGGTCAAGCCCTTTCATCTGGAGGAGCTGGAGGCGCGGGTGCGCAGTCTGACCCGGCGCAGCTTTGTGCAGCACGACGCGGTGCTGCGCTGCGGGGAGTTGTCCTTCGATACGGTAAAACGGACGGCACAGGTAAGGGGCGAGGTCGTCGCGCTGACCCGCAAGGAAAACGGCATATTGGAATACCTGCTCCTTAACCAGGGACGGCCGGTAAGCCAGGAAGAGCTGATGGAGCATGTGTGGGACGGCAGCGTGAACAGCTTCAGCAACTCCATCCGGGTGCACATCTCATCCCTGCGCAAAAAGCTGAAAGCGGCGCTGGGCTATGACCCGATTCTGAACCGCATCGGCGAGGGTTATCTGATGGGAGGCCGTGAGCCATGAAACGACTTTTGAAACGCCTTTCTCTGCAATGGCGAATCACACTGCTGACCATTCTGCTGCTGGCGACTGCCTGCGTGACCATGAAAACGCTTTTGTGCTCCTCTGGCCATGCCTATATGGACTCCATCGGCAATTATGTGATGCACTATGTGCAGGAGGATCCGCAGGCCATCCGCGTCGACATTCCTGACGAGCAGTGGAAGGATCTGTCGGAGCGCTTCAATGGAGAGTTCGTGTTGGAGCTGAGCGGCGCAAAGCACAGTTTCTGCATTCGCGGCTGGTATATCGCGCTGGCGGTGACGGCGCTGGGCGGCGCAGTGGCGTATTTCGTCAGTGGAAAGGCGCTGAAGCCGCTGAAGCGCTTTACCGCAAAGGCAGAACGCGTGCAGCTGCAGAGTTTGACGGAAATCACCCTCAGTGAGGATGAGGCCGTGGAGTTCAGCCGGCTGAGCCGTGCCATCAATCAGATGCTGCTGCGGTTGAATCAGGCGTTCGACGCACAGCAGCAGTTTGTGGGCAACGCCGCCCATGAGCTGCGCACGCCCCTGGCGCTGATGCAGGCGCGGCTGGATCTGTACATGGCCACAGACCACGGAGATAATCGTCCGGAAACCGCAGAAACGATTTCCATGCTGCGGGAGCAGACCGAGCGGCTATCCAAAATGGTGCGGACGCTGCTGGATATGAGCGACTTGAAGGCTGTGCCGCGCACGGACAAAATCCAGCTTGCCCCCATGATTGAGGAGGTGCTGGCAGATCTGTCGCCGCTGGCGGAAAAGAGCGGCGTGGCGCTCTCTCAATCCGGCGAAGATCTTTGGATTACCGGCAGCGACGTGCTTGTATATCGATCGATTTTCAACCTGGTAGAGAACGGCGTAAAATACAATCATCCGGGCGGCAGCGTACGCGTCGCCGCGTCGCGCCGGGGCAGCAGCGCGGTGATCGAGGTCAGGGATACGGGCTGCGGCATCCCGGAAAACTTCAGAGAAAGCGTGTTTCAGCCTTTCTTCCGGGTGGACAAGTCCCGCAGCCGGGAAAAGGGCGGCGTGGGGCTGGGCTTATCGCTGGTCTGGGAAATCGCTCATCTCCACGGCGGCAGCGTGCGCATCACGGAGAGCGGCAAAGACGGAACCGTGATCGAGCTGACACTGCCCATCTCTGCGGAGGAACAAGACATACCGTGCGGATAAACCAGTGCGGGACAGTCTACGAAAGACTCCTGCCCGTTCGTTTGTCTTGAAAGCACTGGTTTTTCAGTCGCTTGTATGGTATAATACTATTTCCAGATGAAAAGGCGCAAGCAGATGGCGCAGGTGAATCTGGAAATAGTATAATATTTGTTCTTTCAACTATGGGCAGGAGGTGGATATATGGCTGCCGCAAAACGAAAATCCATTGCGAAGCTCTGCCTTTCGCTGGGTCTGTTCGTTCTTGCCGGTTTTTTTCGCCAGGCGGATCGCGTGGGTGCTCCGCTGCCCTCTGCCGCTTTCTTTCTGCTGACCAACCTGATTTACATTGGTCTGGCCATGGGCTGGGGCTTTTCCATATCTCGCAGGATTCTGCACCGCTGTGATCGGCGTTGGCTGCTGCTTGGATGCGCCATGGCCGTGCTGTGGCTGTTCCTGCGTACGGTCAAATATCGCTTTTTCAACGACGATACTGTTACACGCTATCTGTGGTATTTGTATTATGTGCCGCAGATTCTTGCGCCGCTGTTCAGCCTGTTTGCCGCGCTGCAGCTTGGGCGGCGCGAGGGCGATACGTTTTCGCTGCGGTGGTATCTGCTGTTTCTTCCGGCGATATGCCTGATTGGCGGCGTGCTGACCAACGATCTGCACCAGATGGCCTTCCGTGCCGCGCCGGGCGCTGCAACGCTATCAGCCGACTATATTCACGGCTGGGTGTACTATCTCGCCATGGCGTGGATTGTCGTTCTGCTGCTGGCAACCGGGGCTGTTATCTATTGCAAGTGCCGCGTGTCTGAAAGCAGGCGATACGCATGGGTGCCACTCTGTGTATTTGTGGGCGGATTTGCGTTGTGCGCGCTGAGTTTTGCTAACATCTACACGTTCCACAAGATACCGGAATGCTGCTGCCTGACGTTTGCGGCGTTCTGGGAGAGCTGCCTGCAGGTGGGGCTGCTGCCAACCAACGACCATTACCGCTATTTCTTTTCCGAATCCACCGTTGCCGCGCAGATTGTGGACGAGCAGGGAATCCCCATCTACCGCGCGAAAAATGCGCCGGAGCTCACCGCCTGTCAACTGAACGCAGCGGCGCGCGAGGCGATTCTGCTGAACGCGGACACGCGGCTGCAAAGCGCGCCGGTGCAGGACGGGCGCGTGTACTGGGTGGAGGATATTTCGAAAATCAATCGGATTCAGGCGCAGCTTGCCGAAATCAACACCCGGCTTTCGGAGGAAAACGAGCTGATACAGGCGGAAAACGAGCTGAAGCGTCAGCGCGCGCAGATTGAAGAAAAAAATCGGCTCATGGACGAGATGATTGCGCTCGTGCAGCCTCAGCTGCTTCAAATCAACCAGCTTCTGGGCGAAGAAAGCGTTCAAAAGCTGGATATTCAAAAATTAAAGCAGATCTGTCTGCTGGGCGCGTATGTCAAGCGGCGGGTCAATCTTGCGCTGATTTGCGATAAGAAAGCGGTCGTCCGCGCGGACGAGCTGACCCACTGCCTCCGAGAATCGCTGACTTATCTGACGCAGTACGGCGCTGTCTGCGCGCTCCATCAGGAAGGAACAGACAGCGTATGCAGCTGCCACGCGCAGAGCGCTTACGACTTCTTCGAGGATTGTCTGGAGGCAGCGCTGCCCTCGCTCAGCGCGCTGATGGTGCGCGTGGAATGCGGCAAGCGTTTTTCCATTCGCCTGATGACGGAAGACGCGGCAGGTTTGCCGAATGTGGACAAATACAAGGCTCTGGGAAAGATAACCATTGACGATGCGGACGGCGCGCTGTGTGCAACGCTCGCTTTTGACTGGGGAGGTGAGCGCGCATGACTCCACTTTACGCCGGTTTGATGTGCACATTGCTGCTAACCGGAACGGTTGCCGGTCTGTTCGGCTGCATGAGCGCCGTGCGCTGCCATCGGCCCTTTGTGTTTGCAATTTGCCTGACCATCGTTTCGCTGGATTTTGCAGCACTGGCCATGTTGCTTTCCCGGCTGCCGGAAAGCGCGGCGCTCTCGCCTTCGCCGTGGACGGCTGCGGCGCTGCTCCTCACGGTGCTCAGCCTTTCTTCACTGCTTCTATTGCGGCGCAAAAGCAGGCGGCAGCTTTCGCCGGTTTCCATCAAGGAAAGTTGTGACCATTTGCCAAGCGCGCTGTGTTTTGCGTGGGAAAACGGGCTGCCCTGCCTGAAGAACCTCAAGATGGACGAACTGAGTCATCTGCTCACGGGAGAAGCGCTGCTCAACGCGAACGTTTTCTGGAAAGCGATTGAATCGCAGCCTATCGTCACGCTGGAGAATGGTCAGACATGGAGCTTTGAGCGCGTACAGATGGAGATGGCAGGAAAAAGCATTTACCAAATCACCGGCACGAATATCACCGAGGAAGCGCGGCTCCAGCGGGAAGTGGAAAAGGACAACCTTCGCCTGAAAGGCATGAACCGGCGGCTTCGGCAATATGGGCAGGACGTACAGGAAGCGACGCGGGAAAAGGAGATTCTGCGCGCCAAGACCCGCGTTCACGACCAGATTGGCCGCGCGCTCCTGCAGACCCGGCAGTTTCTCTCCGGCGCGCAGGGCGATGCGGAAAGCGTCTGCGCCGCGTGGCGGCAGAACGTTCGGCTGCTGCTGGGAAAATATGCGGATGAACAGCCTGTCGACACATTTGATCAGCTTGCCCGCGCCGCGCGCGCCATCGGCGTGACCATCGAGCGCCGCGGCGTATTTCCGGCGGAGGACACGGAGAGCGCGCAGCTTGTAGAAATCGCCGCCCATGAATGCCTGACGAATCTGGTTCGCCACGCGGGCGGTACACGGCTGGAGATTATCGGCGGGAAAACCGCGTCCGGCTGGCGCGTTCGTTATCTCAACGACGGCAGTACGCCGGCAGGCCCCATCGTCGAAGGCAGCGGTCTGACCGCGCTGCGCGCACGGGTGGAAGCCGCAGGCGGCGCAATGGAGATTGCTCACGCCCCGCGTTTTGAACTGACGCTGACATTTTTCGAGGGGAGGCAGGGAATTCCATGAAATACAAAGTCATGATTGTTGAGGATCAGACCATGCCCCGCGAGCTGTTCGAACTGCGGATTCAGGCGTCGGAGCGCTTCGAGGTGGCGCTGTCCATCGACAATGCCGCGCTGGCGGACGTATACTGCCTGCGCTTTCCCGTGGATCTGATTCTCATGGACGTGGTCACGCGCGGCGGCGAGAGTGGGCTGGACGCAGCGGAGCGAATCAAGCGTACCTTCCCGCAGATGAAAATCATCATCGTGACCTCCATGCCGGAATGCTCCTACCTGAGTCGCGCGCGAGAGATTGGTGTGGAGAGTTTCTGGTACAAGGAGGAACAGCGCGAAAGCCTGCTGGACGTGATGGCGCGCACGATGGCGGGCGAATCCGTCTATCCGGACGCAACGCCGGAGCTGCAATTAGGGCTTGCCAGCAGCTATCAATTCACCAGCCGCGAGCTGGAGGTGCTGCGCGAGATGACCGGCGGCGACACCAATCAGGAAATTGCCGAGCGACTGCACATGTCCGTGGCAACCGTCAAGACGCACATCCTCAACATGCTGGAAAAGACCGGCTTCAGAAATCGTACCGAGCTGGCCGTGCGGGCGCGGGAAATCGGACTGGTAATCCTGAACCGGAAAAACTGAATAACATGGTAAAAGAGCTGCCTGCGGGCGGCTTTTTTGTTTTGCGGTGCGAAAAATAGCCATTTGGTTGATGTGCAGCACTTTCATTTCTGCTATTCTTAAGGCAATCCCGCACAAAGAAAGAACAACCAAAAGGACGAAAAAGGGGTATAATAAAGAGGTGAAGAAGCAATTGACGATGAGCCTGATC
>FR899884.1:56898-62138 GCA_000437595.1 Faecalibacterium sp. CAG:74 | reverse complement strand
GCAGCAAGTCCCATTTGGGGCTTGACTTTTTATTTGCAGGCTTTTATTGGCGACGAGGGCGATTATTCGTAGGCTTGCAGCTTCGTCAGCGTCTCCTGATACCAGCTGTCAAAGCATTCGTCCGTGAGGAACTCCGCTTCAGCTTCCTCGGCGCTCATCCCCGCGGCGATTCGCTCGACGACGATGGCACGGTCTGCCGCGGCTTTGTCGCTCAATGCGTATTCCAGCACTTTGCGCGCCGCCTGACCGCCCTCAAACGCCAGTGGTGTGTACAGGCGATTCTCATTGATCGTCGCGACCGCGCCCGTCAGCACCTGCTCGACGACGGGGGAGAGCGTCAGTCCGGCGGCCTTGATGGTATCCATGTTGTTTGCCGCCTTTGTCACCGGCATGTAGCCCGAACCGACGGAGAAGCTGATGTCGTTTTCCGGCAGGGTGAACCACTTGAGGAACTCCACGCTCGCGCGCACTTTCGCTTCATCGGCCGCCGTGACGACCATGCCGGCGCCCTGCTGGACAGCAAACGATTCGCCATCCGCAAACTTCGGGCAGGGGAGCACTTTCAGCGTGATGTCATGGCTTTCGGTGTCGCTGGTTATGACACGGGAGGGGAAGAACGTGCCGCTGGAGGATGAACCGACGTAGCACAGCAGGTTGCCCGTCTTGATATCGTCGCTGCGGAAGCGCCCGGCAGCGCTGAAATAGCCCTTGATGAACGGAACGTAGTAGCTGTCCCAGAGCTTGCGGATGATATCGCGGTCGAAATGCAGCGTAAGACGCCCATCGCCATCCACCTCGAAGATGGTGCAGCCCAGCTCCTGCGCGCCGATGAGCAGATAATTCGCCATTGCGTCGCGCCCGAAGAGGGCCTTGCCGTCATCAGGCGTGGCGGTCTGCGCGTCTGTCCAGTTGTAGTAGCGCTCGGCGACGGCAAGCAGACCCTCGATGGTGAGCATCTCGCTTTCCTGCGTGCCGGTCGCCTCGGCGAAAGGCTGCCAGTCCGTTTCATTCAGGAAAAGCAGTTCGGTAGACTTGGCAACCGGGAAGATTTTGATGCTCCCAGTCTGCCCGAAGTCGCCTTCGGTGAGATAATTATCGACATATGCGGCGCGTTCGTCTGCTGTCAGATAGCTGCTGACATCAACGACCAGCCCCAGCTTGTCCAGTGCGTAGGCGGTGTCGGCGTAGGCGGAGAAGATGTTCGGCATCGCTGCCGCGCCGACTTTTCCCTCGGCGGACTGCATGACGCTGGCTTCCAGCTCGTTCACGCTGCCTTGGCTGTACGCCTCAACAATGATGCCCTTTTCCCTGCCAACCGTTTCGTTGAAGGTTTTGACGAGCGTATTGAAACTCTCCAGCAATGTACCGTTGTAGTATGTCCAGACCGTAATGCTGATGGGCTGCGGTGCAGCGCTATCCGATGAACATCCCGTGCAGAGCAGCAGGACGATGATGCAGAGCAAAGCCAACAGGTATTTCAAATTCTTTTTCATCATGTGAAAAACTCCTCTCGCCGGCGAATTCCGACGGGAATCAGTATAGCGCGTTTTCGCAGGAAATGCAAGGCTTTGCACGTCTAAGCGAGCGGATTTTCGGAAAAACTTACATTATAAATGAAAAAATGCGCCGGAGGAAAGTCCTTCGGCGCAGGGCAATTGCATCAACCTTTTATTCTGCTGATGAGACGCTCCGTGACGATCCGCATGTCCTCCGTCGTGCCAATCGTTACGCGCAGATACGACTGCAGGTTCGGCGTGCTAAAGTGGCGGACAAGGATGCCGTCGTCGCGCAGAAGCTGCTGAATCGGCGCGGCGTCATTTTCCGATGCCTTAACGAAGAGGAAGTTTGTGCGGCTCTTGAGGACGGGAATGCCCGCGTCCGCTAATGCTTGGCGGCAGATATCGCGGTCATGGCAGATGGTGGCGACGATGCGCGCAGTGTATGCCGTATCCAGCTCGGCTTCGCGCGCGGCGGCTTGTGCCAAACGGTCAACCGGGTAGCTGTTGAAGCTGTCGCGGATGCGCTTCATGGCAGCCATCAGGCGCGGATGCCCCAGCGCATAGCCGACGCGCATTCCCGCCAGAGCGTGACTCTTGCTGAACGTGCGGGTAATTATTACGTTGTCAAATTCGCGCAGGAGCGGTACGGCGACTTCCTCCGCGAATGCCGCGTACGCCTCGTCAATCAGCAGCACTTCGCCGCAGTCGCGCGTGTACGCCGCCAAATCTCGCAGCACATCCAGTGGGAGCGCCATGCCGGTCGGGGCGTTCGGGTTCGCCAAGGCAATGGGGCAGGCAAGGCGCAGACCATCCACATCCACCGAAAAATCAGGCTTCATCGGCACAGATGCGACTTTTGCGCCGTACAAATTCGCATAAACTGGATAAAACGAGTACGTCACCGCCGGAATGGCGACGGTTTTGCCCGCGAAAAACGCCGCAAACGCAAACGCCAGCACTTCGTCCGAGCCGTTGCCGCAGAACACCCAGTCCGCCGGGACACCCTCGACTGCACTGATGGCTTCGCGCAGGGCAGTCGCATCCATGTCCGGGTACAGGCGCAGGGACGAGGCATCGAACGAGCGCAGCACCTCAGCCACGCGCGGCGACGGGGGATAGGGATTCTCGTTCGTGTTGAGCTTGATAAACTTGCGGTTTTTCGGCTGCTCACCTGCAACGTAAGGAGTCAGGCGCAGCGCTAATTCGCTCTCATACATGCTCATGTCCTCCTGACCGGCACGCCCTCGCGCGCCAGATAGTCCTTCAAGTCGCTGATTTTCAGGATGCCGAAGTGGAACAGCGTCGCGGCGAGGGCAGCATCGGCGTGCCCGACGGTCAGCGCGTCGCGGAAGTGCTCCATTTTGCCCGCACCGCCGCTGGCAATCACCGGCACGCCGACTTCATCCGCAATGGCGCGTGTCACATCCAGCGCGAAACCGTCGCCCACGCCGTCACAGTCCATGCTCGTCAGCAGAATTTCACCCGCGCCGCGCTTCACGCCCTCTGCCGCCCATTCCAGTGCGTCCAGCCCTGTGTTCTCGCGCCCGCCGCGTACATACACGTCCCAGCCGCCGCCAGCGCGCGATTTTACATCCATTGCCAGCACGATGCACTGACTGCCGAACCGCAGCGCACTCTCGGTGATGAAATCCGGGTTGCGCACGGCGGGCGAATTGATGCTCACCTTGTCCGCGCCCAGCCGCAGCAGCGCGCGAATCTGGTCGATGTCGCTGATGCCGCCGCCGACCGTGAATGGGATGAACACCTGCTCCGCCACGCGCGACACCACGTCCAGCATCGTGCCGCGCTTCTCGTAGGATGCGTTGATGTCCAGCAGTACCAGCTCGTCCGCGCCTGCCTCATTGTAGCGCACCGCGGCTTCCACCGGGTCGCCCGCGTCGCGGATATCCACGAAGTTCACGCCCTTGACCACCCGACCGTCGCGGATGTCCAGACAGGGGATGATTCGCTTGGTCAGCATGATTTGTCCCCCTTCCACTGCGCAAAGCGCCGGAGCATATTCAGCCCGACTTCACCTGATTTTTCCGGGTGAAACTGCGTTGCCATCACGTTTCCGCGCTGTATGGCGGCGGTGAAAGTCTGCCCGTAAGTGCAGGTGGCGGTCGTCCATTCCGGCGACACATCCGCCATACAGTAGCTGTGGACGAAATAGACAAACGGCGACTGTCCGCCGTCAAAGAGGACGCACGGGTGTGTGTCGAGCGTATTCCACCCCATATGGGGGATTTTTAGCCCCGCGTCGCGGAATTTCGTGATGGTGCCGGGGAACAGCCCCAGACCATCGTAGAAGCCATTTTCCTCGCTGTGCTGGAAGAGCATCTGCATTCCCAGACAAATGCCGAGGATAGGTACGCCTGCATCGGCAGCGGAGAGAATGGCGCGGTCGAGATGGAGCGCACGGATGCGGGTCATGGCATCGGAAAACGCGCCGACACCGGGGAGGATGATGTGGTCGGCGGTGGAAAGGGCGGAGGGGGTGTCGGTGATGAAGCAGGGGACGGCAAGAAATTCGAGCGCCTTTTGGACGCTGCGGAGATTGCCCATGCCGTAGTCGAGAATGGCAATCATGGGGGAAAACACCTCCTTGGGGGAAAAATTCGGAAGGGGGAAGGGGAAAAAAAGCAACACGCGGAAGAATTATGGTAGTGAAACCAACTCAATCGCGCGAAAGGGGTCAAGGGGAAAATTTCCCCTTGCAGGGTCAAGGGACAGCGTCCCTTGTGGGGTTTGGGGCAACGCCCCAACTGTTTTTCGGGCGCTCAATTCAAAGAGACAGCCCACAAAGGCGCAGGCAGCGAAGCGTCCCTGCCAGTAACTTCGCGCTTCCTCAGAAGCGCCCCCAAGCTGCTCTTTCGACTATTGATGCTGTGTCGCGCCAGATGGGCGCGACCAAATGGCTGGTCTTTCAAGCATAGCTGCTTTTTTCTGAAAGCAGGGAATTTCGCCTCTGCGGAGGCGACCAAAGGGCATGAAAACAGATGAATGTCTGCGGTCGCCCTTTGGGAACCTTCGGGTCGCACCCATGTTTATTGGCTTTTACCGGGACAGAACCAAACAAATCAACACATTAGCGTATTAAAGCAAAAAGTTCTGGAAAAAGGCAGGGATTCCTCTCTGCCTCTTTCAAATACTTCAGCGATACAGCACTTCGTGGCGCTTCGGACCGTTGGAAACCATCTTAATCGGCACACCGCACGCATTCTCGATGAACTCCACATACTTGCGGCAGTTTTCCGGCAGCTCGTCATACGACTTCACGCCGCGAATGTCGCACTTCCAGCCGGGCAGCTTCACATATACCGGCTTGCAGCGCATCAGCGTCGGGGTTGCCGGGAATTCCGTAATTTGCTTGCCGTCCACTTCGTAGGCGACGCACACCGGAATCTCGTCCAGATAGCCCAGCACGTCCAGATTCGTCAGTACAACCTGCGTCGCGCCCTGCACCATCACGCCGTAGCGCGTCGCCACCGCGTCGAACCAGCCGACATCGCGCGCGCGGCCTGTCGTTGCGCCGAATTCGCCCGCGTCACCGCCGCGGCGGCGCAGCTCGTCACCCGCCGCACCGTCCAGCTTGGAGACGAATGCACCCGCACCCACGCAGGATGAATACGCCTTCGTGACGCACACAATGTCCGTCATGTCGCGCGGGGAAACGCCCGCACCCACGCAGCCGTAGCCCGCCAGCGGCGAGGACGACGTCGGGTAGGGATAAATGCCGTG
>FR899884.1:48021-56880 GCA_000437595.1 Faecalibacterium sp. CAG:74 | reverse complement strand
CGTGTAGGGATAAATGCCGTGGTCGGGATCGCGCAGAGAGCCAAGCTGACCTTCCAGCAGGATGGTCTTGCCCTCCTTGTTTGCCTGATAGAGGAAGTGCGTCGTGTCCGCGACCATCGGGCGAATCTTCTCCGCCAGACCCTGCAGATACGGCACCAGCTCGTTCACATCAATCGGCGGCTGATGATACAGGTGCTCCAGCAGCACATTCTTCTTCACCAGCGCGATTTCCAGCCGCTTGCGCAGCAGCTCTTCGTCGTACAGCTGGCAGACCTGAATGCCCACCTTGGCATATTTATCAGAATAGAACGGCGCAATGCCGCTTTTGGTGGAGCCGAACGCACTCTTGCCCAGGCGCTCTTCCTCCAGCTTGTCAAATGCAATGTGATAGGGCATCATCACTTGGCAGCGGTCGGAAATCATCAGCTTAGGCATCGGCACGCCGCGGGACGTGAGAGACTCCAGCTCACTCAGCAGCGCCTCGATGTTCAGCGCCACGCCCGGCCCGATGACGTTGACCACATTTTGATGGAAAACGCCGGACGGCAGCAGATGCAGCGCAAATTTGCCGTATTCATTGATGATGGTGTGACCCGCATTCGCGCCGCCTTGGAAGCGGACGACCACGTCGCTTTCTTCCGCAAGCAGGTCGGTCACCTTGCCCTTGCCTTCGTCGCCCCAGTTAGCGCCTACAATGGTACGAACCATTTGGAACATCCTCCTTGAGCGGCAGACAGAAACCTCTGCCGCAATTTTCGGCATTACATCTTATTATGCAGCATGTGTCAGCCGATGTCAAGCGAAAAACAAAAGAAAGCCGAGCAAAATGTTCTTTTCAACGAAATTCCGAATGTTCGGATTTTGATTTTCTCATCGGATTTTCATGACACGGCGGAAAAAGTATGCTATAATGAGAAAAACTCGCTGTGCAAAGGGGGAAAAGTGCGGTGGAGAACTTGATTCCGCGCTGGTATCGGGAACTGGAACTGTTTCGCGGCGTGAAGCCGCTGCTGGTGCTGGAAGGGTGCGTGATGGATCAGGTGCGCGTGCCGGTGACGGGTTCGGTGGCGGAGGATACGCTGCTGCCGCTGAGCGCGTTCCTGAATGCGTATTTGTCCGATGCCGGGTATGAGCAAGTAGTGTTCTATTCCAATCTGGTGGGGCTGATGAACCCGTATGCGCCGGAGATGCTGGATAATTTCGCGAAAACGAATCAGGCGGAAGTCGTCAGCGGGGCGATTCCGGCGGAGTTCAAGGGGAACGACGCGAATACCGCGCCGAACATCATCCGCCGCGCCATGATGCAGGGAAAGCACGCGACCGCCGTCGTGATGGAGATGGCGAGCCGCTATATCGTCACGCCTGACCGCCTCGACCAAATGGAGGTCAACAGCTTTAATCTCCTGCTGCAAGCGTCGCTGTCCGCCGCGACCGTCCGCACGGCGCAGGGAAAGCTGCCGAATCTGCTGATTTTGCTGGTCAACAAGCTCAACGACCTGCCCGCTTGGTTCTATCTGGACAACCCCGTTTGCAAGACGATTACGCTGGAAGCGCCCGATCGCGATGAGCGGATGCGGTTCCTGAGCGGCAGCGCGTGGCCGTCCTTCTTCGATGCGGCGGTGTACCGCACGGACATGCCCTATTATCAGCAGCATTCGGACGATTTGCGCAAGCTGCGGGAGAAGTTCGTTGGGCTGACCGAAGGCATGAGCTTCACCGAGCTTGATGCGCTCCGCCGTATGAGCCGCAGCCAGTGCGCGCCGATTCGCGACCTGTGCAGCATTGTGGATTTGTACAAGTACGGCATCCATGAAAATCCGTGGGCGAAATTGTCGATGGAGAGCCTCAAAACGGCGAAAACGGACTTCCAGAAGCGCATCAAGGGGCAGGACACGGCGCTGGAACGTTCGCTGGATGTCATCAAGCGCGCTGTGACGGGGCTGAACGGCGCGAATTCCTCCGGCACGGGCAAGCCCAAGGGCGTGCTGTTCTTCGCCGGGCCGACCGGCACGGGCAAGACCGAAACCGCCAAGGCACTCGCAGAAAAGATTTTCGGCGACGAATCCGCCTGCGTCCGCTTTGACATGAGCGAATACGGGCAGAGCCATTCCGACCAGAAGCTGCTTGGCGCACCGCCCGGCTATGTCGGCTACGAGGCGGGTGGCCAGCTGACCAACGCCGTGAAGAAGAACCCGTTCTGCATCCTGCTGTTTGACGAAATCGAGAAGGCGCACCCGTCGATTTTCGACAAGTTCCTGCAAATTCTGGAGGACGGGCGATTGACCGACGGGCAGGGTCACACGGTCTATTTCTCTGAAACGATTATCATCTTTACCAGCAATCTGGGTATGTACGTCAAGGATGCGCTGGGGCAGCGGCACCAAAACGTGTCGTATGACATGCCGTACGACGAGGTGACGCGCCGCCTGCGCGAAGCCATCGGGGACTACTTCAAGCTGGAGCTGGGGCGCCCCGAAATCCTCAACCGCATCGGCGAGAACATCGTCATCTTCGACTTCATCCGCCAGGAGGCAGGGCAGGCGATTCTCCGCGCGCAGGTGGACAAGCTCATCCGCCGCCTGAAGGAGCAGAAAAACCTGACGCTCGTTATCCCGGACGAAAGCTACCAGCAGCTGTCCGACGCGGCGCTGGCGGATTTGACCAACGGCGGGCGCGGCATCGGCAATCAGGTGGAAGCGCTGCTGATCAACCCGCTTTCGCGCTACCTGTTTGACAGCGGCATTATCGAAAACGCGACGGTGACGGTGGATGCCTTCGAAACGGCTGCCCAGCCGCCCGCGCTCCGCTGCACCACAACCAAGGAGGAAAGCAAATGACAGGCTATTCACCGCGCCGCCGCGGGTCGATACTCAGCGACATGGCGGATATTGCGCAGGACTTGTGGGCAAGCGTTCCCGAAACCGTTCCGGCGGAAAAACCGACCGCGGTTCGGGACGAACCGACCGCGCCCCACGCACCGCAAACCGCGCAGAATCCCGCAAAATCCGCCGATTCAGCACCCAAAGCCACCTATGCGGACGAAAAATCGCTGCCCTTTACCGAACTGTGGAAAGTGGGGGATGAACCCATCGACTGGACGGAAGTGCTGTCCTCCCCAATACCGACTGACGGTCTGGTTTCAGCGGAAAAGTGGGCACTCTACCGCCAATATGCCGCTAAAGTGCTCTCCGGCGACACGGCGGCATACCTTGGTGTGCTGAAAGCCGTTGACCCGATGGGCGACCTTGCGCCCTACACGTCGTCGCTCTCCGTCGCGACGCGCGATGCGGACGTGATGCTGGCAACGTTTGCCGTCCGGGACGACCTGCTGGACAGCGACGGCGAACACTACTTGTGCGGCTTGTCGCTGCGGATCGCGCGGGACTTGTTCGCGACGCTGCCCGTGACGCACGTCATCGTGACCGCGACGCAGAAGGAGCAGCCCATCAAGCGCGTCGATTTCCCGCGCAGCGCCATGCAGAACGCGCGCTTCCAGTTTGTTGATCCGGTGACGTTTGTGGGGCAGTTGAAGGAAGCATGAGCAAGTATAATGCCCTCTGGGACTATGTGCGTTCTCAGTCTGCACCGCTGCTGACGCTTTCCTTCGACGAAATTCAGCAGATTGCGGGCATTCCAATAGACCATTCCTTTCTGCAATACAAGAAGGAACTGACGGCATACGGCTGCAAGTCCAGAAAATCTCCATGAAGGGGCAAACGGTTTGCTTTGCCAAAACAGATTCCTGAACCCGCATTTCAGCCCGCTGGCGCAAGAAACGTCAGCGGGCTTTTTTCTCCCCAAATTCGCGAAAAAACCGCCCCCTGCTTCGACGCTTTTGCCCGCTTGATTGCCGTATTATGATTCCCTACGGCAAGGGAGGGGACAGGCATGACCGAAGTGCTGACACGGGAGAAGAAGGCGGCATGGACAGCGTGGCGGAGCGCATACAAAAGCGGCACGGGGCGGAAAATCCTGCGGCAGACGGGCAGAATCCTGCTGGGGGCTGCGCCGGGGTTTGCACTCGCGTTCTCGGACATATGCGGCGTGTCGGCGGGGGCGTGGGCGGCGTACGGCATGGCGGCAGCGTCGTGCGGGCTGGTGACGTACCCGGTGTCACTGGGCATCGCAGCGGCGTTTTTGATGCGGATGCTCTGGGGACTGACGACGCGCTGGGAGCTGCTCATCGGCGCGGTGCTGGTGCTGCTCTCGCCGCATGTGCTTAGGCAGAGAAACGGCGCGTTCCCGCTGATTGCGACGAGCTTGGCGCTGCTGCCGGGGGCAATCATCGGCGTGTGGCAAGGGTCGGCGGCGACGCTGCTCTTTGGCATCGGCACCATTCTGCTGGGAACGCTCTCCGCGCCGGTCATGCGCCGCGCGATTGAGAGCATCCGCGGCGGCAAAAGTTTCGAGACGCTCGAAAGCCGACTGTCGGTTGGGTATCTGCTGCTGATGCTCTTGTGCGGCGGCGCGCGGATGATGCTGCCGTATGTAAACCTTGGCGTGACGGCGGCGGGGCTGATGACGATGGCGGCAGCGGTGTATCTGGGTGTGTGCCCCGGCTGCGTGATGGGGCTGATGGCGGGCGTGACGCTGGCTTTGCAGGGACTTCCGCTGAGCGTGACGGTCGCGCTGTCACTGGGCGGTTTCCTCGCGGGCATGGGGCAGATGACCGGGCGGCGGATGGTGCCGTGCATACTGTTTGCGCTGGGAATGGGCGGAATGCTGGCGTACACGGGAACAATCGCGTGGGGAGCCTTGGGCGCGGCGGCGGCTGCTCCGCTCATCATGGGTGTGCTGCCGCGGGAGGCAGACGAATTTCTCCGTCAGCAGACGCGGCGGTTTCATCCGCTGCCCGATGCGCCGGGGGATGCGTATGCTGCCTATGCCCTCCGCCGCTGGGAAAAGACGGTCGGCGATATGGCGCGCGCTGTGCCGTCGCCCGTGGGACTGGGCGAAAAGCGCACGCCGCAGTGGTGGGAAGAGCATCTGTGCGCCTCCTGCCCGGAGCGGGCGTCGTGCGGGTGCATGAACACAGAATTGGGACAGAGCCGCGCCGAATACATCTGGAAAGCGCACGAGGCGTCGGACGAGGTGTGGGCACAGCGGCTTGAATCACTTCGGGGACTGGGGTGCGCACGGCTGTATCAGCTGATGGACAGCATGAATCTGCTGCGCGCTGAGAACGCGGACGAGCAGCGCATTATCCGGCGAGCGTGTCAGCAGCGGGACATGCTGGTGACGCATCTCACTGCGCTTTCGGGCAGCGCAAGGCATCTGGCAGCGCTGTCCAGCGGCGAAAGTTGGTGGGATGAGCAGTACGCGCGCAAGCTCCGCCACGCCTTGGCGGAGGAGGAAGCAATGGCGCGCCTGTCGTTTGTGCGGCAGGTGGATGGGCACTTGCAGGTAGCCTATGAATTGCACGGCGCGGGCAGCGCGGATGAGCAGGCGGCGCAGTTGTGCGGCATCACAAGCCGATGCCTTGGCAAGCCGATGACGATTGCCGAGCGCGAGCGGGCGCATGTCCGCCTGACGGAAATGCCACTGATGATGGTGGAGGCGGGTGCGGCGAGCCGGTGCATCGCAGGCGCGGATATCTGCGGCGATACGTTTTCGCTGGGGCAGTTGCAGGACGGGCGATTCGTGGCGGCGCTGTCCGACGGCATGGGGCACGGGAATCAGGCGGCGCTGGAATCGCGTCAGGCGGTGGAGCTGCTGCGGATGTGTCTGGATGCCGGGTATGACCGGGCGCAGACGCTTACGGCGGTCAACGGCATGATGCTGCTGGCGGGGCAGGGAGAGCGGGTCACGACGGGGGGTTTGTTCCTGGTGGGCTTGTCGGTTCACGACGGTGGATTTGTTCCTGCTGGACTTGTGGACGGGCAAGGCATCGCTGGACAAGCTCGGCGCGGCGGGCAGCTACCTGATGCAGGCGGAAGGCTTGTCGCTGTTGGGCGGCGACGCGCTGCCGCTGGGGATACTGGAGAACGTCGAAAGCGGGGAAAAGCTGATGCAGCTGCATCAGGGGGACACGCTGATTCTGCTCTCCGACGGCGTGGAGGATGCCTATGAAAATCGGCAGTCCATGGAAGAGACGATTCGCGACGCCTTGACGCTCGAAACTGCGCAGGATGCCGCAAACGCGATTTTGACCGGTGCGCAGTCCGGCGACACCGCTCCTGCCGACGACCAGACTGTGCTGGTGCTGCGCTTGATTCGCGCGCGGGTGGATGCGAAGATTGAGGAAATGTATCAATAGCATGAAGTGCTTTCCCATAAATCGGCTGACAAACATAATGAACGAGCATGCAAAACCTGCTAACATGGGTGCGAAGCAGTCCAGAAAATGAAGAAAACGAAAGGCTTTACAATGCCGCATCAAATCAGTATAATAGACCCCGAAAGGATGATGCGGATGTGGAAGAAGAACCGCTGGATGCGTCCAGAACGGGTAATGGCGCTTGGATTTCTTGCGCTGATTGTGCTGGGCGGCGTGCTGCTGTCGCTGCCGTGCGCCGCGCAGAATGGACGAAGCATCGGGTTGGGCAACGGCTTGTTTACGGCGACGAGCGCGGTCTGCGTGACGGGGCTTGTAGCCGTCGATACTGGAACGACTTTTTCGCTCTTTGGGCAGCTGACGCTGCTTTTGCTCATCCAGATTGGTGGTCTGGGCTTCATGGCGTTCGCGACGCTGACGATGATGCTGCTGGGACGAAAAATCGGTCTGCGCGACCGGATGCTCCTGCGCGAATCCATGAATACAAGCGGAATGTCGGGGCTGGTGCGCCTGACGCGCTGGTACTTGACGGCGGCGCTGGTCATCGAGGGCGGCGGCGCGGTACTGCTTGCAATTCGCTTCGTGCCGCTGCTGGGCTGGGGGAAGGGCGTGTACTTCAGCATCTTCCACGCCGTCAGCGCGTTCTGCAACGCGGGCTTTGACCTTTTCGGACATTTCTCCAGCCTGACCGCGTTTCAAAATGAACCGTTGGTGCTGCTGACTATCAGCACGCTGATTGTGCTGGGCGGTACGGGGTTCGCTGTGCTGGGCGAGGTCACCCGTCAGCGCTTCCAGTGGCGAGAATTGTCGCTCCACAGCCGATTGGTGCTGGGCATGACGGGCGTGCTGCTTTTGATGGGGATGACGTTCTTCTGCCTGACCGAGTGGCGCAATCCGGCGACGCTTGGCGGCATTTCCGGCGCGGGAAATAAACTCGTAAACGCCCTCATGCAGTCCACAACGATGCGCACGGCAGGCTTCAACTCGGTTGACCTCGCGTCCATGCGACAGTCCAGCAAGCTGATGAGCATCATCCTGATGTTCATCGGCGCGTCGCCCGCGTCCACTGGCGGCGGCGTGAAAACGACAACCGTTGCGGTGCTGGCGCTGACGGTCTGGTCGGTCATCCGCGGCGACGCGGACGTGCAGCTGGCGCGTCGCCGCGTTCCGCCGGGACTGATTCGCCGTGCGCTGGCAATTGTGAGCATCTCGCTGGCAATGGCGCTGGGCGGAACGATGCTGCTGACGCTGCTGGAAGGCGACGGGCAACCGTTCCTCGACATGATGTTTGAGGCGTTCTCCGCGATGGCGACGGTTGGCGTGTCCAGCGCTGGAACGCCGAACTTGACGGCGGGCAGCAAAACCGTGCTGGCACTGATGATGTTCTTCGGGCGTGTCGGTCCGCTGACGATGGCAAGCGCGCTGGCGAGCCGGCAGAATCGCAATGCGTCAAAGATTCGCTACCCGGAGGAAGAGATTACGATTGGGTGACAATTCAGACGCGAAAACGCACTTTTCGATCAGAAATGCTGGAAAAATCGGGGATTTTTTGCTATACTGACTGTAATCCCGATGAAGAACGAAAGGAGCGAGAAATATGACGAAGAAGCCGATTATTCCTGTGCTGGCGATGCTGCTGACGCTGGTCGTCTTGGTGCACGCCGCAGTGCTGCTGGTGCAGCAGGAAACGGCGTGGTGGCTGGTGATGGATGCGGCGTGCGGCGTCATCGGCCTTGGCATGGGCGCGATGTGGCTGATTTGCCGGAAGCGCGGCGCAACAAAAACTGCATGGAAAATTTTACTTGGACTGATTATCGTGCAGATGCTGACGACAGTTGCGCTGCAATTTGTCCCGATTGAGCGGAATCGGCATCAGCTGCTTTTCTGGGGATTCATGTCCGCCATCCAGTGCGCACTTGTGAACGACATGCGAGAAAATTCGCCAGCGTCTGTGCCGCTGAGCATGAGCCATTCGATGATGCTCCTGAACAAAATCATATTCGGCCTGGAAACTGCTGTGCTGATTTTTGCCGTGGGGATGCTGATTTGCTATGGTGAAAGGAGCTTCTATCAGGCGATGGAACTGATGGGGCTGTGCGTGATGGTCATGGCTCAATCAATTCTGGGAATGAAGCAGAATGAAGCGGCGGAAGCCCTGAAGCGCAACGAGGACGTGGAAAATCAGCAGAAGTTGACGCAGGCGGGACACGAATGAGGGAAGTGTTATGCAGGAATGACCCATCAGGCGCATACACTGTCCTGCACGCCGTCCCCTCAATCAACACGCGGGCGCTGTATGCAGTCGCGCTCAACTCAATCGCGAAAAAGGGAGTCCAGAGGGTCGAAGACCCTTTGGCAGGTGCAGGGCAGAGCCCTGCCGGAGTCCAGAGGCAGAGCCTCTGGCGCCTCCTTCAGAAAGGAATTGTTATGAAGAAACAGAAGCAGTCGTTTGTGGTGCTGGGCTTGGGGCGCTTCGGGTCGAGCGTGGCGAGGAGCTTGTGCGAATTGGGACATGAGGTGCTCGCGGTGGATCGAGACGAGAAGCTCGTCGAGGCCATCGCGCCCGACGTGACGCAGGCGGGCGA
>FR899884.1:0-48008 GCA_000437595.1 Faecalibacterium sp. CAG:74 | reverse complement strand
CCCGACGTGACGCAGGCGGTTCAGGCGAATGCCGTGGATGAGGATGCGCTTGCGGAACTCGGCGTGCAGAACTTCGATGCCGCCATCGTTGCCATTGGCACGGATATCCGCGCCAGCATCCTCGCAACGGTTTTGCTCAAGGAAGCTGGCGTCCCCAAAGTCCTCGCGAAGGCCGTCGATGACCTCCATGCCCGCGTCCTCTATAAGGTCGGCGCTGACCGCGTTATCTTCCCGGAGCGCGATATGGGGCAGCGCGTCGCCCGTTCGCTCGTCGCCCCCAATATCCTCGACCTCATGGCGCTTTCCGACGACGACCAGATTGCCGAACTAACCCTCCCGACGGACTGGGCGGACAAAACCATCGTCGAACTCAACATCCGCCGGAACTTTGGGGTAAGCGTGCTGGGCATCCACCGCGGCGGCAAATTCCTTACATCGCCCGGCGCAGAAACAATGCTGATGGCGGGCGATCTGCTGCTGGTGATGGGCAAAAAGGAAGCGATTTCCGCTGTGCAATAAGGAGGAAGCAGGATGAAAACGCGCCCCGAAGCGGACTTTTCCTCGCCCCTGTGTCAGCCGTACGAGGTGCGGCAAGGGGAACACGGCGTGCTGCTGATGCACGGGTTTGCGGGCTCGGCAGCGCATATGCGGCCGCTCGCGGAAGGACTTGTGCAGCAGGGCTTTGGTGTGCGCACCATCAACCTGCCCGGTCACGCGACAACGCTGGAGGATATGCGCCGCTGTTCGTGGCAGGATTGGCTGAACGCGGCGAAGGAAGCCTTCCGGGAAATGAAAGAACAGTACCGCTTCGTCAGCGTGACCGGGCTGAGCATGGGCGGATGCCTGACGCTGATGATTGCCGAGCAGAGCGACCCGACTGCCATTGCGCCGATTTCCGCGCCGATGGGGGTGCTGAACCGCTGGTTTCCGCTGGCACGATTCGCCGCGCCGTTTTTGCCGGAAATCAGCTGGCAGGCGCGCAAGGACGACGCGCTCGCTCCCGACTACGACTTGGGGTATACCGGATTTCCGACGAAAAGCGCGGTGGATTTGCGCCGCATTATCCACGAGGCCCGCAATAACCTCTGCGCGGTCACCTGCCCGGTGCTGTGCGTGCAGAGCAGCGGCGATCAGGTTATCACGCCTGACAGCGCGGATGTGATTCTGCAGGGGGTGCGAAGCAAAACGAAGGGCGTGCTGCGCTTGGAGAACGTGCCGCATGTGTGTACCATCAGCCGGGAAGGGGCGCACATTGCACAGGCGCTGGGAACATTCTTCCGAAAAGCGGAAGAATCCGAGCGCGCATAAGTGATACTATTACCAGATTCACCTACGCCATCTGCTTGCGCATTTTCATCTGGAAATAGTATGAAAAGCCGCTGGAAGTGCAAAAATGCACTTTACACAGCGGCTTTTTCTTTCGCCTCGATTTTACATAATCGCCGTTTGAAAGTTTACATTCCTCCGGTAGAATACATCTTGTTCAGAAGAACAAGACGAAGAACCAGGAGGAAAAACAATCATGAAGAAGTTCCTTGCAATCCTCTGCGCGCTGGTGTTGTGCCTAAGCTGCGCAACGGCCATGGCGGAGGGCGAAAGCCATCCGAAGTATGTGTTCATGTTCATCGGCGACGGCATGGGCAACCCGCAGGTGACTGCGACCCAGTACTATCTGGGCAGCATCGAAAACCCGGACAGCAAGTTCCCGGTTCCGGCGGATTTGTCTTTCACCAAGTTCCCGTACCTCGGTCTGGTGACCACCTACGACAGCTCTTCCTTCTGCCCGGACTCCGCTTCGACCGCTACGTCGATGGCTTCCGGCAAGAAGACGCTCTCCGGCGTCATCAATTATGATGAAACGCTGACCAACCCCTTCTCCATGGCGGTGAGCCACATCATGAACAACAAGGCTGGCCTGTCCTATACCTCCTACGCGCATACCGGCCTGCAGATTCCGGTGTACGCCTATGGGGTGGGCGCGGAAAAGTTCTCTGGCCTGTATGACAACACGGGCATCTTCACCCGTACGATGGATGCGATGGGGCTGACCGCGGACGCGGAGTAATACTATTTCCAGATTCAACTGCGCCATCTGCTTGCGCCTTTTCTAATACTATTTCCAGATTCACCTGCGCCATCTGCTTGCGCCTTTTCCCTTCTGGCGTCCGCTCATTCCACTTAGCGTAGCGCTGCTACGCTGCGTTTCATTCACGTTAGCCAGAATGAAAAATTCGCGGCGCATCTTGGCGCATTTTCATCTGGAAATAGTATAAATCGAAGCAAACCAAAGGGCAGGGGATGATGAAACATCTCCTGCCCTGTCTATATGGGGGAATTTGAAATGGGAAAAACACTGATGCGCTGGAAAAACAAGCAGAATTGGCTGATGTGCCTCGTCATGCTGATTTTCTGCGGCTTGCTCTGCCTGCTGCCAGATGGATGGCATCGTTCGTGACCGTCATCGTGCTGACGGTGCTGATTGACGTGCTGGTGGCGGGGTTCAGCCGCCGCTGCCTGACGGCGATTCTCGGTTCGGTTGCCGGGACGGTCGTCACCTGCCTGAGCGCGTGGGGGCTAACGATTCTGCTCAAGCTCGACGGCGGCGATTTGCCCTATGTTGTGCCGCTGCTGAGCCAATCCGCCATGCAGGTTGATACGCGCAGCCTGTATATCGGCATGATGCTCCTCGCTAATTCGGGTGCGCTGATGGATTTGTCGATGGAGGAAGTGCACCGCCACAAGCCGGACATCAGCCGCCGAGCGCTGATGAAGTCGGGGCTGCTGGTCGGGCGGAGCGTGTTAGGCACAATGACGACGACCTTGATGCTGGCATATTCCGGCAATTACCTGTCGATGCTGATGTACTTCGCTGGGCAGGGAACGCCGCTGATGGACATCATCAACCTGAAATATGTCGCTTCGCAGCTGCTCAACACGCTTGTCGGGTCGTTCGGCTTGGCAGCGGCGGCACCGCTGACGGCGCTGATTGCCACGGGCATGTATCTGCAAAAGCCGAAACCGGCTGAATTACGCGCTGGGTAATACGCGCGTATACCGCACGTCCCGCACGGGTTCGCCGCCGATTTTGTAATCGACCACGTCATCCGTGCGCAGAAAGCCATGCTTGCGGTAGAAGCCGTCGGCGATTTCGTTGCCGTCAATCGCCCAGAGGTAAAACTTCTCATAGCCGTCCAGCTTCATCAGCCGGATGACTTCCTCCAGCAGCTTGCCGCCGATGCCTTGACGCATCGTGTCCGGCAGCAGATAGAGCGACACAATCTCGCACCAGTCGCCGTAATCTTCGTCGCGCCCGCGGCCGTAGATGCAGCACCCGACGGGCTTATCGTCGTCATAGACCATCAGCCCATACAGCTGCCCACTGGACAGCCATGAGCGGATGGATGGCACCCAGTATTCATCGGGCAGACGATCCAGATAATGCTGGGCGATATGCCCCCGATAGGTTTTACGCCAGCTGGTAGCATAAATGTGGCTGATCAGCCCCGCCTGATCAGCGGTGGCGTCCCGAAAAGTCAGCATCGCCATGCACCTCCTTCAAATAAAACGGATGAATTGACGAATTTCCTGCCTTATTATCCCGCAAGAATGCAAAAAAGTCAAGGGGAACAGAGACGAAGCGTGTCGATAGCATAAAAAAGAGGCTGGATGCAAGCATCCAACCTCTTTGCTTTTCTTGACGATTGCAAGAAGGCGAAACGTAATTCCGAAGAATTACTTGATTTCGCATTCGCCGCCGACTTCCTTGAACTGGGCAGCCAACTTGTCGGCGTCTTCCTTGGACAGGCCTTCCTTGACGGTCTTCGGGCCAGCCGCAACGGCTTCGACGAAGTCCTTGGCTTCCTTCAGGCCCAGACCGCACACTTCGCGGACGAGCTTCAGAACCTTCAGCTTCGCAGCGGCGTCGAAGGACTTCAGCACCACGTCGAACTCGGTCTTTTCTTCCGCAGCGGGAGCAGCGGCGCCAGCAGCGGGGCCAGCAACAACAGCGGTCGCAGCAGCGGACACGCCGAACTTTTCTTCCATAGCCTTGACCAGATCGGCCAGTTCCAGCACCGTCATGGACTCGACGGCAGCAATGATCTCCTCATGAGTCATGTTGATTCAGCCTCCTATATCGGTTGATATCGTAATGAAAACTTGTCGTTGTTCAGACCGCAGGGGCGTAAAGCCTCATGCGGCATCGGCGCGGATTATTCCTCGCCATTCTTCTGCTTGCGGATTGCATCCACCACGCGGACGAAGGACGCCACGGTGTTGGTCATGCAGCCAAGCAGCTTTGCCAGCAGCACTTCGCGGCTGGGCAGGGTCGCCAGATGCTTCACAGCAGCCACGTCGAGGGTTTCCGTACCCAGCACGCCGCCGGTGATCTTCAGGCTCTCCAGCTTGTTCTTTTCGATGTAGTCGTTGATGATCTTCGGGCCGGACACAGCGTCCTTCATGGAGAACACGAAAGCGTTCGGGCCGTTGAGCAGATCGTCAAGACCGGTAATGCCCACCTCATTCAGCGCGCGCAGAACCAGACGGTTCTTCAGGACGCAGTACGCGGCGTCATTCTCACGGCACTGCTTGCGGATTTCAGTCACCTGCTCCACAGTCAGTCCGCTGTAGCTGCAAATCACCACAGACTGGGCATTCTTCAGCTTTTCGACGATGTCAGCAACAGCTGCCACCTTCTCCGGCTTCACCTCATGCACCTTGCTCATTTCTTGCACCTCCTTAACGGTTTGGGAGTAAAAGAAAACCCTTGCAACAGGTGCAAGGGATGAGCAAATTTCATGCTATATCCTTCACACCTCGGCAGGCGGAGCGAACTCCTTTACATCCTTGCGGATACCGGCTGTCTACGGCACAGGTTTCTTCAAAACCTTGTTTATTATAGCAGGACAATCCCGTTCTGTCAAGCCTTCTGCAAAAAAAATCTGCACAAGCGGCGAATTTCCGCATAGACTGCGATGGAGGGGAGGAATGCGCATGTGTGACAAGACGTATAACGTGCTGAAATGGATGGCGCAGCTGCTGCTGCCTGCGATGGGGACGCTGTATTTTGCGCTGGCGAGCATCTGGCGCCTGCCATACGGTGAGCAGGTCGTCGGCACTATTACCGCGGTGGATACGTTTCTCGGTGTGATTCTGGGAATTACCACCGCGCAGTATAAGCAAAAGCAGAAAACCGACGCGGCGTGAGTAAGCAATATGGCGTGAGTAAGCAATATTAATGAAGAAACCCGCCTGTCCAGCACGACAAGCGGGTCAATTTTTGCGGAAAAAGTCAACTCCGAAGGTGCGCACACCGAAGGGTTCCAAAGGGCGATCGGAAAGCCCTTTGGTCGCGCCCGCAGGCGCGATTCCCCCTGCTCCATAAAAAACAAGCATGAAAAAGCGATTTGCCGGATGCACGAAAAACGCATTTCCCCTGCGCTTTGCAACCGAAGCGCTTATTCGCACTCAATGCCATCCGAGTACAGCACCAGCTGCGGCTGCTCTTCGTTCGCGGGCAGATACCGCCAGCATTCCTCGCCCCCGGAGGTGTCTACCAGAATGCTCCACACCGCGCCGTTGTCAAAGCACAGCGTCACATCCCCGATAGAATCCACCATCACCGTGCGGACGATGAAGCGGTTTTCAATGCCCGTCAGCACGTCGTTCAGCTCCACAATGCGGTCATCAAGCCGGTTCGCGCCCAACTCGTCACAGCGGTAGTCATCCGGAATGACATCCTCCTCCAACCCCTGCTTGCGCCACAAATCCCACATGGCTTCCGACGGCTGGAAATAGTCACTTCGCGCCAAGGAAACCCGCCCATCCTGCACCAGACGATAGTAGCATTGCAAGTGCAGGGATTGTTCCTCCTGCACCTCGGTCGTCAGCGCGCGCGGCGCAAACGACAGGCAAAGCAAATCCGCCGTGCGGGAGAGGTTGATGAGGGTGCAGCCGACCAAATCATTGAGCTTCTTCTGGACAAAAAGCATGTCCGTGTTGTTCATATTAGTCCCTTCCAATTTTCCACTGGGGATTTACTTTCCGCCGAAAGCGTCCAGCACCGCCTGCGCCATGCCGCCCTTCTCGCAGTGCGCCGTGTGGCGAATCGGCAGGGAACGCAGTGCCTTCACCTGCTGCGGCACGGGCATCCCCGAACGCGCTTCCAATTCATCCGAGCAGGCGAATGCATCCAGTCCGGCGACGGCGTTCTTTCCGGCGACGGCAGTCAGCACATCGGCGGCGAACTTGTAGGGGCTGGCGGTGGACACGATGACCGTCGGGGTCAAATCGCCCGACGTCTCGCGGTACTGGCGCAGAACGCGGCTCGCAACGGCAGTGTGCGTGTCCATCAGGTAGTGATGCTGCTCGAACACGCGGGCGATTTCCTCCGCGCAGTCGCGGTCATCAGCGTACCCGGCGGCAAAGACGCTCAGCAGCCACTCCTGCCGCTGCTGACCAACGGCGTAGGACTGGCTCGTGCGCAGCTGCTGCATCCAGCGTGCAATCAGCGCGCCGTCGCGGTCGGCGCATTCAAACAGCAGACGCTCCAAATTCGAGGAAATCAGGATATCCATCGAGGGGGAGGTCGTCTTGAAGAACTGCCGGCGCGTGTCGTAAACGCCGCCAAGGAAGAAATCCGTCAGCACGTTGTTGCGGTTGGAGGCGCAGATGAGCTTCTTGACCGGCAGCCCCATGCTCCGTGCGTAGTAGCCCGCGAGGATATTGCCGAAATTGCCCGTCGGCACGACGAAATTCACCTCGTCGCCCAGCGCAATCGCGCCCGCGTTCAGTAAATCGGCATAGGCGGAGAAATAATAGACAATCTGCGGCACGAGGCGGCCGAAGTTAATCGAGTTGGCGGAAGAAAGCACCTTGCCGCGCGCGTTCACCTGCTGGTGGAAATCCTCGGAGGAGAACAGCGCCTTCACGCCGGACTGCGCATCGTCGAAATTGCCGTTCAGGGCGATGACGTGCGTGTTTTCGCCGCCCGTGGTGGTCATTTGCAGCTTCTGCACGTCGCTGACGCCGTCGGTCGGGTAAAAGACGGTGCAGGATGTTCCCGGCACGTCCTTGAAGCCTTCGAGTGCCGCCTTGCCCGTGTCGCCGCTGGTTGCGACGAGGATTGCCACTTCGCGGTTTTCGCCGTTCTTCTTGGCGGAGAGCGTCGTCAGGTGCGGCAGCAGCTGCAGCGCCATATCCTTAAACGCGAGCGTCGGTCCGTGGAAGAGTTCCAGCACATGGGTATTGCTGTCGAGCTTCTTCGTGGGCGCAATCGCGGCGTCATCGAACTTGGCGGCTTCATAGGCGCTGGCAATTGCGTCTGCCAGTTCCTGCGCATTGAAATCATCAAGATAACCACGGAGGATGGTCAGCGCGCGGGCGCGGTAGTCAAGCTTGGTCAGCGCGGCAATGTCCGCCAGCGTCATCTGCGGGAACACCGCCGGGACATACAGACCGCCATCGGGCGCAAGACCGCGCAGGATGGCTTGGGATGCCGTGACGCAGGCGCCGCCGCGGGTGGAAATGAATGACATGGAAATCACGCTCCTATCCGCAGGGCGATGCCTGCTGGGTTGAGGGCAAGAAGGGGTTCTTGCCAAGTTTCTGCTTGCGGTTGCTGGGTTTCCTACCATTATAATAGGTAATAATGTTGCAGGGGGGCGCTCCTGTGGGAGCGACAGGGGGGCAATGAAAACAGGCGAAGTCTGCGCTCGCCCCCTTGACCCCTTCGCGCAAAATACCAAAAGGGCGGCGGCTTACATGCTCCGCCGCCCTCGTGGGCTGTTCCAATTAGATGATGTAGCCCTTGCAGAAGTCGGGCAGCGCTTCGGGATCGGCGCTGACGGACAGCACGAACGTCACATCATGCTTCTGCGCGTACTTTTCGAGGCTGTCGAAGAACCACTTCGCGTCGGCGAGGTCAATCTTGATCAGCTTGAGGAACGCGTCGATGAAGACGGTCTTGACGTCGTAGTTGCTGGCGAGCATACCGCCGAGGAAGCCGAGGAACATTTCCGCGCTGGAAACGCTGTACTCTTCGACGTTGACGAAACGAACCGCACGGTCCACTTCGTACATATAGCTGTCGTTCTTGTCGAGGAAAACGACGTTGCCGGAGCTGGTCTTGACCGCGTTGTTGGTCATGTCAATCAGCCGCTTGGTCTTGCCGGAGCCCTTCTTGCCTGCGATAATCTGAATCATGGGTAAACGCCTCCTTGTGAGTGAGAGTTTCGTATCTCTATTATAAACCATTTTGCGCCCGGATGCAATGCCTCTGATGAAATTCCTTTGTGTTCGGGAGAAAAATTCACCGCTTTTACGGTGACGTGTCCTCCTCGCTGCCGGGTGCATCTGTATCATTCGCCATGAGGGTCAATAAATCCTGCTTCTTCAGCGGCGGAAGTTCACGTTTTTCATGACCGGGGATGGACGTATCGAGCTTGCAGACTCCGGCGCAGTCGCACCACTGGCAGGCGTTCCAGTCTCTGATGACGGCGGGGGACGGGGTGATTTCGCCGCTGCGGATGCGGTCGGCCAGCTTCGCCGCCATCTGCTTGGCGTGGGCAAGCAGTGCCGCCATTTCCTCCGACGTGTAGCCATCAGACGAGGAAGCGACGCTGCTATCCGCATTAAAGATTTTCGTGAACGAATATCCCGGATTGGAATCCAGCGCTTCCACCACGTCCACATCCGCCAGCACAATGCCTTTCAGGTGCAGCTTTTTCGCAATCGCCTTTTCCGCGGATTCCTTTACATCCGCCGTATCTACCATCGGGTCTTGAATCGTGAAGTAGAATGCGCCCGCCGGATTGCCGTCCAGCCCCTCGCACGCGGCTTGCAGATACAGCAGCAGCTGCAATTGAAGCCCGTACCATAGGCGCGTCGGGTCAATGTCGCGGTGGCTGCTCTTGTAGTCGGATACGAGCAGATACACGCCCTCGTCGCCCTCCCAGCGGTCGATGCGGTCGATTTTGCCGCGCAGGGCGATTTTCCGTCCATCATGCAGCGTCAGCACCACCGGGGGCAGCCCGTCCTCCTCGCCAAACACAACTTCCTCGCCGACGGTGCGGAAGCGGCTGTGCTGCGCGTGATGCGTGAACATCCACGCGGCGCGGTGCACCGTTCGGCGGTACTTCTCGCCCTGCAGGCGCAGGGAGGGCGTTTCATTCAGCGGACCATCCGCCCACGCGGTCGTCAGCGGCAGCAGCACCGTATCCATCAGCGCGTGGATTTTTTCGTCCGGCAAATCCGGAAAATCCGGCTCCTTCAGCGCAAGGGCGGCGTACCCCTCCATCGCGGCATGGTAGAAATCGCCCACATCCGCCGGGTCGAACTCGTACTCGCGGCGGATGACGGGCTTCAAGCCGTAGTTCACAAAGTGCCGATACGGGCACTGCGCGAAGCCCTCCAAGCGGCTGATGGACACCTTATCCTGCGTGAAGAGCCGCCGCGTGTGGTCGCGGGAGAGGAAAATCGCCGTGCCGTGGCGGTTCAGCGCATCCAGCACGGCCTGACAGCGGCTGTGCCACTCCGGGTCGAAATACAGCCAGCGCAGGACGTTCGCCCATTGCTCCGAAAGCGGCGTGTCTGTGTCGACAGCTTGCCGCAGGTGGTGCGGCAGTGCATCCAGCGCCATGGCGGGGGAGAGCGGTGCGACGTCGTTTGCCAGCACGCCGCCGGATACCACCATATGTGGGAACAGCTGCGTCATGTCCTCCAGCAGCCCCGCCGGACGAAACGCCGTGCCGTCCTGCCCGCCCTGCGAACAGGTGACGGTCAGAAAGCGCCGGGGGAGGGATAGTGTACGGTAGAAGTCCGACTGCCGCAGGGCGCACGTCTCCTGCTGCGTAAGACCAATCGCGCGCTGCGCCAAGTCGCACAGCGTGCGCCGCTCCGTCTCGGACAGGAGCGAATCCGCCGTACTGCCCAGCGCGCCGTCCTGCATCCCCATGACGAGCAGCGCATCAATCCGCCCGGTCATCAAATGCCCCGCTTCGCCGATCATCACCGTGTCCGGCTGCGGCGGCAGGGACGAAATCGACGCGCCTGTCAAACCTGATTCCACGAACCGTGCCAAATCCCGCTGATTTGCCTTTTGCGTGCTCAGCAGCGCGTACAGCTGATCAAGCAGCGTCATCAGGATTGTCCATACCTGCCGATTCTGCGTTGCTTCCGCCGCCATCCCGCGCGAAAGCAGCGCTTCCTCGCGCGCCATCAGGCGGTCATACGCATTGGTATCCTCCAAGAAGCGGAAAATTGCCTCGACGGAATCCCCCGCTGTTTTTGCGCGGCGGAGCGCATCCCGAAGGGCCTCCACAGGCGAAATCAGCCGGACACGCAGTTCGTCCATATCCGCCGCGTCGTCGCCATAAGGGAACGGACGCAGCCACTTGCCGCGGTTGATGCCGTGCGTGATGGCGTAGTTCTCCAGCGAATCGGCTTCGTCGCGGGTCAGGGAAGAAAAGCCGCTTTTCGCCACTTGCAGCACATCCGCGCGGAGAAATCCGCCGGAGATGCAACGCAGTGCGCCGACGAGCATCCGACTCAAGCCGTGCCGCGCCGCACTGTCCTTCCGCGCCTGATAGCAGGGAATCCCCGCGCTTTGCAGCGTGACGGCGAGGATGCCGGCCATACTCTGCGCATCCGCCAGCGCGACCGCCATATACTGCCACGGAATGCCGCGCTCGTGCCAGCTTTGCAGCGTCTGCGCGGCGAAAGCGGCTTCGGCATACGGGTTTGCGGCGGCATGGAGCGTCAGGGCGGACGCATCGCCGGGGTACACCGCGCCGTCACGGGCGAACAGGTGCGCTTCGAGGTGGCGGAGGGCTTCGTCGCGCTCATCGGGTTCGCTTGGCAGCCACTTCCACTGCACGGGAATGCCGCGCTGACGCAGCCATCCGGTCAGCTCCGCCGCACTCCTGCGCTGGGAGGTGAAAACGTGCCCGTCGCTTGCAGTGTCCTTGTCCATCGTGAACGCAACGACCATGCGGGTGCATTCCGGCGCAGCGGTCGCCAGCAGGACGCACAGCGGCGTTGGCAGCATGTCAAACTGGTAGACAAACACGGCGGCATCGCGCATCAGCCCGCTTTCCGGCAGCCGTTCCACCAGCTCAAACTGCTGCGTCGACTCATCCTGAAAGCGCTCGGCAATCAGCACGTCATACGTCTGCCAAAGCAGCAGCAAATCATGCGCCTTTGCCTTCAGTGCGCCGGATGGCAGCTCCTCCGCATAGGCGGCAAATTCTTCGCTTGACAGCCCCGTGCGCTGGAAGTCCATCAGCAGCGTGGACAGCTTCTCCGGCAGCCCGGGTGACAGCGCGACGCGGCGATAATAGTGCAGTTCCTCCTGCTTCAGGGAAAGCGCCTGCGCCAGTGCCATCCGTCGCCCGCTTTCGTCCAGCGCGGCTTTGGGCGAATGGCCAGCGCTCTCCCGGATGCGCCGCCCCAGCCTGCGCGGCGACAGTACATCCAAATCCAGCAGCCCCGGCAAATTCAGCTGCTCCACCAGTTCCCGCTCGGCTTGCAGCGTGTACTGCTCCGGCACGAGCAGCAGGACGCGCTGACCAGCTTCACGGCATTGGCGGATTTCTTCAAACAGGCGGGACTGCGTCTGCCCGGCGCGTGCGCCCCAGATTTCGACGGTGGTCATAAAATCCCCCTTACAAAGCGGCAAATGCGGTCAAATAGCGAATCGCCTCCGTATCATGGCGGCGGTTAAAACCATGTGCCCCGCCGTCAATCAAGTGCAGCTCCGCGTTCGCATACGCTTCCGCCGCTTTTTTCGCATAGTCCGGCTTGACGATGCCGTCCGCCGTGCCGTGGACAATCATCACCCGTCCGGTGTACGGCGTGATTTCGCGGAAAACGTCCATGTGCATGACGGCTTCGGGATAGCAGCGCCCCAGCGGCATCGGCCCGCAGTGAATCTTCTCCGGCAGATTTTGAGGGTCGAAGTGCGCCATCATCATGTGCCCCGCGCGCGCGTCGTCGGGGATGCAGAAGGCCGGGTAGAACAGCACGAGCCTGTCCACTGCATCCGGATGCTTCGCAGCGGTCAGCGCGGACACCATCCCGCCCTGCGAACAGCCCATCAGCAGCAGCGTATCGCTGGTATAGGGAAGCGACTGCGCATAGCGAATGACAGCTTCCAAATCCTGCACCTCGGTCAGCACCGACATGTCCGTCGTCGCGCCGTCACTCCGCCCCAAGGGCGGAACGCTGCCGCCGCAGAAGTCGAAACAGTACGCACAGTAACCAATTTTCGCCAGCAACCTCGTGTACTGCCGGACGGTCTGCTGATTTGCCATAAAACCGTGGCAGACAATGGCAATCGGGAGTTTTTCGCTATTCGGACGGTACTCTGTGCCGCGGATGGTCAAATCACCGCGCATACAGGAGAACGTCCGACGACGGATGGGGGAGGAAGAAAACAGCATCGAAATCGCCTCACGGAAGATTGTTTCTTTTATTGTAGCATAGTCGCGCGAAAATGAAAAGATGGAAAAACAAGACTTGAAGCGGCAGGGAGAGACGTGTTATAATGGAGCGAACCCACAGAGAATGAAGGAGTACATACACGATGAGCAATTTCCGCCGCCCAAAGCACCTGACTACCCGCCGAATGCAGGAAACGCGTCCGAATCCGCCGAAGGAGCAGGCGAAAGCGCAGCGTCCGGCGCGCGAAATCCGCTGGAACTGCCCCGCAGCGGCAAAATGCGGCGGATGCCAGCTGACCCGCCTGTCCTACGCGGAGCAGCTGCAATGGAAGCAGCAGCGCGTGGCGGAACTGCTGGACGGAATCTGCGAAGTCCGCCCGATTCTGGGCATGGACGACCCGTTCCACTACCGCAACAAGGTTCATGCCGTGCTGGCTGTGGACAAGGCGGGCAAGCCCATCAGCGGCGTCTACGCCATGGGGACGCACCGCGTCGTGCCCGTGCGGCACTGCCTGATTGAGGATCGCCGCGCTGACCGCATCATCCAGACCATCGTCGCCATGCTGCCTGCCTACAAGCTGCGCATCTACAACGAGTACACGCACCGCGGCTTCCTGCGCCATATCCTCATCCGCACGGGGCATGTGACGGGGCAGATTATGGTCGTGCTGGTCGCGACGAGCCTTGAATTTCCGGGCAAAAAGGCATTTGTGCAGGAGCTGATTCAGCGCCACCCGGAAATCACGACCGTGGTGCTGAACTGCAATCAGCGCGAAACCAGCATGGTGCTGGGCACGAAGGAAATCACCCTCTATGGCGAGGGTTACATGGAGGATGAACTGTGCGGCAAACGCTTCCGCATCAGTCCGCAGAGCTTTTATCAGGTGAACGCGAAGCAATGCGAAGTTCTCTACCGCACGGCGATTGACGCGGCGCAGCTGACAGGCGCAGAAACCCTGCTGGACGCCTACTGCGGTACGGGTACGATTGGCTTGTGCGCGTCGGATGGCTGCAAGCAGCTCATCAGCGTGGAGCTGAATGCCGATGCCATCCGCGATGCGAAGGAGAACGCCCGCCGCAACGGCGTGGAGAACGCGCGCTTCCTCTGCGACGACGCAGGGCGCTTCATGCAGAAGCTCGCCAAGGAGGGAAACGCGCCCGACGTGGTGATGATGGACCCGCCCCGCGCCGGCAGCGACCAGAAGTTCCTGCAAAGTCTGCTGATGCTGAAACCAAAGCGGGTTGTGTACGTTTCCTGCAACCCGGAGACCCTCGCAAGGGACTTGCGCGTGCTGGTGGACGGCGGGTATCGGGCGGAATGGGCAACGCCGGTGGATATGTTTCCGGGGACGGAGCATGTGGAGTGCGTGGTGGCAATGACGAAGAGGGGATAAACACCATCGTTGATGATGAAAAGCATTGAGGAGCAACGTTTTGAAAGGAAAAGAAAAATGACAAAAGATGTGTCAAAAAAGAACGATAAGAAGGATGCTACGCAGAAAATAGAGGGTATTATCTGTCGCTTGAAATCTAAAAGACTGCAAATGCCAGATGTTCCGGAAGAATTTCGGATGCATCCAGATATTCTTAGGGCAGAGAGAAAACTTGAAATAAGAAAAAGTGGACACCGTGGATTTGATGTTATTCGTCAATTGTTTTTTGTTGAAGAAACATGGCGTTATAAAAACAGGGCTGGCGAGTATGTATCCAGAGAACATACGGAAGAATTTGATTCTTTTCAAGAGTATTATGCGTTTGTGGATGGAGACATCTATGAAGATGCCTGCTATTATCAATGTTTGTTTGATGACGAACTCATTGCAGCCTTCCAGCTTGATTTAGAGAAATTGATGGCGCGCAAGTGCTTTGAAACGCAAACAATTGATGAATTTATAGCGCGGGAAAAGCCAGAAAGTGGTGATTGTCCAGAAAAGTCAGAAATCATGAAAGCCTATTTCTGTCGTGCATTTCATATCGGAGTATTTTGGTATAATCAGGCTGGTGAAAAAATAAAACAAGCAGAACGTGAATTCAAATATTTTTTTGACTTTGCAGCATTTCTTAAAGGTGACTTATCTGATGCGGATTTGCTGTTCTGTGATGGAATCAAGCATTTATCAGATACACAAGGGTTGAATCTGACGGATGCTCGGCTGACCAGTGAACTGTGCGAAAAATTCGGCATTGCATACTTAACATATGAAGCGGATGAAGAACTCCTCCAAACATTTCCACAGACTGAAGCAAATGAAAAAGAAACGGCATTGATTTTGAAGGAATCCAGAGAACTTGCAGAAAACAGTGAAGAAGAATGCTGGTCAAATGAAAACAGAATCAGGTATATATCAGATTTGCATCTAAACCAGCGAATCCAGAATGCAAAGTGCAAGTCGATTGATGATGTGTGCTACACGATGCAGAAAATTGTTGACACAATAGTACGTGAAAGCTACGGATTAACCCTGATTGCGGGGGATGTAGCATCTGACTTTCGGCTTTTCAAACTTTTTGTGAGAATACTGAATCGAAGTGCATACACAAGTTGTCAGCAATATGTGTTTGTTTTAGGCAACCATGAACTTTGGAGTTTCGCAGGGAAAACGGTGCGCCAGATTGTCAATACCTATCGAAAATTGCTTGAAGAACATGGTATGTACTTGCTTCAAAACGATTTGTTTTATAAAAATGATAAGGATGACATGGGAATGATCCCTTATACGAAACTGATGCGCATGAATCAGGAAGAGCTGTGCGCGAAATTGCGCCGTGCACGATGGGTGATTCTGGGCGGAATTGGTTTTTCGGGATATAATGAAGAGTTTAATGCCGACACTGGCATCTACCGTAACACAATTGACCGGAAAACGGAAATCAAGGAAACCCAAAAGTTTGAGAAACTCTATAACAGACTAACAGGCATGCTAAAAGGAAAAAATACGATTATTCTGACACATATGCCGAAAGAAAACTGGTGTGCAGATAAAGAGTATCATGAGAGTTTTGTGTACGTCAGCGGCCATACGCATCGAAATGCTTTTTATGATGATGGTGCAATCAGAGTTTATGCGGAGAACCAAATTGGCTATCATAATGATAATGTTCATTTAAGAAGTTTCCTGCTGGACGGGAAATATGACTATTTTACTGACTACAAAGATGGTATCTATGAAATCACGAAAGAAGAGTATCAGGACTTCATGCACGGGAAGAATATTACTATGCAGTTCAATCGAGAAGTGGAAGCAATTTATATGCTGAAAAAAATCGGTTATTATTGCTTCCTTTGCAGAGAAAAAACAGGAAGAGTAGTGCTTCTTAATGGTGGAAGGGCAACCACAACATGTATTGATCAACTCGAATACTATTATGATCATATGGATAGAATGGTTGCAGAGATTCAGAAACCGCTTAGACTATTCACGGCATATCAAGAGCAAATTGCGAAGGCTGTGAGACAAATTGGCGGTTCGGGACGAATCCATGGGTGTATTATTGATATAGACTATTACAATCACTTATATATTAACTTGAACGATATATCTGTGACACCATACTGGGCAAGTGATATGGTTAATAAGAGAGTATATCCGAGCATTCCGGCACTTTTGAAAAAAGAATGTCCGCATTTATATGAAAATTACAAAAAACTCATAAGTAGTGATGAAAAAAACGCATTGAGCATTAGGAACGCAAAAGCAATTAGTGAGAAGCCAACAGTCTATCTGGAAACTGATATTTACAAAACATCGCAAAAAATTAGTGAATTACAGAAAGTCAACTCAAATATACTGGTCAAATGGTATGCTCATGTGCTTGCTGGTGAACAAGATACTGTTGAAAAACTGGAAAAATGATAAAAATACTGCGTGAAGATAACTAATTCCTGGACTGTCCCCCAGACCGTGGACGGTCCAGAGACATTGAAACATTTTGAAATGATTTGACTTCAACATATCATGATGATTCTGATTGGACACTTGCGTTGAAGTTCAAGGATGATATTGTGCCGGACGGAAAATATTCAGCAATTATGACGGCACATCAAGGATCTTCGCCGCTGAAATTACATCTCAAGTGTCTTACAACGGATGGAAAAACAACTTATCAGCTGATCATGGGCGCGGGCGCGGGATTCTCGCTTTCGGAAGATCAGTTTTTCAGCTGGGTTGGTGGAGAACCATCAAAAGATGGACATCATTATCTCATTCTTGCAAAGCATGGCGATTCATATGACATCTTTTACGATGGTTCGATTTTGCAAAACTATGGTGCTCCTATTGGGGATGTTCGCAGTGATGCAACATTGCAATTGTTTGCGACGGATGTGGGGGAAAACGTGCTATTGGAAAAAACCTCTGGTACAATTGAGGTTCTTCGTGTCTATGATAGCGCGTTGACACGCGACGAGTGCTTCAAACTGTATCGAGAATTACAAACACCATGGTGATAATTGGTGTACAAAATAGTAATGAGCGTTTTGCAAAGGCTGCGCAGGGGGGCGAGTGATTTTCCCCCCCGCAGCCCCTTTTCTTTTCAAAAAAATCTCGAAACAGGATTGACAAAATGGGCTTGATACACTATAATAGAGACAAGGTTGAGCGTTAAACCTGACGAAAATACGCCACGAACTCGTGAAGGAGGTTTTCCCATGAGAGGGTCGAAGAAATTGGTTTCCATGCTGCTGGTGCTGTGCCTGACGCTGGGTGCGCTGCCGCTGGCGATGGCGGAAGAGGTCGTTGATGCGGACTTGACCTGCACGATTACGCTGGGCAACTGGCCCGCGGATACGGCGGCGGAGGCGGAAAAGGCGCTCTTTGAGAGCTACCGCGAAACGATGAAGAAGCAGTACCCGAACGTGACGCTGGTGCCGGATTACTACTCCTACACCCTGAGCAGCTACGTTCCGATGGCGAAGGGCGGCACGGCGCCGAGCATCTTCCAGCCGCCGTTTACCGACCCGCAGCTGCTGATCAGCCAGCATCTTGTCGGCGACGTGACCGATGCGCTGGAGCGCGCGGGCGTGCTGGATGAGTTCAGCCCGTCGTACCTCGAAATGCTGTCCGACGAGAACGGCCGCATCTACGGTCTGCCGCGCGACGGCTATGTGCTGGGTATGCACATCAATGTCGCCCTGTTCCGCGAGGCGGGGCTGATGGACGAGGAAGGTCTGCCGATTTACCCCAAGACCTTGCAGGAAGTGGCGGAATACGGTCAGATTATCCGCGAAAAGACGGGCAAGGCGGGGCTGGTATTCCCGGCGAGCGAGACGTATGGCGGCTGGCTGTTCACCAATATCGCGTGGAACTTCGGCTGCGTGGGCGAAAACGCGCTGGAATATCAGGATGAAGACGGCCGCTGGGTGTGCAACTTCACATCCGACGAGTGCGTGGCGGCGATGGAGTACATCCGCGACCTGCGCTGGAAGTACAACATCCTCAATGCCGACGCGACCACGACCGACTGGGCGGGCGCGCATTCTCTGCTGGGCACGGGCGAAGCGGCGATGAACTTCGCGGCGGATGACTCGGTTGACCAGCCGACCTCCAACAAGGGTCTGCCGGTGGAGGACTTCGCGCTGATTCCGTTCCCGGCGGGCAACGCAGGACGCTATGCGCTGGCGGGCGGCACCTGCTACATGTTCGCGCCGAACATTACCGATGATCAGGCGACGGCGCTGATGGCATACCTGACCGTGCTGGGCAAGATGCCCTACCTGAATGACCAGATTATCGAGGGGATGCGCGCGGACTATGCTGCCAAGCGCGACCGCGGCGCCCCGGTTCTGCCCGCTATCAGCGCGTGGAACGATGCGGACTACAACGCGGCGAAGCAGGCGATTATTGACGAATACTGCAATGTCGATATGCGCTTGTATAACGACTTCTTCGATTCCATCACGCAGGGCACGATTACGCTGCGCTCGGAAGAACCCGTCTTTGCGCAGCAGCTGTACCGCGAGCTGACCGCTGTAATTCAGCGCGTCATCACTCGCGAGGGCGCGGACGTGCGCAAGGCGCTGCAAAAGGCGCAGGATTCCTTCCAGGAGTATCTGGATGATGAAATCAATGATTATTAATTTCTGATTCTGCATGGCATTGCACTGTTTGTTGCAGAGGGTTTCGCCTCTGCGGAGGCGACCAAAGGGCTTTCCGATCGCCCTTTGGAAACCTTCGGCGCCACTGCACTTTGGGTTAGCCCTTGTTGGTGACGAGCGAAAGTCAATGCGGACGGGGCAGTGCGGTGCCATCGGGCAATTATTGCTAATTGCTAATTCCTCATTTCTAATTGAAAAAAAGAACACCGGCGGAGGAGAACCGATGCCGGTTTCTTTTACACAAAAATCGCTCAAATCTTCGCGGAGGAACGCCTATGAGCAGAAAAAAGGCGCAAGTCGGCTTGCGCGCACGGACGGTTGACCACCTCAATGCTTGGCTGATTATGCTGCCGAGCCTCGTGCTGATGCTGTTCTTTGTCTGGGAACCGCTGTTCGAAAGCGTGGTGATGAGCCTGTATAAGACGCGCAACATCGAACTGGTGAACTTCATCGGCTTCAAGAATTACATCAGCGTCATGGGCAAAGATGACTTCCTGCAGGCGCTGACGAACACGTTCTCGTACACGTTCTGGTCGCTACTGCTGGGCTTCTTCCTGCCGATGGTGCTGGCGCTGCTGATTGGGGAGACCGTGCGGAGCAAGAGCTTCTTCCGCACGGTGGCGTATCTGCCGAATATGCTGCCCGGTCTGGCGGTCGTCATCCTCTGGTCAGCGTTCTTCTCCGGCGAGAAGTCCGGCGTGCTGAACATCCTGCTCAGCCACTTAGGCATTGCGCCGCAGACCTACCTGACGCGCTCGGAGTGGGTCATCCCCATCATCATCCTGATTGCGACGTGGAAGGGCGCGGGCGCGACGGCGCTGATTTACATGGCGGGCATGTCCAGTGTCAGCCCGGAGCTGTACGAAGCGGCGGCGATTGACGGCGCGGGCATCTGGCAGCGCATCATCCACATCATGATTCCTGCTATCAAGAAGCTCGCGGGTACGCTGCTGATTCTGCAAATCATCTCCGTGTTCCAGATTATGTATGAACCGATGGTGCTGACGAAGGGTGGCCCGGATAATGCGTCCCTGTCGCTGATGCAGCTGATGTGGCAGTACGCGTTCGGCGGATCGATGAACTATGGCAAGGCATCTGCCGTCGCGGTGATTGTCACGCTGATTTTGCTCGTCATGACGGCGATTTACTCCTACTTCGACCGCAAAGAATCCGACTGGGATTAAGGAGGGAGAACGCATATGGCAAAAGCACAGCGCACCGGCGTCATCCGGGACTACGATATGCACTCCGCGTCTGTCCGGGTTGGGTATGGGTTCATCATCTTCTTCTGCCTGATTATGACGGTCATCGCGGTTTTCCCGATTATCTGGGTTGTGCTGGCGGGCTTCAAGGACTTGAAGGAGTTCATGTCGTCCGTCAAACTGCTCCCGGAGGTGTTCGATTTTTCTCTCTTCGCGAAAACGTGGTCGCAGCTGGGCATTGCGCAGAACTACCTTAACTCGCTGATTTCCGTCGCGGGCAGCGTCGTCTGCGCGATTGTGTTCAACGGTCTGCTGGGCTATGGGCTGGCGATTTTGAAGCCCAAGGGCTACGGCATCGTCAAGAAGCTGGTCATGCTCTCCCTGCTCCTGCCGACGACCATCAGCATCGTGCCGCTGTTCATGAACATCCAGAAGCTGAATCTCGGCGGCTCGTTCGTCCCGCTCTGGCTGAGCTATGGCGCGAACGCGATGTACGTTATCCTGTTCGTGCAGTTCTTTGAATCGCTGCCGACTTCCATCATCGAAGCCGGGCGGATTGATGGCTGCACGCAGCTTGAAACGTTCTTCTACATCGTCCTGCCGCTGTCCAAACCGATTTGCTCCGTGATTGCGATTTTCGCCATCAACGCCGCATGGTCGGACTTCCTCCTGCCGTATCTGGTGCTTCGCGGCAGCGCGCTGCAAACGGTGATGGTGCGCCTGTTCGTGTTCAGCACGGAACAGACCGTCAACGCCGACACGATGATGCGCTCCGTTGTCTTCTCAATGATTCCGCCCATCATCCTCTTCTTCATCTTCCAGAAGCAGCTGACCGAAAACGCCGTGTCTGTGGGCATCAAGGGTTGACATTATAAAAAACTTCGATAGTCACCCAGTAACATGGGAGGCGCCGAAGGAGTCCAGAGGGCGACCGCAGACTTCGTCTGTTTTCATTGCCCTCTGGAACTTGCTTAACAGCCCATTCACGGAAAAGAAGACAACCTGCAATACCGAAAAAAAGAGCTTCTACTTCTTTCTTGCCAAAAAGAAAGAACCGACAGGAGGACGCACAATGGCAAAAGCCGCTGACGTATATTTCCAAGTAGACCCGTGGAAGGTCATTGAGCAGGGCTTCGACCCCGCCTACGCGCGCGTGAGTGAATCCATCTTCTCGCTGGGCAATGAAAGCATCGGCGTGCGCGGCTGCTTTGATGAGGGCGGACACGTCGATAGCCTTCGCGGAGCGTATACCAATGGCATCTATGATATGGAGAAGCTGAGCCGCTCCTATAAGGGCATCATCGACAAAACACACTTCATGATTCCCTCGGCGGAATGGCTGATGACGACGATTTCCGTTGATGGCGAAACGCTTGATTTGGGGCAGTCGCAGTTTTCTGACTTCACCCGCGAACTCGACCTCCGCGCCGGCACGCTCACCCGCCGCTTCCTCTGGACGACGAAGAGCGGCAAGCAAATCCGCCTGACCTTCCTTCGATTCCTCGATATGGTACACCGCGAACGCGCGTACCAGCGCATCACGCTCGAAGCGCTCACTTTCACGGGCAGCGCGACAGTCACGTCCGGCGTGTCCTTCGACGTCGTGCATGAAGGGCGGCAGAAGTGTTTCTGGCAGGAGACGCGCATCAACGCTACGCCGGATTGCCTGATGGCGCAGTCCCACACGACGCTCTCGAATCAGGAGGAGTTTTGCGGCGCATGGCTGACGCTGCCCGGCGAATCCACCACATCCGCCGAGGGCAAAACCGTCACCGCGACGGCGGATGTTCTGCTTGCGCCGGGGCAAACCGTGCAAATCGACAAGCGCGCCGTCGTGCTGTTCAACGGTCAGCAGGGGGACGACCTCTGGCAGAGCGGTCAGGACGCGATGGCACAGAGCAAAGCCGTCTCGCTCGATGACGCACAGGCGGCACAGCGCGCGTACTGGGATGCTTACTGGCACACGTCCGACATCTGCATTGAACCGAAAGATGAAAGCATGGCGGAAGCCGTCGCAGCGGAACAGCAGGGGATTCGCTTCTGCTCCTTCCAGCTCGCGCAGACCTACAACGGCGGCAGTATGCGCCACAACATTGGCGCGAAGGGCTTGACGGGCGAGGCGTACAACGGTCATGCATTCTGGGACACGGAATCCTGCTGCCTGCCGTTCTACCTCTTCACGAATCCGGAAGCAGCGAAATCGCTCCTTCTTTTCCGCTACAACACGCTGCCGATGGCGCTGGAGCGCGCAAAAATGCTGGACTGCAAGGGCGCATGCTACCCGATTGCGACGCTCAACGGCGATGAGGCTTGCCCGCTCTGGCAGCACGCCAGCCTGCAATTGCAGCCGAGCACGGCGGTGTCCTACGGCATCTGGCATTATGTCCACCTGACGGACGACAAGACGTTTTTGTACCGCTACGGCGCGGAAATGCTGCTGCAAATTGCCCGATTCCAAGCGACGCGCGTCGGCTTCAGCGAGAAAATCGGCAAATATGGCTTCTTTGGCGTGATGGGCCCGGACGAATTCCACATGATGGTCAACAACAACGCGTATACCAATTATATGGGGATGCGCGCCCTGCGCTACGCGGCGGATGTGCTGGATGCAATGCGGGCGGATGCGCCGGAGGCTTACGCGGCACTGTGCGAAAAAGTCGAGCTTGCACCGGATGAACCCGCGCAATGGCGGCACATTGCCGACAACATGTACATTCCGGAAACGTCAGACCACCTGTTTGAGCAGCATGACGGCTTCTTCGAGCTGCCGCACACGGATATCAACAGCATTCCGGTCAGCGAGTTCCCGCTCTACGACCATTGGGCGTACGACCGCATCTACCGCACGGACATGATTAAGCAGCCGGATGTGCTGATGTTCCTCTACCTCTACAATTCGTCTTTTGATACCGAGACGAAGCGTATCAACTACGATTTCTACCAGCCGCGCACGATTCACGAATCCTCTCTTTCGCCTGCGATTCACTCCATTCTGGCGGCAGAACTGGACAAGATGGATGAAGCGGTCAGCTTCTTCGGCTACGCGACGCGCCTTGATTTGGACAACTATAACCGCAATACGCGCGAGGGCTTGCACATCACGAGCATCGCGATGGCATGGGCGAACATCGTCTACGGCTTCGCAGGTCTGCGCAGCGATGACACGATGCTGCGTTTCGCCCCGCGTCTGCCGGAGCGCTGGAAGCGACTGACCTTCTCGGTCATGTACCGTGGGCGTGTGATTGCAATCAGCATGGGGGCGGACAAGACCGTGTTCCAGCTGATGCAGGGGGACAAACTGGCGGTGCAGGTGTATGGCGAGACGGTGGAATTGACGGATGAGCCAATTTCGGTGCAGCGGCAGTAAAGCTGAATACAAAACGGCGCGGCAGGGTGAGATTCTTGCCAGCGCCTGTTTGCGTGCAGAAAAGAATTGAAAAGTCAACAGTATGTGTGATACTATTTCCAAATTCACCTGCGCCATCTGCTTGCGCCTTTTCCCCGTTGGCGTCCGCTCATTCCACTTAGCGTAGCGCTGCTACGCTGCGTTTCATTCGCGTTAGCCAACGTGAAAAATTCGCGGCGCATCTTGGCGCATTCTCATTTGGAAATAGTATGAGAGCAGGGACACACATCTGCGCAGTTCGTTATGGCGCGGCGTACTCACCCACCGTCTGAATATCCGTTTGTTTGAACAGCATACAGCCGCAGTGCCCTTTGAACGTGGGAAAGCTGATGATTTTCAATTTTGTGTCAATCTCCGGGCTGTAATATACAATTTCCAGCGTTTCACCGAACAGCGCCGTGCGCTCGTAGACGCGCAGCCACTTTTCGTCCATATTGGGGAAAATGCTGCCGAAAGAGTGGTTGATGAGCTGCTGCAGCGGCGTTTTTTCGATTTCTGCCAGTGCCTCGTTACCGTAGCGGAAGATCCAGTCCACAGCGGCACGCTCCTCGTTGAACACCATCTCGATGTCGGTAAACGCAAAGGGCGCGCTGTCATAGCTAACATAGTGCCGCTGATATTCTTCCTGTGTGGCGGGCGCGTCGCTGTCAGACAGGCTCTGCGCAATCTGCCGCCGTCCGGCGCGCAGCTGTTCTTTGAGCTCTCGTTTCTTTCGACAGCTATAATACAGCGTTTCTCCGTTGACGAGTTCAATCTCCTTTCCAATGTCGTGGATACCCTTGATAGATACCAGCGTGGCGCGGTCGGCGCGGATAAAGCCGCTGCCAAGCATACTTTTCAATTCATGGATGGTGGCATAGGTTTCGTAGGTTCTGCCATCGGAAAAATGGATGATCGACTGGCGGCCTGACAATTGAATATAAAGAATGTCCTCTGTCAGCAAGCTGATATGCCTGCGGTTGGAAATAACGGAAATATCGCTGAATCTCATGCTCATCCCCCCATTATGAAAAATACCATTACAGAATATCATGTTTTCCGATGCAATGCAAGAAGCAATGCAAAGAAAAAATGTCATTCGCGCAGGATTATACGCTCTTCACGCAATGTCTGTTGCAATTCAAACAAAGTTATGCTACACTGAAAACATAAGAACAGAAAAGGACGGAAGGTGAGCGATGTCATCTTTCGTAGCAGTTCCCTATGGGGAAACCTGTCTGAGTAAAGGAGGAACACCTGTGAAAAAGAAACTGCTAAGCTTACTCCTTGTGCCGACCATGTTGGCTGCCACGCTGACGGCCTGTGCCAGTGCCGAGAAAAGCAGCAACACTGCCGCCGTGTTCAATGCAGAGACGAAGCCGGCAACCCAAAGCACCATGGAAGTCAATCGGCAGGTATACGACTTCCTGAACTTTGAGGATACGTCGGAGTTTGAGAATGCGGAACGAGGTTTCATCACTGCGCCGGACACACTGAATCTCCGTGGCGAGAACGGGAGAATCGTGTGGACGCAGGATGCCTATGCGTTTCTTGACAAAGACGCGCCGGATACCGCCAACCCAAGCCTGTGGCGGAATACGCAGCTAAACCACATTTACGGTCTCTTTGAGGTTACTGACGGCATCTACCAGGTGCGCGGCTATGATATTTCCAATATTACCTTCGTCCGCAGCGAACACGGATGGATTATCATGGATTGCGGCAGCAGCAAATATACCGCGGCGGAAGCGCTGAAACTCTTCCGCTCCAAGATGGGCGATGCGCGGATTGTCGCCATTGTCATCAGCCATGCGCATGTGGATCACTACGGCGGCATTGAAGGGCTGATTGCCCCCGAAGATGCTGCGGACAGCAGCCTGCCGCTTGACGAGCAGATTGCATCCGGAAAGACCGCAATCATTGTGCCGAAGGGCTTTACGGACGCGGTAATGAAGGAAAATGTCTTTGTGGGCACGGCAATGAAACGGCGGGCGTTTTTCCAGTACGGCTCCATGCTTCCCTATGGCGAACAGGGACGCCTTTCGGTGGGCATTGGCCTGACCGCAGTGCAGACCGGTGTCGGCTATATCGCGCCGACCTTCGAGGTTGCGGATTCGATTTATGAAACAACCATTGATGGCGTGACCGCTATCTTCCAGCAGACGCCGGGAACGGAATCTCCCGCCGAAATGAACACCTATTTCCCCGACAGCAAAGCCCTCTGGATGGCGGAAAACTGCAGCGGAACCATGCACAATCTCTACACGCTGCGCGGCGCGGAGGTGCGGGATGCGAATGGCTGGGCTCGCTACATCACCGAGGCACAGTCGCTGTTCCCCGACGCCGAGGTCGTTTTTCAGGCGCACAACTGGCCGCATTGGGGCAAGGAAACCGTCAACGAATACATGACCAACACAGCTGCCATCTATAAATTCATCCACGATCAGACCCTCCTGTATATCAACGAAGGTTATACCTCCACGGAGATTGCCTCCATGATCCGGCTGCCGGAGGAACTGGAGAAGGTTTGGTATACCCGGCAGTATTACGGTACGCTGAAGCACAATGTCAAGGCGGTCTATCAGAAATACATGGGCTGGTACGATGCAAACCCGATTCATCTGGACGAGCTGACGCCGAGCGAATATGCCAAAAAACTTGTGGAGTATCTTGGCGACACGGACAAGGTGCTTGAAATGGCACATGCCGATTATGAAAAGGGCGAATATCAGTGGGTCGCACAAATAACGAATACGCTGGTATTTGCTGACCCGGAAAATAAGGAAGCGCGCTATCTGTGTGCCGATGCGCTGGAGCAGCTTGGCTATCAGGCAGAGTCGGGCGCATGGAGAAACGCTTATCTTGTGGCAGCCTTTGAGCTGCGGAACGGCACCGGTCAGTACCCGAAGGCAGCCCAACTTGGCGTTGGCACCACCGCCCAGGGGATGGACGCGCAGACAATGCTGGATTACATGGGCATTATCATGGATACGGAAAAGCTCCAGAATCGTTCCTTCACCATCAACCTCAAGCTGACGGATGGCGACGATTATCTGCTGAAGATCCACCATGGCGTGCTCCTGTACTATAAGGATGCGCTCTCGGATGAGGCAGACCTGACGATTTCTACCCCCCGAATCGGGATTCTTGCCATCACAAGCGGAAATCAGGAAAATATCGACAAGCTCATCACCGTTGAAAAGGGCGATAAGGCGCTGTTCCAAGTGTTTTGTGACAGTATGGCCGCTTTTGACCTGTATTTCAATATCATCGAGCCGTAAGAAAAATCGTTATAGGGAGGGAAAAAGATGAAGAAAATCACAGTGATTCTGCTCTGCATGGCGATGCTGCTGTCCGGCTGCGCATGGAGTGTCAAGGCGGAGGCTGTCTCGTCGTCCGAAGATGTGTGGAAAACCATTGAGGAGGCTTACATTTACGCATTCCCGCTGGTGCTGATGGACGCGACGAGAACTTCCGCAACGAATACGGAGGAAGCCGCACCCGGCAAGGCGCCTGTTAATCAGTTCATGCACGGTGTGGCACTGGCTAACGCGCAGTTCAAAAACGTGGTGACGCCGAATGTGGACACCATTTACACGCAGGTGTGGTATGACCTGAGCGAAGAGCCGATGATCTATGTGCATCCGGAAACAGACCGCTTCTGCAAGGTGCAGGTGCTTGACGCATGGACAAATACCGTCGCTGTCCTTGACCGGGCTGGAGACTATGCGATCACACGCTCAACTTGGAAGGGCGACCTGCCGGACAATGTGACCCGCATTGATGTTCCTACCGCTATGGCGTGGGCCATTACCAGAACGGTACTTTCCGGAGAGGCGGATCTTCCGAATGTGTATGCCATTCAGGCGCAGATGCAGCTTTTACCGCTTTCTGTATACCTGAGCGGAGAAGCATATCAGCCTCCGAAGGGAAGCTATCGGGAGGAAAACAGCTATGTCCCCATCAACAAGGTGCTGTCGCTGGATCCTGTCACATTCTTCAACAAAGCAAACACGCTGATGGAAGACAATCCGCCGTCCGCCGCTGATGCGGAAATACTTGAAAAACTCGCGGCAGTTCACGTTGGCCCCGGCATGGAATTTGACGCATCTGTTTTGACCGGTGATATTCAGGCAAATTGGCGGGAAATGCTGCAAGGGCTTCGGCCGAAGCTCGCGGCAGAGGGAATGAAGTTTTCAAAACAGCTGGGGCAGTGGAGCTATTTCGGCGCGCCAATCGGAGACTTTGGTACGGAATATGCCTACCGTGCGCTGGTTGCCATTGCCGGACTTGGGGCGAATACGGTGGAAATCGCACTGTACCCCAAGACGGAAAAGGACGCCGACGGGAATCCTTTGACGGGTGAAAAGTCCTACAATCTCCACCTTGAAAGCGATCCGCAGGTGCTTGACGGCGGTTTCTGGTCGATCACTGCATACGGTGACGATGATTTCCTCATCGATAATCTGCTCGACCGCTACTGCATCAACGACCGTTCGGGTTTGAAGAGAAATGACGACGGCTCTGTGAATGTAATTTTGTCGAAGGACGCGCCGGCAGACACGACCAATTGGCTTCCGGTGGGGGAAGGCGGCTTCCATCTGTTTATGCGCATCTATACGCCAGATATGGAGGCACTCAAGACGTGGACAGTGCCGACCATTACGGAAATCAACTAAGGCACTACCGCACAATTCGTTGGCAGCGCTGGCGATGCCTTTTCTGCCATCTGCCTCTTGCAGAAATCTCGATTTACCTCCAGTAAACCTTCGATTTCTGCAATCGCATCTTACAAAAAATGCATTTGCCATCGCACCAACTCTTTGTGCGGGATTGCCCTAATACTATTTCCAGATTTACCTGCGCCATCTGCTTGCGCCTTTTCCCTTGGCGTCCGCTCATTCCACTTAGCGTAGCGCTGCTACGCTGCGTTTCATTCACGTTAGCCGGAATGAAAAATTCGCGGCGCATCTTGGCGCATTTTCATCTGGAAATAGTATAAAGGGAAAGTGGGCTTTGTGCTCCAGCCTTCCATAGACTGCAAAAAGCTGCTGAGGAGAGCAAATCCTCGGCAGCTTTTTCGTGCGATACAATTTCCAGCTTCGATTGCGCTATTTGCTTGCGTCATTCCCTTGCTGCTGCTTGTTCATTCATAGGAGTCATCAACATCAACGCCTCTGGGAACGTCATGTCATGGAACCGATGCACGCCCTGCAGCATGGTGCTGCGGCTTGTCCAGCCGTAGAAATCAAAGGTGTAGCAGGCAACGCCGCTCATGGCAAGGCTTTTTAGCGTGGTCATATCTGCTTTGTAATCGCTCTCCGCACCGTGGGCGTAGAGGACGGTGGGAAAAGGCCCGTCTCCATCCGGGAGAAACGCCTTTCCGTACAGGCTGATGCCGTTATATTCCAGACAGAGAGTCTTTGTTCGGTAGCCTGCCTTTTTGAAAACGGCAGGATCGGGAAATCCTACATAGTGGCCGACGCAGACGATTGCCGCAATTCCGAGTGTGGGACGGGAAACAGTCAGCCTGCGTCACACAGGGGGAGAGAGACACCAACGCTTCGGCTTGGGAAATCCCTTTTCCTTCGCAGCAACGCTAACGACAACACCAGCGTACCGCCTGCGCTTTCCCCCATGAATACGACATCCTTCGGGGAAGCGCCGGTTTTCAAGCGCGCGGCATAGGCGGTCAGGCAACCCTCCAAAGAGGCAGACCACAGATTTTCCGGTGCAAGGCGGCAGTTGAAAGTCACGCAGTTATAGCCGTAGTTGGCTGTGATATACTGGCAGACTGCCCGCCGCTCCCGCGCGGAAACAACAATAAATCCACCGCCGTGAATGTAGAAAATCGTTCCCTTTTGATTGCGAACTCCGCCGACAGCCCACCCAATTCGCCAAGCCGGACGGTCACGCCCTTAGGCGGTTTTGGAGGTTTTCAGTCATTGCGTTTTCGCTCCGCTGCATAGTCGTGGGGTGCCCCGGCTTGTCCTGCGCCATACAGCGGAACACAAGGTTCATCATGCAGGCGTATAGACTTGGCATTTTCTCCCCCCCCCGTAAGCATTTTCCAGATGCCACGGAAGAAGTGCCCGTTCGCCATTTCCAGCATACCGGGCAGCACGCCACCCTTCATGCCGCCGGAAATGATCATGCTGCGAATCGGCGCTCCGGCAGAGGAAGCCATCTGCATCCGGAAATTCGGATTATCATAGTCCTTTTTGCCGCCGTACCCCTTGGCAGCGGTGGATTCCACCGCCCGAAACATGATTTTCATCCATATCTGCCAGTACATCCAGTATAAACGGTGTGGAAAGGAAGCCCGTCCCGAGCCGCCAGCGGTAATTCTCCATAGCCTGAACGAGCCGATGCTTTGCAAATGCTTCCTGCTTCTCGTCCAGCAGGCGCAAATACAGCGGACGGACGAGCTTTGCCTACCGGTTGGTATCCAGGGTGTAGCCGGGCAGCGTGACAAGCTCACGGTATGCCTTCGTGCAGCCGTCCCGGTATTTTTCAAACAGCGCCTTATCCTGCTGCTTTCCCAAATACCCGGCGATTTCCATCATATGCTCCATGATAAAAACCGTATAGGGCGTGGATTCCTCCGGATGAGGCAGGACGATATTTTTCCAATCGTCCGGGAATACATCCGCCGGTTCCGCCCACTCTCCGTAGGAATGCCCGTAATTGACAATGTACTTTTTCGCCTCGCCCTTCAGCGGCAGGTGGTGCCGCAGCGGTGTGAACTGCGTACAGCGTTTTATCATGAATCTTGCATACCGTACCATGCCGCCATAATGTCGGCGAATTAAGCTGTCATCCCCGTAGAGCTTCCAAAAACGATACGGAATCAGCACGCCCGCATCCGCCCAGCCGACGCTTCCGTCCATAAAGGACATATAGAAATCCACACCGCCGTAGGGGGCGATTTGCGGCAGCTTCCCGTCTTTTTTCTGCCAGTCGTACACATCCCGCATATATTTCTGTGCAAAAGACGCATAGTCAAAAAGATATGCCGCAGTGTTGAAGAAAATCTGCGCGTCGCCCGTCCAGCCGTGGCGTTCGCGGGTCGGGCAATCTGTGGGCAGGTTGGCGTGGTTGTTCTTGGCATTCCAGACGGTGTTTTCAACAAACTTATTGAGAAGTGCGTTGGAGCTTTCAAAAAGCCCGTGCGCTCCATGTCGGAGTATACCGCAATGACGGCGAAATCCTCCGACTGAAACGCCACATCGGTTTCTACCAGCACATATTGAAAACCGAAGATGGCAAAGGTGGTCTTGTAGTGATTTTTGCCCTCTTTGCAGGTGTAGATGACCTGCTGCAGGGGCGTTGTTATCTTTTTGCTGGAGCACTGAATGTTCTTCTGGGTGAATTCACCGTTTTCGTCCAGCAGCTCGCCGAAGCGCAGCTTGATTTTCTGCCCGATATGGGCGGTTACAGTAAATTCCGCATAACCCGCGATGTTCTGCCCGAAGTCCAGCACGGTCTTGCCGGAGGGTGTGGTAATCCGCTTTGCTTTCAGCCGCTCATGCTCTGTGACCGGGACGTTGTTGGATGCAGCCGGCGTAACAGGATGGTTTGTGACCTTTGCCTTTCCCTGATAGGAGGGGACATTGTTGGCATAAACCACCTCGCCGTCCTTGTTGTCGGCAAAGCGGATAGGGCCGTCGTTCGACCAATCCCAGCCTGCGTCGGTGGCGACGGTCTGCACGCTGCCGTCTGTATGCGTTAGCTCCAGCTGCGCCAGCAGCTTGGTTTCCGTGCCATAATGATTTTTCAGCCCCCACGCGCCGCAGGAGCCGCGATACCAGCCGTCGGCAAGCTGCACTGTCAGAGCGTTTTTGCCGTCCTGCAGCAGGGTGGTCACGTTATAGGTCTGGTACTGTATCCGCTTGCGGTAGTCCGTAATGCCGGGGGCGCGAACGAAATCGCCCACGCGCTGCCCGTTGATGGCTGCCTCGTATAATCCGCAGGCGGTCATGTACAGCCGCGCCTTTTTTATACTGGCGGCGCGAAAAACTTTGCGGAAGCAGTCCACAGGATAGCGCTCTTCCTTATTGACCGTATAATTGCCGGTGATCCACTTGGCGCTCCATGCGCCGATGCCCGTTTCAAAGGACGCTTCGCTCCAATCGCCCACCGCGGCATCCTCATCCCAAAGGCACACTTTCCAAAGAACCTTCGTTTTCGGCGGAACGGGCGCGCCGCTCCATTTTACGCACATGGCGGCGCTTTCCACTTTGCCGTTGTCCCATAGGGTGCTGCCGCTGTCATCGGCAGCAAGGATTTGATAGGCGGTCTGTTTCCTGCCGCCGCTGCAATTCCAATAAAGCCGGGGGGCGACGAAGTCTACGCCAACGGGGTCAAATAAATGCTCCGTTTTCAGTCGAATCGCCTGCATTCTCAGCCCTCCTTTTGCACCTGCGTCAAATCAAATTCGGAAATCAGCGTTTCAATCACGGGCCGGATATAATTCCGCATCCACAAAAGCTGCCCTTCGTGGTTCAGGTGAAAGCCGTCTTTGATAAATAACTCATCTGCATAGCGCTGTCCGTCCCACGTCATCGCCGATGCGTCCACAAACCAGAGGTAGTCCGTTTTTTCGCAGAGCGCCGCCAGCGCCCTGTTGATTTCCTCGGTGAGCTCTCGGTATTCGCTGCGGCAGGGCAGAAGAAGACTGCTCATGACTACCAGCTTTGCGACCGGGAGTTGTTTATGAATCTCGGCAAACATTTGCTTTTTATAGTCCATGCAGGCGGCGACCTTTTCCGCGGCTGTTCCCTTCAGGGAGACATAGTCGTTCGACCCTGTCTGGAAGAACACAATGGCGGGATGTCTCACTTTTCCTCCCTTTCCTTGATTTCCGTCTGCTTTTTCTCAATGCCATTTTCCACATTGAGGAACACCAGAAGCAACGCAAGGAGCACGCCGGTGAATACCTCCAGCCCCACAAAGCCGAAGGTGATGACACCCTTGACCGTGTCGGACTGGGCAGCTGCCATGGTGACGCCGCTCACGATCTCTGGGGCGATATAACCCGCAGACCCCAGCAGACCGTTAAACACGCCGGTGCAGATGCCAACCATGGCAACGGCGATGATGTTATACACGCTCATGGCAACGCCGTCCGGGCGGAAACCGGTTTTCCATTCCAGATGATCCAGCACATCGGCGAACAGCGCCATGAACGCATAGGCGCAGGGCAGTCCACCGATGTTTTTGATGAACTGACCAATCAGCATGATGGTCATATTTGTAGGGAACGCCCAGCAGATTGCGCCGCCGATAGCGTAGAGGATGAAGCCCGCCAGCGTCACATTCCGCTTGCCGAATTTTTTCGCCAGCGGCAGAATGTGTTCATTGTTACCGCCACGCTGGTTTCCCGCGCCGCCATTCGGGGCGGCATGGATGTGGACGATGCCTTTTCCCACAGTGATTCCTATATTCAGCAGTGCGAGCTGCTGTCTTTACCGGAGGAGATCATGAACCTGCAATATCGGATGATTCTGGACTACACGGCGCGGGTGGAGCGGCTGCATCTGGGCAAGCATCCCATGAAGCTCACCGTGGATGTGGCGAACTACATCCAGCACCATATGTCAGAACCGATCACGGCAGAGAAAATCGCAGAAGAGTTGTTCCTCAGCCGCCCATATCTCTCCCGAAAATTCAAGGAAGAGACGGGCGAAAGCCAGATGGACTTCATCCTGAAAGAAAAAACGGAGGAAGCCAAACGCCTCCTCCGCTATTCGGATAAATCCCTGACCGCCATCGGTTCTTATCTCGGCTTTTCCTCCGCCAGTCATTTTTCGAGGGTGTTCAAAACCTACGTCGGCAGCACACCCAGCGAATATCGGGAAAAGCACCAGTGACTGTTTCAGCACAACGGTGAGCAATGCAAGAATACCATTTAGTCGAAACTGAACCCGCCGCCCTTGGTCATGATGATAGGAGTGTATTCGATCCGCAAGATGTTGCCCTCACTAAGTGTGACGATTCCTTCTGTATTATCCCAATCAAGAATGGTCTCCTTGCCCTTATTGAACGTATTGCTTGCCTCCTGGGAATCTTGGAAGACGCGCACACGCGAGGTGGTGGTTCCGCTGAAATAAATCTTGTATGTTCCGGCAGGTATTTCTTCACCAATGGTATAGTTTCCCTTCGGAATAGTGGTTCCAGCTGGAGCCGTATAACCGTTGCCGCGTTCAGACACATTTCCAACCCGAGCAACTTCTGCGCCGTTATATCGGAGGCTCAGGTATTCACCGGGATAAAGGCTGATCCGCGTTTCACCATCACCCATGAAGTCCCCCTCCACTCTGGGCATGTCACCAAGCCATAGCCGATCAATATCATATTTGTACATGGATTCACTTTCGTAGACGTAGTAATCGGTTCTCGAAACATCACTGTCTCCATTCTGGACGAACTTGAAGCTGTAGACACCTGCAGGCAGACTTTCGCCAATCTTATACTGACCGGCACCAAGCACAATCTTTTCTCCGCCGGGGCGACTTGCGATTTCGTCTGCTAAATCGGAGCGAATCTCAAGCAGTTCTTCGAGAGAATAACCTGAAAAATCAATCGTGCCAACAGCCATGGCGGTTGTGAAGCCGGCTAATAGAACCAGAATGGAGAGAACCAAAACCATCATTTTTTTCATCGGATATGTCCTCCTTGTTTTAGTTGATTTTCATAGTACGCCAGAAACGGACGGCGGCGGTTTTGCCGCATTCACTGCATACCAGTGCATTGAAGAAGCCTCCTGTGTCGCGCCGTTCATAATCCGGCAGATAAACACTGGAGCTGACCGTGGACTTCCTCATGCAATAGGGGAAAAGATATGTGTACACAAGAATTCCCTGCTGTACATCCTGCTGATGACCTTGTATGTCATACCAGGCGTCTGCTTGTGTTTTTCCATGAGCCGGTTACACCACCTCGCCAGCAGCAACGATGTAACCACGCTCCTGCAAGTAATCTATCAGCTTTTCGTAGCCCCATTTTCCAAGCCGAAAAACACCATGGGCCGCGATTACAACGGTCAGCAGCTGACCTGCGCCAACAAGCCATCCTGTACGGTACACAGTGACGATTCCTTCCAGTTCGCTGCCGTTGCCCACCTGCTTCAAAAAATGGGCCATCTGCGCTCCACTCATTTCTGATCCCTCCTGCTTAGTGTTCTGAGTGATGATTTCCATCGCTCGAACATAGCATATCATCCATGCCAGAAAAAATGGATTTATTGGTGCAGATGTGTATAGAAGCAAAAGGAAGGCCCCGTTAAGGAAGCCTTCCAGTTGGTTGTTTTGCTTGTTCAGGCGTTGGTCTATATTGCTCTTCTCATGTGGCCCCCCACAGAAGGCGGTCATCAATGACGTCGAAGAATAATACGAGAAACTTCCTGCATCTTGTAACACGCCCCCTTTCTCCTGCGTCATAAGCTTATGCTTCTCAACACCAGTCAATGCTGCTGGTATCTTTCTGCTTCAGCCTTCTCCCGGATGCTCTTCGGGCAGAGCGGCAATTTCCACTCATACGGCGAATCGGATACTCTTTTCTCTGCTTCTCCAAAAGTTTCTTCAGCCTTGATGTATTCCCCGGTCATTGCATAGATTCTACCAAGGAACAGGGTAGCGTCAAATCGGGTTTCTCTGTATCTTTTGACATTTTCAAGTTCATCGCACATAGCGATTGCCTGGGACACCGTGTCGATGGCATCTTGGAATCGTCCAAGTTCAATATAGGTTATCGCTGCCTCATCCAGCATATGGTCTATCAGAGATAGCATAGAATCCTTTGTGGCGGACGCATTATCAGTCGCCCGCCGAAGGTGCGCCAAAGCGGTCTCCTCGTCTCCAACCTTTGCAAAAAACATGGCGGCAACACAGTCGAAATGATAATGCTCATAGCCGTATGGGTATGGATGAAGCAACTGAGCAGATTCCTCAAGCATCTGGCAGCAGAGTTTCATTTTGCTTCCCGTTTCAAGCAAGGTCTGCGTTTTATTCATCAAAACAGCTGCAAGCTGCTTTTTAGCGTCCGGATGCCTGGAAGCACGGGCTTGTTTGATCGCCGCGTCTTCATGTTTCAAGCATTTGCTGTTCTTATCGCGTCCGTACTGATTGTTGAGGATAACCGCGCTCGCTCTGTGATAAAATGACATGTAGTAATGGCTGGGATTTTTTTTGAGGTACGCTTTCATCTCTTTGAGAACAGCGTGCGCATCGTCATAGCATTCCAGTCGGCCCAGTGTGAAAGCGCATGTCTCATATAGGCGCAGCACGCATCGGGGATTAAGGCTGGCAGGGTTTTCAAGAAGCCGGAGCATTTTTCCCGCCACCGTATCATCTGCATCTACCGGAGCATCCATCAGCATTCTAAATGTCAGCAGCTGGCTTGCGGGCGTGACTGGTTTTGCGAAAGCCAGAAGCTGCTCCGCAACGCTGAGAAGCTCGTAAAGCTGACCATAATCAGCTGGAAACTGCTTATCCAAGTCCGGTTGATTCTCCAGTGGATTGATCTTGTGATGTAGCCGTTTCATTGCCTCGTCAAGCGCCCGACGGGTCGCGTCATCCCATGGCCATGCGCTGATATATTTCCGCATCATGGGGTGGAATACAATCCGCTGAGAGGCGACTTTCAGCCAGCCGCAATCTTCCAGCCGGGTGATCATTTCAAGGTTTGGCAAGGCTGTAAGTTCGCGCAGCAAAGAGGCTTTGATACCAGGCTGATCGAAAATGGACAGGATTTTCAGCAGATGCTTTTCGGCATCAGAGAACTGGTCGATCTCAACCAGACGATCAAGGATAATGTGCAAAGGAGCCAGAAATGTATCCTGATCATGAATATAATCAATCCGCTCTCCGGGGAGTCTTTGGAAGCCTGCTTCTTCCACCATCTGAGCGGCTTCATGCAGAGTGAGATAACTTCGGGCAATCTGCCGCGCCAGCAGTTCCATGGTCAGCGTATGTCCATAAACTGTATTTGCAATGGTGATAAAATCCTTCACATCAGTTTTTTCGGTTATTTTCACATGCGCATATCGCTGGAAAAGCAGCGCCAGCGGCTCTGGCGGCAATTCTTCAACGCGCAGAGCCGGGAAAAGCCCATCGGCTAATATGGGACGGGAAATAAGCAGAACATCCCATCCGACACCTTGCAGCATCTGCAGATCTTTCAGATGCTCTTTGCAGACATTATCTATAATCACAAGCACATGCTGACTTGAGGCTATTTCGGTTAGCGCACGCAGCTTTCTTGGCAGGTAGTCTTCCAGCGATTCATCGCTCATCTTCTGGATTGTATTCACATGGACGAGATTATCATCGCAAATCGCCTGCGTTGTGTTTCCGCTCGCATAAAGCCAGAGAACAGCGCCATATTCTACACGATGCTCCGCGAGATAGGCTCTCGTAAGCGTGCTTTTTCCAATGCCACCCATGCCATACAGATTGAAAATGTGATGTTCCGGCGTGTGCAAAAGCTGATTCAGAGATGCCAACGCTTCTTCTCGTCCGGTAAAAAACACAGGGGATGATATAGAAGATGACAAAAGCCATGGCTTTGTTTCGTCTGACAACTGCAAAATGATCTGCAGCTGCTCGATTGCCTGATCCGCGTTCTGATACCGGTCGGCATAATAGCTGGCCAGCGTTTTATGGAAGAACGTTGTGAGTGCGGAAAACACACGATCCTGGAACTTCTTTGCGGCATAAGTCATCTGCGCATAATCGTAAACAGCCGCAGAATCGCAATCGAAGGCAGAGGGCGTCTTGTGCCACAAGGCATAGAACAACACGGCACCCAAGCTGTAAATATCAGAGTGTTTTCCAAGCTGCCGAAGTTTTCCGGTCTGCTGCTCCAGTGAGGCATAGCCTTTGGTATAGGAGATGCGCAGCTCGCTGGGGTTATTATTCTGGATGGCTTTCTCAAATTCTTCTGTGGAGATTATGGAATCGAAATCAAAAAGCTGCACCAGATCCAGAGAACCCTCCAGCGTCAGGATGTTATCCGGCTTCAGATCCAGGTACAGGTACCCGGCGTTATGAATGTGCCGCAGCGCTTTTGCTGCTCCGATAAGCAGGGATACACAGTCGTGCAGCGTATCGCCCTGATGCTCCGTGAATGTACGCCCATTCATGTAGACTGAAACGATATAGACCGTACCGTTTGCCTCATAAATGTCGGACGTGTTTGCAATGACATTTGCCAGTCCATCCAGAGAGAAAAGCGCGTTATTCTTCTGATAAGCGGCAATCAGACGTTTTTTCGCGGCATCAAAAGCCTTGCCATCATCGGCAGAGGGATGCAATGTGCCATCCTCATCCCGGGTCATTTTCAGCGCATACGGATAGCATTCCTTGATACGCACCAGTTTATAATTTCCCAGATTGTCGGTATAGGAAGCGTCATACACAATGCATGAGCAGCCCCGTGCAAGTTCACGACGAATGGTGTATTCGGTATAGCCTGTTTTCGTACTGAGTTTCAGCACAGTGCCTGGGGTCAGCACAATTCTGCCGTTCACGATTCTTCCTCTTTTTCAGTTGCTCACATTCATCATATCTCAGACGCTTACAAGGTTGGATTTACTGGTGCCTTTCCAGCACGCCGGTAAGCAGTTCATTCCAGATGTAACGAAAAACGTACAAAGGCTCTTCGCACTTTGCGGCATAAAAGAAAATCCAATCATAGGGATTGCCAACGTAGAGTTCCGGGTAACCAGAATTGATCAGGTGCTGATTCATGCTGGTAATGCAGCGGTCAGCATCGCCGGAGTCGGCTTCATAATTGCCTTTGCGGAGGGCTTTTCTGACCCAGTAGGTGTAAAAGGTCAGCAGTACCAGCCATTTCCGCACCCGCTCATAAGAAACGATCTCGCCGCGAAGGATAAGTTCAATGCCCTGCCTGTCAGGGAAGGAGTCCTGCGCATTGTCATGAAGCCTTTCCAGAATCGGCTTGATTGAACGGTCTGTGGCAAGCCGTTTGACTTCCTTCTTGTCCAACTGGAGAATGGCCAAGTAGGCGTCATACGATCTGACGCCGGAGGCATTCGAGCGAAGTTTACTCTTTTCACCGGTAGCGGCATCATCATGGATGGACGGCAGCGATTTTCGTTCTTGTATCAACAAACCGTCTGGGCCGGAAACCTCTTCCCACAGGCGGCGAATAGTATCATAGGCGGTCACGTTGCTGCCTGTGAATTTGTCGATGTTGTCGTTAAGCCAATGGATGAGATCGTCTTTGTCTTGCAGATTGTTCAGTTCTGCGATGATGGAGCCGGTATAAACGATATCTCCGTTAGTTTTTTCTTTCCCAGATAGAGAAACGCTGCTCTGAATATCCATCGCGTCAGTCCAGGTCAGGCCATTGTTCAGGCAAAAGTAATATATGGCTTCCGGCATCTGATGGCAATTGAAACTGCGCTCGCGGGTAAAAATGCGGCGGAAGAACTCATCCGTTTCACCACCGTCCAAGCCGAAGGCAAAGCAGATTTGAAAAACTGTGTCCCGCTTGATGGGCTGCTGCAGAGTAAACCATTCCCGTACTTCCCTCGGCGCATCCATGTCGGCCTTCGCAAACGCGGTGCGGATGAAGGCAACCTTGGCATCAATGTCAGAAGTATCCCCCTGATAGCCGTGTTCCGAAATGAACTCAGTTATAGCGGCAGAGAAAGGCCGAAAGAGCCGCACCACTTGGAGCAGCTCTTCCATGAAGTTATCATCTTCCCAGAAAATTGTCTCCAGAGGTTTCTGAAGAACAGAGGTATATGCAGGCATGGTTTATCTCCTCAATCTTCTGACCATCCGTATTGGCTTTTTTCAATGCCCGCTGGACAACGCCAAGGTCAGACAATCATTTTCCAATTCGGTCATCCATTTGTCACTGCCCAATCTGGAGGACAACATCATATACTGGCTGAACCTGTTCGGGAGTTGCCAGCGTAATCAGGATAACCACAAGCATAATCCTCAAACAGAAGCTCAGTTCCAGTCAAAGGGATGCCCGTTGATAAATTCGATCACTTTATCAATCGCGCAGGTGTTCCCGTGAGCCAGCGAGTTTCGCAAATCATGAAGAAGTTCAATGCGGGAACGGGACTGCTCATCTGGGATGTAAAGCAAGTATTGATAGGCGTCAGCATCTCGCCTAAGCTTTGTCATGCGGTATATCGTCCCAAGCTCTGCGTTATCCGGATCAGAGACGGTTTCGCCGAACTGGTAAATATACTGTGATCGTCCAGTCCGAAAATCATGGTACTTTTCGCCCAAGGCCTCCTGCACCTGTTTTCTATACCTCTTAATAAAGGAAACTCTCTCGATTTCAAGCAACGGGAAGAGCACTTGCAGCTGCGCCTTCCAGATTTGTGCATCAATAGCAGATATGCTTTCTTTGCGAACCAGGCTGAGGATATGCAGGTTGCTGCTTTCAGCACGGCGCAGATAGGCTCCGTCTGCGGCAATTTTCCGCATGCCGATAATCGGCTCTTCGGCTGTGAAATCGCATGTATCCATGAATGCCTGAGAAGTTTCAGCATCCGTGTTGCACAGCAATGCGCACATAACAGCGGCGTACTGCTGCCAAATTGCCGAATAAGTGCCTTTCTCTCGATTGAGATAAATGCTGTTAAACAGGGTCAGGTCATAACGCTTGATGGTATCGCCATAACGAATTACAGCGAGATTGCGGCGCTCGTTTTCTTTGTCTGTCCACCGAGCCTCCAGAACAAACCTGCCGTCTGAATCTTTCACCGGAACATAGTCCCTGCAAAACTGGAGCCAGCGCTTTTCCTGAGAGGCATTCATTCCCTTAATCCAGAGAACCCTGTTATCAAGCACCTGCTTGTCGAGGATGTACTTCTGTAGCTTTTCTCGTCCACGATAACCGGCGGCGATCTCAGGAAGCGCATACCTTTCCATAAGGTAGCGTCCGATATCGGCAATATCCGGACATTCATCTTCTACATCGATGAACTCTACATAGAAGGACTCCATGTCCGGCATCTGATGCATGCCCGTCTCAATGCTGGCGCGCATCTCATCACGCCAGGGGAGATCATCCGGCACGACGAGGCAGACGCTGCTTTTATTGTGCAAGGCGCGGGAGACAGCGTCACAAAGGTTCCGTGGCCCGGTGATAGATGTCCACCAGAATTCAGACCACTCAGGCATTGTTCGCAGCCTCCTCATTGTAAGTTTCAATGTCATGTTCCAAGATCTCAAGGCTTGTCCCGATAACATCGATGAAAGAGCGCCGGCGGAGCAAATAACGGTTTTCTTCAGCTGTGGGACGGCTAAGGATTCCCATTTCCTCCATTTCATCAAGTAGAGCCACAATCTCCCGCTCCGAAAGTGATTCAAGGCAATGGATATCGTACATGTCCTTTACTTCACAGATCGAAGCAACATCAAAGCCACTGCTGATTACGGAGTAGTTGTTGCTGTACAGATGATAGAGAACGGTAATGCAACGAGCCAGCATATAATACCGGTCGTCCATCTCAAGCGTCCACCGGAGGCGATCCTTGATATTCCGATTTAGGTCTCTGGAATTCATGATGGACGCAAGCTGATCATCATGAAGATCAAACGGCGGGTTCCCTCTCACAGCGTCATAATACTGGGTATAATGCGTAACGAGGGTCTGAACCAGCGTGTATCCGAAGAATTGGATGATGCCAGGATAGTAGTTGGTGTTTGTCAGGATTGTATCCACATGGGACTCATTAGAAACGCGGAAACCAAGGTAGCGCAGCGGCCTCACCAGAAGCCTCTGGGCATCTGCCGCAGTAAGCGGTTTCACGCAAAGCGGTTCGCCGAGCTGACCGAAGAGACCGTTATTACGGGTCGCATTCTTTGCGCGGCATACATTATGAAGGCCAGCAAGCACAAACTTAAACCGACGATTGCTTCCACGTTGAAGCTCAATGAGAGGAAGAATTTCATTATAGCTTGAGGCACTGATGGAATCGAGGAAATCATCTGTTTCGTCGAGCAGGAGCCGCAGGATTGCAATCCGATCATTATCGAGCAGACGGCGAATCTGGGAACAGAAGTCTCGGATGGTAGCGCAACGATTCAGCTTGAAATCATTTTTTTCGAAGACGTCGTTACAAGCCGAAACGAGGATATCCAGAAAATCTTGCTCACCACGATGCCCTTTGAAGTCTGCTTTGATGGCGAACTCTCTGCGGGCAGGGTTATGATCAAGGTGCATTGCGCGTTCCAGCAAAGCCGTTTTTCCAAGCTGACGACCGCCGTATACGATGGATGCGCCTGCCATATCCCGGATGGAAGCGAGTTCACTTACGCGGCCAAAGAACATTTCATCAGCCGTAGATCCGGAGCCGTTGGTAAAAGGCTGATAAATTGTATACGGCAGTGTGCATTGCAGCATTGCCGGGAGACGTTCGTTACTGGATTGCATAGCAAGGTACAACGCCAGCACCCGGTCGATAACGAGGAAGGACGCCTGACCGACATTTTTCTGGGTAAAGACGTATTTTGCCATTGCCCGGCGATCCGCTGTAGAAAGGTCAGCGTCAAGAAGCACAATGAACGTACTTGTGATGCCCAGCTTGCAAGCATCATCAATAAGTTGGGTCGCTGTCCTTTTTCCAAACAGACATACGACTTCAATCTGTGATTTCATCTGTGTGCCGAAGATGGAAATGGGGTGGCGATAATCTGCCAGATTCTGTTCTGTTTTGTGCACTGTAAGCGTGCAGCAGACCTCGTTGCCTCGCGTCGACTTGGCGCAGCACTCGACATGAAAGCCGAGAAGATTAAAGTACTCCTGAATGTTCTGAGCATTGACAGATTGCTTGCCAACCGGCCACTTTTCAATGAATCGCCGGGCGTCTTCGATATGACGGGTTGTCCACCCCTCCGGCGTATTTTTTTTCATATACTGCACGGCCCATCGAGGCATCGGGTCTTGCTTATTCCTCTCGCAGAAGCCATACAGGCGGGGAAATTCATCATCAGATATAAATCTCAGAAAATGTTCTATGGCGTCATTACTTGTTTCAAAAGGCAAGTCCCTTTCCCCATTGCGGAATCGATGAATGTAATCTTCCGCAACCGCATAGTTTTGCTCCTGAGAAATCAGACGCTCGGCTTCGGCGATGAGTGGGCTTTCTTCATCGGCACGGAGCATTGCTTTTGCCTGATCAAGCTGGGCTCGGACGTCATGCATGCTCTGCTGTGCAGTTTCACGGATCTGCGCCCTCAGAGCATTCAAAAAACCTCTCCAACAGCCAAATGCTCTGTGGTCGTAGAAAAATTTCTGGAAATCAGACGCTTCTGGGTTGGCGAGCATGGCAAGCCGCTCACGATCATTCTCACTGATGCGATTATAGGCGTAAGAAATCTCCAGCTTTTCCCGGAAGTTTCTCGCCTGCAGGTCTGCGCTGTTAATCGCATCGCGCAGACCGTCACTGGTGAGCACATACTCTTTGGGATCGGCACCAATGAGGCGACCGATTGCTTCCATCTGACCAAAGTTATCATACAAAACGGAATCCGGGCTGGCCTCAAGGATTCGGTCGTATACGATTTTCAGGTCATACTCCGTGCAGGCGATATGCTGTAGCATCATTCTCCAGGGTTCTGCAAACTCAATCGCATTCAGATCATCGTTGAGGATAAGTTCACCGTGATCAATAACCAGCATCCCGCTTCTGAGCAAAGTGGTAAAGTCAACACCGCTGCCTTGGTTTTGAAGCTTTGCCCGAATCAGTTCGAGGGAGGCTTTCATAATTCCATAAGCGGCAGAATAAGGTGCAATATTGATTTCGGAAAGAGAATCCTCGATAATATACAGAACTTCACTCCGAATGGCGCGAAGCTTTTCTATATCCGGCTCTGATTCTGTGTTGGTTTCATCAAGCCAATCCCGGAGAAGATTCAGGCGTTCTTCGAAAGCGTGGAGAAGGTGCTTTCGCGCATCGTACTTGATTCCCATGCGGCGGCTGGAATACTTCTGCGCAGCCACACTCCACTGGCTGTCCAGCAGTCTCTCCAGCGTTGAGATATCAATATCATCATCTTTGCAGTATTTGTCCAGTTCGGCTTTGACCAGTTCCCTCATGCTGATGTCATTGTCTGTAACAATCTGCAGAGCAGTGTGCAGATCGGTCTGTGATCCAAAACATAAATCAATCAGTTCAGGAACACCGTGAATCATGACTTTGACCGTTGGCGGCTTCAAAAGTTCTATGGCCTGTGAACGGATGGAATTCATGTGTTCCTGCCGTATCTTTGAGTCGCCCAATGCGGCAAGATTGGCAGGCGAAAATGCTGTGGGAACAAGTTTTACCCCTTCCATCGCCTTGTGATAAAGCGGCTTCAAGACATCGAGACTAGGAAATTGGGATTCATATTCTGTGAATGCGTTGTTGTACAGTGCGGCGAATGTATGGTCATGCGCATGCGCGGGGAACAGCATGCCGTAAATGTACGCGCACAGTTTTGTGACGGGGGTGAATTCCGTTCCGTCGGCAAATATGCCTGACAGCGCGACCCCTGTGTTGGCGCCTGCCTCACGAAAAAACGGAATAGCAGCATGAAGTTGAAGGTAAATGTTCCGGCACAGCGGGAAGGCATCATTTGATGAAAGCACTTTTGCAAAAACAACTGCTTCCACAAGCTGGTCATGGCAATTACGGACATCATGAGACCGGACGCCCTCGTTCAAAAGCTGATGAATCAGAACTGCCATATTCTCATCGCTCGGTATGTTTCCGTTGGAAGCTGCGCTTAAAAGCCGTCCCGCAATTTCCGCGGAAGACAGATTTGCAAATTCATCAATGGTGACTTCAGGCTCAACTCCCGTTTCTTCAGACAGGTCGTCAAGCCATAGGCCCTCGACAGGTTCAGCCGCGGGGATGGCAAGTTGCTTGACAGGAGCTATTGGTTCTACAGGGGCAGCAGCGGTTTCAGAATCAGTTGCTTCTGCCTGCGATACTTCTGGATGGGAAAACGACTCGCTTGCAGCATTTACATTGGAATCGACTGTTTCAGGAAGGTCATGATTTTCTTCTTCAACGTGTGTGATGGCAATCCAATTTCCTTCTGACCAATGGAACAGACCGTTTGCGGTCAGGCAATAGTGAAGCTGATCTCCCACTTCATCCATGCCGGGCAGGTCGCCCGCGCAACAGAAAACGCCTTCATTTTCAGCGGGAACAGATGATCCAAAATCGTCAGAATCGACAATATGAAGCGGAAGGAGGCTGCCATCATCCATTGTCAGATTCATAAGGAAATAGCACTTTTCACGATTCCAGGCGCTTGTCTCGAGCTTCTTGGCAGTCTCTTCATCGGCATCCAACATTTCAATGACTTTGGAATACTGATCCACCATTGACATATGATGTGCAAACAGCTCCAACGGCATATCCTGTTTGCCAGTGAAATAGATTTGCCCGATACTTTTCAGGTGATAAATCCGTTTAAGGGTGGAGGATAAGCCGGATTTTTGCAGGCAATTGCCCATCAGTTCTGTGAAGCAAAGGATGTTCCTGCCGGCATATTCATATGTGCAAAGCAGACCTTTCCTCTCTAAGAAAGCAAACGATTCGATGCATTGCTCCCTTGTCACCGGTCTCGGAAGTTGAGCAAGCGCTTCAAAGGCGCATTTTTCATCCATAAGCCCGGTAAAAACCAGCTTATTGAGCAGAAAATGGAAAACATCACCCGTCCGGCTGATCATCTCTCGAAGCTTTTGCTCTGAGGGCAGTTTTGTCTGCTTGATGGGATTAATCGGATGGATATATTCTTCATCCTCTGCGGTTTCATCTGACGCTTCTGACATCTCCGACAGAGCGGATTCTTCAGATTCTTGTGCGTCGGAAGCATACCTTGCTGCAAACTCTTCGGGGGTCAGCGTTTCAATCTCAATATCTTCCGGAGTCTCCGAAGCGGGACTTTCGACCTGTGGTTCTTGGGCTGCTGCCGTAGTATCAGGGAATTCAGAAATCTCAGAGGCGCTTACGGGTTCGGCTTCAGCAACGGACTCATTGCAGGGGGTATCAGATACAGGTGCCTTGTCTACATTCACTTCACGAATATAGTATTTTTTCTCGTGCAGTCCTTTGACAATTCGGGGGCTGAAAGCAGAACTATCCAAAAGCTGATCATACAGTTCTTCGTCGGAACTGAGATCCGCCTTTACGCCAGCCAGGAACAGCTGGAATGCCGAAACATCCGGAGACGGAGCATGCATTTCCGCTGAATCCATGCAGGCAAGAATATCCTTGGCATCCTGAATGTACACTTCAATGGCATCCATGTACTTTTTCTCATCTGAATACACACGGATGAATTCATCAAGCACAGCACGCACTGCCTTTTTCCGGCTGACAACGCTATTCTTCCATACTTCCTCATATTCACATACAGGGAGCTCGCCTTCGGGCAACTCCTCTGTAAGAACATGATCTGGTAACGTCCTGCGAATATCGTCGTATGCTGTGCGCAAAGACGACAGCGTGGACGTTATCTTCTGGCACAGTGAAGGGGCAGGCGCGAATCCATCCCGCATCTGGCTTATACCTTTTTCCAGTAATGCCTGTGCCTCTGTACTCAGTTGTTCGAACTGATCAAACAGCTTTCTCATGGGTGTTCCTCCGATCTTGTGTTCATAGTTGCTATTACGGGTGGCATCTCAGCTGTTGTTCACTGAAGTTTGAACTTGCAAGCTTGAATCCCATCTGTAGTCACGATTACCAAAGCATCGATATTCCATTCAGTCACTGGTTTATAGTTCGCTCCAAGCGCTCCTAACTGAATGTTGAAGGATCAATTCCCTTTACTCCCTCTACTACAGGCTCATCCAATCCGATAAAAGGCAGCCCCAAAGGATAAGGAAATTTCCTCGTGGTGGTAGAATGAAGATGAGAAAACCACTCAATGTCCCGCCGCGAGAGGAGATACTTCCTGAGTACATTGTAAAGCAATCAGAAGAAATTTGCAAGAGCCTGAAGCAGTTACGGTTCAGAAAAATTGCGCTGCTCCAAGCGGTCGGTGAACAAAACCGTTGTGCGTTGAGCGTTTGCAACAACATCCTGATATTGGTTGTCCAGTTCAGACAGCTTGGCAATATAGTTTGCTGCGTTTTCCTGATAGACAGGCGCGTTGGCAGCATCCGCTTACACAGCGCATCGGCGATGGTCTGCGTCAGCGTTTCCGCGTTGCGCAGAGAAAGCCAGACATGCTCGTCATATTCGGCTTCCTCCTCGTCCTCATGCTCCGTCAGATGCTCGCAGATTTCCTCACCCGTCAGATCGGCAGGGAAGAACGTGGGCCAGGAATTTTCCGGGTCGATAATCGCATAAAGCTCTCGTTGCTCATTTTCAGATGGAAATGCGCTGCGGCAGCCGGTTCAATCATATGGTCATTGAACACGATATACGCCGGTGCGCCGGAATCCTTGTCCACAGCTTCGAAGCGGTACATGACGGCTTTGGTGCCGGTAGACCAGTTCTGAATGTAAAGGCCGACGTAATTGTAATCGGAATCAACCTTTTTGCCGTCTGTATACACAAACCGCAAATTGCAAGTGCAAGTTGGACACCTTCAGGTAGAAAGAGGTTCTATAATCAACCCAATTGGGGCTTACGCAGCCGTTCAGGCTGCGTAAACGGTATCCAGGAAAGCCTCAAACAGTTCCTCCAGCGTGCAGTATAGTATCCCAGATTCCTGCGAGGGAGACCGTTGAGCGCATCTGCGGCCCAGAGAATCTCCTCATCTGAGAAGTTCTCAATGGAGACTCCTTTGGGGACATATCGACGGAGCATACCGTTTTGTCGCTCGTTCTGCGCCCGTTCCCAGGATGTGTAAGGGTGGGCAAAGTAAACCTTTGTCCCGAACTGTTCTGTTTGGGCAAAATCCGCAAACTCTGGTCCGTTGTCCACAGTAATTGTCTTGAATATTTGGCTGAAGAACGACTCTCCGAAGTCCTCACGGAGCTTTTGCATCGCTGCATTGACCGCCTCGCTGGTCTTTCCGGGAATGCGAATTGCAAGGTAGTGCTGTGTTTTCTTTTCCAGCAATGTCAGAATAACCGCCTCCTTGCCTTTGCGTTTTCCCACCACTGTATCACCTTCCCAGTGGCCAACCTCCAGCCGGGAAGATGTAATTTCGGGTCGCTCATCTATGGTTGCTCCGTATGCTTTTTTGCGCTTAGCGGTGCTTTTGCAACACTTTTTCCGTTTCAAAGCATCGGGAAGCTCCAGCGGCTGCAATACCAGATTGATTGCCCATATTTCATTGTACAAGGTCTTGGTGCTGACCATTTCCGTAGGCAAAAACAGCTCATGCTTGCGTGCATAGCCCACACAGGCATCCAACGACCATTTCTCCTGACGCACCTTGTTTACGGCCCACTGAACAAAGGCGCTGCATTTACATATGCGGTGTGGCTTGTGGCTGTTTGCTCTGTGCGTTTGATATACAAGCATTCCGCGTTTTGCGGAGTAGCCGGGAGTACGGCCTCTCCGGCCGGTTCTGGGCCGCATGCCGCGCTTCAATTCGTTAGAAACGGTGGTGGGTGAACAGTTCAAATATCTGGCAATGGCTCGATTAGACTGTACCAGCTTCTTCATCGCCTCAATTGTGCCCCGATCTTCTCTGGTCAAATGTTTTCCGGGCTTGCGTTCCGCTTTATTTGTGCTATACTGGGTGTGATCCATAGTGATTGCCTCCGGTGAATGGTGTTGGGGAACTTCATTCTACCATACGGGAAGTCACTATGGATTTCTTTTTTTCAGGTGTCCAACTTCATTTTACAACCGACCGTCTAAAAACGCGGATGCACACGCTATAAAAGTGTGCTAAAATCATACCGTCGAAAGATGCAGAGAAGCTCCCGCGCACGGCGCGAGG
>FR899883.1:12857-14522 GCA_000437595.1 Faecalibacterium sp. CAG:74 | reverse complement strand
CGGGCGGCGAACCCGTTAAGGCGCCCATGCCCGGCAACATCCTGGACGTGAAGGTCAAGGTTGGCGACACGGTCAAGGCGGGCACGGTGCTGTGCGTGCTGGAAGCCATGAAGATGGAAAACGAAATTCCCGCCCCCAAGGACGGCAAAGTGGCGCAGGTCGTTGTGACCAAGGGCGCGACGGTCGGCGCGGGCGACACGCTGGTCGTGCTGGCGTAATCCGACGTATTTACCGATCCCGAAGGAAAGTGAGCTGATATAATGGGAATCAATGTGGGCGAAACCCTCATGGGGCTCGTCACGACCTCGGGTATCTACCAGTATCTGACGAACCCGCTGGCGCTGATCATGGTCGCCATCGCTTGCGTACTGCTGTATCTCGCCATTGTCAAGCAATTTGAGCCGCTGCTGCTGCTGCCGATTGCCTTCGGTATGCTGCTGACCAACCTGCTGGGCAGCGACATCTTCCACGAAGAACTCTTCGCCGGCGGTCATGCCAACTGGGCGCTGTTCGGCGGCGCGGTCTTGATAGACGGCAAGGATTTTGTTGATTCCGTGGGCTACATGGTCAATGCCGCCGGTCAGATTCTGACCAGCAACAATGTCGTGCTGGGTCACTTCGTCAACGCCGTCACCATCGACGACCCGACGAAGCTGGTGCCTTTTGCTGACATCCTGGCGCAGTTCGCCGCCAACGGCAACGCGGCTTCCATCATTCTGGAGGATGCCTTCCTGAAGAACGGCGCGGTCTACACCGCCACCGGCGCGATGCTGGCGACGGCGGGCAAGACGATTTCCGCGGGTCTTCTGGACTACCTGTACCTCGGCGTGAAGCTGGGCATCTATCCGTGCCTTATCTTCATGGGCGTTGGCGCGGGCACGGACTTCGGGCCGCTGATTTCTAACCCGAAGACGCTGCTGCTGGGCGCGGCGGCGCAGCTGGGCATCTTCATGACGTTCATCTTCGCGTATGCCGTGTTCGGCTTCTCTGCTGCGGAAGCGGGCGCCATCGGCATCATCGGCGGCGCGGACGGCCCGACGGCGATTTGGCTGACGGGCAAGCTCGCCCCGCACCTCCTTGGCCCGATCGCGGTCGCTGCATACTCCTACATGGCGCTGGTGCCTGTCATTCAGCCGCCGATTATGCGCGCCCTGACCACCGAGAAGGAACGCAAAATCGTCATGGAGCAGCTCAAGCCTGCCACCAAGACGCAGAAGATTATCTTCCCCATCGTCGTCACCATTCTGGTTGCGCTGCTGCTGCCGTCCGCTGCTCCGCTGGTCGGCTGCTTGATGCTGGGCAACCTCGCGAAGGAATGCGGCGTGACCGAACGTCTGAACAAGACGATGCAGAACGAGCTGATGAATATCGTCACGATTTTCCTCGGCGTCACGGTCGGCGCAACGGCGACTGCCTCTACCTTCCTGACGGTGCGCACGCTTGAAATCATCGCGATGGGCATTGTCGCGTTCGGCATGGGCACGGCGGGCGGCGTGCTGCTGGCGAAGCTGATGAACAAGCTCTCCGGCGGCAAGATCAACCCGCTGATCGGCTCTGCCGGCGTGTCCGCTGTCCCGATGGCGGCGCGTGTGTCCCAGAAGGAAGGTCAGAAGGCCAATCCCGCGAACTTCCTGCTGATGCACGCCATGGGCCAGAACGTTGCTG
>FR899883.1:6870-12835 GCA_000437595.1 Faecalibacterium sp. CAG:74 | reverse complement strand
CTGATGCACGCCATGGGCCCGAACGTTGCTGGCGTTATCGGCTCTGCCATCGCGGCTGGTGTGCTGCTGAGCATGTTCGGTTAATAGATACTATTCCCTGCATTCGCCTACGCCATCTGCTTGCGTCTTTTTGATTCTGGCGTCCACTCATTCCACTTAGCGTAGCGCTGCTACGCTGCGTTTCATTCGTGTTAGCCAGAATGCAAAAATCCGCGGCGCATCTTGGCGTATGCTCATTTGGAAATAGTATCAGCAGTCAGATGGAAACGTATCCAACGTATCCGGTCAGGGGCAGGGGAGTGCTTCTCCGCCTCTGACCGAACTGAAGGAGGAAATTCGTCCTATGGCAAAGGTTCAAATTACGGATACCATCCTGCGCGACGGCCACCAGTCTCAGGCCGCGACCCGGATGCGTACCGATGAGATGCTGCCTGCCTGCGAAATGCTGGACAAGGTTGGCTACTACTCTCTGGAATGCTGGGGCGGCGCGACCTACGACGCGTGCCTGCGCTTCCTGAACGAAGACCCGTGGGAGCGGCTGCGCAAGCTGCGCAAGGCGCTGCCCAACACCAAGCTGCAGATGCTGCTGCGCGGCCAGAACCTGCTGGGCTACCGTCCCTACGCGGACGACGTGGTGGATTTTTTTGTCAAGAAGGCCGTCGAAAACGGCATTGACATCATCCGCTGCTTCGACGCGCTGAACGACCTGCGCAACATGCAGACCGCCGTCAAGGCGACGAAGAAGTACGGCGGCACGGCGGAAATCGCCATGTCGTACACCGAATCCCCCGTGCACAACGAGGATTACTTCGTCAAGCTCGCCGTGGACATCCAGAAGATGGGCGCGGACGTCATCTGCATCAAGGACATGGCGAACCTGCTGCTGCCCTACAAGGCGTACAGCCTCGTCAAGCGCCTGAAGAAGGAAACCGACCTGCCCATCGTCCTGCACACGCACAACACCACCGGCACGGGCGACATGGTGCTGCTCAAGGCCATCGAAGCGGGTGTGGACGTGGTGGACACCTGCCTGTCCCCGCTGGGTTCCGGCACGTCTCAGCCGGCGACCGAATCCCTCGTTGCGACCCTGAAGGGCACGGAATACGACACGGGCTTCGACCTCGACCTGCTGGCGCAGCTGGCGGCGCACTTCCGCACGGTGGCGGATCGCCTGACCAAGGACGGCTGGCGTGACCCGGCGCGCGTGCTGGGCGTGGACGTCAAGACCTTGCAGTATCAGGTGCCGGGCGGCATGCTGTCCAACCTGATTGGTCAGCTGAAGCAGGCGAACCAGATGGACAAGTACTACGACGTGCTGGCGGAAGTGCCGCGCGTACGCAAGGACTTCGGCTATCCGCCGCTGGTCACGCCGACCTCCCAGATCGTGGGCACGCAGGCCGTGATGAACGTGCTGGGCGGCGAGCGCTACAAGATGGTGCCGAAGGAATCCAAGGACCTGCTGGCGGGTCACTACGGCCGTCTGCCGGGCAAGGTGAACGAGGACGTGCGCAAGAAGTGCATCGGCGACACGAAGGTCATCACCCATCGCTACGCCGACGACATTCCGCCGGAACTCGACAAGCTGCGTGAGGAAATGCGCGAATGGTATCAGTGCGAGGAAGACGTGCTGTCCTACGCCATGTTCCCGAAGGTTGCGCCGAAGTTCTTCGAGTATCGCGCGGCGCAGCAGCTGAAGGTGGATTCCACCATGCTGAACAAGGCTGACAAGACGATGCCTGTCTAATAGGTAATACTATTTCCAGATTCGCCTGCGCCATCTGCTTGCGCCTTTTTCCTTCCGCCGTCCGCTCATTCCACTTAGCGTAGCGCTGCTACGCTGCGTTCCATTCGCGTTAGGCAGAAGAAAAAATTCGCGGCGCATCTTGGTGCATTCTTATCTGGAAATAGTATAATGGTCAGGGGCGAATCCGCATGGGTTTATCCCTGACCTTGTTGTGATTTTAGACAAAAAGCATCAAGTGTCAAGCTGTTCGCAGAAAATTTGCCAAAGTACATCTTGATTTTACCGCGCAAGTGGTGTATGATATAGATGCGGAGAATCGGGATTTTTCCTGAATCCGCAGTGTATTGTCCCACCAATTTAAAGAAAGAGGTAGGTTCTACATGGCAGAGCTGAATCTGAGCAAGTATGGCATTACCGGCACGACCGAGGTTGTGCACAATCCTTCTTACGATCTGCTGTTCGAAGAAGAAACCAAGTCCACCAACGAGGGCTATGAAAAGGGTCAGGTGTCCGAACTGGGCGCTGTGAACGTCATGACCGGCATTTATACCGGCCGCAGCCCCAAGGACAAGTATATCGTCATGGACGAGAACTCCAAGGACACCGTGTGGTGGACGAGCGAGGGCTACAAGAACGACAACCATCCGATGACCGAGTCCACGTGGGCGTCCGTGAAGGATCTGGCGATTAAGGAGCTTTCTAATAAGAAGCTGTACGTCGTTGATGCCTTCTGCGGCGCGAACAAGGACACCCGCATGGCTGTCCGCTTCATCGTGGAAGTGGCGTGGCAGGCGCATTTCGTCAAGAACATGTTCATCCAGCCCTCTGAAGAAGAGCTGAAGAACTTCACCCCGGACTTCGTGGTTTACAACGCGTCCAAGGCGAAGGTCGAGAACTACAAGGAGCTGAGCCTCAACTCCGAAACCTGCGTGGCGTTCAACATCACCAGCCGTGAGCAGGTCATCCTGAACACGTGGTACGGCGGCGAGATGAAGAAGGGTATGTTCTCCATGATGAACTACTACCTGCCGCTGAAGGGCATCGCGTCCATGCACTGCTCTGCCAACACCGATAAGGAAGGCAAGAACACTACACGTGGTACGGCGGCGAGATGAAGAAGGGTATGTTCTCCATGATGAACTACTTCCTGCCGCTGAAGGGCATGGCTTCCATGCACTGCTCCGCCAACACCGATAAGGAAGGCAAGAACACCGCCATCTTCTTCGGTCTGTCCGGCACCGGCAAGACCACCCTGTCCACCGACCCGAAGCGCCTGCTGATCGGCGACGACGAGCACGGCTGGGACGACAACGGCGTGTTCAACTTTGAAGGCGGCTGCTACGCCAAGGTCATCAACCTCGACAAGGACTCCGAGCCGGACATCTACAACGCCATCACCCGTGATGCGCTGCTGGAGAACGTCACCCTCGACAAGGACGGCAAGATTGACTTCGCCGACAAGTCCGTGACCGAGAACACCCGCGTGTCCTACCCGATCAACCACATCAAGAACATCGTGCGCCCGGTGTCCGCTGCGCCTGCCGCGAAGAACGTCATCTTCCTGTCTGCTGATGCGTTCGGCGTGCTGCCGCCTGTGTCCATCCTGACGCCCGAACAGACCCAGTACTACTTCCTGTCCGGCTTCACCGCGAAGCTCGCTGGCACGGAACGCGGCATCACCGAGCCGACCCCCACCTTCTCTGCTTGCTTCGGTCAGGCGTTCCTCGAACTGCACCCGACCAAGTACGGCGAAGAGCTGGTCAAGAAGATGAAGGCGAACGGCGCGAAGGCGTACCTCGTCAACACCGGCTGGAACGGCACTGGCAAGCGCATCACCATCAAGGATACCCGCGGCATCATCGACGCGATTCTGTCCGGCGACATCCTGAAGGCGCCCACCAAGAAGATTCCGTATTTCGACTTTGAAGTTCCGACCGAACTGCCGGGCGTGGACTCCAAGATTCTCGATCCCCGCGACACCTACGCCGACGCTTCCGAATGGGAGAACAAGGCGAAGGATCTGGCGTCCCGCTTCGAGAAGAACTTCGTCAAGTACACCGGCAACGACGCTGGCAAGGCGCTGGTTGAAGCTGGCCCCCACGCGTAATTTGACGGTTGCGTAAATATTGAGCGGCTTGTTCTGAAAAGAGCAGGCCGCTCTTTTTGCGTGGAATGAAAAATGACGGCTCTTTCCGTTGATGGAAGAGATCCGTCATTTGTTTCGTTCCGGATTATCGGTTTGATTGAGCAGATAGTCGATGCTGACGTGATAGAAATCTGCAAGCTGGATGAGGATGTGCGTCGGAATATCGTTTTCGCCGGTTTCGTATTTGCTGTAACCGGTTTGTGACATGTTGAGCATAGAGGCGACGTTGATTTGCTTCAAATCGTGGTCTTCGCGCAAATCACGCAATCGACGATACCGCATCAACATCACCTCGCGTAATATTCTATTATAACCTGAAACAGAGTATTGACAAATAACCTGAAACAGGTTACAATAGTTGCAACGGGGCGAACCCGAAAAAGGAGGAGAAACGAATGAAACGGTTTCTAGCGGTGCTGATGCTGGTAGTCATGCTGTGCGGGTGTGTCGGATTAGCGGAGGAGCAGAAATTCGACTATACCGTGCTGGAAAAGCTGGAAGGGTACAGCTATGACAAGTTTGAAAAAACTTGGTCATACTATGGCGCTTATGCAAAGAAATACTCTGATGCGCGGCTTGTGATTGGAATACAAGTCTATGGTGATAAGGATTCTGTACTGGCGGTACAATTCTATGCAAAAGCCGTGGACAACAAGAATGAGACATATAGTATGGTCGAAGAGGTGTCAATACTGGCGGATGACACATTGATTACTTGTAAATTGATGCCAATAGACGGAGGACAAGTAACACTTGTCTTGACATCGAATGCAGATGCACTGCAAGCTATTGCAAATGCAAAAGAAATTTCCTTTAAAGTTAAAATGAAACTTGGAAGCATTACATTGGAGCCGACCATGGAGGATCTTGCTGACTTTATTACAGTGATAAAAACTATATGTGAGTACAACATCTTGTCATATAGCACTAACTTTGGTTACGATACAGCAACAATTCAGATTTTAGAGAAAAATTTTCCGATTACCGTCGAGAAGTAAAGAGATAAGAAAAGGTTCTGCACCCACAAATGCGAGGTGCAGAACCTTTTTTAATGTCTGTAATGTTTATTCCCCGTACTCCACCATACCCTGCGATTCCAAAAACATCTGCTGGGCATCGAGGTAGTCGTCCACCAGCGCGGCGAGCTTGACCGCCTGTTCGGGGTCGAGCGCGTTCTTTGCCGCCAGCGTCTCGACAATGTACTCAATCGCTTCGTCGTCCTCGTAGTAGGCGTCGCCCGCGTAGCCGTCGTCGTCCAAAACGCCCGCTTCGTGCATGTACGCCATGTCCGCATCAATCATCTGCGGCACGAGCGCGGGAATGTCCTCCGCCAGCTCCGGGTGATCCGCCTTGCGAATGCAGCGGGTGATGAACGCAACCGCCGCATCCTTGTCGTAACCCTGCATCATGGATGATAAACCTCCTGTTTATACGATTTTTAGCTAAGAATGAGCAAAGATGCGCCGCACATTTTTCGTTCTGGCTAACGAGAATGAAATGCAGCGTAGTGGCACTACGCTAAATGGAATGACCGGACGCCAGAGCGGAAAAGGTGCAAGCAGATTGCTCAGGCGAAGCTAAAAAATCGTATTACGCCATTATAACCGCCTTGAACTGCGCCAGCGTGTCCTTGAAAACGCCCAGCGCACGGCGGATGGGTTCGGGGCTGCTCATGTCGATGCCCGCCAGCTTCAAAGCGTCAATCGGCGGCACGGCGCAGCCCGCGGACAGGAACTTGCGGTAGTCGCGGACGGCGCTTGCCCCCTCGGACAAAATCTTGTCGCTGAGCGAAACCGCCGCGCACAGCCCCGTCGCGTACACATAGACGTAGTAGGAGCGATAGAAGTGCGGGATGCGCAGCCACTCGTTGGCGATGTTCTCATCCACCGTGCAGACCGCGCCGTAATACTTCTGGTTTAATTCGTAGTACGCCTTGGACAGGCTCTCACGGGTCAGCGGCTGCCCCTGCTCCGCCATCGTGTGGGCAATCAGCTCAAACTCCGCGAACATCGTCTGACGGAACACGGTCGTGCGGAACTGCTCCAGGAAGTGGTTCAGCAGGTACGGCAGCGCCT
>FR899883.1:0-6850 GCA_000437595.1 Faecalibacterium sp. CAG:74 | reverse complement strand
AGCAGGTACGCCAGCGCCTTCTTGTCGTCCGCGAACGTCTTGAGCAGGTGGCGCATCATCGTCGCCTCGTTGCAGGTGGACGCAACTTCCGCCACGAACAGGCTGTAATCGCTCTTGGGCGCGGGCTGGTTGGTGTTGGAGTAGAAGGAGTGCATGGAGTGCCCCAGCTCGTGCGCGATGGTGAACGTATCCGACAAGTTGTCATTGTGATTCAGCAGCACATAGGGGTGCACGTCGCGCAGGTTGCCGGAGGAGAACGCGCCGGAGGACTTGCCCTTGGAGGGGTACACGTCAATCCAGCCGCCGACGCGGGCTTCGCGCAGCTTGGCCAGATAGTCCTCGCCCATGGGCTTCAGGCCTTCCAGCACAAGGTCAAACGCCTTGTCGTAGCTCAGCTCCATGTGGAAATCCTTGACCATCGGCGTGTAGAGGTCGTACATGTGCAATTCATCCAGCCCCATCAGCTCTTTGCGCAGCGCCAGATACTCATTCAGCACCGGAATCGCGGCGTGCACTTCGCTGATGAGGTTGTCGTAGACGCTCGTGGGGATTTCCAGCGGCTCCATGCGGGCATCGCGGGCGGTGGCGTAATGGCGGGCGCGCGCCTGGAACACGTCGTTCTGCACGCTGCCGTTGTACGTCGCGGCGATGGTGTTGCCGAAATTGCCGTAGGTGTTCATGATGCCGTCGAACGCCGATTTGCGGACTTCGCGGTCTTCCGAGCGGATAAACTGGGAATATGTGCCTTCAGTCAGCTCAGCAGTCGTGCCGTCGGGCATCTGCACGGGCGGGAAGGACATATCCACGTCGGTCAGCATCCCGAAGATGTGGTTCGGGGCTTGGGCGACCTGCCCCATCATGGCGAGCAGCTTCTCCTGCTCGGCAGGCAGCGTGTGCGGCTTCTGGCGAATCAGGTTGCGCAGGAACGCGTCATAATCCGCCATTGCCGGATCAGCGGCAATTTCCGCCAGCAGCGCATCATCCAGCGAGAGCAGCTCCGGCTCAAAGAAGGACATCGCGGTGGACAGCTGTACGCCCATCTGGGACGCGCGGGCGCGAAGTCCCTGCGCAACCGGGTCGCCGTTGTCCGTTTCGCCGCGCAGGAACGCGTAGGAGAAAACGGGATCAGCCTGCTGATTCAAATCGAAATACTCGCGAATGGCCTGACGGGGATTTTCGGCGACTTTGCCCTCCCACGCGGCGAACTTCTTGCCGGACGCAAGCACATCCGCCAAAGCGGCCTCCCACGCGGCATCATCAGGGTAAATGTGCGACAAGTTCCATTTGTACTGCGCGGGGATTTCCTCACGCTTGCGGAGCTTTGCAGCCATTGTAAGACCTCTTTCTGCCGGAAAAAAACCGGCGTTTCCATTTCATTTCCTAGAGTGTGTTTCTAAATTCGCCCGGCAGCATTTTCGGCATCTTTTCATGCACTTCCGCGTCTTCAAACCTCGATTTACCGCCAGTAAACCTTCGGTTTTCATCCTTGAATTGCAAGAAAATCTGCTCGAAACTGCACCGGTCTCATTTTAGAAACACACTCTATTGTACACGCATTAGCGGAAAAAAGCAAGGCGTATCAGCGGTGCTTTTTCTCGTACGTCAGCGGGCGACAGGCGCTGGCGCGATCCGACCCGTTGGGGAAGAACGAAATCGCGCCGTCCAGCATCGTGATCGCGCCCGTTGAGCCGCGCACAACCTGTTTTTCCAGCAGCAGGCGCAGCAGCTTTTCCGTCAGCATCGGCCCGCCGCCGCGCGTCAGGCAGTCCTTCCAGAGGGTGAAGTGGCAGCCGTCCGCCGCGCGGGAGCAGAAAAACGCCTGCGGGCTTTCCAGCACGCCGCCCTTCCGGCAGACCGGGCAGACGCAGCCGTCAATTTTCGTGCCGCGCGTGACCATCGACTGCGTGCGCTTCTTTCGCCGCCCATCATCCGGAAAGACCACGTCGGCGCGGTTATTCCGGGCGAAATTCACCAGAAACGTGGAGAATTTGCGGATGCTGTCCATGAACCTGTCCGCGTCCTGTCTGCCGTCGGTGATTTGGTCGAGCGCCAGTTCCCAGCGCCCGGTCATTTCAGGGGAGGACAGCTCCTGCGGCACAATTTGAATCAGCTGCACACCCTTGTCCGTCGCCAGAATCGTCTTGCCCTTGCGGATGGCGTACCCGACCTGAATCAGGCGCTCGATGATGGCGGCGCGGGTCGCGGGCGTGCCGATGCCGCTGCCCTTCATCTGCCGCGCGATTTCCTCGTCGGTGGATTCGCGCCCGGCGTTTTCCATCGCGGAGAGCAGGGACGCGTCGTTGTGCTGCGCCGGGGGCTTGGTCTGGTCGCTCTTGACCTCGGCGGCGCGGACGGTGCGCGTGTCGCCGGGGGATAGCGGCGGCAGGGCGGTTTCCTCCTCGGCATCGGCGGATTTTTTCTTCGCGCGCCCGGCTTTCGGCGGATTCGCCAGCGGCGGCACATCCCGCCAGCCGTTTTGCAGCACGACGCGCCCGTTCGTGCGGAATTGGTGCTCACCGACCCCGGTGATGACCTTCGTCGCGTCGTACTCGCACGCGGGATAGAACGCCGTCAGCATCCGCCGGACGACCATATCGTACAGCTGCCGCTCGTCTTCGGGCAGGCTGTCCAGATTGATTCGCTTCGGCGTGGGCAGAATCGCGTGGTGGTCGGTGACCTTCGTTTCGTCAATCGTGCGCTTGCTGACGGGCAGCTTCCCATCCGGCAGCGCGCCCGGCACAAGCGCCTGATAGCTTTCCGGCAGCACCTTCATCGTCTGCACAACGCGCGGAATCATGTCCGGCGGCAGATAGCGGCTGTCCGTGCGCGGGTAGGTGAGGGCTTTGTGCGTTTCGTAGAGGGACTGGGCGAGCTTGAGCGTCTTGTCGGCGGTGAAGCCGAGCAGGCGGTTCGCGTCGCGCTGGAGGCTGGTCAGGTCGTAGAGCTGGGGTGGCAGGTCGCGGCGGCGGGTGGTTTCGGCGCTTATCACTGTGGCGGATTGATTCTTGATTTGCGCGGCAAGGGCTTTCGCGTCGTCGATTTTGGGGATGTGCGTGTCCGGCTCCAAGCCTTCGCGGAAGTACATGCCGCGGTAGTCGCCGAAATCCGCCGTGACGGTCGCGTATTCTTCCGGCTTGAAGTCCTCGATTTCCTTCCGCCGCTTGACCAGAATCGCAAGCGTTGGGGTCTGCACACGCCCGACGGACAGCAGCGCGTCATAGCGCAGGGTAAAAGCGCGGCTGGCGTTCATGCCCACAAGCCAATCCGCCTGCGAACGGCACTGCGCGCTGCGGTACAAGCCGTCGTAGTCGCTGCCGCTGCGGATGGCGCGGAAGCCCTCCTGAATCGCCTCATCCGTCATGGAGGAAATCCACAGGCGATCGAAAGGCTTCTTGCAGGCCGCTTTTTCGTAGATGTAGCGGAAAATCAGCTCCCCCTCGCGCCCCGCGTCGGTTGCGCAGATGAGCCGGTCGGTTTCCGGCGCGTTGATGAGATTGCGGACGACGGCAAACTGATCGCGGCTGCTGGCAATGACTTTCAAGGGGATTTCGGCGGGCAGAATCGGCAGCGTATCAAACGACCAGCGCTTGTACTTTTCATCGAGCTCGTCCGGCTCAACCAGCGTCACCAGATGCCCGACCGCCCACGTCACGACCCAGTCGCCGCCCGTCAGGCAGCCGCGCCCGCTGCTCTGGCAGCCAAGCACGCGGGCAATATCGCGCCCCACGCTCGGCTTTTCCGCAATGACTACTGTACGCCCCATAGGTGAGAAACCTCCTGATGATGTATATCCGTGCCTTTTTATGCAGAAATCCGCATGAACAAATTCCATTATACCACATTTGACGGCTTGAAGCAAGCATGGTATAATAGGAGGGAAACCTGTCGGAAGATGGTACGGAGGTCGGCTTGCATGGCGATGTTTTCCTTTGACGAGCAGGCGGCGCTGTTTGACGTAACGCCGCTGCCCAACCAGTTTATCCTCAATTATCTGCCCGAAGCGTCGGGGGACGCGGTGCGCGTGTACCTCTTCGGCTTGGTGGCGTGCTATCATCACGAGGCCATCAGCGATTTGCAGCAAATGGCGCGGGAGCTGAACATGACGGAGGATGATATTCGCGCGGCGTACCGCTACTGGGAGCGCAAGGGGCTGGTGCAGCGCGTGGCGGATAATCCGCCGCAGTACCGCTATCAGAACATCTATCAGGTGATGATGACGGGCGCACAGGCGCAGATTGACCCCGCATACGAGCAATTCGCGGAAGCCATCTACGGCGTGTTCGACAACGACCGCCGGCTGCATGGCAAGGACGTCAGCCAATGCTACGAGTGGGTGGAGCAGATGCGCCTGCCGCCGGACGTGGTGATTGCCATGATGCGCCACATGGTGCAGAAGCACGGCAAGAACGTGAGCATGAAGAAAGCCGAGCAGATGGCCATGCGGCTGGCGGACGAAAAGGTGCAGACGGTGGAGGAGGCGCAGGAGATTTTCCGGCGCGACCAGACCGTTTGGAGCGGCAGCAAGAAGGTGCTGGAGAAGTTAGGCCTGCGCCGCTACCCGACCGAGCCGGAACAGACGATGTACAGCAAGTGGCTGGTGGACTGGCAGTTCACGCCGGATGCAATCCTGCGCGCGGTGGATGAAACCATCAAGAGCAGCAACCCGTCGTTTGCGTATCTGGACGGGATTTTGAAGCGGCTGCACGAGCAGGGGAATGTGCGCACGGAGCAGGACGTGTCGGGCGATATCGAGGGCAGCCGGAAGGAAAACGAGCCTATCAAGCAATTCCTGCGCGCGCTGGGCAATTACAGCATTACCATCAACGACACGACGAAAGCGACGTACAAGAGCTTCCAGACCATGTACCCTGACCCGGTGATTCTGCTGGCGGCGCAGCAGTGCGCCAAATGGGGCATGACGACGCTGCAGGACGTGATGCAGACGCTGATGGCGTGGCAGAACCGCAGCCTGCGCACGCTGCCGGAAATTGACGCGTACATGCGGCAGATTGACGAGCAGAACGAGTTCCTGATTGTGCTGTATCAGGCGATGCAGCTGGACGAAAAGACGAAGCCGAACGCCGCCGACCGTGCCCTTGTGAAGCAGTGGACGGAAGAGTGGCGGTTCGCGCAGATGTTTGTGCTGGGTTGCGCGCCGTGGGCGGCAGGAAAGAAATCACCGATGGCATACCTCAACAAGATGTTGAAAGTTTTCCGGGAAAAAGGCATCACGACGATGGAGGCGGCAAAGGCGGAGCGCGAACGCTTCGAGCAGCAGCCGAGCCAATCCACCGCACCCGCCGCGCGCGCGCCGAAGGTCGTCGGGGAGCAGCAGTACACCCAGCGCACCTACACGCCGACGCAGGATGCTATGGACGCCATGATGCAGGAGTGGGAGGAAAGCCATGCGTAAGGAAATCATGCAGGCGCTGCAGCAGGAGTACGAGCAGCAGCGCCTCAAAAATTCGCAGGAGGAGCTTCGGCGGCGGCAGGAGGTTATCACCCGCTGCCCGGAGATTGGGCAGTACCTCGCCGAGCGGCAGAACCTGATTTTCGGCGGCGTGCGCGGCATCCTGAACGGCAAAGCGGCGGCGGATGACCTGCCCGCCCGCATGGACGTGATGAACAGGCGCATCGCCGATTTGCTCCGCCAAAGCGGCTTCCCGGCGGATTATCTTGACCCTGTCTACCGCTGCAAGCAGTGCCGCGACACGGGCTACGTCGGCGAGCCGATTCGCGAAATGTGTCCGTGCCTGCGCAGTGCGTTCTATGCGCGGCTGTACCGCGAGGTCGGCTTGGGCGAAAAGGCGGAGCAGTCGTTCGCCGCGTTTGACCCGAATGTGTTCTCCGACCAGCCGCTGCCGGGCAAAAAGTACAGCCAGCGGCAATTGATGGACATGCTGCGCCACCAGTGCGAACAGTATGCCGAAAAGTACCCCAACGCCGCGACGATGGATCTGCTGCTGATGGGGCAGAGCGGTCTGGGCAAAACGTACCTGATGCACGCCATCGCGAAGCGATTGCTGGAGCGCGGCTTCAACGTGATGATGATCAGCGCCTACCGCTTCCTGGACGTCGCCCGCCGCGCGTACTTCTCCGGCAAGCAGGAGGAAATGGACACGCTGATGGATACCGACGTGCTGATGATTGACGACATGGGCGTTGAACCGCTGATGGAGAACATCACCATCGTGCAGTGGTTCAACCTCATCAACGAGCGGCAGCTGCGCGGCAAAGGCACGGTCATCAGCACCAATTTGAACGTGGAGGAGCTGCGCCGCCGCTACACCGAGCGCATCACATCCCGCCTGATGGATGGAAAACAGTGTATGCTGCTGCAATTCTTGGGCGACGACGTAAGGAGGAACAAGGCGTGATTCAGCTTTATATCAGCAAGAAGAATTTCGATGCGCAGAAGGCGGAGCGCTTCTTCAAGGAGCGCCGCGTGCAGGTGCAGGTGATGGATTTGAAGAAGCACAAGCTGGGCGAGCGCGAATTGCAGACGATGGCGAAGGACGTGGGGATGCAGGGGCTTCTTGACCGCGAGGACAAGCGCGCGAAGGAGCATCCCGCGTGCTACTGCAACATTGACAGCGTGATTATGACCGCGATTCAGGAAAACCCGTGGCTGCTGAAATCCCCCATCGTCCGCAGCGGACAAAAATGCACCATCGGCTACCAGCCCGAAATTTGGGAAAACTGGCTGAAGGCGGACAAATAATCGCTTAAGCGAAGCACCAAAAAGCTGCACGCGGAAGAAGCATGAAAGCGCGACCAACTCAATCGCGCGAAGGGGTCAAGGGGGGATGGTAGATTGTCAAGCAAGTGCAACACCGAAAAAGACCTCAAA
>FR899882.1 GCA_000437595.1 Faecalibacterium sp. CAG:74 | reverse complement strand
CATGCCGCAGATGGCGGAAAAGACATCGCCAGACGCGCCGCCGAGTTGTGCGGTGTTACCTTAATGTTTAAAAGCATAGCCCAATAATCCTCGCGGATATTTGTATCATATGATTTATATAATACATCCGGAGAATATTGTGTAACATCAACTCCGTACGTCTTTTGGATCATACGAAACATTGCGTCATCCGATGGAGGATTTTCGTTAGCAATTATTAACGATATATACAGCGTAAAGAACATGATTATGCCCAAGACTGTCAGGCACACAATAGTTCCTAATATAAAATTTGCAATCTTTCTCATTTATTTATCTCCAATCTGACCAGAGCTTAACCAAAATGAGCCTGCATTATTATAGCAATTCTCAAAAATCCAGTCAATAACCATCAGCAGTAAACCAGCCGAAACAATCCTCCGGTGAAACGAGAGCAAGTGCATGGGCGACCATCTGGGGCAAAAGTACAGCAATGTTGCAGCCCAGCTTCCGCAAAATAGCCTTCATCTTCGACCACAGCATTTCAATCGGATTCAAATCTGGGCTGTATGGCGGCAGATAGAGTGGAATTATGCCCGCTGCGCGCAGCACTTCTTCCACGCCCTTGACATGGTGTGAACGCATGTTGTCCATGACGACGATGCCGCCTTTGTGAAGCGTCGGAATGAGCACGTTTTTCAGATAGTCCAGAAAACGTTCGCCGCTTGTTCCGCCGGGATACATGGTGTAGGTGATTTGACCGTTCAAGCGGACAGAGGCCAGGACAGTTTGACTTGTCGGCACATTCAGCGGTGCGCTGCCATGCACCCGCGCTTTCCCGATGGCTCGTCCGTACCTGCGTGTCATCCCGATGTTCTCGCTACTTTTGCCCAGAAACACAAGTCTCCAATGTTCAATCGCCAATTTTAAGGTAACACCGCACAAATGAGGTGGTCGGCTGGCGAATGGA
>FR899881.1:4596-6026 GCA_000437595.1 Faecalibacterium sp. CAG:74 | reverse complement strand
GTCTTGTTTGCGTTGTTATTGTTCTGTATCGTTTTCAAGGTTCGGTGCTTTCTCTCGACCGCTCAAGCGGCGCAACGAGGAAGCCTGTTCATAATATCATGAATTCACGGATTCGTCAAGCGGTTTTTTCAAAGTTTTTGCGGTTTTTTGCGTTCTTTTTGGAATCACGAACGTTATTGCAAGCATCAAAGAAAATGTTCCGGCGTTTCATCCGATTTGGAAACGCCGGAACGAAAATCATACGTCCATTTTCCCCTGTCCCGCGTCGAGAATCTGCTCCACAATCGCCCCGCCGAGGCACTTTTCCCCCTGATAGAACACGGCGCTCTGTCCAGGCGTGACCGCGCGCTGGGGCGTGAGGGCATGAATCAGTAGTTTTTCCCCGTCGCGGCGCACCTCCACCGGCTGGTCGCCCTGCCGATAGCGGAACTTGCAGGTGCAGTGCAGTGGTTCGCCGCCCGCCAGCGGGTCAGCGCCAATCCACGTCGCCTCCGCGCCGATGCTCATCGTCGAATACAGCATCGGGTGATCCTCGCCCTGCGCCACCAGCAGGCGATTGCTCTCCAAGTCCTTGCCAATGACGAACCAGCTCCGCCCGTCACCGCATCCGCCGATGCCCAGCCCGCGCCGCTGGCCAAGCGTGTAGTACATCAGCCCATCGTGATGCCCGACGACGCTCCCATCCGGCGCCACCATATCGCCGGGCTGCGCAGGCAAATAGGTCGACAAAAACTGCCGGAAGTTGCGCTCACCGATGAAGCACACGCCGGTCGAATCCTTCTTCTTGCACACGGGCAGCCCATTTTCCTCCGCAATGCGGCGCACTTCGGTCTTTGTCATGCCGCCGACGGGAAAAATTGCCTTCCGCAGCTGTTCCTGATGGAGCATATAGAGGAAATAACTCTGATCTTTGTTCGGGTCAATGCCGCGCAGAAGGTCGCCATTTTCGTTCGTCCGCACAAAATGCCCCGTCGCCATTTTCGATGCGCCAAGCTGCATGGCAAAATCCAGAAATGCCTTGAACTTGATTTCGCGATTGCACAGTACATCCGGGTTCGGCGTGCGCCCCGCGCGGTATTCTTTGAGGAAGTAGCTGAACACGCGATCCCAGTATTCGCGGGAAAAATTGACCGCGTAGTAGGGAATGCCGATGATTTCGCACACCTCGCGCACGTCGTTCCAATCGTTTTCCGCCGTACATACGCCGGATTCGTCCGTCTCTTCCCAGTTCTTCATGAACACGCCGACCACGTCGTACCCCTGCTGTTTAAGCAGCAGCGCCGCGACAGACGAATCCACGCCGCCGGACATGCCCACCACAATTCGCTCGCTCACGCTTCTGCCTCCATAAGCCGCTGGATGACCTTCTCCGTCATGTCCCGGCTGACTTCCTCTGCCGGTTTTGCCGCATCCACCACGATGAACCGCCC
>FR899881.1:3742-4569 GCA_000437595.1 Faecalibacterium sp. CAG:74 | reverse complement strand
ACGATGAACCGCTCCGGCTCGCGGCGGATGAGTTCGTGATATGCCGCTTCCGTCCGTGTACGGAAGGCGTCGTCCGCCTGCTCAATGCGGTCAAGCTGACTGCTGGCGGCGCGGCGGCGGAGGGCGGCTTCCCGGTCAATGTCCAGATAGACCGTCAGCATCGGCATCGTGCCGTCCACCGCCGGGCGGTTGATATTCAGCACCGTGTCCACGCCAAGCTGACGCCCGCCGCCCTGATATGCCACGGACGAATCTACAAAGCGGTCGCACAGCACCGTTTTACCCGCTTTCAAGGCTGGGCGGATGACCTGCCGCACATGCTGTGCGCGCGCCGCGGCGTAGAGAATCGCCTCGGTCGTCTCGTCCATTGCCTTGTTTTCCGGATCAAGCAGCAGCGCGCGAATCTTCTCGCTGATGGGGCATCCGCCGGGTTCACGGCTGCGGATGACCTCGAAGCCCCAGCGGTCGAGCGCATCCTCCATTGCCGCCATCTGCGTCGTTTTGCCGCTGCCGTCCATGCCTTCTATTGACAGAAATGCGCCCGGAACCGCTTCTTCGCCGGGGCAGAGATGGCGGATGATGTCCTCCACCGTCTCACAGTACACATCGCACCCGCTGTTCATCAGCTCTTCACGGCTGCCGTAACCGTAGCCCGCGCCGATTGCGCCGATGCCAACCTTCTTCGCGCCCTCCATGTCAAATCGGCGGTCGCCCACCATCCACGCTTCGCCCGCATCCTCCGGCAGCGCCTGCCGAATCAGCAGTTCTTTGTCCGCACCGTGCCCATCCTTTGGGCCTACGATTTTCGTGATGTAGCGGTTCAGCCT
>FR899881.1:2719-3692 GCA_000437595.1 Faecalibacterium sp. CAG:74 | reverse complement strand
AATGCTCGATAATCCGCTCCGAGGAGCGCTGCGGCTTGCCCGTCGCGATACCGATGTACCAGCCGTCGCGGTGCAGCATTCGCAGCAGACGGCGGATGCCCGGATACACCCGGTTCTCAAACAGCCCGACGGCTTCGTAGCGCTCGCGATAGGTGCTCACCGCCTTATTCGCCATTTCTTCGCTCATGCCCATGTATTCCATGAACGACCAGCCCAGCGGCGGACCGATAAATTTGCGCAGCGTCGCCGCATCCGGCACGGGAAAGCCGAGCTTCTCCGCCGCATAGCGTACGCAGTTCCAAATGCCTTCCTCCGAGCGGGTCAGCGTACCGTCCAAATCAAAAATTACACATTTGCGCACCGCAAATCGTCTCCTTCTACGCCGAAGCGCTCCCGCGTCCCGGCTTCCTGCAATTGCCTGATGATTTCCCGCGTCACCCGTTCGCCGGGCGCAAGCAGCGGGATTCCCGGCGGATACAGCCCGACCGCCGCCGCCGCGATTTTCCCCTCCGCTCTGTCCAGCGGCACGAGGATTTCCTCCGCCATCGCCGCCTGACGCGGGGTCAGGACAGCTTCCGGCATGTCCAGCATCAAGGTCAGCGGCGCAAACTGCTTTTTTTCTGCCGCCGGGATGCTCGCCAGCAGCTCTGGCAGTCGGCGGATTTCCGCGGTGTCGTCCATCACCGATAGAATCAGCACCACGCGCCGCTCGTCCGCCATTTCCACGTCCAGTCCGGCTTCGCGCAGCTGTTCCGCCAAGCATTTTCCTCCCTGCGGCGCGGAAATGACCAGCCGCGTCGGGTCAAAGCACACGGGCAAATTCGCCCAATCCGCGTATGCATCGTGATACGGCGTGCCAACAAGCCGCCTGCGCACATCGTTGACCGTTTCGGATAACGCCCGCAAGCGTGCCCGACCATTCTCTTCCATCCACGCGCGGCTGTCATCGATGGACAGCATCAGCAGGTAAGAT
>FR899881.1:0-2687 GCA_000437595.1 Faecalibacterium sp. CAG:74 | reverse complement strand
AGCAGGAACGATGGCGACGAGGTCTGTTCCCGCCGCAGCAGCGTCCACGCGCGCTTTTCATCCGTTGAATCCGCCAAGTGCAGCACCGCGCTGCCCGTCAGCCCCATCAGCGTCTTATGCACCGACTGCACCCACGCATCCGCGCCAAGCGCTCCGGCGGATGTCATCCCGTCGCACCACGGGAAATGCGCCCCGTGTGCCTCGTCCACAACGACTTTCGTCCCTTGACGATGCGCCGCCGCCGTAATCCGCCGGAAAACATCTTCCCGCATCGCGCCGCCGTAATAATCCGGGCGGACAAGCAGCATCGCCCGCGCGTCCGGATTCGCCCGCAGCGCCGCCAGCACATTCTCCTCCGCCAGATAGCAGTACCCGTCCGGCGTGCAGCGAACCGGCATCCACTTCACCCGCATTCCGCCCAGCACGCAGGCGTTCACCGCCGATAAGTGCGCATTGCGCGGCAGCAGCACCGTTTCGCCATCCCGCGCGTACAGCTGCAGCATCACATGATTGCCCGCCGTCGATCCGTTATGGAGGAAAATCGTCTTTGCCGCGCCCGCCGCCTGCGCATACAGGCGCATGGCTTCACGCAGTCCGCCCTCTGCCGCGTATAGGTCATCCGTGTTCGGCAGTTCCGTCGTGTCCAGCGCGTATAAATCCGCCGCGCCAAACGGCGAACAGCCCTTATGCCCCGGCATATGCCCGCTCCTGCGCGCCGAGACCGCCGTCAGCATGTCGTATACCGGGCGCATGTCCGCCATCTCCCCTCCGTCTTTCTGCCTCCCCCAGTATAGCAGAAAACGCCGCGTGTGGCAATGGTGTTCGCATTGCCTTTCGTCAAGGGGCGGAGAAAATGCCTGTCTTCGGGCAGAATCCGCATCTGAAATTTTGTTGCGTGTTCCCCTTGCAAATCCCACATTTCGTGCTATAATAACAGACGTCGAAACAATATCTTGTGCTCTATATGGCGCGATAGCGCCGTGCAACCACAAGATTTAGGGCTTGCTGATTTTCCAGCGAGTACCATAGAGAGGAGAAATACCTATGTGCTGCCAAGTGAACGTGACGAAGGGAACCCTGTCTCAGGCGGAAATTGACGCCTATGTGGATCATGCGCGCCAGAAGTACAACCGCGAGCCGCTTTCGATGGACATTGCGGTGGATGGCGACGAAGTGGAACTGTCCTACGATTTCGGCAACGTGCCGTTCCAGCGGATTCGCCGCATCACGGGCTATCTTGTGGGCACGCTCGACCGCTTCAACAACGCCAAGCGCGCCGAGGAACACGACCGCGTGAAGCACGGAATGCCGGCGGCGGTGTGAGAATAAGCAGGGTGATTTTTTCCCCGTTCGGATGTCGGAAGGCAGCCGGGCGGGGAATTTGTTTTTGGTGGAAATTTGAAAAAGTGTGTTGACAAAGGAAAATGGTATGGTACAATGGAAGAAAAGGAGGTTTTCATATGAAGCACAAATGTCTTTGCTCAATTCTGTTGATCCTCACGATGCTATCTACCTGCTGGACGTACTCGGTCGCAGAGGAGATGAGTGATGCCTTCACTTCTGGCGACTACGAATATATTATACTGGATGACGGAACTGTAAAAATCACAAAATACAACGGTTCTGCACAAGAGCTTGCTATTCCGTATACGCTTGACGGAAAGAAGGTCACTTCCATTGGCAATCGTGCTTTCTCTGCTTGCCGTTCACTTACTTCCATTTTTATTTCGGATTCTGTTAGTCAACTTGATAAACTCGCATTCTTTGGTTGTCGTTTCTTAAAAAGTTTTGCCGTTTCTCCAGACAATCCATATTTTGCCGCTATCGACGGTGTGCTATTCTGCAAGTCTAACAAGTCCTTAATTTCCCATCCTTCTTCCAAAGAATCATCAACTTACAACGTTCCACAAGGTGTCCTTTCCATTGATGATTATGCTTTTTTTGACTGTAATTTTCTAACTTCCGTTATTCTTCCTGATTCTCTCTCCTTCATTGGCGATTATGCCTTTGCTTCCTGCTCATCGCTAAGTTCCATCTTTATTCCTAATTCTGTTACCACCATTGGCGAATGTGCTTTTATATCTTGTTCATCTCTAAGTTCCATTTCCCTCCCCGATTCTGTTGTCTCCATTGGCAGTCACGCCTTTCAATTCTGCGATTCTTTATCCACTATATCACTCCCTAATTCTATAACAGTTATCAGCGATTGGTCTTTTTCAATATGTAAGTCGCTATCTTTTGTTTCTGTCCCTGATTCTGTTACTACAATTGATGCTTCGGCGTTTTCCGGTTCTTCTTCCTTGATTTCCATCATCATCCCTGATTCCGTCACAGAAATCGGTGAAAACGCCTTTGCCTACTGCCCTAACCTCACCCTCACCGTCCTCCGCAACTCCTACGCCGCCGAGTACGCGAAAGCCAACAACATCCCCTACACCTACCCCAACGCCAACGACTGGCTGAACAACTAATCCACCCCACGCAAAAAGGAGGTCGCCCCCTCACGGACGGCCTCCCTATTTTTATACTCTTCCTTTACCGAATCTCGCTTCGAATCTCATCCAGGCACCGATTCAGCGCGTCCTCCCACCTCGGCAGGTGCGGTTCGGCGTCGCTCAGCAGCCGCACGCTCGACGGATGGTGAATGCCCACCGAGCCGCGGTAGCCGCTCACCGGCTGGGCCCGGC
>FR899880.1 GCA_000437595.1 Faecalibacterium sp. CAG:74 | reverse complement strand
TCCTCGTCGAAGCGCTGCGCATTTGGATGCTGGAGAACGCGGTTTGGGCGGCGCTTGAGCGGAAGAAAGCGTGCGCATAACGGCAATCAGGACTCGTCAGCATATCCTTCCACATACCCTGTCGCCACGCCCTCATACGCATTCGTTGCCGGATCGGAGGATTTGCGCGCCTGCACCGTCAGGCAAGTGCCCGTGAAGTGCAGCAGCATGTCCACGCCGCAGGGGGCATCGTCAATGATTTGGCAGCGGACGCGCAGCAGATTCCCGTTTTCATCCGCCGACACCCAGCCGCCGGAGGATAGCATTGTGCGCCCCGGCCATCCGGGAAATTCACTTGCGAGGTTCTCCCCCAGCCCGAATTGCAGCGGATGCCGCCCGCGCGCGTTCTCCCAAATCAGCGTGTTTCCCCGCAGTTCCACGCACGCCAGCCCCAGCAGATTCGGCGCGGCGAAATGGTACACAGGCGACGCATCCAGCGCGCACGCGGGATTGTTCCCCAGCGGCTGAATTTCGGGCGACAGGCGAACAGGCGACATATCCTCCATGCCGCAGTAGGGGTAGATTTCGTCGAAGAAGGCGTTGTAGATGCGCTGCACGCCGATGGGGTCAAGGCGCGTGTCGGCAATCGTGCACAGGCAGACATCCTTCTCCGGGCACACCACGGCAAGCTGCCCGCCCAAGCCGTACATCGCCCAGCCCGCGCGCGTCATCCACACCTGCCAGCCGTAGCCGTAGCGCTCTTCTTCGTTCGTGCAAAGGCAATTGTCGATGTGCTTTTTCGTCATCTCCCGGCAGAACCATTCCGGCAGAATTCCGCGCCCGCCGTCCATCACCAGCCGCGTCACCTTGTGCAAATCGCGCAGGGACATGCACAGCCCTGTGCCGCCCTGACAGGTGCCCGCGGGGTCGCGCAGCCAATGCTTCTCGTCGTTTGCGCCAAGGGGCGTGAACACACGCTCGGTCAGGTAGTCCATCACCTGCTGCCCGGTCAGCCGCGCCACCAGCGCCGCCAGCACCTGCGAGCAGCCCGTATCGTAGTGGAACACCGTGCCCGGTTCGTGGGTGGATGCGGCGGTGAAGAACGGCTTCGTCCAGTCGTCGTCGGTTTCGCGGTAGACGGTGGCACGGTAGCACGTCGCCATCCGCAGCATATCGCGGATTTTCAGGCGCATCAGGCGCGCATCCGGCTTTTCGGGCAGGAAGTCGCGGAAGCAGTCGGCAATGCGGTCATCCAGCGAAATTTTTCCTTCGTCCAGCAGGAGGCCGATGGCAAGCGCCGTCATGGATTTGGACACCGAGTACATCCGGTGCGCCTTCCCCTCCTCAAAGGGCGGATAGTACGCCGTCGCCTTCACTTCGCCCCGCACGTCAAGGATGAAGCCGTGCATACACACACTTTCGCGCTTCAGGCGGCTCACAAAATTCTCCACGCGGGTTGCCAAGCGCTGGTCAAGCATGGGGTTCACTCCCTTCGTAGGCACAGGCCGCCTGAATGTACGCGCCCGTCCCCTTGATGTCGTAGCTGCCTACGGTTTCCGAAATATAGTAGTCATACGACCCGTCGCGGTACGCGTCCGTTTTTCCGCCCAGCCCCGCGCCGTAGCACGTTTTCGCCAGAAACAGCGTGCCATCCCGCATCTGCCCGACGAAATGCCGCTGAATCGCCCGGAAGCTCTCCTGCGCCGCCGTCAGCATCCAGTCAGGCAGCTGATGATTCGCCGCCGCCTTCAAAATCGCCGCCGTCATCAGGCACGAGCCGGAGGATTC
>FR899879.1:31697-37308 GCA_000437595.1 Faecalibacterium sp. CAG:74 | reverse complement strand
TTGCCCCTTGACCCTTTTTTTGTCGCCCGGCTTGAGCGCGTTATCCTTGCTTTTGGGGCTACGCGGCTTTTTTGCCCTTAACCCACGTTTTCCTTCTGCGGAACCGTCGGCGCGGTCGTCTCCGGCGGTGCGTATGCCGGCGTAAATATCTGCGCCTTCGCCCAGTCCCACTCGAAACTATCCAGCTTCAATATCAAATTACTCTGCCGCAACAGAATCGCCGTGTTTTCCAGCATAAAATACAATCCACGCGCCAGCTGCCCGCGGTGGCTGCCGAAATCACGCGCAATCATGTTCCCTAAATCCTCGCAGCGGAACATCGGATGCCCCGAAAACCCGAACATGCTCGTGCTATGCGGCTTGGAATCCGCCTGAATCAGCAGCGGAACCGTGCCCATCCACCAGCCCTCATGTTCAATCTGCACGGTCAGCTTTGCCGCCGTTCCCGGTACAAGATAGAAGAAATCGGTGTCCAGCACCTCTTCCCGCTCGTTGAACGTGCGGAACATCAGCGTGTCATCCTGATAGATGGTGATGCGGTAGGCGCGCGGGCCTGTCCAGCGGCGGTCGTGGGTCAGGTAGGCGTAGGCAAAAATGGGCATAGTACCCTCGTAATCGACCATATACATCCACCTTCCCCCCCTTTACTTTGACGCAAAGCACACATATATTATCATAGTTGTTTTTCTTGTTTTCGTCAAGGGGTTTCCGGACTTTTCCGGTATTTTTCTGCAATTTTTTTCCGCAGAAATTCCGTCCGGCGCATTCTTTTTGCGCATTCTCCCGCATACCTTATGATGAAGGGAGGAATGCAGGTGGTTACGTTTCAGCGGCAAAGGGAACGGCAGGCAGAGGAGCTTCTGCTGACGCCGGGAGAAATGGCGGCGCGGTGCGATTGGCAGCAGGTGCGGCGGATGCGAGAGGAGATGCCCGACGACGTGTGCAGCACACATGCTTGGTATCAGAATTGCGATGCGCTTGACCGGGAACTGCGGGCGCAGTACCCGATGATTGGCGCACTGGAAACGGCGGTGCGGGCGTATGGGTACGCGATGGAGAACAGCACGCGTCCGCGCGTGCAGGAGACGATGCGCTGGCGGCTGACGCTCGACCAGTTCGGCATCTTGGCGCAGGTGCTGGCGCGGCACGGGCTGATTGCGGATGTTCGCGAGGCGCTGGAATACTTCGCGGAGGCGAAATGAGCAGAGGGGATTGTCCGGGCGGGCAGTCCCCTTTTCGTCATTATCCGAAACTTTTTGCGGATTTACTGTTGCAATGTACGGCATTATTCAGTATAATAATGTAGGATAGCTGAATTTCATGCGGAAAAAATCAGGAGGATCATCATCATGCCGACGGATTTGGAGATTGCACAGGCGGCACAGCCGAAGCGGATTCAGGAGATTGCGGAAAAAGCGGGCATTCCCGAGGGCGCCATCAGCCCCTATGGGCAGTATATCGCGAAGGTTGACCCCATGCAGTTAGGCGTGGGCAGCGAGATGCGCGCCAAGCTCATTCTCGTCACCGCCATCAACCCGACCCCCGCGGGCGAGGGCAAAACGACCGTTTCCGTCGGCTTGGCGGACGGCATGACGAAAATCGGCAAAAAGGCGATGCTGGCGCTGCGCGAACCGTCGCTCGGCCCGGTGTTCGGCATGAAGGGCGGCGCGGCAGGCGGCGGCAGGGCGCAGGTGCTGCCGATGGAGCAGATTAACCTGCACTTCACGGGCGATTTGCACGCCATCACCGCCGCGAACAACCTGCTTGCCGCGATGGTGGACAACCACATCCAGCAGGGCAACGCGCTGGGCATTGACCCGCGTCAGGTGACGTGGCGGCGCTGTCTGGACGTCAACGACCGGCAATTGCGCGCCATCGTCAGCGGGCTGGGCGGCAAGCCCAACGGCACCCCCCGCGAGGACGGCCTCGACATCACCGCCCCCCACGCCCCCCCCCCGGGGGCCCCCTCCCCCCCCCCCGCCGCAAGCGAAGTGATGGCGGTTTTCTGCCTGGCGAAGGATTTGCAGGACTTGAAGGCGCGTTTATCCCGCCTTCAAGTCGCGCGGACGTACAGCGGCAAGCCCGTTACGGCGGGTGATTTGCACGCGGCGGGCGCCATGACGGCGCTCCTGCGCGACGCGCTTCAGCCCAACCTCGTGCAGACCATTGACGGCACGCCCTGCCTGATGCACGGCGGCCCGTTCGCGAATATCGCCCACGGCTGCAACTCCGTGATTGCAACGACGACGGCAATGCGGCTGGCGGATTACGTCGTGACCGAAGCAGGCTTCGGCGCTGACCTCGGCGCGGAGAAGTTCATGGACATCAAGTGCCGGATGAGCGGCATTTTCCCGGACGCGGTGGTGCTGGTGGCGACGGTACGCGCGCTGAAATCCCATGGCGGCTGCCCGAAGGCGGACTTGTCGCACGAGAATGTCGAGGCGCTGCGCAAGGGCTTGCCGAACCTGCTGGCGCACATCGACCACATCCGCAATGTGTGGAAGCGCCCGGTCGTCGTCGCGCTGAACCGCGTCGTCAGCGACACGGNGCGCCCGGTCGTCGCCGCGCTGAACCGCTTCGTCAGCGACACGGAGGCGGAAATGGCGCTCCTGCGTCAGGCGTGCGCGGATGCGGGCGCGCCGGTGGAGCTTTGCGACGGCTGGGCGAAGGGCGGCGACGGCGTGAAGGAGCTGGCGGCGCGGGTGTGCGGCATTGTGGACAGCGCGCCGAAGTCCGAGCCGTGCTACACCTATGACATCACCCTGCCGCTGAAGGACAAGATTGAGGCGATTGCGACGCGCATTTACGGCGCGGCGAAGGTGGAATTCGCCGGCAGCGTACTGAAGCAGCTGCAAAAGCTGGAGGACGAAGGCTGGCGCGAATGCCCGGTTTGCATTGCGAAAACGCAGTATTCCTTCTCCGATGATGCGAAGCTGCTGGGCGCGCCGGTGGGTCACACGCTGCACATTCGGCAAGTGCGGCTGAACGCGGGCGCGGGCTTTGTGGTGGCGTTCGCGGGGGATATTATCGCCATGCCGGGGCTGCCGAAGGTGCCCGCCGCCGAAGCGATTGACGTGGACGAAAACGGCGAAATTGTGGGCTTGTTCTGATTTTTTTACGCTGTTTTGTTTCAATTTGAGACAAGGCAGCGTATACTTATATTGCAGAGGATTTCGCGTCTGCAGGAGCGAAATCCCTTGCCACAACAAAGCACTTTATAAAAAGGAAGTACATAAAGCCATGAAAAAAATCTTCATCATCGGCGGAGGCATCGCCGCCCTCGAAGCGGCAAAATCCGCCCGCAGCACCCAGCGGGACGCGCTGATTGTCCTCATTTCCGCCGAGAATTTCCTTCCATACAGCCGCCCGATGCTCACCAAACAGCTCATGGGCAAAGTGACGGCACAGGATTTGGCGGTTGAATCCGCCGCGTGGTATGACGAAAAGGATATTGTCGTCCTTACCGGGCGAACCGTGACTGCCATCGACCCCGTCGGCAAAACGCTCGTGGCGGGCGGTACCCCCTTCCATTGGGATTCCCTCATTCTGGCGACAGGCGCAAGCTGCTTCGTGCCGCCGATTCCGGGCGCGGACGGCGCGAACGTCGTCTCCGTGCGAACCTTTGACGATGTGGCGCGCGTGCGGGAAATCGCGAAAGCGGCAAAAAACGCGGCGGTTATCGGCGGCGGCGTGCTGGGGCTGGAAGCGGCATCATCCTTGGCGGAAGCGGGGTTGTCTGTGACCGTGCTGGAGCACGGCGATCAGCTGATGAAGCGGCAGATTGACGCGCAGGCGGCGCAGCACCTTGAATCCGCCATGGCGGGCAAAGGCGTGAAGCTGCTGAAAAACGCGGATTCCGCGCGCATCGACGCATCCGGCGTCACCCTCGTGGACGGCACGCGCGTTCCGGCGGAGCTGGTCATCGTATCGGCGGGCGTACGGGCAAATATCCGCCTCGCCAAGGACGCGGGCATTGCGGCCGAGCGCCACATCACCGTCGATGACCACATGCGCACGAACCTCCCAGACGTGTACGCGGCGGGCGACTGCGCGTCGATGGGCGTGAGCTACGCGCTGTGGACGGAAGCGGCGGATATGGGGCGCATCGCGGGCATCAACGCGGCGGGCGGCGACGCTGCGTATCAGGCGCTGCCGCGTCCGCTCATCTTCCACGGCTTCGGCACGGCGCTGTTTGCGTTCGGCGATGCGGGCCGTCAAGCGAATATCGCGTACGAAATCGGCGAAATGCCCGGCGCGCGGTACTATTCCGCAGGCGGAAAGCTGGTCGGCGCGGTGCTGACGGGCGACATCCGCCGCATGGAAGAGGTCACGAATCTGATTTTGCAGGCATAACGCCGCTTCACGCGCATAGACTGAACCGACTCTTGAACGAGGAGGAGAAAGTTTATGTCGCAGACAACAAGTCAAACGTGCGCGTATGAGTACACCGTCCGCCGTGGGGACAGCTTCTACCTGATTGCGCATCGCCTGGGCGTGCCGCTGAAGGATCTGCTGGAGGCGAACAGCGACATCAACCCGGCGCGGCTGATGGTGGGCGACGTGCTGTGCATCCCCGGCGCGGCGGCGGAAACGCCCGATACCAACATCACGGCGCCGACCACCCCCGACGTCTCTGACACCACGACGAACGACGCGCTGGACACCCCTGCCGCCGACATGAACGCCCCCGCGACCCCCGGCGGCGAAACGCCTGACATCAGCTTTTGCCCGGAAATTGACCGCTACACGGTGCTGCAGGGCGAAACGGCGGCGGATGTGCAGCTGAAAAAGGACGTCAACCGCCATACGCTGGAAACCGCGAATCCGGATGTGAACCTGGACGCGCTGCAGGCAGGGCAGGTGCTGTGCGTGCCGGAAAATCAGGCGTGCACGCCGGGCAACACATACACGCTGGAGAAGGACGAGACGATGGAGACGACGGCGCTGCTGCTGAACGTGTCACTGTCGGCGCTGCTGCGGGCGAATCCGTGCCTTGCGCCGAGCGACTTCAAGCAAGGCGCGTGCATCAATATTCCGGAGGACTGACAGAAAACGGCGCTCAGCGGGATTTCTTCCCTGCTGAGCGCCGTTTTTCAATGAGCTATTAGGAATGAGCAATTATTGGTTCTTCACGGAATTTTGAGGGAAGAGCAGCTTGGGGGCGCGTCTGCGGACGCGCAAAGTTAGGGGCAGGGACGCTTCGCTGCCTGCACCTTTGTTGAGCGCGTTTGGCATACTGGTCGCCCGTGGAACTGTTGGGGCGTTGCCCCAAACCCCACAAGGGACGCTGTCCCTTGACCCTGCAAGGGGCAATTGCCCCTTGACCCCTTTTCGCGATTGAGTTGGTCGCGCTTTCATACTCCTTCCGCGTGCAGCTTTTTGGGGCTTCGCCTAAGCCCTTATTTGCTCCCCCAACTTTCCGTGAAGAACCTAATTACTCCGCCTTGACAATCTTTTCCGCGCCGATTTGCCCCGGCAGGCTCATCGTCATCGCGCCGTTGGAGTAGACCGTCACGGTCATGCCGTTCTCCATGCCGTCCAGCAGCGCCGCGTCCGCGTTGACTTGCACCACGTCGGTTTCCGTCGTCAGCAGGAAGCCGCAATCCGTCAG
>FR899879.1:0-31684 GCA_000437595.1 Faecalibacterium sp. CAG:74 | reverse complement strand
AGCAGGAAGCCGGATTCCGTCAGTTCGCTGACCGTGCCGGTGGTCTTGTAGCAGCCGATTTTCTGCGCGTACACCTGCGCCGGCAGCGAGCGGGTCATGATGCCGTCGTAGAGGACGTGGATGTAGTCGCCCACCGCGAGTTCGCCGTCCGTCTCGTAGACCGTGCCCTCGTCCACGTTGACCAGCACCTGCATATCCTTCGTCTGGAGGAGGATGCCGTCGCCCGTGATTTCGACAATTTCGCCCACCAGCTCGTCGATGGTCACGGCAATATCAATCGTATCCGCCGTCACCTGCGCGGGAATGGAGCTGGTCATCTGCCCATTGTAAGTCACGCGAACCGTCTCGCCCAAGTCCGGAATGCCCTCCGGCAGCTGCGTCAGGGAGGTCAGGTTGACCTGAATCTGCTGACCATCCGCGGTTTCCATGGTGATGTACGCCTCGACGACCGTGCCAGTGAGGACGGCTTCCTCCTCCACCGCGGTAATCTGCTCGGCGCTGATCTGCCCCGGCAGGCTCGTCGCGATCACGCCGCTGAAATACACGTTGATTTCCGCGCCATCGGTGATTTGTGCCAGCTGTTCCGCCGTCGCGTGAACGATGTAGGTCGTCTCGTCGGTGGTGAGGGTGAAGCCCTCGTCGGTGATGTCGCTGACCGTACCCGTGAGGACGTAGCAGCCAATGTGCTGCGCCGTCACCTGCGCGGGGTAGGAGCGGGTCATCTGCCCGTTGTACATGACGTGGATGAAGTCGCCCACCGCGATTTCCTTGCCCTCGCGGATGGTGTCCGCCGTCAGAATCGCCTCAATCAGCTGTCCTTCGGGCGTTTCCAGCAGGATGGATTCTTCGCCGATTTCCAGCACCGTCCCAGCAATTTCCGCGATTTCCGCCACGTCGCCTTCCTCGGCATAAGCGGGCAGCAGCAGCGCCGCCATCAGCAGCGCCATCAGGATTGCAAGCATCTTCTTCATATTCGTGTTTCTCCTTGTGGGGGAATGTCAGGGCTTCTTTTGCCCTGCACTCTAACAGACGAAAAAGGCGGGCGGATTGTTCCCGCCCGCGGAAAAGTATTTTTTGGGTTCTTTACGGAATCTTGGGGGGAGCAGCTTGGGGGCGCGTCTGCGGACGCGCAAAGTTACTGGCAGGGACGCTTCGCTGCCTGCGCCTTTGTTGGTAGCTTCCTTGGGATTGGTCGGACGCGGAACAGTTGGGGCGTTGCCCCAAACCCCACAAGGGACGCTGTCCCTTGACCCTGCAAGGGGCAGACGAAAAGGGACGAAGTCCCCCCTTGACCCCTTTTCGCGATTGAGTTGGTCGCACTTTCATGCTCCTTCCGCGTGCAGCTTTTTAGTGCTTCACCGAAGCCCTTGTTTGCTCCCCCAACTTTCCGCGAAGAACCCTTTTTTGTCAGTATCTGTCCGTCCGCAAAAGCCATTCCATCACGCGCCGATTGAGCGCGTAGCAGCGGCAGTACAGCAGGAAAAACAGCAGCAGCGGATACGACTTGCGCGACTGGTACATCTTCTTCCAGCTTGCGCGGCGCAGCTGCTTCAGCGACGGGCAGGTTGTCAGCAGCGCCTTCCATGCCCGCTTCTTTTCCGCCTCCGACTGCGGATTATTCGGGTGATAGAAGTAGCGCTTCAGCAGGCGGATGTAGGTTTCCATCAGCCACACTTCATAGGCATTCCAATAGAAATCGCCCTTGTGGTGCACTTTCCCGAATGTCAGGAATTGCTGATTCACCTGCTCCATCTGCTGCGGCAAATCCGCATGAAACCGCTGAAACGATGACATGCCCCAAACCCTGTACGTTGTCAGCGTTTCATGCAGAAAATCCACGGACTTGACGTACTCCAGCATCTGCATATTGAACAGCGCATCTTCGCTTTGATGAATCGCTTCCGGAAACGCAAGCTGATGCTCGACGACGATTGTCCGGCGAATCAGCTGTATGCACGGTCCGCCAAAGTAGTTTGCAGCATACCGTTCATTCCGATCCAGCAAGCCCAGCTGCATTTCCTCCATTATGGAGGTGCCTACGTGCCGCTTCTTTTCTGCGGGCGGTGCTGTCTCGTCCGTTTTCTGCTGCGAAAACGTTTTGAAATTAAACACCAGCAGATCCGCCGGTTCTTCCGCCAGCTTTTTCATTGCGGATGACAGCAGATTGTCCTCCCACCAGTCGTCGGAATCCAGAAAAATCAGCCAGTCGCCATTTGCCGCCGCCATGCCCGCGTTGCGCGCCGCAGATACGCCGCTTTGCCGCTGATGAATCACGCAAAAGCGCGCATCCTTTGCCGCGTATTCGTCGCAGATACGCTCCGCGCCGCTGGTCGAGCCGTCGTCAATCAGGATGGCTTCCCAATTCGTGTAATCCTGCCGCAGGACGGAATGCAAGCATTCGCGCAGGTATTCCTCCGGCGTGTTGTGCACGGGAATGATGATGCTGACTTGATTCATCCTTTTTCTTCCTTTCGTGGATTCCAGCCGCTGCATTAGGGTAACACCGCACAAATGAGGTGGTGCCTTAGAAATACAGCTTCTTGAAATGTCCGGGCAGCAGCATGGCATAGGTATACACGAGTTTCCTGCGCAGCCAGTACGAGGAGCGCATCAGCGGCCAATACAGCGCCCACTGCTTTTTGCGCGCCTTGCGGCGGAAAGGCTTGTTATCCGCCGTATGCAGATAGTATTCTGCCGCAAACATAAACTGCCGGTTTTGCGTAAAGCGGATTAAGTCGCCGGTTTCGCCGTTTTCGCGGTAGAACGCCAGCCGCTCATCGAGAATATCCAGCATCGTCATGCGCTCCGGGGTAAAGCGGTTCGCCATCAGGCCGGCCTGATTCGCCGTGTAGAGGTACAGGGCGCCATCCACCATTACCACCTGCCGGCTTCGGTAAAGCAGCTTGTATATCAGCGCCTCGTCCTCATGCAGCTTTACGTCCGGGAAGCGTTCCGTTTCCAGCATTTCGCGCCGAAACAGCTTCCCCCACGCCGTCACCATCCGCACCCATTCCGACCTGCGGTAAAGCATCATGTTTGCCTCGCGCCCATCCACCACGCGCACAGGCTTATTCGCCAGCGGCGCGGCTATTTTCGGCAGATATTCCGCTGGTGTCGCCTTCATGAAATCCCCGACAGCGATTTCCGCGCCGTTCTCCTCGCACGCCGCCAGCAAGCGCGCCACAAAGGCAACATGCAGCGCGTCGTCGCTGTCCACAAAGGTGATATAGTCGCCTGTGCAGATGTCCAATCCGGCATTGCGTGCCATTGACAGACCAGCGTTTTTCTGGTGGATGACGCGGATTCGCTTGTCCTTTTGGGCATAGTCGTCGCAGATGGCGGGGCAGTTGTCCGGCGAACCGTCGTCTACCAGAATAACCTCTAAGTTCTGATATGTCTGATTCAGCACGCTGTCCACGCACATCGGCAGGTACTTTTCCACCTTGTAAACCGGGATAATGACGCTGACGAGTTTGTCTGGTTCACGCATATTGATTCCCATCCTCCTGAAAATGAAGGTATCAATACCAGTTCGCGTCAATAATCACCAGTTCCGGCGGATTATTGATGCGCGGCAGAATCTGCCCCACTTCGTCCCCCAGTCCGCGGCTGATGATGACCTTCGTGCCGGAAATCGTCTGCACGCCTTCGGTCAAATCGGGCAGGAAGCCCTGATCCGGCGTGTAGAGCGCGCCGAGGAACGGAAGGCGAACCTGACCGCCGTGCGCGTGGCCGCAGAGCGCCATGTCGATGTCCTTGCCAATCAGCGCGCCCGTATCCTCCGCGTAGTATTCCGGATAGTGGACGAGCAGCATCTTGTAGCCCGGCTGGGCGGCGAAATCCTCCAGAAATCCGCTGGCGTACTTCTCATAGGATACCGGCGCTTCCGCAATGCCGCCGATGAGCAGCGTATTGCTGCCGATGGTTACGGTTTCGTACTTATCCGCCAGAAAGTGCACGCCCAGCGCTTCCAAATCCGACGCGAGTGTGCTGCCCTCGAACACGATTTTCGGCCACTCGTGGTTGCCCGGCACATAGTACACCGGGGCAATTTCCACCAGCTGCGCGCACAAGTCCGTCACGACGTGCATGTCGTCGCTTTTTTTATCGTTCATGTCGCCCGTGATGGCGATGATGTCCGGCTTCAAGGCACGAATCCGCGCCACCAAATCGCAGTTGTTCTCGCCGAACTCCCGCAGGTGCAGGTCGGAGAGCTGCACAATCCGCAGATGGCTCGTCAGCTGATCCGACTGCACTTTGTAGTAGCTTTCCACAAAGTCCTGCTCATGCGGATACAGGAAGAGGAAGTATCCGCAAACGCCCGCCATCACCAGCAGCACGATCAGCACATGCAGCAGCACTTTTTTCCACTTTTTCATGGCTTAGTCCTCCTGCTTTCTGCGGTCCATCATTGCGCCGCGCAGCAGGGTACGCAGCGTATGGGCGTTGGCGGTGCGGCTTTCCGCCATGCCAAGGCTGTATTCCATCTTCGCGTCGCCGCTTTCCTCGTTGTAGGCGTGCACGAGGCGGTGCATGTAGTCCGCAAAGCTCTCCGCGTCCTCGCGGCGGCACTGCTCGAAGAAGCCGATGAACTGCCAGCCGCCGTTGTAATACACCGTGCCGCAGGTTGTGGACGCTTCCTTGATGAAGTCCGCGAACCGGCGCAGCACTTCGTTGCCCTTCACGCGCCCCAGCTCGTTGTTGATGTGGCTCAGGTTCGTCAGTTCCAGCACAACGCACACGTTGTCGTCGCCCAGCACGCGCTCGGTGTTGTTCTTGATGTACAGGTCGCACGCCGTACGGTTCGGCATTTCCAGCGACTGCTCGGTGAAGAACAGGTACTCCACGAAGTCCTGGATTCGCCCCAGCAGGATGGCGCCGCAAACGCCGAGGATGAAGAACACGACAACGCCCAACATCATGTACAGCTTGACGTTGACGCGCGCGCTCACCGCTGTGGTGGACAGCACGCCCACGTTCACCGCGCCCATGTACTCGTTGTACTCCTCCATCGTCACCAGCAGCACCTGATAGAGGTCATCCAGCCGGGTTTGCAGCGCGCTGATTTCCGCCTCCACCGACGCGCGGGCTTCGGCGGTGTTCTCCGTCGCGTCCGGCGCCTTGGAGAAGGTGTCGATGATGTACTGGCAGTACGCCGCATCAATCAGGCTGTCGGACTTGCGGTTGAGCAGCGTCACATAGTCGCTGATGAGCGTGTCGTAGACCGTCGTGCGGTCTTTGATATTGCCGTTCGCGTCGTACTCTTCGTAGACGTCGCCCAGCACGAAGCCGTTCTGCCCATTCGTGTCCGTGCCGTTCGTTCCGGCATAGTACAGCGAGCCTTCCTTATTCTTATTGCCATAGCTTTCAATGACTTCCTTGACGCTTGCCACCTTGTCGCCATCGGTGCCGCTTGTCAGCATGTAATTCGCATACCGCTCCTGATACTTTTTCAGCAGGATTTCGCGGTTCTGCGTCAGCTTTTCGCCCAAAATCTCCGAAAACAGGTACGGAATCCGCACCGACTGGATATAGCTGTATTCATCAAACAGGTCGGAGACGGACAGACCCGTGCGCGACGAGGTGAAATCCGGCGCAGCGCTTTGGCGGTTGCCTAACTGCGCGATAATCTCATCCACCGAATTGCTGAGAATTTCCGCCTGCTCAATGTAATCATAACCGCCCGCCAGCACGTTTTCCGCGTTGTTGGGGATGGTGGAGTAATCCACATATTTCTCCCCGAAGCTGGCAAAATAGCAGCTCAAAATTTCATCCAGCATCAAGCGCGCGAACTCAGCGCTTCGGCTGCTGCCAACGGTCAGCTTGACGGTGTATTCCGTCGGATAGTATTCCTCCACCTCTTCGCCTTTTTCCGCCAGCGCATCCTGCCGCGTCTGCACATCGGCAGGGGTGATGCCCGTCACCGTGCCGCCGGAACGGATGGTATCGACATTGACGGAATAGCCGAGGCGCTCAATCGCTTCCTTGACGACCGTCGAGGAAAAGATTTCGGAAACGTCGAGCGGCTCGCCGTTCGGGGTCAAGCCCTCCGACGCCGCGTCGTAGGTGTACTTAATGACAGCCTGCGCCGTGTACGCCTGATTGTTGCTGGCATAGCGCATGAAGAACGCGCCGGCCAAGATGGACATCAGCGCAATCAGCGGCCACCAGCGCTTTAAGTAGCGGATGATGTTAAACTTTTTCATGCTTTTTTCTGCCCTCAATCACCAGCAACAGCACGCAGCAGGCGCAGAACGTCACGCCGCCCATCAAGATCGACCACTTGATGCTGTATTCATCCATCGCGCTCATCTGCTCATAGGACACGGTAAGGTAGTTGCGCGTCTTATAGCGGACATACTCGCGGTTGATGACATTTGTGCGTTCAATCAAATCCGCCAATTTGGTCTTCATGGTATCAATCAGCATCTCCGCCGTGACGATGTTCTCCGCCGCATTGGCGTCTTCCGCGAGCATCTTCTCGATGGTGTACTCATTGTCCTTGATTTTCTCCTTTGTATCATGGGCATGGAAGTTTTCCGTCTCAGCGGAGCTTGCCTGATAGTCAATCGCCACCTTCGTGCGCGACATATAGAAACTTGCCTGCGTATCCAGCGTCGGAATCAGCACAACGCTTGTCAGCGCGGAATCGTACATATCAATCGTTGCAAGATGGTTCTGATAGTGGCTCATGAATTTCTGATACTCAATGTTGCGCAGCTGATTCTGATATTTCAGCTTGGACACATAGCGGTCGCGATTTTTGGATAACCCGCTCTGCCGCACATACGCGTTGTACTTTTCAAGGTCAATGTTAGAGAAATTCTGTGTCTTCTTCTGCAAAGAGATAAACGTCTCGTTGTTGGCCGAGGAACGGAACGTACCGTTCTCGTTCGCGCGGCTCTTCAAAAAGCGGCTGACTTTGCCGATTTCTTTCTCGAAGAATGTGCCGATTTCCACATACTCCAGTTCATCCAGTTCATCCCAGTTCGGATTGAGCGCCGTATCGACGTAGGTGTAGTTCTCGTAGAACACTTCCTTGTACGCCTCGATAATCAGCTGGAGCATGTCGCCGGTGCTGATGCTTGCCGGCAGCTCCTCATTGCGCTTGTAGGAGACGGTGTAGGTGGTGGCAATCTTGTAGGCGCTGGCGCTGCCGGAATCAATCGACATGCCGCCGACGCTTGACGCGCTTACGCTGATGTGCTCCGCCAGCGCAAGAGGCTCCATGTTCGTCACGCCCGCCTTTTCAAGCGCACGCGAAAGCACCTCGTCAGACTTGAGCAGCGAAATGTTGAATCGCGTCTGATTCGGATAAAGTCCCCTTGTCGCTTCCTCATAGTTCAGGGCAATGAGGGCGGTTGCCGACTGCAGCTTTCCCGGATGCATCAGGGCGCTGGTGGTCACCATCGCCGCGATGATCAGCAGCAGGCAAAGCAGGCGGTATCTCCACACACCCTGCAGCATCCGCTCAAGAAGCGACCACACGCCGCTCCTTGCTCGTTTCCGGTTCTTTTCTTTCATGCTTGCCTTTCTCCTCGCCTTGTTCCTGCTCGCCAATCGCCATCGCAATCGGCAGCAGCATAAAGGCCGTGTTGATATAGCAGTAGAACACCGTGTTGTCGGTGGCGTAGGTAATGAAGCCGTAAATCGTTTCGTACAGCAGCAGCAGGGCTGTCTGCATCCCGAACTCCTTCTGGCACCACACAATGCGCCCGTTCCAGCTGTACCAAATCCAGAACGCGAAGCCCCAGAAGCCTAACTCGATGTACATGGTAACAATATCGTTGTGCATTCCGCCGAAGCTGTGCGTGCCGAATACGCCAACGCCCGCTTCCGTCATGATGCTGATATAGCGTGTAACATAGCCAATGCCATACCCTCGGAAGGCGGGGGAAAAATCGTAGACCTCCTGAAACGCGGCATAGAGCCTGTCGCGCCCCATCGTGTCAATTTCCAGCGCGTGGACGATTTCGTTGAACAGCCCCGACTGAATCAGGTACACATACCCGAAGCAAATCGCAATGGCGCCAATGGAAATGATGATAATCAGGACGCTTTGGACTTTCGGTTTTCTCCTGCGGATGAACTCGCCCATCAAAAACACGCCGAGCAAGCCAATCAGCGCGATGCGTTTGAGGCCCAGAAAGAAGAACAGCCCCGATAAGGCAGCGTAAAGCAGGCGCTTTTTGCCTCGCTCGCAGCACAGGGCGAACAGCAGCATCAGCCCGAAGGCAAACGTCAGGTCATGCACTTCCAGCGCCTTGATGGCGGCGTTCGTGTCAATCCCGCCGGACTTTGCAAACGCAATCAGCCCCGTTACAAACGCCCCGATGCCGTTCTCCTTGATGGATCCCAGCACAATGCAACAGTTCGCGCCGCACATGCCGTAGAGCGTATAATCAATGCTCCTGCGGCCGAAGAGGTACACCGCGCTGCACATTGCGCTGAGCGATATGACATGGTAGAGAATCGTCGAGCAGCCGCGCGACATGTAGTTAAGCTGCTGAAAATCCAATGCCCAGTACAGCATTGACAGCGCCGCCATCATCACAAACGGCAGCCCGAACATGACCGCAAACTGTCCCACGGTTTTCAGCCGCCGGAAGTCGCCCGTCACCAGCATAAACAGCAGCGCCATGCCCAGCACGCCGACTTGCAGCACATATTTCGTGAACCACGGCAGCCCCAGCCCACCATTCCAGAAGGCGATGGTCATCATGCCGATATACACCCATTTCAGATACGCCGGGCGCGGTTGAATGTCCTTTTTCAGCATTTCTTTTCGTCCAGCTTCCGCCAGATCGACCCAATTCGCCGCGCCATGCTTGCCACAGAATAGCTTTCCAAGAATCGGCATCTGCCCTCCTTTGCCATGCCGCGGTACAGCGCTTCATCCTCGTAGAGCCGGCGAACCGCGTCCCGCAGCGCATCACGCTGTTTGGGAATGATCAGACCGTTTTTGCCCGATTCGATGTAGTCGCGCACGGTGTCAGATTCCGTGGTGATAATCGGCTTGGCGAACATCATCGCCTGCAGGAACACCAGCTGCCCCGCCGAAATGCGCGCATCGGCAAGCGGCACAATCACGCAGCAGCATTCCGACAGCATTTGATAGTACTTCTCGCCGAACACATCGTGATAAATGCGGATGTTGCTGCCGGGGTTCGGGTGGTTGTACGCGTCGGACAGAATGCGCACCTGATACGGCGTGTCCTTCAGCGCATCCACAAGGAAGTCATAGTCGCGGTTGCTCTTTCCCGCCGCGAGGATGAATCGCTCCTCCCCCTGCGGAATGTGCCCGCCGCGGTTCAAATCGCCCAGCCCCAGCGGCACATAGGTGAACTTGTCCGTGCCAAAAATGGACTGGTAATACGCCGGTTCGCTGCTGGAAAAGCAGACGATTTTGTCCAGCGCGGGGCTGTTCACCGCCTTGCGCATGAACCACGCGTACAGTTTGCCCTTCCAACCCTGCTTGGGGCGGTAGATGAACGTGGTGACGATGAGATGGCAGTGCTTTTTCAGGTGGAAAATGGCGCTGTAAAAAGCGAAAAACAGCCCGTAAAACTGCTGGTAGGACAGAATGGTGCCAAATTCCTTGCGGTGGCGCAGGACTTTGAGCGGAAAGAGGAAGAATTTCGCCTTCTTCTTCCATGCGCTGTCCGAAAAATAGCTGTCAATGTGCCAGATGTTCCACTTTTCCCCTGTCTCCGCTTCCATCAGCGCCGCAAAGTTCCATTCCGGCTGCGGCGCGCTGTCCAGCAGAATGAGGTTCGCCTGCCCGTCGTTTGCTTTCATGACATCAGCTCCCTGATTGCCTGATGATTTCGCTCGCAGTTGTGGTCGTCGAGCGCGCCGAAAGTATCGCGGATGTGCTTCTGCATTTCCGGCATGACGGCGCACTCCGACGCAAGCGCGGTTTCGATGGCTTGCAGCAGCGCCTCCTGCGTCGTCACGACCGCCCGATGGCTTGCAGCAGCGCCTCCTGCGTCGCCACGCCCGCCCCGAAGCCGTCCACGCGATAGTCGAAATAGCCGCGGTCGTGGTGCGTGCCCCAGTACCGCGCCTCATCAAACTGGTAGTAGATTTCGGGCTTGAGCATATACGCGAAGTCGAACTGGATGCTGGAGAAGTCCGTTATCAGCAGCGCGGACTCCATCAGCAGCGTCTGCACATCCATCTGCCCCAGCGCGCCGATTTTGACGTGCGGATGCTCCGTGTGGAAGGCGGACAGGAAGCGCTGCACCTCGAAATGCGGGTAGAACACGGCGTCATAGCCGTATTTCGTCAGCAGCTTCTCCAGCTCCGGGTCGGAAATGACCGCCTGCCAGTGCTGGAAATAGTCCGTCTGCTCAAACTCCGCCTGTGTTTTGCCCTCCACGGCGTACGTCCGCCACGTCGGCATAAACAGCACCTGCCGCTTCGTCTCGTGCGGATGCAGAAGCGCGTCATATCGGCACAGCCCCAATCGGCGGACGACGCCTTTCGGATACCCGAACGCCGACTCGACGAAATCACGCTCCTTTTGCAGCGTCGTGACAAACAAATCCATGACGACGTTGGGGTAATGGTACCACTTCATATCGTCAATCATGATGCCATGCTGCAAAAACACCTTTTTTCCGCGCACGATGTGGAGCTTATCGAGCATATAATAGCGTTCAATATCAGGCGTATAACCGGAAACATGGGTGGAAACCTTCATTTCCGACGCGGCGCAGAGCAGGTAGTGCCGCCAGCTGCGATACGGCACGACGCTGCCCAGCTGCGCGACGCGGTCATAGTCGGGCAGCTTGGGGTCTGCAACGTAGACGGCGTTGATTTCGGGGTGCTCCCGCCGAAGATACGCGAAATAGTGGTAGCCGTTGTCACGGGCTTCCCTGCCGCGCTCGGACACAAGCCAAACGTGGCGGTACCGCGGATTGGTGACCTTCAGCACGTTGGCGCAGAGGGCTGCCGCCTCGTACTTGATCAGTTCGCCCAGCAGGGTGGCGCCGCGGCGGAATTTTCGCAGGATGTCGCTCATAACGTTTTTCCCTTACTGGTCAAGAATCTCCTCATACGCCTTCAGCCTTTCTTCCATATAGAAGAACGGTGCGCGCTCGCGGACGCGCTGCTGGTAGTATTGGTAGACTTCCGGCTTGTCCAGCATCGTCCGCAAGCCCTCGAAGAGGGATTCCTCAGTGTTCTGCGTAATCAGGCCGTACTCGCTGTCGCCCAGGATCTCGCGCATTCCGGAGCAGTCCGTCGTCACGACGGGCGTTTCCAGCACAACGGCTTCGCTCACCACCGTGCTGAACCCCTCGACGTAGGACGGGCAGACGTACAAATCCGCCGCCGCCATATACGGGTACGGGTTATCGCGGAAGCCCAGCAGCTGCACGCTGTCCTGCAAATGCTCGTCAATCACCTGCTCCGCCAGATCTTCGTACAGCTCCCCCTTGCCCAGGATCAGCAGGTGGAAGTGGTAGCCACGGCTTTTGAGCAGCCCGCAGACATGAATCAGCCGCTCAAACCCCTTGCGCGGAATCAGGCTGCCGACACTGACCATCAGGAACTCGCCCTTCGGGATGTCGTCCACCGGCTCGTCCTTCCGGCGGCGGATTGCCTGCTCATCCAGCATATTATAGGCGACATGGACGCGCTCCGTCAAGCCGAATTTCGCGGAAAACGCTTCCTGTACGTTTTCCGACACACAGTAGATGCCGTCAAACCGCTCATAGCACGCCTTTTGATGCCGCATGGAGCGGAAAAGGCGATCCTGCTTGGTGTACGTCTGCACGTCGATATGCACCCACGCGTACTTTTTCGCGTGCTGATTGGTGGAGTACGCGAGGATTTTTGTCGGGAATGCCTCCATGAAGGCGACTTCTACATCCGCATCGCTCCTGAAGAACCAGCGATACAGCCATTTCGGCGGGATGATGTACTGCATGATGCCGCTGAGGATTTTCTGCGCCCTGCTGTTCTTCACGCGCAGCGCCGGGCGGTAATGCACCTCCGGCGACAGCATCCCGGCGCGGGTATCGTCGTGGAAAAGCGTCATGAGCGTCACGTCGTAGCGGTCTTTGGGGAGGCGGTTGACTGTTTCCACCAGCACCCGCTCCGCGCCGCCCCCGCACAGGCTGTATATCAGGAACATTACTTTGCGCTTTTTGCCATCCATCACGCGCGTTTTCCTCCGATTTCCTCCATGTAGATTGCCAGCAGCCGGTCGCAGTAGCGGTCGAGCGTCATCATTCTTTCCTTCTTCGCGCGGCAGTTGCGCGCCATTTCCTCCAGCAGCGCCGAATCGCTATACAGCGCACGAATCTTCTCCGCATAGGCTTCTGGGGTGAAGGTGTCGTTGAGGATGCCCGTTTTGCCCTCTTCCACCAGCTCCGGCATTCCGCCGATGCGGTTGCACAGCACCGGCGTGCCCAGCGACTGCGATTCCAGCAGCGCCAGCGGACAGTTTTCGTACCACAGGGAGAGGTGGAGGGTGAAGCGCGCCGCCGCGACAAGCTCCTGCAGTTCTTTTCCAGTCTTGAAGCCGACGAAGCGGACGTTGGGCAGGCCGCACGTTCGGCAGAGTTCCTCCAGCGGCCCGCCGCCCGCAATGACGAACGGAATCTCCGGCAGCAGGCGGCAGGCGGCAAGGATGCGGTCGATACCCTTTTCCTCCGACAAACGCCCGAAATACAGGACGTAATCGCCCTTGGGTACGTCGATCTCCGCCGTTTTGCTCAAAAAGTTATGAATCATGGTTGTTTTTCCGGCGTAACGTGGGACGGTCAGCAGTTTTTCCTCGATGAAGCGGCTGGGGCAGATGTAGCGCGCCACGCGGTCATACACATGGCTGCTGGTATAAATCGTGCCTTCTATCGCGCCGATGAGACTCTTCGCGCGCGACCCGTGGATGCACTTTTTGCGCACGCACGCCATTTTGCACTTCTTCCCGCTGCACTCCTCGCAGAGCTTCCACGTCCCGAATTCCATCATCATGTGGTTCGGGCAGAGCATCTGCAAATCGTGGACGGTCTGCACCATCGGGATATTTTTCTCTGCCCCCGCCAGAATCACGGACGGGGTAAGCTGGAAATTGATGTTGTTGAAGTGGATGATGTCCGGGTGGAAGCGGTCGATGACCTGCCGCATTTTGCGCCGCGCCTCGCCGGAATAGATGATGTGGAAGGGGTAGAGCAGCTTTTCCGCGCCGGACGCGTGGAAGTCCATGTTGACAGTCGTCAGCCCTTCGGCGTTCCCGACGGTGTTTTTCTCGTCGTACATGCCGAAATATTCCACCTGATGACCGCGTCTCGTCAGTTCTTCCCCAATGCGGAGCATATACGTCTCTGCCCCGCCGCGCGGGTACAAAAACTTATTGACCATCAGGATTTTCATCGGTTTCCTTCCCTTCCACGTTGATGAGCGGGAGCCGCAGGGTGGTGCTGCCCCTTGACCCCGCCAAAGGGTCTTCGACCCTCTGGACTCCCTTTTTCGCGATTCAGTTGGTGACACTTTCATGCTCTGTCCGCGTGTTGATTGGGGGAACCCAAGGGGCGCTCCCCCTTGACCCCGCCAAAGGGTCTTCGACCCTCTGGACTCCCTTTTTCGCGATTCAGTTGGTGACATTTTCATACTGCTTCCGCGTGTTTATTGGGGAACCCAAGGGGCGAATGAAACGGGACGAAGTCCCTCCCTTGACCCTTTCACGATTCCAAGCCGGCTTACGCCCCGCTGTGCAGTTTCTTCCTGAGCTTGCGGACGGTCATTTCCAGCAGGTACTGGAATTCCTTCGTTCTGCCGTATACCACCAGCACGACCGCGGCGAAAATCGCGGTGTAAATCAGCCCTTGGACGATGAACCAGAGGAAATTCGTCTGCGGCATCAGCTGGAAAATCCAGTAGGACACGGCGCTGACCCCCGCGACCACCACCCAGCGGACGATGTAATCCATGAAGTAGCGGCGCAGCTTCTTCTGCCAGTCCTCCTCAATGCCGTAGCGCATCAGCACATACGGTTCAAACCAGACACACGTCAGCAGGCTGGAGATAATCGTGCCGCCGATGATGCCCGCCACGCCAAAGCGCCGCACCAGAATCAGCGATACAACAAGGTTGATGATGGCCTCCGCCAGCGCCTTGTAGCGGTCATGCCAGAACAGCCCCAGCGCCTCGCGGAACTGCAGCCCCATCTGACGGAGGCCGCTGATGAAAAACTCCGCTATGATAATGACGACGACCGTCATCGAGAAAAGGTACTCTTCGCCGAAAATCATGCGGATGAAGAAGTTGATCAGCGTCACCAGTCCGCCGGAGAGGTAGCCATAGAGCAGGAAAGCGGCGAAATCGAGGATACGGAAGATTTCGTAGACGCGCTTTCTGCCCTCCAGCGCGTTCAGGTTGCCGATGCTGGCGGTGAATGCGCCCGTCACATGCCCCAGCAGGTTGTTGACGTTCATCAAAACGAGCTTGTAGTTGGAGTATATGCCGACCGTAGCCAGCCCGTCAAACGCGGACATAATCAGGTTATCCGTGCTGCGGACGATAACCGTCGCCAGCTTATGCAGGCTCAGCGCGCCGACGTTCTTGAAAATCGCCTTGCGCTCCTGCGGTTCGGGCAGCTCCTTGTACTGCTTGAGGTACGGGAACTCCCTGTCCGCGCGCGCCCAGATGATAGCGCTGGTGAGCATCGGCATAAAAAGCTGGATAATCAGGTAGAGGATGAAATTCCGCGTCGTTACCAGCACAACGATTTGCAGAATCAGGCGCACGATGCCGATGATTTGGTCAACCGCCTTGCGGATGTATGCCTTCTGGTACGCCTGATAGATGGCGTTCTTGTAGGACAGCAGGTATGACGTGACAGCTTGCAGGAGGTACAGCAGATAAATCAGCTGCAAATTCTCGATGCCCTCGCCGCCCTTCATCAGCCGCGGCAGGAACGGCATGAGCGCCAGCCCGATGCCCAGCACCGCCAGCGCAACGATGCGGTACAGCGTGCGATAGAGGTTCATCAGGCGCGCCAGCTGCTGCTCGTCGTTCTGCGCCGCCGGGCGGTACATGCTGAAAATCATCGCCGAGCCGATGCCCAATTCTGCCAGATTCAGCATTCCCAGCACATCGCCGAAGAGGCCGTTCACGCCGAGATATTCCTGAGACAGGTAGTGGACGAACACCATGCGTCCGCCGAAGGAAAGCAGCATGTTCAGCAGCTGCCCCACCAGCCCGACAATCATATTGATGATGGAGTTTTTCTTTCTCATCCGTGCTCTTCCGGCGCTGACTGACCGGATGCCTCCTCTCCTGCGCTGACTGCAAAGCGCGTGAGCCGTTTGCAATCGCTCCATTATAGCACGGTTACGATTGCCTTGCAACAAAAACGACTGTTATTATCGGTTTTGGCGAAATTTTCGCCCACGCTTCACCCAATCCACACATTTTGTGATATATGCTTGTTTCTTTCTTGTCAATATGTTATAATGGAATGCAATCCACCGTTTTTCGGCGGAAATTTCGCGGGGCTTCCCCGTACAAGGGAGATTTGGAGGACATGGGAAAGGTCAGCGCGTTTCTGAAGCGGAAGAACGTTCTGTTTTCCGCAAAACGCTACGGGATAGACGCAATGGGCGCCATGGCGCAGGGACTGTTCGCCTCGCTGCTGATTGGCACAATCATCAAGACGCTCGGTCAGCAGCTGAACGTGCAGTTCCTAATTGACGCGGGCAACTTCGCCCAGCAGGTTGCGGGGCCGGCCATGGCGGTATCCATCGGCGCGGCGCTCTCTGCCCCGCAATTGGTGCTGTACAGCCTGATTGCCGTCGGCATGGCGGCAAATAAGCTCGGCGGCGCGGGCGGCCCGCTGGCGGTCTACTTCATCACGATTGTCGCGTCCGAATGCGGCAAAATCGTCAGCAAGGAGACGAAGGTGGATATCCTCGTCACCCCGGCGGTCACGATTCTTGTCGGCGTTGGGCTGTCCGTGCTGTGCGCGCCCACGGTTGGCGCGGCTGCCAGCTCGGTCGGCGATTTCATCAAGTGGGCAACGAACCTCCAGCCGCTGCTGATGGGCATTCTGGTGTCCGTCGTCGTCGGCATGGCGCTGACGCTGCCGATTTCCAGCGCGGCGATTTGCGCGGCGCTCTCGCTGACGGGGCTTGCGGGCGGCGCGGCGGTTGCGGGCTGCTGCGCGCAGATGGTCGGCTTCGCGGTCATGTCCTTCCGCGAGAACGGCGTGGGCGGCTTGGTCAGTCAGGGGCTGGGCACGTCAATGCTGCAAATGCCCAACATCATCCGCAATCCGCGCACTTGGATTCCCCCGACGCTTGCTTCCGCCATCACCGGCCCGATTGCGACGTGCCTGTTCCACCTCGAAATGAACGGCCCGGCGGTTTCCAGCGGCATGGGCACTTGCGGTTTGGTCGGGCAGATTGGCGTTTACACCGGCTGGCTGAACGACATTGCCGCCGGCACGAAAGCCGCGATTCTGCCGATGGACTGGGTTGGGCTTATCCTGATTTGCTTCGTTCTCCCCGCCGTGCTGACGCTGCTGTTCGCCTTCTTCCTGCGCAAGTGGGGCTGGATCAAGGACGGCGACCTGAAGCTGCAATAACAAGGGAGAATGAAACGGGACGAATGAAACGGGACGAAGTCCCCCTCCCTTGACCCTTTCGCGCGATTCAGTTGGTGACACTTTCATACAGTGTCCGCGTGTTTATGCAGGGATTTCGCGCCTACGGGCGCGAGGAGGGGGCTTTGCGATCGCCCCCTCCACCCCTTCGCTCCCCTGCGGCACACAAGCAAATCCGCATAGAAAAATCAAGCCACAAAACGCACCTCATCCAGCCAATCCGCCGGGTGAGGTGCGTTTCTTTTGCCAAAAAGTCAGCACCGAAAAAGGGGTTCTTCACGGAATCTTAGGGGAAGAGTAGCTTGGGGGCGCGTCTGCGGACGCGCAAAGTTACTGGCAGGGACGCTTCGCTGCCTGCGCCTTTTGTTGACTTCTTCCTTTGAGTTGAGCGCCCGACCAATAGTTGGGGCGTTGCCCCAAACCCCACAAGGGACGCTGTCCCTTGACCCTGCAAGGGGCAGACGAAAAGGGACGAAGTCCCCCCTTGACCCCTTTTCGCGATTGAGTTGGTCGTGCTTTCATGCTCCTTCCGCGTGCAGCTTTTTGGTGCTTCGCCTAAGCCCTTGTTTGCTTCCCTAACTTTCCGTGAAGCACCGAAAAAGGGCGGCATACCCGCAGGTACACCGCCCCTTGAAGCCTTGGATTACACCTTCTGGAAGGTGAACACCACTTCGCCGCCCGCTTCGGGAGCAATTTCTTCCACCGTCTTGTCGAACTCGTAGCCTTCCGGCACAATCAGCACATGCAGCACATAGGGGTACGCAGGCATGGTGAATTCCAGCACGCCATTCTCATCCACAGGCATGGGCGTGCACGTTTCATCCGTGCAGACGTTAATCATCGTGCCGGTCACGGGGTTGCCGTCCTGATCGACGCACTTGATCGTGTAGCTCGCCATGCCCGCCATCGGCAGCTGCGGCGCTTCCGCCACTTCATCCGTGGAAGGCAGGGTGCCATCGGCGTACTTCCAGCCGGGGACATTGATGCCATACTGCTGCAGCATGGCGACAAACGCATTGGCATTGGGTTCATCAGCGATTGCAATGGCGGACGCTTCCACGTTTTCCGCGCCAGCCTTCACCACAAAATAGGTGGTATACGGGAAGCCGCTTGCCTGATTGGTGTCAATCGGCTGATTCGGGATGACGTAGCCGTCCTCCGTCATGTAGTCCGTCAGCGCATAGTTTTCGGGAGCCGCTTCGCAGCCAAAGGCGTACATTTCCGGGTCGAGTCCCTTCGCCAGCGTCACCTTCACCGTCGCGCTTTCCGTGTTGTCAATCACATAATAGTTGGTCATGCCAAAGGTGGACATCAGCGCAAATTTCGGGTCGGTGAAGAAAACCTGCTTCACGTTGTCGCCCACAAAGGAGATGGTCGTCATCTTCGTGCCTTCCGGATAGACCGGGTTGTTCGCCAGCACAGCGGCGGCTTCTTCTCCGTCCACCACGCGCGCGTTGTCCAGCCAGATCATGTCCTCATTCGCGGCCTGAAAGGAATCCTTGATGTAAGACAGGGCAATTTCGTAAGTACCGTCTGCCGGGAATTCATAGCCGTAGGTCGCCCATTCCTTCACGCCGCCGAACGCCTTCACCGTCTGCCCGTTGACAGACAGGCAGAACAGGTCGCAGCCGGCTTCGGTGGACGTCTTGTAGTCGAACGCGAACACATCGCCCGCCTTCGCTTCCACCGTAGTCAGCACGGAAGCGGAAGAAGTATCCTTGCCCGTGTTCGTGCTGACCAGCACCGTGCGGTCATCCTTTTCCGCAACCGCCATCGGCCAGGTGTATTCATCCGTAGAATTGGTGAAGGACAGCGGCGCCGCCGTGCCTTCCACATTCAGCGCGCGGTTCAGTTCCGCTTCATCCGTCGGCGGAATCGAGGGCTTTTCGCCCGGCAGGAACGCCAGCACATTCGTCTGCGTGTACTCATCGCCGAGGAAGAGACCGAACAGGCGGACAAACGCGTCCGTAGAGGTCTGAGAACCCGTTGCGAGGAAAGCCACATTGCCGAAGCGGTCAACCACAATCGAGGTCGGGACGCCATTGAGCCCGAAACCCGCAAAGAGGTTGAACGTTTCATGCCCGACCGGGAACGTCAAGCCATGCGACGCCACATATTCCGTCAGCTTCGCATCATCATCGTTTTCATCAATGCTCAGCGCAAAGACTTCCACCTTGTCCTTGTACTGCTCATAGGCTTCCTCCAGGAAGGGGAACTCCGATTCACACGGGCCGCACCACGTTGCCCAGAGGTTAATCAGCACCATTTCCTTCTCCTTCAAGGTTTCGGAGAGGGTATGGGAAACGCCGTTAATGTCCGTAAAGGTAAAATCGGGCATGGGTGCGCCAAGCGCGTACACCAAGGCAGTTTCTTCCGCCAGTGCAGCGCAGCCGAGGCACATCGCCAGTGCCAGAACCAGTGCCAGCATCTTCTTCATGAGGATTGCTCCTTTCACGTTCTGCGGCTTCCACCGCAGCCTTACAAAAATTATAAGGGGAAAAATGCCTGATGTCAACCGAAAAAACTTCATAAATACAATTGGCGTGCGCAGCTTCCCTTTTTCGGCTCCACCAGCAGCGAAGAAGCGTAAAATTGTTTGGTATTTCCATAACCAAAAAGCCCTGCCGCATTCACGACAGAGCCTTTTTGTGCCTTGATTACGCCTTGCCAGCGCAGCCCAGCACATCCACAATCTTGTGGGCGACCATCGCCTTCACCGCAGCGCGGGCAGGCTTCAGGTACTGACGGGGGTCAAAGTGATCCGGATGCTCCGCGAAATACTTGCGGATGCTCGCGGTCATCGCCAGACGAATGTCGGAGTCGATGTTGATCTTGCAGACCGCCATCTTCGCCGCCTTCGCCAGCTGCTCTTCCGGAATGCCAATTGCGTCGGGCATATTGCCGCCGAACTGGTTGATTTCCTTCACGAACTCCTGCGGGACAGAAGAAGCGCCGTGCAGGACGATCGGGAAGCCGGGCAGACGCTTGGAGCATTCTTCCAGCACCTCGAAGTGCAGCTGGGGCTTCTGACCGGGCTTGAACTTGTACGCGCCGTGGGACGTGCCGATGGCAATCGCCAGCGAGTCGCAGCCCGTGCGGGTCACAAACTCTTCGACTTCTTCCGGATGGGTGTACATTTCCTGACCATGCTCCACCTTCACGTCGTCTTCGACGCCGGCGAGCGTGCCGAGTTCCGCCTCGACGACCACGCCGTGGTCATGGGCATACTCGACGACCTTGCGGGTCAGGGCGATATTGTCCTCAAAGGACTTGGAGGAAGCGTCAATCATGACGGACGTGAAGCCGCCGTCGATGCAGCTCTTGCACAGCTCAAAGCTGTCGCCGTGGTCAAGGTGCAGCGCAATCGGGATATCGGGGTTCTCGATAACCGCCGCTTCCACCAGCTTCACCAGATAGGTGTGGTTGGCATACGCGCGCGCGCCCTTGGACACCTGCAGGATGACGGGAGCCTTCAGCTCACCCGCCGCCTCGGTGATGCCCTGAATGATTTCCATGTTGTTGACGTTGAAAGCGCCGACCGCATAGCCGCCGTCATACGCCTTCTTGAACATTTCCTTCGTCGTAACAAGCGCCATTGGATTTTCCCTCCTGATGCAATAATGTAGGGTTTCCACCGAACCTATTATAGCACATTCTGCCGAAATAGAAAAGGGGGTTTTTTCACAAGTTGTATTTTCTTTCACAAAGTTTTGGAGAAAAAAACGACCTCATCCCCCTTTTCGGCGGATGAAGCCGTATCAGCACGCAAAAGCAGCCTGAAAAAGTCGCCAACGCAATCGCGCAAAAGGGTCAAGCGTAGGGATTTCGTCCCGTTTCATTCGCCCCTGGGTTTCCCCCAATTAACACGCGGAAGCAGCCTGAAAGAGAAGCCCACTCAATCGCGCGAAAGGGTCAAGGGAGGAACTCCCTTGCAGGGTGCAGGGGCAGCGCCCCTGCTGGAGTCCAGAGGCAAAGCCTCTGGTCATTGCCCCTCTTCCGTCCTTTCCACCGTGCCGACATAGATGATTTCGCTCTTCGCCTTGTAGGTGTCGGTGTACATCAGCTTGCGCTCGGTTTCCGCGCCGCCCACATACTTCACCAGGTAGCTTTCCACCACACAGCCGTCGGTTGCCTTGCGGTAGGTGTACTCTTGGTCAACATAGGTGGCGTAGGTGTGGTTCGTGTCCTTGCGGTATTCCGGCTCGGTCGGGGCGGGCAGGGTCTGCACCGTCACCGTTTCCAGCTCGTACTTCACGCCCTTGCCGAGGCTCTCGCCGTAAATCGACACCACGCACACCTTGTGCGACTTGTCGTAGCGGCTGTCCTTCATCACCGTCGCGACGATGAAAATCGTGCTGTTCGTGTCGTTGCGGAACTTGAAGTCAATGCGGTTGTCGGATACCGTCGCGTCCTTGCCGTAGTCGGTGTAGCCCACCGCGTCAGAGTGCGGCTCGCGCTTGAGAATCGTCATGTTCGCTTTCGCCGCCGCAAGGTACATCGTCGTGCTTGCCTGACACACGCCGCCGCCGTAGCCCATGCGCTGATCGCCATACGCGTACTCAATCGCCTGATAGAAGCCGTTTGCCTTCGTGCGCTTGCCCACAACCGTATTGAAGGAGAACGTTTCGCCCGCTGCAAGCATCTTGCCGTTGATGCGCTCGAACGCCACCTGAATGTTCAGGTTGCGGTTCTCCGTGCTGGTGGTCGAAATCGGGGTGTACGCCGTCGCGCGCAGCTGAATCTGCGGCTCCAGCATGGCTTTGGTCGTGGTCGGCTGAAGCTCGCGCGTCGTCAGCTCCACCTCGCCGCTGACCAGGGACGACATCATCTGGTACACCTGATTTTTCGCCTCGGTCGTGTCCATATAGCGCCCGACGGTCTCCGGCTGAATCGTCAGCGGATTGTTGAAATTGTTGTAATCGAAGATAATATGCGCATCCACCGGCTGGATGTACGCCTGCTGCGCGATGCTGAGCAGGATGTTGTCAATCACCACATTGTCGCCGCTGGGCGTGGCGGAATAGCCCTCGTAGGGATTTTCCGCCAGCGCGTCCATCGTGGCTTTGCGCGCGTCAATGCTGCCTTCTGTGTGCCCCGGCTGCCACGCCGCGTCGAGGGCTTCCCGCACATCGACGGTCATGTTCAGGTCGGCGCTCGTGATTTCCCTCACCAGCTGACCCGCGTACATCAGGCGCACCTTCCACGCGTCGCGCTGCTGATTCGCGTGCGCCGTGACCGCCTCTTCCGCCTCCGCGCGGGTCATGCCGCCGAGGTGGATGCCGTCCACATACACGTTCGGGACGTACTTGTCGTCATACGCCGTCACCGACGCGACCAGTGCTTCCCGCTCGTTCTGCTCCTGGATGGCATTGCTGATAGCGCCGCCCGCCGCGACCAGCCCGCAAATTACCGCCACCGCGCACGCGCAGAACAGGATGCGCTTGAGCAGCTTTTGCCCCGACGGCTTGCGGCGGACAGGCTCGTTCTTCGGCTCGCGATGCTCCGGATTGAAGCCCCCCAGCCCCGTCGGCGGATGATTGCCGCCGCCATTGCCGCCGCTTCCGCCATTGCCGTTCGCCGGATACTGCGGAAAATTCACCGGATACATCGGCTGCTGCTGCCATCCGCCATAATTCTGCTGCGGATACGGCGGATTCTGCGGGCGCTGCGGGTTCATCGGCTGATTCGGCATCATCTGCCCGCCGCGAATCGGCTGATTGCGCCCGGTGTTCATGCTTGTCGGGTTCTGCCCCCACGAGAACTGCTCCAATTGGTGCGCCGCATCGAGCGGCTGCACGCCGTTGTTCCAGCCCTGCTGCGGCTGCATGGGCGTCCCCTGCACGCCGCGGAAGCCGCGCATTTGCCCGCTTTGCGCATATTGGCTTCCCTGCCCCGGCTGATTCATCCCCTGCGGGCGCATCGGTTGAACCGCGCTCATCGGCTGAGCCGCACCCATCGGCTGCATGGGCGGATTGGCGCTCTGCTGCGCCGGGGGCGGCTGCGGATTCCGGCGCGGCGGATTTGTCGGCTGCATGGGCGCGTCTTCCGTGCGGATAAGGGGGATGCTGTTGTCCAGCGTCTGCTGCCCGGCATACTGCGCCGCGTTCAGCTGCGTGCGGCGGCGGCGCGGCTGCCTGTTGTCGTTGAATTCGGACATGGTTTCAGCACCCCTTTCTGATGGCAATTCGGTATTTCTTCATCTTATATCACATGATTTCAGCATCTTCCACTGCCTGCAGCAATTTCTCCACATCATCTGCCGCCCTCGCCCACATCGGCGCGGTGCAGCCGACCATGCCGTGGCGGGGGGCCACCTCGCCGCGGTGCCGCCGACTTTGCCGTGGCGGCCGCCATCGCCATGGAAGTCACTGCCGCCGGTGACCAGAAAGCCCATGCGCCGCGCGGTCAAATCCAGCAGGGGCGTAGCGCGTCCGGCGGATGGGTGGTAGACCTCAACGCCCCGCAAGCCTTGCTCCTGCCAAACGCCGAGCAGATGGCGCAGCAGCGCGCCGGTCTTCTCCAGCTCCATCGGGTGCGCCAGAACGGGCACGAAGCCGCTTTCCCGCATCAGCGGCAGCGCCTCCGCCATGCTCAGGCGCTCCCCCGCCACATACGCCGGTGCGCCATCCGCCAGAAAGCGGTCAAACGCCTCGCGCGTGTCCACCACATAGCCGTGGCTGACCATCGCGCGGGCGATATGCGGCCGACCGACGCTGCCTTTGGCTTCGCGGGCGATTTCGTCGTAATCCAGCGGATAGCCCAGCGCGTTCAGCTTCTCCACCATCTGCCGCGCGCGTCCGAGCCGCATTTGGGACAGTGCCCGAACCTTGCGGTGCAGGGGCGTATCCGTCCCGCGCCCGTAGCCGAGCAGGTGCAGGCCGGGCATATCGCGCAGGGACAATTCAACGCCTTGCAGAATCGGCATCGGCGCGGGTTTTCCCAGCAGCTGCGCCGCGCCGTCAAACGTGTCATGGTCGGTCACAGCAAGGAGCGTCACGCGGTGCTTGTCCGCCAGCGCCAGCAGCTCCGCGGGCGTAAGCAGCCCGTCGGAGGAAGTGGTGTGGGTGTGCAAATCAGGCTTCATGGGGGGCATCCGGGTGATTTTCGGGCGCATCCGCCGTCTTATCAGGCGTTTCCGCGCTCTTTTCAGGCGTTTCGGCGGACTTTTCGGAACTTTCTTCCTTCTTTTCGTCCGCCATATCCTGCATCATCACATCGCCCGTGGTGCGGGTGTCGGCATCCTGAATATCCGGCAGCGCGCCCGTTTCCATCAGGGTGACGAACTCGCGGCGGCTGATGGTGTCGTACTTGAGCAGCGCGTCCACCAGCTTCTCCATGCGGTCGCGGTTGGCGCTCAGGGCGTCCACCGCCTTCTGGTAGCATTCCTCCAGCAGGCGCTTGACTTCCGCGTCGATGCGCGCCGCCATTTCTTCGCTGTACCCGCGGCTCTGCCCGAACTCCATGCCGACGAACACTTCCTGATCGCCGTCAAGATAGACCGGCCCCAGCTTTTCGCTCATGCCGAACTGCGTCACCATGCGTCGGCAGACCTCCGTCGCCTTCTTCAGGTCGCTCGTTGCGCCGGTGGTGAATTCGCCCAGATAAAGCTGCTCCGCGGCATGACCGCCCAGCCCCATCGCCACGAAGTCCATCAGCTGGCTGTAAGTCTGCAAATCGTCCTCTTCCGTCGGCAGGGACAGCGTGTAGCCGCCCGCCTGCCCGCGCGGGACGATGGTAATCAGGTGCACCTCGTCGCAGTTGGGCAGGACGTGCCCGACGATGGCGTGACCCGCCTCGTGGATGGCGACCATGCGCTTGTCGCGCTGCGTCACCTTGTGGCTGCGCTTCTCCGGCCCCATCTGCACGCGGGAAATCGCCTCCACCAGCGTCTGCTGATTGATGGCCTTCAAGCGTCCGCGCGCCGCCAGAATCGCGGCTTCGTTCATGATGTTTTCCAGCTCCGCGCCGGTGGAGAAAGGCACGCGCTTGGCGATATTCTCCAAATCCACATCATCCGCAAGGGGCTTGCCCTTGGCGTGCACCTGCAAGATGGCAACACGCCCCGCCATATCGGGGTAATTGACGAGAATCGTGCGGTCAAAGCGGCCGGGACGCAGCAGCGCGGGGTCAAGAATGTCGCGGCGGTTCGTCGCCGCCATGACAATAACGCCCTCGTTGATTGCGAAGCCATCCATCTCGACCAGCAGCTGGTTCAGCGTCTGCTCGCGTTCGTCGTGTCCGCCGCCCAGACCCGCGCCGCGATGGCGACCCACCGCGTCAATCTCATCAATAAAGATGATGGACGGGGCAGCGCGCTTGGCTTGGTCGAACAGGTCACGGACGCGGCTCGCGCCCACGCCCACGAACATCTCCACAAAGTCAGAGCCGGAAATGGAGAAGAACGGCACGCCCGCCTCGCCCGCAACCGCCTTCGCCAGCAGGGTTTTGCCCGTGCCGGGCGGGCCGATGAGCAGCACGCCCTTGGGGATGCGCGCGCCCATGTCAATGTACGCCTTGGGGTTGCGCAGGAAGTCCACCATTTCCTTGAGTTCTTCCTTCTCTTCCTCCGCGCCCGCGACGTCGGCGAACGTCACCTTGTTCTTGTTCGGGTCATGGATGCGCGCCCGGCTTCTGCCGAAGTTCATCACCTTGCCGTTGCCGCCGGTCTGCGCGCGCATAATCAGCCAGAACATCACGCCGCAGAGCACCAGCGAAATTGCCAGTGGAATCAAATCATACCACCACGGGGTGGTCAGCGGCTGACGGTAGATGATGGTGAACGGCAAATCCTTGACGGACACCTCGTCCAGCGGCTTATTAAGCTTCGCCGCCTGCATTTGCCGCGCGGTGACGATGAAATCAGCGCCGATGGTGGTTTCAAAATCGTAGTTCTTGTCAGGGAAATCCGCGTCGGCGACCGTTGTTGTTGTCGTCACGCCCACCAGCGACGTGCCGCGGATGGCGACGGAGCGAACCTGCCCCTCCTCAATCATCGTCAGCAGCTGGGGATAGGTGATGCGGCGGTCACGGGTATTGCTGCCAAAGCCGTTGGTGAACAGCATCGAAATGGTGAGCACCATCAGCAGCAAAACCGCGACGTAGCCGAACATCCCGCGAGACTTCTTCAATGCGAGCATCCTCCTTCCGTTCCAGCGCCATCCGCCTGTTGCGGCGTATACCCATATAGACGAATGACGTGTGCGGAAAAATCCATCTTTACAAAAATTTTATCTTTTTTCGGGGAAAAATCGGCTGATTTATTCGTGCGCCGCGCCGTACACGCGGCTGTCCAGCACGCCGATGTCCGGCAGATTGCGGTACTTCTCGGCGAAATCCAGCCCGTAGCCGACGACGAACTCATCCGGAATCTTGAAGCAGTGGTAATCCACCGTCAGGTTGTGTTCGGGATTGCGGCGGTCGGGCTTGTCCAGCAGCGTCGCAATGCGGATGGAGGACGCGCCGCGGCCCATCAAATACTTGCCGAGGTAGAACAGCGTGTTGCCGCTGTCCACAATGTCCTCCACAATCAGCACGTCGCGCCCCTTAATGGACACGGACAGGTCTTTCTCCAGATTGACCACGCCGGAGGACTTGGTGGAGTTGCGATAGCTCGACAGCGCCATGAAATCCAGCGTTACGGGCAAATCGACCTCGCGGATGAGGTCGGAGAAGAAGACGCTCGCGCCCTTCAAAATGCAGACCATCACCAGATCGCGGCCCTGATAGTCGTGGGTGATTTCCCGTCCCAGCTGGGCAACGGCCTTCTGGATGTCCTCACGCTTGACGAGAATCTTCGTCATGTCTTGATACAGCTTGGCATTGGTGTCCATCGTGTTGTCCTCCTAATATTATATGTGAGTATCAGTTGCTCTTGTCTTCGCGCAGAGGTGCGCCGCACACCTTGCACTGCTCCAGGTTTTTGTACGGTTCGTCGTCAATCTGCGTCCACTTGAAGGATGCCGTCAGCGGGCGATGCCGCTGATTGATGGACGCGCAGTTCGGGTCGATGTGGTAATACGTTCCGCCGTTTTGGTTGTAGTAGAGAATCAAGTCCGGATGGCTGGTGTTCAGCACGGGCTGCGTCGCGAGGGCGTTCGTCGGGGTAGCGGTGCTTTCCTGCTCGTTGCTTTGCAGCGTCGCGGGGTCAACGTACCACACGCCGTCCTCCTTGACCATGCGCACCTTCCACAGGTAAACGCTTTCGCCCAGGGTGTTGTTCTTGTTGATGACGGCGCGCACCGTCACCATGCGGGCAATGTCGTTCGATGTGCCCGTGATGGCCGTGAAATCCCAGCTGACGGGCGTGCGGTTGGTCAGCACCTCGCCGAAGAGCTTCTGCGTCACCGCGTCCGTGCCGCCCTTGATGCTGCTGCGCCACGACGGGGCCGTCAGGTTGACCATTTGGCTGATGGCGTTGTTCTTCCACAGCGTGAAGAAGGAATGCAGCTGCGCGTAGCACTCCTCGGAGTCATCCACAGGCGTCGCGGTAGGCGTGGGCGCAGGATTGGGCGTGTCCGTCGCGGTCAGGTTGACATCGAGGTTATTGCCCGATGTACTCCCCTGCTGCATCTGACCAGACTGATTCGGCTGCGCGGGGTTCTGATTGTCCGCCGCGTTCGTCGCCAGTGCGCTGACGAGGCAGACGACCGCCGCCGACGCCAGCAAAAGCGACAGCACCAGCCGCGCGTTGGGCGTGACCAGCTCACGGAGCCACATCGCGGCGATGCTCGCCACCGCGCCGACGAGGACGATCCACTTCACCGCCGTCCACGCGAACACCATGCTCAAGATGAAAAGAATCGGCAGCACGCCGAACATCAATACTTTTGCAATCGTATCCCACGGGATTTCCCTGTGCGCCGCCGGCTGCACCCGGAAGCCGCTGCGCCCCGACGTCGGGTACACGCGCTGACCGTCGGGGGTGTACTGCGCGTACTGCTGCTCCGGCGGCAAATCCGTTTCCTGCGGATTCTGCTGGCTGTAACCCTGCTGATTGTACGCCGGATTCGGCTGCTGGTATCCCTGCTGCTCGTAGGGCTGCTGATACCCGCCGGGCTGCACAAACCCCTGCTGATCATACGGCTGCTGCTGATAAGGCTGCTGGGCGTATGGCTGCTGATAGCCCTGCTGCTCATAGCCCTGCCCATACGGCTGCTGATAACCTTGCTGACCGTATGGCTGCTGATAACCCTGCTGCTCGTAGCCCTGCTGACCGTATGGCTGCTGGTATCCCTGCTGACCATAGGGCTGCTGATAATCCGCATACCCCTGCTGACCATATTGCGGCTGCCCATAGCCGTTTTGCGGCGCGTAGCCCTGACCATAGGCATCATTGGGCGCGTAGCCGCCATTCGGGGCGTAGCCCTGCGCCGGCGGATAATTGCCCTGCGAAAAACCGGGCTGCTGAGGATTCTGTCCGGCGTCCCCGGCGCCATCATAGGGTGGACGGCTGTTGCTCATCCGGCTTCCTTTCCTTTCTTCCGCGCGATTGTGCGCGAAGTTCCCTGCCGCGCCTTGTGCGGAGGGCATTTTGTCCCTCCCGCGCGCGGACTTTCACGCAAGCGCCTGCTTCGCGCTTTACATGATAACGCATCTTACAGTATAGCACAAAAAAATGGCTTGTAAATAATAAATCGGAAAAATTCACGGTTTGTTCGCCTGTAAGATGGAAAGAATTCCACTTCCGTGCGATTTTTATTCCTCATTCTGCATTCCAATTTCCGAATTTGCCCCCTTGCAAAACGTCCCAACCTATGATAAGATAGAGCGTGCCGACGAAAGTCAGCGAAATATTGGAAGCGATGACCGGGAAACAGTAGCGCGTGCAAGTCCCCTTCCTATTTCCAAATGAGAATGTGCCAAGATGCGAAGCGAATTTTTTCTGCTGGCTAACGGGAGTGAAACGCAGCGTAGCAGCGCTACGCTAAGTGGAACGAGCGGACGCCAGAAGGAAAAAGGCGCGAGCAGATGGCACAGGCGAATGCAGGAAATAGGATATCAGAGAGCCGCCGGGTGGTGCGAGGCGGCAGGGCGCACAGCGTGAACCTTCATCCCGTGAGTTTTTCGGCGTGGGCAGCCTTATCGCCCATCAAGCGGCGGCAGCGGGATTTTTTCCTTTGCCGCAAGACGAGTGGTACCGCGGATTCAGTCCGTCTCATCAAACGATGGGACGGGCTTTTTTCATCCAACTGTAAGGAGGAACATCCGGAATGAACGAGAAGATCGAAGCCCTGAAAAGCAGCTTTGATTCCGAGCTGAAGAAGATCGCCAACATGGTGGATCTGGAAGCCCTGCGCGTGAATTACCTCGGCCGCAAGGGCAAAGTGACCGACGCGCTCAAGGGCATGGGCAGCTTGAACGACGAGCAGAAAAAGACCGTCGGGCGCGAGACGAACGAGCTGAAGACCGCCATCACCGTCGCCTTGGCGGAAAAGCTGGAAGCGCTCAAGGCGCAGGAATTGCAGCGCGAAATCAACGCTCTGCCCGAATTTGACATCTCCATGCCGCCGGACATGACCCGCGGGTCGTATCACCCGATTACGCTGGTGCAGCGCCAGTGCGAGCAGGTGTTCAAGTCGATGGGCTTCACGGTGGAGGATTACGCCGAGGTGGTGACGGACTACGAGTGCTTCGAGAGCCTGAACATTCCGAAGTTCCACCCCGCGCGCGACATGCAGGACACCTATTATCTGGACAACGGGCAATTGCTCAAAACGCAGACCTCCGCCGCCCAGAACGCCATCTACCGCCGCTACCGCGACGCGCTGGTGAACGACGGCGTGCCGATTAAGGCGATTTTCCCCGGCCGCTGCTTCCGCAACGAGGCGACCGACGCCTGCCATGAGAACACGTTCTTCCAGATGGAAGGCATCATGGTGGATAAGGACATTTCCATCGCGAACCTGATTTACTTCATGAAAACGATGCTGAGCGAGGTGTTCCGCAAGGACATCAAAGTCCGCCTGCGTCCGGGCTTCTTCCCGTTCGTTGAGCCGGGCTTTGAGCTGGATATCTCCTGCCTCATCTGCGGCGGCACGGGCTGCCCGTCGTGCAAGCATTCCGGCTGGCTGGAGCTGTGCCCCTGCGGCATGATTCACCCCGAAGTATTGAAGGCCGGCGGCATCGACCCGGAGCAGTACACCGGCTTCGCGTTCGGCTTGGGCATGACGCGCCTTGCCATGATGAAGTACGGCGTGAAGGACATTCGCGACCTGAACAGCGGCAGCCTGACGCGTTTGGCGCAGTTCACGGACGACGAGTAATGCGGAGGAAAGACGAACATGCTGATCTCAATGAACTGGATTTCCGACTTCGTTGACCTGACGGGTCTTGACAAAATGGCGCTGATTCGCCAGTTCTCCCTGTCCACGGCGGAAGTTGAGAATGAAATTTTCCACAAGGGCGCGGATTTGTCCGGCGTTGTCGCCGCGCAGATCGTCAGCGTAGAAAATCACCCCGAATCCCACAAGCTGCACCTGCTGAAGGTGGACGCGGGCGACGGGCAGCTGACCGACGTGGTCTGCGGCGCGCCGAACGTGCAGCTGGGCATGAAAACCGCGTTCGCGAAGGTGGGCGCGCAGCTGGGCGACATCACCATCAGCCCGCGCAAGCTCGCCGGGTACACGTCCTACGGCATGTGCTGCTCGGAGAAGGAAATCGGCATCAGCGACGACAATTCCGGCATCATGGTCCTCCCGGAGGATGTTCCCTGCGGCACGGATTTGAAGGCGCTCTACCCCATTGACGATATTATCTTCGAGGTGGACAACAAGTCCCTGACGAACCGCCCCGACCTGTGGGGGCACTACGGCATGGCGCGCGAATTCTCCACCCTGTCCGGCCGTCCGCTGAAAGCCCTGCCCGTGGCGGATTTGGCGGCGTACAACAATCTGCCCGCCATCGACATGAAGATTGAAGACCCGCTGTGCCAGCGCTACTCCTGCCTGCGGGTGGAGAACATCAACCGCCACGTCAGCCCGATGGCGATGCGTATCCGCCTGAACTACTGCGGTATGCGCGACATCAACTTCCTCGCCGACCTGACGAACTACCTGATGCTGGAAATGGGGCAGCCGATGCACGCCTTCGACAGCCGCAAGGTGGAGAAAATCCGCATCCGCCGCTTCCCGGAGAGCTTCCCTTTCCAGACGCTGGACAAGGTGGAGCGCACCATCGACCCGAACACGCTGATGATCTGCAACGGCGACAAGCCGGTTGCCATCGCGGGCATCATGGGCGGTCTGGACAGCGAAATCGTCGATGACACGACGAGCCTGACGCTGGAATCCGCCACGTTCGACGCGGCGTCCGTCCGCAAGAGCAGCGTCCGCCTCGCCCACCGCACCGACGCCTCCGCCCGCTACGAAAAGAGCCTTGACCCGGAAATGACGACCGTCGCCATCGCCCGCTTCGTCAAGCTTTTGCAGGAATACGATCCGGAAATGCGCGTCACCTCCCGCCTGACCGACGAGTACGCCTTCCACTATCCGAAGGTGCAATTGTCCTTTGACAAGGCGTTTGTTGACCGCTATACCGGCATCAACATTTCCTCCGACGAAATCATGCACACGCTGACCGCGCTGGGCTTCGGCATGACGCGGGACGGCGATTCCTTCACCGCGGACGTCCCCTCCTGGCGCGCGACGAAGGACGTAACCATCAAGGCGGATATCATCGAGGAAATCACCCGCATTTACGGCTACGACAACTTTGACCTGCACACGGCGGAATCCCCGCTCTACCCGGTTCGCATGTCCACCGAAAAGACGGTGGAGGACAAATTGAAGGACATTCTCGTCAAGCGCTATTCGCTGCACGAGGTGCATTCCTACATCTGGCAGTACGCCGACGACTACAAGAAGCTCGGCATCGCCGTTGAGGACAACGTGAAGCTGCTCAACGCCTCCAACCCCAACATCGAGACGCTGCGCCGCTCCATGATTCCCACCCAGCTGTGCCAGGTGAAGGTCAACACGGGCTATGCGCCGTCGTTCGGCATCTTTGAAATCGGTCACGTCATCGACGGCGTGGACGAGAACAAGCTGGCGAAGGAGCACAAGAAGCTGTGCGTGA
>FR899878.1:25288-63379 GCA_000437595.1 Faecalibacterium sp. CAG:74 | reverse complement strand
CTGCTGTCGCCGGAGCAGCTTGCGGTGTCGACCGCATCGCAGCCGTCACGCTGGCAGGTGCGGAAATGCTCGCTGTTGTTGCCCCTGGATTGCCATGCGCCCCAGTCGTGACCGAGTTTGCCGTATTGAGTGCCGCACCGGGTGCAGGTTTTGCCCGTGGTGCAGGTCGGCGTTTCGGTGCCGCCAGAGTGACGGCCGATTGGATTGTCATCAAATAGGGCATAGCTGCCTTTACCGCAGTGTGAACATATGTAAATTACATAATGATAATCGTCGTTGAATCGCTCGAATCTTGTAATCTCATGATCTGCCGTCGTGTTGCAGAAACGGCATTTGTCGCGGATGGTTTCCGCCTTCGCTTCCGGCGCCATTCCCGGCAGCAGGTACAGCAGCAGCGCCGCAGCCAGCAATATGGCAAAACTCTTCTTCTTCATCTTCGTCGCCTCCTTAAAGTTAGGGTAACACCGCACAAATGAGGTGGTCGGCTGGCAAATGGATTGTGCGGTGCTGCCTTTATGATGGATTTACTGTGCCAGTTCCACCAGCGTGTCAAACGCGGGCTTCGGCTGGGCATCCTTGTCGAACAGGAGCGGGTACTCGTCCGCGCGCCAGCTCAGGTCGTCCACCGTGCCCCATACCTGCACCGCTTCGATGCGGTCGGCGTAACGCAGGAAAATCTTCATCAGGTTGCCGTAATACTTCGCCTGCTTCTGCAGATTTTCCTCGCTTGTATCGTCAATGCCCACGTCAAGTTCGGACACGCGCAGGAGCAAATCACGCTTGGCAATCTGCTGGAACGCCCAATCCACGCGGTCAATCGTCGGGCTGCCGACGGAGTAGTGTGCCTGGAAGCCGTAGCCGTCAATCGTGCCATCCGCAATCAGGCTGTCCAGCAGGACGCAGATGCCGTGCAGCTTGGGGTCAAGGGGGGTGTTGTAATCATTGTAGTACAGCTTCACGCCGTCCGCGGCGTACTTGCGGGCGTACTCAAACGCGCGGTTCACGAAATCCTGACCAACCGTCTTTGTCCAGTTGGATTCGCGCAGCTGGTCGCTGCCGTCCGCCACGGCTTCGTTCACAACGTCCCACGAGACAATCAGCCCCGGATAATTCTCGTTCGTCCACGTCAGCACCTGCTGGATGTAGCTTTCCATGCGGGCGAGCATGGTTTCGCGGCTGCACAGCGGCTTGTGTGTCGCGTAGCCCTCATGGAAGAAGGCTTCGGGCGTCTGGGAGTGCCACACCAGCACATGCCCATGCACCTTCACGCCATTGTCGCGGCACCAATCGAGGAACGGAATGCAGTTGTCGAACTTCACAGCGACGGCCGTGTCGTCCGTGCGGCTGAGCTTGCGGCACGCCGCCATGTCCAGCAGCGAATCCGGCTTCATCTCGTTGCCCGCGGTCATGATGGTGAACTGGCTGCCGTAGAACGCCATGCGCTTGCTGTCCCTCACTTCACTGGCAACAACCGCCGTGCCGAAATCGAACTTATCCGCATAGAGCGTCTTGAGGGCAGGCAGCGAAGTGGTGTCGAAGGAGTCAATCTTCTCGTCGCAGGTGAAATTGCGGATGGTGAAGGACGTTTCCTTGCCCGCACCCTCAACGTACAGCACATACTTGTCATACCGACCGGGAATGTACGAGCCGGACAGCATTGCCCATTCGCCCTTCTTCGCCGTGCCGGTGACAATGTTCTCATAGGATTCCTCGCCGTCGCGGGTATGGGCGACGGACAGGATGAAGCTGCACGAATCCATCTCGTCCTGCTTCACCTGCACGGACAGATTGTAGGCGCGCCCCGGCACAAGGTCGAAGTCGCGGCCGGGAGAGTTCCACGTCGCGGTACGCCCGGTGATGTACAGCCCGTCAGCGGTCGTCTCGATGGTGGCGCCGCCCGCAGAACGCGCATACCAGCCGTCCGTGCCGCTGGTAAAGTCCGACGTGTAGTGAATCTGCGGCGCGTCGGAGTAATCCATCTTTTCGGGCGCGGTGATGGTCAGCGTGACATCATCAATGCAGTAGTTTTTGCCCAGATAGTTATCCGACGCCGTGAGGAAGCGGATGTTGACGCCCGCGTCCGCCTCGAAATCGCAGGAGATTTCCGTCCACTCCTTGCCCTTGACGTTCACCTGCGCGTAGTAGGCGTAATCGCCGCCCGCCTTGCCAATCGCCATAACGCCGTCCTCCGAGCTTTCGACGTAGACGCAGGCGGACAGGTGGACTTTCGCGCCGGCCTCAATGCCAAGCGACGCAGCGGAGAGGTCAACGGCATCCCAGTTATTGCTGCCGCGTCCAGAAACTCGCAGGCTCTGCTTACCGCTGTGTGCCTGCGATTCCGTCACGCCAACGGTGCAGGAGCCAGACTGGCTGAATGCGGCGGCGTTGCCATCCTCAAAGTCGATGGTGATGGCGGTCTGCGCGGCTTCTTCCGCTGCGGCGAAGCAGGGCAGAAACAAGCAGAGTGCCATCAGCAGAGAAAGCGCTTGTGCGACCCAGTGTTTCATGTTTGATTTCCTCCCTTAGCGTCTTGGGGGTCTATGGAATGGATGATGCAATAATTTAATTATACACAACAATTGTGTTTTGTCAAGAATGTCTGATTTTTTACCAGAACGAAAATGGTTTCGTTGGGTGGTTTTTTCTGATTCTATGCTGATAGGCATGATTGACTTCCTTTTCATACTGGTCTTTCCCATGCTTCCAGAGGGCAATGAAAACGGACGAAGTCTGCGGTCGCCCGCTGGAGACCTTCACTGGTTTTTATCGCCGCTTTGTGTCTTTTTTTCCGGCTTTTTGTTACTTAACTGATGGGCAAGAAATATTGTCGAAATCTTTCCAAAAGCCCCCTTGAAACAAGGAAAAAACCGTGCTATCATCAAACCGTTTCTAATGAGGCTTTACGATTGAACGACCCGTCTGTACTATTTCCAAATGAGAATGCGCCAAGATGCGAAGCGAATTTTTCGCGCTGGCTAACGCGAATGAAACGCAGCGTAGCAGCGCTACGCTAAGTGGAATGAGTGGACGCCAGAAGGAAAAAGGCGCAAGCAGATGGCGCAGGCGAATGCGGAAAATAGTACCACCACAAGGGAGGCTAACACCCATGAACATCCGCTGCTTCTGCTGCATGGGCGACAGCATCACCAGCGACCAGGTCAGCGGCATCGGCACGATGGTGGCGCATCGGCTGAACGCGCAGGAGGTGCTGAATGCCGCCTGCGGGTACGCAACCTGCTCCGACTGGCACGAAGGCGATAGGAACATCACGCCTGTAACGCTCATCGAGCCGCCGAACACGAACACGGCGGACAACGTGCTGTCCAATCAGGTGCGGCGCGTTTTGCAGGCGCTTACGCCGAAGGGCAGCATCATCCGCTGGACGGTGGATGGCATCGAGTATGCGATTCCGGCGGAAATCGGTATCGGCACAGGCACACTGACCGCGCCGGACGTGATTTACATCGCCATCTCCACCAATGACGGCAATCAACCGGAAAATGCTCCGGCGGATGACTTTGCGGCAGTCTGTGAACTCCCCTACGCCGCCCTGACCCGCACGTCGATGGCATCTGCGCTGCTCTGGGCGGTGCGGACATTGCAGACCGTCTGCCCGAACGCGGCGATTTTCCTCGCCACGCCGCTGCAAACATACACCCCGCAGGCATGGATGGACGAGGCGCACGGGCTGCTCAAGCGCCGCGTCATCCAGAAAGTCGCGCAGAAAACGGGCGTGCACTGCATCGACAGCTTCTACGGAAGCGGCTTTGACCGCAGCGTTGCCCGCTCTCACGGTGAAGTCCACCCGGACGAGGAATGGAAAATTCGCATTGCTGACTTTGTGACAAAGGAAATCGAATCGACCCTGTATAAGGAGTAACCGATGGAGAATATCAAATGGCTGTGGGGCGTAATGGACAAGCGCTACCACAAGTGGCACATTCTTGGCCTCATCATCAGTGCCATCACGTCGCTGATGCTGCTCATCAACCCCTACCTGACGATGCGCCTGATGGATGATGTCATTGTCGCGCAGAACCCCGAACCGCTCGTCGGCTTGCTGCTGACGATGCTGATTGTCAAGGTTACGCGCGAAGGTCTGCGCTACCTGATGGTTGTCCTGCTGGAGCATTCCTCCCAGAACACGCTGATGAACCTGCGCATGCGGCTGTTCACGCGCCTGCAGTATCAGGACATGCGCTTTTTCGACATTCACCGCACCGGCGACCTGATGACGCGTCTGTCCGCCGACACGGACTGGTGCCGCCATTTTCTGGCATACATAGACTATGTGGCGGTAGACAGCATCGTCATGTTCGTGTCGTCGTCGATTTACCTGTTCTCGGTGAACTGGAAGCTCGCACTGGCAATGGTCTGCGTCACGCCGCTGCTGATGATTATCACGAAAGTGTACTCCAGGGGCGCGCGGCGGATGTTCGTGGACATGCGCGACAAGATGAGCGACATGAACGCGAAGGCGCAGGAGAACATTGCGGCAAACCGCGTGGTGAAGGCGTTTGCGCGTGAGGAATACGAGGAGAACCGCTTCGACGAGCGTTCCCGCGCCTTCCGCGATGCGAATCTGGATATCAACAAGCGCTGGCTGTCCTTCTACCCCTTCATCGAGATTCTGGCGAACGCCATGACGCTGCTGACCGTCTTTTTCGGCGGCTACCTGATGATTACCGACGGCATGACGGCGGGCGAACTGACGATTTTCACCCAGCTGGCGTGGACGCTGAGCGTCCCCATGCGGCAGCTGGGCAACCTGCTCAACGACTGGCAGCGCTTCATCACCTGCTCGAACAAGGTCATGGAGATTGAAGTCTCCCGCCCGGAGATTGTAGACAGCTCCTGCGCGGTGAATCACGACCACATCGAGGGTGCGATTTCCTTTGACCATGTGTCCTTCGCTTACGGCTCGCAGCCGGTGCTGTCCGACGTAACGTTCTCCGCCAAGCCGGGGCAGACCGTCGCCATCATGGGGCCGACCGGTTCCGGCAAAACGACGCTGATTCAGCTGCTCGCCCGCTGCTACGACGTGACCAGCGGCAGCATTTCCGTTGATGGCTGCAACGTGCGCAAGTGGAAGCTGCAGCAGCTGCGCGACGGCATCGGCACGGCGACGCAGGATGTTTTCCTCTTCTCCGACACGGTGGAAGGCAACATTGCTTTCGGCGACCAGACGCTGACGGAGGATGAAGTGCATGACTTCGCCCGCCGCGCGGCTGCGGACGACTTCATCAAGGGCTTGTCCGAGGGCTACGACACGATTATCGGTGAACGCGGCGTGGGTCTTTCCGGTGGGCAGAAGCAGCGCATTGCCTTGGCGCGCGCGCTGGCAGTCAAGCCCGGTATCCTCGTCATGGACGACACCACTTCCGCTGTCGATATGGAGACGGAGAAGTACATTCAGGCGCAGCTGCGTCAGCTCCCCTACGACTGCACGAAGCTGATCATTGCCCAGCGCATTTCCTCCGTCAAGGACGCTGACCTCATCCTGATTTTGAAGGACGGCGTCGTGACCGAGCGCGGCACGCATCAGGAGCTGCTGCGTCAGCGCGGCTACTACTACGAAACGTACTGCCTGCAAAACGGCATCACGCCCGACACCGCTCCGCAGGAGGTGATGTAACATGGCGCGCAATAAATTTGACGTAGACGAGCGCTTGGAAACCCCGTTTGACTTCCGGCACTTGAAGCGCGTGGGCGTTTACATCGGCAAGCACAAGTGGAAGATGCTGCTGGCGCTGCTTCTGTCCGCCTTGGCATCGGTAACGAGCCTCGCCGTGCCGAAAATCACCCAGACCGTCATGGACGTCGCTGTGCCGCAGAAAAACGTTGACCTGCTGCTGAAGATGGCACTGGCGTTCATGGGCATCATCATCGTCGGCATCGTCTTCACGGTCATCCGCTCCCGCATCATGGCGTTCGTCAGTCAGCAGATCATCTACGATATCCGCAAAGACCTCTTCGCGCACCTGCAGCAGCTGCCTTTCGCCTACTACGACAGTCGTCCGGCGGGCAAAATCCTCGTGCGCGTCATCAATTACGTCAACAGCGTGTCGGATATTCTTTCCAACGGCATCATCAACTCAATTCTGGAAATCATCAATATCATTTTCATCGTCGTCTACATGTACACAACCGAGCCGACGCTGGCGACGATTGTTGTGGCGGGTCTGCCGATTTTCGTGGCGATTATCATCATCCTGAAGCCTCGTCAGCGCCGCGCGTGGCAGAATCAGTCGAACAAAAACAGCAACTACAACGCGTATCTGGCGGAATCCATTGACGGCGTGCGCGTGAGCGAACTGTTCGCGCGGCAGGATGTCAACTGCTCCATCATGCAGCGGCTGGCGACGGCGTGCCGCGCGGCGTGGCTGAAGGCGATTTACATCTCCAACAGCGTCTGGCTCTCTTCGGAAATCATCACGCAGATTGTTTTCACCCTCATGTACTACGCGGGCGTGTACTGGCTGGGCGGCGCGGTGGTCTCCTTCGGCGTGATTCTCGCCATGGGGCAGTACGTCAGCCGTTTCTGGCAGCCGATTACGAATCTGGCGAACATCTACAACAGTTTCGTGAACAACATGGCGTATCTGGAGCGCATCTTCGAGACGATGGATGAACCAGTCGTGATTGACGACAAGCCGAATGCCGAGACGCTTCCGCCCATTACCGGCGCAGTTGATTACAACAACATCACCTTCGGCTACGAGGAAGGGCAGACCGTCCTCAAGGATGTTGACCTGCACGTCAAGGCGGGCGAAAGCATTGCGCTTGTCGGCCCGACGGGCGCGGGCAAGTCCACCATCGTCAACCTGCTCTGCCGCTTCTACGACCTGCGCAGCGGTTCCATCACGCTGACGGATGAATCCGGCGTGAAGCACGACATTACCGACGTGACGCTGCACTCCCTGCGCTCGCAGATGGGCATCATGCTGCAGGATTCCTTCATCTTCTCCGGCACGATTCTGGATAACATTCGCTACGGCCGTCTGGACGCGACAGACGACGAGGTACGTCAGGCGGCGGCGGTTGTCCGCGCAGACGACTTCATCCGCGAAATGCCGCAGGGCTACAAAACGACCGTGAACGAGCGCGGCGGCAGCCTTTCGCAGGGACAGAAGCAGCTGATTGCCTTCGCGCGCACGCTGCTGAGCGACCCGCGCATCCTGATACTGGACGAGGCAACCTCCTCCATCGACACCAAGACGGAAAAGCTGCTGCAGGACGGCATTCAGGCGCTGCTGAAGGGACGCACGTCGTTCATCATTGCGCACCGTCTGTCCACCATCAAGAACTGCGACCGCATCCTTTACATCGGCAATCAAGGCATCATGGAAGCAGGCTCTCATGACGAATTGATGGCCAAGCGCGGCGCATACTACGAGCTGTACACCGCGCAGGCGCGCGACCAAGGCATGGGGGAATAAGGCGCGCACGGCGCTTCTGAGAATTGCATAAGGACAAAAAGCGGGGTTGCGTGAAAAATGCGCAATCCCGCTTTTTTGGTTCTTCACGGAAACTTGGGGGAAGAGCAGCTTGGGGGCGCGTCTGCGGACGCGCAAAGTTACTGGCAGGGACGCTTCGCTGCCTGCACCTTTGTTGAGCACGTTTGGCATACTGGTCGCCCGTGGAACTGTTGGGGCGTTGCCCCAAACCCCACAAGGGACGCTGTCCCTTGACCCTGCAAGGGGCAGACGAAAAGGGACGAAGTCCCCCCCTTGACCCCTTTTCGCGATTGAGTTGGTCGCGCTTTCATGCTCCTTCCGCGTGCAGCTTTTTGGTGCTTCGCCTAAGCCCTTGTTTGCTCCCCCAACTTCCCGTGAAAAACCTATTATTTTTCCGCCCCTAAAATTGCCTTAATGTCCCCCAAATTCTCCGCAAAATACACTTTTTCCTGTTTTTCTTCCGTCGAAAGCCCCATTTCCACCATATGCCTCAGCTGCGCCTTCAATCCCTCATAATACCCATTCAAATTATACAGCACACACGGGGCATCTATCTGCTTCAGCGCCAGCTTCGACATCACTTCCGACACCTCTTCCAGCGTCCCCGTGCCGCCCGGAAACGCAATGAACGCATCCCCCAGTTCTATCATCTTCGTCCGGCGCTCCGGAATGTCCTTCGTCACAATCAGCTCCGTCAGCCCCTCCATCTGAAAGCTCTCGCTGATGAAAAACTCCGGCTCCACGCCCGTCACCTCCGCGCCAGCCGCCAGCGCACTGGCCGCCAGCGCGCCCATCAAGCCGGATTTCGACCCGCCATACACCAGTGCGTTGCCGCTTTCGCCAATCCAGCGTCCGAGTTCCTCCACCGCCTGCCGAAAAGACGGATCGTTGCCTTCGTTCGCCCCCAGATAAACCGTAATATTCATGCGAAAGAATCCCCCTTTGCGTATTTCTGCTATCGAGTATAGCAGAATGAACACGGAAACGCAATCGGGGGATTTTCGCAAAAATGAGAATTTCCTCATGAATTTCTAATCATCCTTCGATGGATTTTCCATTCCGCTTGTGCTATCCTTATTCTTGTCAGAACGACAGGACGCGCCCCTCATCGGCGCAGGAGGATACAGATATGATGGCATTCATCGGCTCGGTTTTCAACATGATCGGCTCTTTCATCAACATGGTGTTCGGCGCGGTCGCCAGCGTGTTCCACTTTGTGTTCAGTGTATTAGGCGGACTGCTGGGGCTGGTGCTGCATCTGGGGATGCTGCTGCTGGTTGTCGGTCTGGTGGCGCTGGTGATTACGCGCCGCAAGAACTACAAGCAGGCGAAGGCGGATGAACCGCGCGTCATCCACATGGACAACGGCGAAACCTTCAAGAGCTATTACAGCAAGTAATTTGCAAAAAAGCGCTTGTCCTTCCTCTGAAAATGTGGTATAATCAGCGTTACCCTAAATTTTCGGAGGTTAAGAAGCAATGACGATTCTGTGGGACTGGAACGGCACGCTGCTCAGCGACGTACCGTTGGTGGTCAAAATCAACAATGAAGTTTTCGCGCACCACGGCTATCGCCTGACAAGCGAAGAGGAATATCGGCGGATTTTCCGCTTTCCGGTCAAGGATTACTATACCGACATCGGCGTGACGGACGAGGATTTCCCGCTTGTGGCGAAGGAATGGAACGAAGGCTACGTCGCGAACTTCCATCTGGCGCAGCTGCACCAGACGGCGGCGGAGGCGGTTCACCGCTTCCACGACGCAGGCTTCCATCAGGCGATTATCTCCGCCAGTCAGGTGGATCAGCTGCGCGCGCAGGTTGTCAAGTTTCCGGAGCTGGACGGCATGTTCGATGATATTCTGGGGCTGGGCGACGTCTACGCCGTGTCGAAGGTGCAGCTGGCGAAGGACTACCTTTCGCGCAAGGGCTATGACCCGGCGGACACGGTGTTTCTGGGCGACACGAGCCACGATGCCGAGGTTGCCCGCGCCATCGGCTGCCGCTGCCTGCTGATTTCCGGCGGGCACCAGTGCGACGCGGTGCTGCGGCAGGTGCCGGGCGTTGAAGTGCTGCCGTCCCTGCGCGCGGCGGCGGATGTATTAGGAGCATAACAAATTATGGCGGATATCTTGCAGGTCAACACGGAGCTTCCGGCGGATTTCACCCCGACCGCGCCAAGCGGCTTGACGGACGAGGAGGCGGCTTCCCGCAAGCCGAACATCTCCCACCACCGCCCCGACAAATCCACCGCGCAGATTCTGGCGGAAAATCTTTTCACGCCCTTCAACGGGCTGAATGTGGCGCTGGCGGTTTGTCTGGCGCTGGTGGGCAGCTGGCGGAACATGCTGTTTCTGGGTGTCGTGGTGTCGAACACGCTGATTGGCACGGTGCAGGAGCTTCGCGCGCGCAAGACCATCCGCAAGTTGTCCCTGCTGAACGCTCCGACCGCGCACGTCCTGCGCAATGGGCAGGAAAAGACCTGCGCGCCGGATGCGCTCGTCAAGGGCGATCTGGTGATTCTCCGCGCGGGCGACCAAGTGATGGCGGATGCCGTCGTCACCAGCGGACAGGGGGCGGCGAACGAATCCCTGCTGACGGGGGAAAGCACGCCCATGCGCAAGCAGCCGGGCGATTTTCTTCTGTCCGGCAGCTATATTTTAGAGGGAACCTTCACCGCGCAGCTGGTTTATGTGGGTGACGAAAGCTATGCCGCCCGCCTGACGCGTTCCGCGAAGGAGATTCGCCGCCCGAAATCGGTGCTGATGACGGAGGTCAACCGCCTGATTCGCATCGTCAGCGCGGCGCTGATTCCGATTGGGCTGCTTTTGTTCTGCAAGCAGTTCTTCCTCCAGCACCTCCCGCTGACAACGGCTGTCCCAACGTCCGTCGCCGCCATGATCGGCATGATTCCCGAAGGGCTGATTCTGCTGATTTCGGTCGCCTTGGCGGTTGGCGTAATCAAGCTCGGCAAGCGAAACACCCTTGTGCAGGAGCTGTACGGCATTGAGACGCTCTCGCGCGCGGATGTGCTGTGTCTGGACAAAACCGGTACGATTACAACGGGCAAGATGACATTGGGTTCGCTGCTGCCCCTTTCGGGTGACGAGGGCGAAATGCGGACGCAACTCAGGCGCTTCCTGTCCAGCATGGACGAGCGTTCCGGCACGCTGGATGCCCTCCGCGCGGAAATTCCCGATGTGCAGGGCGAAAAGCCCGTGGCTGTCCTGCCATTTTCCTCCGAACGGAAAAAATCCGCCGTATCTTTTGCGGATGGTACAACGCTGATTTTAGGCGCGCCGACGTTTGTGCTGGATGATGCGCATCTTGCGCCGATTCGCAAAACGCTTTCGGACTGCGCCGGGCGCGGCTTGCGCGTGCTGGTTTTGGCAGAAGCGGACGGCTGCGTCACCGAAACTGACGCGCCCGCCGTCACCCGCGTGATTGGCCTTTGCCTGCTGACCGACGAGATTCGCCCCGCGGCGCAGGAGACGCTGCATTACTTCCATACGCAGGGCGTTGCGCTGAAAATTATCAGCGGCGACGACGAAAAGACAGTCGCGGCGATTGCGCGCAAGGTGGGCCTATCCGGCGGCGCGGTGGATGCCTCCACCCTGTCCGACGCGGAGCTGGTCGATGCTTGCGAGCGCTACGCCGTCTTCGGGCGCGTGACCCCGACGCGGAAAAAGGCGCTTGTCGAGGCGCTCAAGGCGAATGGGCATCACGTTGCCATGACCGGCGACGGCGTGAACGACATTCCCGCACTCAAGGCGGCGGACTGCTCCATTGCCATGGCGGGCGGCGCGGATGCCACAAAACAGGCGGCGCAGCTGACGCTCCTGGACGCGAATTTCGCGAACATGCCGCTGATTGTCGCGGAGGGGCGGCGTGTCGTGGGCAACATCACGCGCGCGGCGTCGCTCTTCCTCGTCAAGACGCTGTATTCCTTCGCCTTGGCGCTGCTGACGCTGCTGTTCCCGGTCGAATACCCCTTCCAGCCGATTCAGCTGACGCTCATTTCCTCGCTGACGATTGGCCTTCCGGCGTTCCTTCTGACGCTCGAACCGAATCAAGACCGCATACAGGGGAGGTTNNNNCCTGCTGACGCTCGAACCGAATCAGGACCGCATACAGGGCAGTTTTCTGCGCACGGTGCTGACGCGGGCGATTCCCGGCGCGGCGGCGGTGTGCGTCTGCGCCATGGCGGCAATGGCAGGCGTGAATTTCGGCTGGGATATGGCGGACTGCAAGACGCTGGCGGCGCTGTGCGCGGGCGCGGTCGGGCTGATGATGCTCTATTCCGTCTCCGTCCCGCTGACGACGCTGCGCGCGGCGGTGTGTGCCGCGATGACCGCCGGATTCGTGCTGGCGGTATGCTATTTCAAGCAGATTTTCTATTTTGAGCACCTGACGCTGGCGCAGTATGGCGCCCTGGCAGGGCTGATTGTCCTTGCCGCGCTGGTGATGGCGGCGGTTTCGTGGGCGGCGAAGCGACTGCCGGAGAAAAAAGGATAATAGCAAGAAGGACGAGGCGGGAATGCTTCGTCCTTCTTTAAAAAGGATAATAGCAAGAAGGACGAGGCGGGAATGCTTCGTCCTTCTTTGTGTTATACTATTTCCAGATAAGAATGCGCCAAGATGCGCCGCGAATTTTTCATTCTGGCTAACGTGAATGAAACGCAGCGTAGCAGCGCTACGCTAAGTGGAATGAGCGGACGCCAGAATGGAAAAGGCGCAAGCAGATGGCGCAGTTGAATCTGGAAATAGTATTACTCTGCGATTGTCACGGGAATCCACCCGCCACCTAAGCCCCCAAGGGTCAGCGACAATTCCCGCGTGTTTCCCATCGGGGAAATGCCGATTTCCAGCTGCCGGGTGTCACCCGCGTCGTATGTCATCGTCAGCGTTTTGCCGCTTTGCTGCCAATGGAATGGCTGTGCATCCGAAAGCCGCTCACGCGGGAGGAGGATGTTCTCCATCCCGTTGTCCAGCCCGTCGCTGTCCAGCGCATAGCCGATACCCGTGCCATCCGCCGCGAACACCAGCACGTTTGGCGCAAGATCGCCGCCATCATAGCCGTCGTAAATCATCCATGCGCCGACCAGACTTCGCGTCTGCTTGTTCTGCATGAGCGTACCCATGCAGGCAGCAGCCACCATCAGCGCCACTGCGACGCTAATCAGCAGTTTTCCGTGTTTCTGCACAAATGACTTCATGCGCATCCTCTCCTATATTATTTTGATTGGGCAGCACCGCTTTTTCTGTATGCAGAGGGCGACATGCCCTCATATTGCTGGAAAACCCGGTTGAAGGTCGCAATGCTGCCGAAGCCCGACTGCCCCGCAATGGACGTAATCGAATCATCCGTCCGTTCCAGAAGCTGCTTGCAGAGCGTCAGCCGCTGGCGGGTCAGGAATTCGTGGAACGATATGCCTAAGCAGTCGTAGAAAAGGCGCTCGAAGTGGTAACGGCTGTACCCGCTCTTGTCCGCCATGTTCTGCGGCGTCAAATCCTCCGCGCAGTGCGCCATCACATAGTCGCGAATATCGACGAAGAGCATCTGCGTCTGCTCCTTGTGGCGGACACGGCGGTTCAGTTCTGTGCCGTGTTCCTGCGCGTGGCGGCGGAGCAGGTCAATGAGCATCCGGCTCAATTCCAGCCGCGCGACCGTTAATCCAAAGCGATCCCGCGCCACCCCAGCCTCAGCCGCAGCGGTCTTTACGCGCTGCTCAATTTCGGGCGCGCTGCCCTTGCGAATCACCACGCACGGCTGGAGGGCTTCTTCTGCCGCCAGCAGACCGTCGATAATGAACAGGCGCTCGCGGTCAAGGAGGAAGTAATAGCGGTGGCCGGTCGGGGGTGTGTGGATTTCGTGGACGACGCCGGAGGGGATAACCATGATATCGCCCGGATGAAGAAGATGACGCTCGTTTTCGACGATGACAGTGAGGTCCTCGGCGATAACCATGATGACCTCATAGGTCATATGCCAATGCGGGAGGTAATCGCAGGTTTGGGTGTTATCGTAGAAACGGATGCCCTGACTGCGGTCTTCGCCGAATTCTTCCTTTTGGCGCATGTACCACATGTTGCTCTTCACAGCGTTACGTCCTCCTTTCCGGCTTTTTGCTCGCCCCTTGACTTCTTCGGCGCGGGCGCGCCTTCAAGGTGCTGTTTTCTTCATCATAGCCGTTTCGGGCGGAAATGTCAATCACGGCAGGCGCGAAATTCCGATTTGAGATGCGGAATTCATCACTTTGGTTGAATTGTATAGAAAATTACAATCTATACTCGTTTCATCGGTACAAAAATCGCTAAAAATGAGAGATATTTCGCTAAAAATGATTAGCGTCAAATGTGTAATCAGGCGATAATAAAGCCAGATGAACGATGTTCGTCGTTGCGCAATTCAAAAGGGAAGGAAGGGATCCTTTTGCAATCTACCAAGGCGATTGTCCGCCGGGATTTGACCGGACGTTCCACCATGCGGTGGGGAACGTACTTGAAGCGATACGGCACGCTGTATCTGCTGCTGCTCGTGCCGCTGGCGTTCTTCATCATTTTCCGCTACGTTCCCATGTCCTACATTCTGCTGGCGTTCAAGAAGAACAACATTCTGAAAGCGCCGTGGCTGCTGGATTGGGCGAAAAACGGCGGCTGGGAATGGTTCATCAAGGCATTCAACGATAAGAACTTTATCGATGCGCTGAAGAACACCATCATCCTGAACCTGCTTGACCTCGTTATCGGCACGCCGATGCCCATCTTGATGGCGCTGCTGCTCAACGAGCTGGCGTTCCCGAAGTTCAAGCGCGTCGCACAGACCGTGCTGTACCTGCCGCACTTCCTGAGCTGGGTTATCATCTCCAGTCTGTCGCTGCGGCTGCTGGCAACCAACGATGGTCTGGTTAACCAGATATTCGGCACCAATATCGCCTTCTTAGGCACGGAGAACAACTGGCGCGCAACCTACATCGTGCTGGGCATCTGGAAGGAATGCGGCTGGAACACCATCATCTACCTCGCCGCGCTGACCGGCATCAGCCCGGAGCTGTACGAAGCGGCGGAAGTGGACGGTGCGAGCCGCCTGCGCAAAATCTGGCACATCACCCTGCCGGGCATCCGCTCCACCATCATCATCCTGCTGATTATGAACCTCGGCCGCATCCTCGGCAGCGAGTTCGACCGTCCGTTCACCCTGAGCAACCCGCTGGTTGAGGGCGCAAGCAAGACGATTTCCATCTTCGTCTACGAGCGCGGCATCAAGGGCAACCAGTTCGCCCTGTCCACAGCGGTCGGTCTGTTCCAGTCCGTCGTCTGCGTCATCTTCCTGCTTGCCTCGAACACGCTGGCGAAGAAGTTCGACGAGCCGGGCATCATGTAAGGAGGCTGCGATATGGCGACGACAACTACCTTCAACGGCAAAAAAGTCCATCAGGGCATGATCAAATCCCAAAAGACCCGCGTGGGCGACTTCATCATTGCCTTCATCATCTTTCTGACGATGTTGATTTGCCTGCTGCCGATGGTCAACGTGCTGGCAAGCTCCCTGTCCTCCAGCGAACACCTGATTCGCAACGACGTGTTCCTCTGGCCCAAGGGCTGGAATTTTGAGGCGTACAAGACCATTCTGAGCGATAGCAAGTACACATGGTCGCTGGCGTGGACGGGCATCCTGACCGTCGTCTGCACGGTGCTGAGCCTTGTGCTGACCGTCTGCACCGCCTTCCCGCTGATTTACAAAAATCTGCGCGGCGGCAAGGTCATCAACTTCATCATCCTGTTCACGATGTACTTCAGTGCCGGCACGATTCCGGGCTACATCCTGCTGAACAACCTCAAGATGCTCAACACCCCGTGGGCGCTGATTCTGCCGAACTGCATCAGCGTGTTCAACGTCATCGTGCTGCGCTCGTTCTTCTACAGCGTGCCGGACAGCCTTCGCGAGGCGGCGGAGATTGACGGTGCAGGCCCAATCCGCACGCTGGTGACGGTGTATCTGCCGCTGTCTCTGCCCTCTCTGGCGACGCTGGCGCTGTTCTACGCCGTCGGCCGCTGGAACGGCTTCTCCGATGCGCTGATGTACCTGAAATCCAGCAAGGCGGAAAAGTACTGGCCGATTCAGCTGCTGCTGTACAACATCATCAAAAACTCCACGCAAAGCAGCGAAATCGCCACGCAGGAAGGTTTCTTCAGCGCCGGCGTTTCCAAGACGATTCAGATGGCGTCCGTCATGTTTGCAACCGTGCCGATTCTGCTGGTGTACCCGTGGCTGCAGCGCTATTTCGTCACCGGCGTCACGATTGGCGCAGTCAAGGGCTGATGCCCCTATACTATTTCCAAATGAGAATGCACCAAGGCGCGAGCAGATGGTGCAGGTGAATGCAGGAAATAGTATTATAACACCGTATTTCAGGGACGTGTGAGCCCTGCAAATAAAAAGGAGGAACCCCCTATGAAACGCATTGTGTCTCTGGTTCTTGCGCTCGCGATGGTGCTGTCTCTGTGCATCTTCACGACCGCATCCGCGGACAACGGCTTTGTGGACGGCAAATTCACCGAAACCCGCCACATCACCGTGGAAGTCTACAACCGTTACAATGACGGCGGCTCTGACCCGACCAGCAGCGTGTACGCGCAGTACATCAAGCAGGGCATGCTTGACAAGTACAACGTGGACGTTGAACTGGTGTCTGTCGGCCGCTGGACGGAAGTTGACGACCTGAACAACCTGCTCGCCACCGGCGACGCGCCCGACGTGTGCGTCACCTACTCCTACCCGACGATCCAGACCTTCGCGGGCATGGACGGCATCATCGACCTGAATCCGCTGCTGACCGAATACAAGGATCTGCTGCCGGATCTGTGGGCGCTGCTGGGCGACTACAACATCTACTACGATCAGGATCCGGAAACCGGCTCCGTGTGGGCGATTGAAGCGGTGCTGGCGGAATCCGCGCGCATCAACACCTTCATCCGCAAGGACTGGCTGGACAAGCTGGGTCTGAAACTCCCCACGACCGAGGAAGAGTTCCACAACTGCCTGATCGCTTTCCGCGACAACGCTGAGCTGCTGCTGGGCGCCGACGCCGCGAAGATGGTTCCCTTCTCCATCAGCACCGACATCGGCTGGCGCGCTGACCTGCTGAATGTCTCCAAGGTGCCGGAGGATGTGTCCGACGAAACGCTGTATGTCTACGGCTACGACGACCGTCACCTGCTCTACCCGAACTACAAGGAAGGCATCCGCGTGCTGAACCAGTGGTACAACGAAGGTCTGATTTGGAAGGACTTCGCGCTGTACACGGACGCAAGCGTTGAGGACGACATGATGAAGTCCGGCTTCGTCGGCGCTTTCATCCACAACTGGGATTACCCCTACCGCAATGGCGAAGACTCCATTCAGGCGAACCTGACCCGCGCTAACGGCGCAGACGCTGGCTTCATCGCTGTGGACTGCTTCCAGAACGACGCTGGCATCACCCGCAAGTATCTGGCTGACCGCATTGACCGCAAGGTGTTCTTCCCTGCGACCAACGACGAACCGCTGGCTTCCCTGCTGTACCTGAACTTCATCTCCTCCGAAGAAACCATCAAGTTCCTGCAGACCGGCAAGGAAGGCGTTACCTACAAGATGACCGACAACGGCGCGTATGAGATGCTCAACGCCACCGGCGAATGGATCATGAACTCCGGCATGAACATCGACCACACCATCACCGTCAACGGTCTGTATCTGGGCGATGCCACCGCGGCGACCAAAGCGCTGAGCTACCCCGGCGTGAATCCTGACTTCATCATCACCGCGAACACCTACGGCAAGCTGAACGGCCGCATTGTGAAGAAGTTCTCCTGCGGCGCAATCTCCGCGGAAGAAGACGTTGGCACTTCCCTGAACTCCAAGCGCGACGCTATGCTGACGCAGGCGGTTGTCGCGCCCGTTGACCAGTTCGACTCCGTGTACGACAAGGGCATGGCGGACTACCTCGCTTCCGGCGGTCAGAACATCATCGACGAACGCCGCGAAAAGCTGGAAGCCATCTACGGTGTCCATGTGGACTAATGCCTGACGCGCGTTTGCGCTGACAGCACAAAAACGCACCCCGCAATGATTGAAATTGCGGGGTGTTTTCATGTGGATTTTTACGGATTCTGATGGATGCTGTTCTCCGCTGCTTTGCTGCCTTGCCGCAAGGGAATTCGCCTCTGCGGAGGCGGCAAAGGGGCATGAAAACAGACGGATGTCTGCGGTCGCCCTCTTGATTCCTTCACCCGCACGCCCATGTTTCTCGTTTTTTATCGCAGCTCTTCCCGCATCCGCCCCGGCGTGGTATGAAACCGCTCCGCAAACATATGCCGGAACAGCTTGTAGTTCGTGAAGCCATGCTTCTCCAAAATCTCATGCAGCGCCACGTCCGTCGTCACTAAATCCTCATACACCTTCGACAGCCGATACTCGTTTAGGTAATTCAGATACGTCACGCCTGTGTTCTCCTTGAAGAAGCGGCAGAACGAATTCGGGTGCATGTGCAGCGTTGCCGCCGCATCACTCAGGGCGATATCCTCCCGATAATGCGCCTCGGTGTACGCAATCACCGCTGACAGCCGCTGACGGTTCTTCTCGCGCCGGAAGATGCTGCCTTCCGTCACTGGGCACGAAAACTCCTCGTAGAGCAGATAAGTGATTTCCAGCAGCAGACTCGCCATGCGGATGTCCCTAAAGGGCGAATTACTGCTGGCTGTATGCTGCATTTGCAGCAGCTTCTGTTTCACGCGCTCGATGGCCGCCATCATCGTCGGATTCGTCGTCTCCGCGTCCCAGATGAACTGGCGCGAACGCGTTTCCGGCGCGAAGTCCCCCAATTTCTCGGTCGGGATTTGCAGCACAAGAGCATTGTTGCCGGACAGGCTGATGGTGGCGTGGAGAACGTAAGGGCTGATGCAGATGCACTGCCCAGCGTGAAGCTGCCAGCGGTGCTGCTCGGTCTCGACGGTCAGCTCGCCGCTGAGGATATAAATCAGTTCCAGCGCGTCATGCCAGTGCACAGGGACGTAGCTGCGCGCGACTTCTGCGTACTCGTAGTGCGCGTGACCGGCAATGTTCAGCCGGATGTTCTGGTCATCCATGCGGGAGCTTCCTTTCTGGCGAAATGCCGCTTTTCATCTGCTTGATTTCGGATTTTGGCGCAAAATCCGCCTTACCGCCATTGTAGCATAAGGCGAAACGGGATGCAAGAGGGGAAAAATCGGCGAATACGCTGGGAAAACAGGGAAAAAACAATTTTCAGGCAAATTCGGGGTTGACAAATGCATAGCAACATGGTATGATTCTTTCATCCGCAGAGGAAAGGAGTTACGCGCTATGAAGTTCGCCGCTGCGATGATGAACATGATGATGCCCATGTGCATGTGCAACATGAGCATGTTTCGTCGTGCCGCGAATTCGATGCGCCATTCCGCCTGACGGATGGCTGGAGGATGAAAGCAATTCCTCCGGCAGAACCTACCGCAATTGTTGGGGAGGCTGCATCGAAGAGATGCCGGCATCCCCTGTTTTTTTGCCCGGACGATTTCGGGAAAGGAAAGGCAAACATCATGAGCAACGAAGCACCCCAGCAGACGCTTAAGCAGCCGGTTCAACCACCCATGCAGATTGAGCTGCAGAACGTCAAGAAGGTCTACCCCGTAACCGGCGGCGAGGTCGTCGCGCTGGACAACATCAGCCTGAAGATTCGCAAGGGCGATATTTTCGGCATCATCGGTCTCTCTGGCGCAGGCAAGAGCACCCTCATCCGCTGCGTCAACCGCCTCGACACGCCCACAGAGGGCAAAATCCTCATTGACGGGCAGAACGTGCCGGACATGAACAAGCAGCAGCTTCGCCAGATGCGCCGCAAGGTCAGCATGATTTTCCAGCAGTTCAACCTGCTCATGCAGCAGACGGTCGCGAAGAACATCGCGTACCCGATGGAGTGCATCGGCGTGCCGCGCGCGAAAATCAACGCCCGTGTGAAGGAGCTGCTGGAAGTTGTCGGGCTGGAAAGCAAGGCGAAAGCATACCCCGCGCAGCTGTCCGGCGGTCAACGCCAGCGCGTCGCCATCGCCCGCGCCCTCGCCAGCGACCCCGAAGTGCTGCTCTGCGACGAAGCAACCAGCGCCCTTGACCCCATGACGACGCAAGCCATCCTCCGCCTGCTGCAAAAAATCAACCGGGAGATGGGCATCACCATCGTCGTTATCACCCACGAAATGGCGGTCATCCGCCAAATCTGCACACATGTCGCGATTCTCGACGGCGGTGTGATTGCCGAAGAGGGCAGCGTCGACGATGTGTTCACCCACACCCGCAGCGAAGCAGGCAAGCGGCTGTTCGGCATCGTCGCAAGCGAAAATCACGAGCAGGTGCAGGAGAAACCTGCCATCCGCATCGTCTTCAACGGCGAAACAATCGCTGAGCCGATTGTCGCTGACCTCATCCTGCACCTCGGCGTGCCGCTGAGCATCCGCAGCGCGGACGTGCACACACTCAACGGCGCACAGTACGGGCAGCTGCTCATCAGCCGCCCCGACGACCCGATGGTCTGCCACCGGGCGATTGAATACCTGAAAGAACGCGGCTTGACGGTCGAGGAGGTGCGCGCATGAGCATGACGTGGGAACGGCTGGGTTCCATGCTGCTGGAGGAAACAGGCAATACCCTCCTGATGACCCTGCCCGCAACATTCTTTGCCTACCTGATTGGTCTGCCGCTGGGCGTCCTGCTGGTCATCACCCGCAAGGACGGCATTCTCCCGAAGCCGACGCTGAACCGCATTATCGGCGTGATTGTCAACCTGCTCCGCTCCGTGCCCTTCATCATCCTGATGGTGATGCTCTTCCCCGCAACGCGCGCGATTCTCGGCCGCGGCACAGGCACGGTGTCCATCATCATCCCGCTGACGGTCAGCGCGTTCCCGTATGTGGCGCGCATGGTCGAGGGCAGCCTGCTGGAAGTAGACAACGGCGTGGTGGAAGCTGCACAGGCGATGGGTTCGACAACCTTCCAAATTGTGCGGAAGGTGCTGATTCCCGAAGCCATGCCGTCGCTGGTCAACGGCTTCGCGATTTGCATCACCACAATTCTGGGCTACACCGCGATGGCGGGCACGGCGGGCGGCGACGGCTTGGGCAAGGTCGCGATTACCTACGGCCTGAACAAGCGGCAGTACGACGTGATGTACGCGGCAAGCATCGTACTGGTGCTGCTGGTGCAGTTCTTCCAGATGGGCGGCACTTGGCTCAGCCACGCGATTGACCACCGCCGCCGGAAATAAGGATAAGCACGCGGACGCTGCATGGGCGTGTCACCAACTCCATCGCAAAAAGGGTGTCGAGAGGGTCGAAGCCCCTTGCGTCTCCCCCGAATCGTTTCATTCACCCGTATGGTGTTTGAATAAATAGGTTTCCCGAAAATGAAAGGAGTGCTTACAATGAAGAAGTTCTTTGCTCTGGCTCTGGCGCTGGTTCTGGCGCTGGTTCTGGCGCTGTCCCTGACGGTTGCGTCTGCGGACGAACTGAAGGTCATCCGCGTTGGCGCGACGGCTGCCCCGCACGCGGAGATTCTCGAATCCGAAGCGGTGACGGCAAAGCTGGCGGAACTGGGCTACAAGCTCGAAGTCGTTGTGTACGAAGGCTATGTGCTGGAGAATCCGGCAGTTGCTGACGGCACGGACGACGCAAACTATTTCCAGCACAAGCCCTACCTCGACTCCTACAACGAAACCGCTTCCGAGAGCGAACAGCTTGTGTCCGCGTTCACCGTGCATTATGAGCCCTTCGCCATCTACTCCAAGAAAGTGACCAGCCTTGCTGACCTGCAGGACGGCGCGCACATCGGCCTGCCGAACGACCCCTCCAACGAGACCCGTGCTCTGCTGCTGCTGGAGGCTGCTGGCCTGATTACCGTGCCGGAAGGAACGACCGCTGCGTCTGCCCTGACCAAGTACGACATCACCGCCGAAATGAACCCCCACGGCTATGTGTTTGACGAAGTGGCGGCTGAACTGCTTGCCCCCACCCTCGAAGACTACGACATTGCCGTCATCAACGGCAACTACGCGCTGGACGCTGGCCTGAAGCCCACTACGAACGGCCTGTTTGTCGAAGCGGCTGACTCTGAGTTCGCTACCCTGTACGCAAACATCGTCGCGGTTCGTCCCGCTGACCTTGATTCCGACTGGCTGAAGGCGCTGCACACCGCGCTGACCTCCAAGGAAGCCTACGACTACATGATCAACACCTACGAAGGCGGCGTTATCCCCACCTTCACCGTGGAGGACGCGGAATAATCCCGTTTTTCTGCAAGACCGTCTGCAAGTGCGCAGGCGGTCTTTTTTCATCAGCGGAAGTGGGAGTAGCGGAATTCGCATGAGCGATTTTCCCCGCAGCAAAAAGACCAGCACCGAGAGAAACAGCTTCTCCCGATGCTGGTCGGTTGGATTTGCTTGCGGGTACTCCGGCTTGTTTGCACTTCCCCTGCCCCTTGGGTTAAGCGGCTTTATCCCCTTCCAGTGTCTTTAGGGATTTCCTACTCTGAAAAAACAAGCAGGTCAGCACCCCCATCAGCGCCAGCACCCCATAAAAGCAGGCCGCGCCGCTGCCTTCATCCCGTCCGAACAGCATTTCCAGCCACGGCAGCGGATTCCGCATCAGCGGCCGAAACACCGCATCCACCAGCGCCCCACCCAGCGTATACCCGACCGGGATTGTGAAGAATTGCAGCGCATTCCGCACCGCATACACCCTTCCCTGCATTTCTTCCGGGATGTTCAGCCGCATCAGCGCATCAAGATTCGCGCTCATGACGGGAATCAGCAGCCACCCCAGCGCAGCGCCCACGCACCACGTCGGCAGATTCTGCCCGAAGGCGAGCAGGAAGTTCTCCGTGCCCATCGAGACGAGCAGACAGCCGCACACCACCCGCACGCGGCTTTTCGGCGCAGGAAGCAGGACGGCGAGCAGGCTGCCCATCAGCGTCGCCAGCGCGGTCACGGTGGAGAAGATGCCCATGACAGTCTCCCCGCCCCAACTCCGCGAGAGCAGCAGCGACGGCAGCGCAGCTTCGTACATGGACGAGACGAGGTTAATCGCCGCGAGGTACAGCACGAGCGTCAGCAGCCCGGGCGCTTGGCGGAAGAACCGCAGCCCCTGCCGGGTCGAATCAAGGAAGGACTCGTGCTGATTGCCAGTTTGCCGCTTCGGAATGCGGATGAAGCACAGCAGCGCCGTGAACGCGACGACGAATGTCGCCAAATCCGCGAACATGACTGCGCGCAGACCGCCGAGCATCATCAGCGCCATTGCCAGCACAGGTGTCAGCAGCCCGGACAGGCTGGACGAGAGATACCGCAGTCCACCGACCCGCTGGTACTGCGATTTCGGCAGCAGCGCGGTCGTTGCGGCTTCGCTGGCGGGCTGCTGGAGCGTATTCATCAAGCCGTTCAGCGCGTTAAGCAGGTACAAGTGCGTGATTTGCAGCCGCCCCGTTTGCAGCAGGACGAGTGCTGCGACGGTTGTGCACGCGGCAAGCGCATCGCTGACGAGCATCGTCCGGCGCGTATCGAGGCGGTCAACCAGCGCGCCGCAGAACAGGCTGAATACGACATACGGCGCGTAGCTGCTGACCGTCAGCAGCGCGGTGGACAGCGCCGACCAGCTCTGCTGATACGCCCAGATAACAAGCGCGTAGCTGGTCATGGCGCTGCCGAGCGACGAAAGCGCCTGCGTCGTGAACAGCAAAAGGAATGTGCGCAGTTCGCGCAGAGACTCAAAAAACGAATGCAGTTTCATATGGCTTTGCTCCTTCATGCAGATAATCCGCATGGATGGAATGCCATTTTTAGATGAAAATGCCCCAAGATGCGCCGCGATTTTTTCATTCAGGCTAACGCGAATGAAACGCAGCGTAGTAGCGCTACGCTAAGTGGAATGAGCGGACGCATGAATGGAAAAGGCGCAAGCAGATGGGGCAGGTGAATCTAATACTATTTCCAGATAAGAATGCGCCAAGATGCGCCGCGAATTTTTCATTCTGGCTAACGTGAATGAAACGCAGCGTAGCAGCGCTACGCTAGGTGGAATGAGCGGACGCCAGAAGGGAAAAGGCGCAAGCAGATGGCGCAGGTGAATCTGGAAATAGTATAAAAATGGCATACTGCGCAAAGCCGCAGGACGCTCCATGCAACGCCCTTACGACACGCATGGAGCCAATGCAGTCATCAAAATCACGGTTTTCACCCCGCTTTTATGCGTTCAGTGTGTAGATTCGGCTGATTTCGCCGTCAATGTCACTCCGGCTGTCCAGATAGGTGCAGCCGTATTTTTCGTACACATTCGCGTGGTCGGTCGCGATATAGACGCAGGATTGCCCGTTCTGTCGGGCGATTTTCGCCAGTTCGTGCAGCAGCTTTCCGGCAATTCGCTGATGACGGTACGCGGGGAAGGTGTACACGAAGCCGCACCACGGGTGGAGTTCCGGTGCATCCACGCAGTCGCAGTCGGTCAGCGTCGCAAAGGCGGCGATTTGGTCGCCCGCCATCAGAAAGTAGCAGTCGCCCGCACCGAGGGTGTGATGGAACTGTTCCTTTTCGAGCAGCTCCGTCAGGAACTTCGCCGCGCCCCACTCGCAGGCGCGAAGCTGTGCGAGGAGTTGGGGCTGGTTAGGCGAAGTGAAGTAGGATGTCAGGTACATGGTGGATTTTCCTCCGATGGGTCAGTAGTGCTTGTGAATAAAGTCCGCAATGATTTGCAGCACGTCCTCCGTCCAGAAGGGCGCTCCGCCGTGGTTGACGCCTGCCAGCTCGATGTAATCCGCCTCGGCGCCGTTCTGCGTCAGGCGCTCGTAGAGCGTCCGGCTATGCGCGGCGCTGACCTGCGTGTCGCGGTCACCATGGAGCAGGAGAATCGGCGGAACGGCGCGGTCGGGCGCGAGATAGGTCTGTGCGCTGGCTTCCGCGAGTTTTTCCGGATGTTCCTGCAGGCAGGACACGCCCAGCAAATCGGCAGTCGGGCGGAAAGTCGCGGGCATGTTTGCCGGAACGCCCTCTTTTGCGCAAAGGAACAAGTCGCTCGGCGCGGATTCCGCAATCACACCGCAAATCGGGAAATTCAGCAGTTCCGACACATCCGCAATTCCCGCCGCCTGACGCAGCGCCGTCAGCAGCGCGATATGTCCGCCGGAGGAATTGCCCATGAGGAAGGTGCGCGCCATGTCGATATGGAACAGCTTTGCGAGTTGTTCTGCGATATAGTGGATGGCACGGTGCACATCCTCTACCTGTGCGGGGAAAGGCGCGATTTTCGATTCGCGGTACTGCACGGATGCAACGGCGAATCCCCTTTCCGCAAGTTTCGCCAGTGCGGGGATGCAGTTGTACATTTCCTGCCGATACCATGCGCTGCCGGGGAGAAAGACAATCAGCGGCACGGTTTCGCCGTCTGGCCAATGCGGGCGGTACGGGATGATGAGCTGCATTTTCCGCTGCGTTTCGCCGTAGGTGGCGTAGGCAACATCGGGGACGTACAGGTATTCGAGGGTATCGAGGGAGACGGTGCGGGTCTGGCGCATGAGGAGGATGGCTCCTTTCCTGCTATCGGGTCGCGCCCATTTGGCGCGACAATATGCGAGTAGTGGATAGAGCAGCTTGGGGGCGCTCCTGCGGGAGCGCGAAGTTACTGGCAGGGACGCTTCGCTGCCTGCGCCTTTGTTGGTGGCTTCCTTGGAATTGAGCGCCCGAAAAACAGTTGGGGCGTTGCCCCAAACCCCACCAGAGGCGCCGCCTCTGGACTCGTTGCCCCAGACCCCCCCAGAGGCGCCGCCTCTGGACTCCGCAAGGGGCATTGCCCCTTGACCCTTTTTTCGGCGCCCGGCTTGGTCGCTTCTCCCCTACTCCGCTTTTATGCGGCTTTTAGGCGCGCGCCATCGCCCCATCCAAAATCTCCAGCCCCTGTTCCTCCTGGAACTGATTCGTATACAGCTGATAATAATACCCCTGTTTCGCAATCAGCTGCTGATGCGTCCCATCTTCCGTAATCTTGCCATTCTGAATCACCAGAATCCGATCCGCCGAGCGAATCGTAGAGAGTCGATGCGCAATGATGAAGCTCGTCCGCCCCGCCAGCACCTTCTGAATCGCGTGCTGAATCAGCTGTTCCGTCTCCGTATCAACCGAGGACGTGGCCTCGTCCAGCACGAAAATAGACGGGTTCGTCAGAATCGCGCGGGCAAAGGAAATCAGCTGCTTCTGCCCGGTGGAGAGGCGGTTGCCGCCCTCGCCAACGTCCGCCTGATAACCATCCTTCATGTTGCGGATGAAGGGTTCCGCGCCGACCATGCGGGCAGCTTCCGCCACTTCCTCGTCGGTGGCATCGGGGCGGCCGTAGCGGATATTATCCGCGACCGTGCCGGAGAAAAGGTGCGGCGACTGCAGGACGTAGCCGAGGTTGGATTGAAGCCACAGCTGACTGCGCGTGCGGTAATCCGCGCCGTCGATGAGGATTTTGCCCTCCGTCGGCTCATAGAAGCGGCAGACGAGGTTGACGATGGTGGACTTGCCGCTGCCGGTTTCGCCGACAAGGGCAATGGTCTGCCCGTGCTGGATGTGCAGGTTGAAGTGTTCCAGCACCTTTTCGCCCTCTTTGTAGCGGAAGGTGACGTCCTCGAAGTCAATGTCGCCGATGAGCTTGGGCCAGTTTTCGGTCTTGGGGTGGAAATTGTCGCCGTATTGCACCACCACTTCGGGAGAATCCACAATATCGGGTTCCGTTTCCAGCAGGCTGATGACGCGCTCCGCCGCCGCCTGTGCGGATTGCAGTTCCGCGAAGATGCGGGCAATATCGCGCACGGGCTGGAAGAAGCTGACGGTGTAGTTGATGAACATGGTCAGCGTACCGACGGTCATAGCGACGCCGAAAACGTGCGTGCCGCCGATGACGCTGTTGCCGCCCTGCCAGAGCGCATACGCCGTCGCCAAAGACCCCAGCGACACAACGATGGGCAGAAAGAGGTTCGACAGCGTCGCCGCGCGGATGGACGCGGAACGCATGGAGGCGGAAACCGTCTCAAATTCCTGGATGTTCAGTTCTTCGCGCACAAGGGTTTTCGTCGTCTTTGCGCCGTTGATGCCCTCATTGAAGCCCGCGGTAATCTGGCTGTTGTTCTTGCGCACCTGACGATACGCCGCGAGAATCGCCTTCTGGAACTTCCAGCTGATGACGGCCAGCGGCGGCAGCACCAGCATGACAATCAGCCCCAGCCGCCAGTTGATGGTCAGCATCCGCACGGCGCAGGCAACCAAATACACCGCGCCCCAGCACAAGTCCACCAGCGACCAGCCGATGGTGTCCGCAAGGCGCTGCGTGTCGTTGGTCAGGCGGGACATGAGGTATCCTACGGGCATCCGGTCGTAGTAGGAGAAGGGCAGTTCCTGCAGTTTCTGGAAACCGAGCTTGCGAATCAGGTAGCACGTTCCGGTTTCGACAATGCCGCACTGCCGCAGAAAGCCGAAAATCGTCGCCACTTGCACCGCCGTCAGCAGCGCATACGCTACGACGAACCCAACCAGCCCGGCCGTGCTGTGGTTGGCAATGAACACGTCAATCGCGTAGGCATTCATGTTCGGCATAATCACGTCGATGATTGCAGAAACCGCCATGAAAAGCACAACCGCAATCAGGTTCTTGTGGTACGGCTTTGCAACCTTGATGAGCTTGCGCCACAGGGAGAGATCAAATCGTTTGGTATAATCCTGTTCCTGAAAGGACTGCATATCAGTTCACCCCTTCCGCTGCCTTGGCCTGCGTCAGTTCTTCCTCCAAGGCGTTCTGGATGCTGTTGATGCGCTGGTACAGGCCCGGCTGGCTGCACAGCTCAGCGTGCGTGCCCTGCTGCGTAATCTGCCCGTTTTCCAGCACGAGGATGAGGTCAGCCTGCGAGAGCGTCGTCACGCGGTGGCTGATGATGAGGGTGGTCACGTCCTTCTGCTCGTGTCGGAGGGCAGCGCGAATCTGCGCGTCCGTCTCGGTATCCACGGCGGAAAGGGAGTCGTCGAAGATGAGGATGTTGTTGTCCTTAAGCAGCGTGCGCGCGATGGCGATTCGCTGCTTCTGTCCGCCGGAGAGCGTCACGCCGCGTTCGCCCACGACCGTCTCCCAGCCCTTATCCGCCTTGGCGATAAAGCCGGATGCGCTGGCGATATCCGCCGCGTGCTCAATGCGTTCCGCCTCCTGTTCCGGCGCGGTGATGCCCACGTTCTCCCGGATGGACTTGGAGTACAGGAACGGCTCTTGCAGAATCAAGCCGACGTGTGCGCGCAGATATTTGCGGTCAATCTGCTGAATATCCACGCCGCCGATGGTGATTTTGCCGCTCGTGGGCGTATACAGCCGCTGCAGCAGGTACATCATGGTGGATTTGCCGCTGCCCGTGCCGCCCAGCACTGCCGCCGTCTTGCCCGCGGGGATGGTGAAGGACACGTCGCGCAGCACCGGCACGTTGTCATCCGGATAAGCGAAGGACACATGGTCAAACACAATATCGCCGTGCAGGTCGGGCTTCATGGCGTTCGGCTCATCCGGCTCAGCTTCCTCATGCAGAATCGCCTGCACGCGTTTCATCGAGACCATTGCTTTGCCCGCGTCGGACAGAGTGCGGCCCAGCTGGCGAATTGGGAAGAGCAGCATCCCCAGCGTGGAGGTGAAAACAATTAGCGTACCGACGGTAATCCAGCCGTTACAGGCGTAGATGATGCAGACCACCAGTGTCAGCAGCGTCTGCGTCATGCTGATGGCGTCGCCGCCGCCCCAGTAGATGGCAAGCAGTTCATTCAGGCGGAGGTTCTTTTTGCGCAAATCGTTATTCACGCGGTCAAACTTCTCCACCTCGCGCTCCTGCTGTCCGAAGGCGCGCACGACACGGACGCCGGAGAGGTTCTCCTGCAAAACGGCGTTCAGCACACCGTCCGCTTCGTCCGCCACCTCAAAGGACTTATGCACCATCTTGAAGAACCACGTCGCGAAGCAGAACAAAGGCGGCACAAGAATCAGGCTGTAGAGCGTAATCGGCACGGAGCGCGGCAGCAGGATGCTCATGGCGATAACGACCATCAGCACCGTGTTGACGACTTCCATCACCTGAACCGCCAGAAAGCGGCGAATCGTATCCACGTCAGACGTGCAGCGCTGAATCAGCTCGCCTGCCTGCGCTTTAACGTGGTACGCAAACGGCAGGTGCTGCAAGTGGCGATAGAGGTCATTGCGCAGTTTTCGGGCGATATTTTCACTCGCAATCGCGGAAGAACGACCTTTTATGAACGTGAACACGCCGTTGACGATGTTCATCAGGATGAGCGCCAGCGCGGGAATCCACAGATTTTGGCGGAGGAAATCGCGTCCGCCGAGGTCGTTAATCGGGTTCATGAGGAAATCCGGCATTGTGAACGGCTCACTGCCCAGTATGCTGTCCACGATTTCGGAGAGCAGCAGCGGCGTTAAAAAGCCGATGATGACCATCATGATGGTCGCAATGAGTGCCCAGAGGAAATGCGTCCAGTTCTGCCCGATGAGGGAGAGCATTGCGCCGAACGGGGTCTGTTTCTTCTTTGGTTTCGTTGTGGTGCGCTGCGTAGGAAATCACTCCTTTCAAGAGAGACAAAGTGGTTGATGACTCATAACTGCCCATTGTATGCTTTTTTCGAAAAGGGTACGAAAAAAGCACCATCCGTCTGAATGCAAACGGCTGGTGCTGCACACAAAACGCATGGTAACAGGAAAAGAGCGTGGAATTTTCCTATTACGGGCGCATATGGGCAGAAAGAGCCGTCGCAGTCAGTCCATTGGCACGGGATACAAGGGTTAGAATCATCATGGTCATTGCGAGGGCCTCCTTTCTGCATAATTTTGATTTTGTTGTGCTTCTCGCAAGCACGCCAGAAACAGTGTAGTCGAAAGTCAAGGTTTTGTCAAGGGGCAAATGGCGGTTTTTTCAAATATTCATCCCATCTTGCGCAGGATTCCCGTTTTTCCAGTCCCAAACCGCCTTTTCAATCAAGTCGGCAGCATTGGCGCAGCCGTGTTCATTGCGCAGGGCCTCCCCGATGCACGCCGCGTTGCGCGTGTATTCCGGGTTGCTGATGAGTGCGCGCAGCCCCTCCGCCAGATTCTCTGCCGTCAACTTATCGCGCGGAATCGCTTTCGGCCCGCACCCGGCAGCGTACACCCGCTCCGCCCAGAACGGCTGATCGCCCCCAAACGGCACGACGAGCGTCGGCAGCGCATGGCGCAGGCTGGTCGCGGTCGTCCCCGCGCCGCCGTGATGCACTGCCCCTGCCATATGCGGGAACAGCCAGTCATGCGGCACACTTTTTACATAGAAGATGTTCGCATCTTTTGTCTTTGCTTCCTGCTGACCCCAGCCAAGTGCCACCACCGCCCGCACGCCGGACAATTTCACCGCCTGCCGGATGATTTCCGCCAGTTCACCCATGTCGCCCGACACCATCGACCCAAAGCCGATGTACACCGGCTCGTCGCCCGCGCGCAGGAACTCCGCCAGCGCCGGGTCAGGCGTGTAGTCCACCGGGCGCTCATCCCACCAGAAACCAGACATGTGGATGTTGTCCGCCCAATCCTCCGGGCGCGGCACAAGCGTCGGGCTCATGGCGTAAATCACGGGTACTTGCTTGCCCAGCACGTCATAATCCGGTCTCAAGCGGACGCGGCGCTTTGCCATGTCGTTCTCCTTGCGCCAATCCGAGAGGTAGCGGTGCTCCAGCGCCGAAATCAGCAGATACCCGATGCGGTAGCTCAGCACATTCCACCACTTGCCGAGCTTGCGGAACGGCGCGGATGAAATCGGCATATCCTTGCACGGATCCATCGGGAAATACTGCGTCTGGATGCACGGAATATCGTACTTCTCCGCAATCGAATAGAACATCGTCCCGAAGAACGTGCAGACGATGGCTTCCGCGCCCTCCGCGCAGTGCAGCAAATCATCCAGCAGCATCGGCGCAATATCGCGGATGCCCTTCTCAAACTCCTTCAAGTACCGCACGCCCACCGCGTCCGGCTGGAGCAGCCGCCCCATCATATCCACCACGTCGCCGGAAATGGGATAGAAGGACATTCCCGCTTCCTCAATCATGCCCTGAAACGGCGCAAACGCCGCAATCGTCACCTCATGCCCCCGCTCGTGAAGCTCCCGTCCAAGCAGCATATACGGCCGCACGTCGCCCGTCGAGCCGAGCGTTATCATTGTGATTTTCATCATTACCTCCTGTTTTGCAGGCATTACTCATATATCTGAATAAATTGCTTTTCCCGCAGAGAATTTCGCGTCTGCGGACGCGACAAGGGGGCTTTGCGGTCGCCCCCTTGACCCCTTCGCTCGCCCTCCGGAAGTTACAGTATGGTTATGTTTGTTTTAGTGTACAAAAGGTACACTAACTAAAAACTTCCGATAAAATTCAAGTATGGGAGTGTGCACTCCGAAGGTTTCCAAAGGGCGATCGGAAAGCCCTTTGGTCGCCTCCGCAGAGGCGAAACCCCTGCAACAATAAAAATCAAGTATGCAGAAGAAACCAAAAGCGCCATCAAGCGCGCTTGCTTCCCGTCGCACACGGGTCATACCACCCCGCAGGAACTTTCACCCGGAAGCCCTCGAATGCACTTTCCGCATCCGCCTTCACCACGCAGTGCGGCGTATACACATGCCGCATCCCCTCCTGCATCCGTGCCATGCACCACTGCGCCAAGTCAACTGCCAACGATTCACCCTCCGCCAGCGGCACAAATGCATTCCGCCGCACCAAAAAGCACATCGGCGAAACCGCCGTGACATTGTAGCTGGTTCGGTTCATGCCGTGCCATCCACCCGCTGAGACTGGCAAGCCGCGATTCCGCGACCGCACTGTGCCGTCCGGCAGAATGTCGTATCCGGCATGAAGCACCCGATTGCGTGCATCCGCCACCAGCGGCATCACCGCGCACACATCCGGGCGCTGGGCGTACATCATCATCTCCCGCAGACCGTCCGCATCAGGTGCCGCCGTGTCCCCCCACAGGAACAGCAGCATGTCCGCCGACGCATCCGCCGCCAAGCGGTTCACATCCGCAGCGGACGCATCCCGCGCAAGCCGCAATGCCGCGACGGTAAAATCCCCCACGTCATACCGCAGCCGCAGCACACCGTCCTCCACCCGGCACGTTCCCGGAAACCCGGTGCGTCGCATACTCTCTTCCACCGCCCGCGCCGCCGCGTCCAGGCAAACCGCCAATTTCGTGTGGCTCATTGACCCCCGCAGCGTCCGCCAGTGGTACAGCACGCGCGGAATGTGGATGACGCCGTCCGCCCGCTCGCACGCGCGGAGCAGCAAATCGTGATCCTGCGACCCATCGAACGCCGGTCGTAATCCGCCGATGGCATCCAGCAGCGTCCGCCGAATCACCGACAAATGGCAGATATAGTTGCCGGAGCGCAGGTTGTCCGGGCAGAAATCCGGCTTGCGGTGCGCATCAACATGAATCGCGCCGTGGGCGGTCAGCTTATCCTCATCGGTGTAGAGCACGTCGGGGTGGTGCGCGTCGATGGCTTCCGCAATCCGCCAGAGCGCATCCGGCGCAAGCACATCGTCGTGGTCGCACAGGGCGATATACTCCCCTGACGCCATTTTAATCGCGCGGTTCGTGTTGCCGGATATGCCCGCGTTTTCCACCCCGTACGCGACGTGGAATCGGCTGTCCCGCGCGGCAATTGCCTCCAGCGCCTTTCGCGTCTCGGCGGACGTGCTGCCGCCATCGTACAGGCAGACCTCCCACACGCCGTGCGTCTGGGCAAGCAGCGAATCCGCCAGCGCGCGGAGGAATTTCGGGCGCGTGTTGAACACGGGGACGACGACGCTGATGCGCACGTTCGGGAAGGGGTGCGCGCGCTGTGCCGCCAGTTCGCGCTTGGATGCTTTCTCCCGCCGGAATCGCCACTCATCCCGCAGCAGCACCCGTGCCGCCAGCATTTCGCCCGCGCGGTGCAGCGTGTACCCCGCGCCATGCATCCGCACATACGCCCGAACCCGTTCCGCCCACTGCACGCGCGTCCCTCCCGCCGACTTTCCTGCCCTCATCATACCATGCGCCGCGGGTTTTGTAAAGCACCGGGCGATTTTCTGCCAATTCGGCACATTTTTCGCAAAACCGCTTGACAAACGCCCGAAAAAGTGCTAAACTAAATCTCGTTCCGGCAATCCCGGACGAACCGCATAGGGGCATGGTGTAATGGTAACACGTGGGTCTCCAAAACCTTTGTTGAGGGTTCGAGTCCTTCTGCCCCTGCCAGAAAAGCATCTGATGATTCAGGTGCTTTTTTTGTTGCGTTCAGCAAAAAAATAGGGGGATGCGCTCACCTATTGCCGCGCATTCCCCCATGATTAAACCATCCGCTCAAAATCCACGCCATCATACCCAGCGCCGCGAAACCCCACAATCACGCGGCTGTATCGCCCGTAAATGACCGTCACCGGCGATTGCTCCGAGCGCGCCATCACCCGCATCAGGGCCTCCCGGCGCTTGTCACCGCACGCGGACAGCAGACGCAGTTTCTGTCCGTCCAGCGTAACGGCAATTACGCAGCATGACATCACATGTGCCAGTTCCGGTGCACCTTCACAGCTCATGAATGCACCTCGCACGCTGTTGGGGAGTATCACCTGCTGAATCCGCACCGACTGTTCGACAAAGCGCTGCTTCCGTTCCTCATAGCGGGAGAAAATCGCCACGCAGGATTTGCCGATAGCTATGGACGCCAGCATAGCCATCAGCATCAGCAGATAGGCGATATTCCGGGACGCTGGCTCCGTTGTTTCGCACCACAACCACAGCAGAAGGAGCACGATGCAGAGAATCAGCACCATCAGCCGGAAGTTGCGCCCTTCCCAGCGGTATGGGGCATATGCCCGGCGGATTTTCCGTGCGTCGAGGGATGCGGGGCGCGGGGCGGATTTTTGCTTCATGGATATGCAAACTCCTTTCTGGTGGTATTCTGATGGTATGATAGCACAATTTTCAATCGTCGTCAATTGTGCGCAAATGCAAACGCGCCCGCCGACTTTTCCTCCGACGAGCGCGTTTATACTATTGGGGGCTCTACTCCCGAATTCAGTGCACGACTTGCTGGACACCACAGTTATCACATTTAAGGCAACACCGCACAAATGAGGCGGTCAGCCGCCGAGTTGTGCGGTGTTGCTTTAAATTACTTCTTATTCTTCTGCTCCACCATCGCCTTGACCTTCAGCGGCAGACCGAGCAGGTTGATGAAGCCCGCGGAATCCTTGTGGCTGTACAGGTCGTGGCTGTCGCCGAAGGTGGCGATTTCCTCCATGTACAGGCTGTTCGGCGACTTCACGCCCGCATTGATGCAGTTGCCCTTGTACAGCTTCAGCTTCACCGTGCCGTTGACCGCCTGCTGCGTGCTGTCCACAAATGCGGAGAGCGCCTCGCGCAGGGGCGTGTACCACATGCCGTCGTACACCAGCTCCGCGAACTTGCTCGCGACCAGCTCCTTGTAGTGGCTGGTGGCGCGGTCAAGCGTGATGGATTCGAGGATGCCGTGCGCGGCGTAGAGCATCGTTCCGCCGGGAGTTTCGTACACGCCGCGGGACTTCATGCCAACCAGACGGTTCTCCACCAAATCCGCGCAGCCAACGCCGTTGCGACCCGCGATTTCGTTCGCCTTCGTCAGCAAATCCACCGCGTCCAGCTTTTCGCCGTTGATGGCGACCGGCACGCCCTTCTCGAAGTCCACCGTGACGTATTCGGGCTGATCAGGCGCCTTTTCGGGCGTGACCATCGTCAGCAGCAGGTCTTCCGGCGGCTCGTTCCACGGATCTTCCAAATCCGCGCCCTCGTGGCTGATGTGCCAGATGTTGCGATCCATCGAATACGGGCGATCCTTCTTCACTGGGACGGGGATGCCGCGCTTTTCGGCGTAGTCAATTTCCTCCTCGCGGGTCTTGATGTCCCAGATGCGCCACGGCGCGATAATCTGCATGTTCGGATCGAACGCCTTGATGGTCAGCTCGAAGCGGACTTGGTCGTTGCCCTTGCCGGTGCAGCCGTGGCAGATGGCAGTGCAGTTCTCCTTGTGAGCGATTTCGACGAGGCGCTTGGCAATCAGCGGCCGTGCGAAGGACGTGCCCAGCAGGTACTTGCCCTCGTAGACCGCGCCCGCCTTGAGCGTCGGCCAAATGAAGTCCTCGACGAACTCCTTGCGCAGGTCTTCGATGTACAGCTTTTCAGCGCCGCACTTTTTCGCCTTCTCGTGGAGGGGCTCCAGCTCTTCGCCCTGCCCGACGTCGCCCGCAACGCAGACCACATCGCAGTCATAATTTTCCTTCAGCCACGGCACGATAATCGAGGTATCCAGACCACCGGAATAAGCCAGCAAGACACGCATCTTCGCCATAACAATCGACTCCTTTATCTTCATCCTGATTTTCATCATTTTTGTGTCCGTCTGCCGGACAAGATGGATTATACAGCAAGATGAATAAAAATGCAATAGGTCTGCATAAATTTTCTCGGATTTTTTTTCGGAGGGATGATGCAGTGCCTGAATTGTTACCTACTTATATGATGATGGCTTATGCCGCGCGAACTTCCTCCGCCTGATTGCGGCGCGGGGACGTTGCTCCGACGCTCCCCAAATAGCGAATCCGCGTTCTTGTCCTCTTCGCCCATCTATTCGCCATTCCATTCATCCCGTTCCGAAAACGTATTAAATTGTGAAAAAAATATCGTTAAAATCGTGTCAGCCACTTGACAAGAGCTTAACAATCTGCTACACTGTTCTCGTCACCCCGACAAACACCGACATTCCCCGTTCGCGGGCGCATCCCCGCAGGACGGATGAAGCATAAGGAGAGAGTATCATGGCGAAAGAGTATCCGATCGTCGATAACGTGGAGAGCTTCGAGGCGGCCCTCGCCCGCGTCCGCGCGGCACAAAAGGTCTATGCGACCTACACGCAGGAGCAGGTGGACAAGATTTTCAAGGCAGCTGCCCTCGCCGCGAACAACATGCGCATCCCGCTGGCGAAGATGGCGGTGGAAGAAACCGGCATGGGCGTGGTGGAAGATAAGGTCATCAAGAACCACTACGCCGCTGAATACATCTACAACGCCTACAAGGACACGCAGACCGTCGGCGTGCTGGAGCGCGACGAAGCATTCGGCATGATGAAGGTTGCAGAACCTATCGGCGTTGTCGCGGCGGCGGCATGATGAAGGTTGCGGAACCTATCGGCGTTGTCGCGGCGGTCATCCCGACCACCAACCCCACATCTACCGCCATTTTCAAGACGCTGATTTGCCTCAAGACCCGCAACGGCATCATCATCTCTCCCCATCCGCGCGCGAAGAAGTCCACCATCGCCGCCGCGAAGGTTGTGCTGGAAGCCGCTGTGGCTGCCGGCGCGCCCGAAGACATCATCTCGTGGGTCGATGTTCCCTCGCTGGAGCTGACCAACATGGCGATGAAGGAAGCTGACATCATCCTTGCCACCGGCGGCCCCGGCATGGTCAAGGCGGCATACTCCTCCGGCAAGCCTGCCCTGGGCGTCGGCGCTGGCAACACGCCCGCGATTATCGACGAATCCGCTGATGTGAAGGTGGCCGTCAACTCCATCCTGCACTCCAAGACGTTCGACAACGGCATGATCTGCGCGTCCGAACAGTCCACCATCGTACTGGACAGCATCTACGACGCGGTGAAGGCGGAGTTCGCCAAGCGCGGCGCGTACTTCCTCGAAGGCGAAGAGCTGGACAAGGTGCGCAAGACCATCATCATCAACGGCGCGCTGAATGCCAAGATTGTCGGTCAGAAGGCGCACACCATCGCCAAGCTCGCGGGCGTGGACGTGCCGGAAACCGCCAAGGTGCTGATTGGTGAAGTCGAATCCGTGGATATTTCTGAAGAGTTCGCGCATGAGAAGCTCTCTCCCGTGCTGGCGATGTACCGCGCCAAGGACATCGACGATGCGTTCGACAAGGCGGAACACCTGATTGCTGACGGCGGCTACGGCCACACCTCTTCTATCTACCTGAACGCCGTCACCCGCAAGGATTTGATTGACCGCTTCGCCGCGCGCATGAAGACCTGCCGTATTCTCGTCAACACGCCTTCCTCTCAGGGCGGCATCGGCGACCTGTACAACTTCATGCTGCGTCCGTCGCTGACGCTGGGCTGCGGCTCGTGGGGCGGCAACTCCGTCTCTGAGAACGTCGGCGTCAAGCACCTGCTGAACGTCAAGACTGTTGCCATCCGGAGGGAGAATATGCTGTGGTTCCGTGCGCCTGAAAAGGTCTACCTCAAGAAGGGTTGCCTGCCTGTCGCCCTGAATGAACTCAAGGCAGTTATGGGCAAGAAGCGCTGCTTCATCGTCACCGACGCGTTCCTGTTCAAATCCGGCTTCACCAAGGCGATTACCGACAAGCTGGATGAGCTGGGCATCGTCCACACCACGTTCTACGATGTTGCGCCCGACCCGTCCCTCGCCTGCGCGAAGGAAGGCGCAAAGGCCATGACCTCCTTCCAGCCGGACTGCATTATCGCCATCGGCGGCGGTTCCGCAATGGACGCCGGCAAGATTATGTGGGTCATGTACGAGCATCCGGAAGTGGACTTCCTCGACATGGCGATGCGCTTCATGGATATCCGCAAGCGCGTGTACACCTTCCCGAAGATGGGCGAAAAGGCATACTTCATCGCCATCCCGACCTCTGCTGGCACGGGCTCCGAAGTCACCCCGTTCGCCGTCATTACCGATCAGGACACCGGCGTGAAGTACCCGCTGGCGGACTACGAGCTGCTGCCGAAGATGGCGATTGTGGACGCTGACATGATGATGTCCGCGCCGAAGGGGTTGACCTCCGCCTCCGGTATCGACGCGCTGACCCACGCGCTGGAAGCCTACGCCTCCATGCTGGCGACAGACTTCACCGACGGTCTGGCGAAGCAGGCGGCTCAGCTGATTTTCGAGTATCTGCCCGCGTGCTACGACAACGGTCAGAACGAGCCGGTTGCCCGCGAAAAGATGGGCAACGCCGCCACGATGGCTGGCATGGCGTTCGCGAACGCGTTCCTCGGCGTCTGCCACTCCATGGCGCACAAGCTGGGCGCGTTCCATCACCTGCCGCACGGCATCGCCAACGCGCTGCTGATTGAGCTGGTCATCCGCTACAACAGCGCCGAAGTTCCCACGAAGATGGGCACCTTCCCGCAGTACGCCTATCCGCACACGAAGCGCCGCTACGCTGAATTCGGCGAATTCCTCGGCTTCAAGGGCGCAAACGACGACGAGACGGTGGAGAACCTGATTCGCAACATCCATGCCCTGAAGGAGCGCGTCGGCATCAAGAACACGATTCGCGACTACGGTGTGGACGAGGAGAAGTTCCTCGCGACGCTGGACGAAATGTCCGAGCAGGCGTTCGACGACCAGTGCACCGGCGCGAACCCGCGCTACCCGCTCATCAGCGAAATCAAGGAAATGTATCTGAAGGCGTACTACGGCGAGTAATGCGCCATTCTCCCCGGCTTGGCAGGAATG
>FR899878.1:0-25258 GCA_000437595.1 Faecalibacterium sp. CAG:74 | reverse complement strand
CTTGGCAGGAATGCTTCTGCTGGGCCGGGCATTTTTGAGCACAAAAAATTTTGTCCGCTTGCAGGAATGTCGCATTTGGGCGGCGAATAGATATTTAGGACAAATATCGACTTTTGCGTTCTCCACTGCCGCTTTATCAACCAACAAGCGCAGGAGGGGGGCGAAGCAGTCCAGAGGGCGACCGCAGACTTCGTCTGTTTCCATTGCCCTCTGGTCGCGTCCGCAGACGCGAATCCTCGCATAAACACGCGGACGTTGTGTGATAGCGTCACCAACTCAATCGCGAAAAGGGAGTCCAGAGGGTCGAAGATCCTTTGGCAGGTCAAGGGCAGCACCCTTGCGCCTCTCCCCCCAATAAACATGAACCATATAGAAGGAGGTTTCCCTATGGATTTGACGCATGTGATTGCCGAGCGGGAGAATAAGAAGATTTACCGCGACGGCGCCAAGGCCATCAAGGTGTTTGCCGAAGGGTACAGCAAGGCGGACATTCTGAACGAAGCGCTGAACACGGCGCGCGTGGAAGAGACGGGTCTGCCGATTCCGAAGCTCCTTGCTGTTGACACGGTGAACGGTCAATGGGCGATTACGACGGAGTTCGTTGAAGGCGACACGCTGGCGGCGCTGATGGCGGCGCATCCGGAAAAGGAAGACGAGTACCTGAACCTGTTTGTGGACATTCAGATGAAGGTTCACGCCTGCACCTGCCCGATGCTCAACAGCCTGACGGAGAAGATGCAGCGCAAGATTTCCGCCACTGACCTCGACGCGACCACCCGCTACGAGCTGCACACCCGCTTGGCGAGTATGCACGTCCACAAGAAGGTCTGCCACGGCGACTTCAACCCGTCCAACATTATCTTGAAGCCCGACGGGCAGTGGTACATCCTCGACTGGTCGCATGCCACGCAGGGCAATGCGTCCGCTGATGTCGCCCGCACCTACCTGCTCTTCGTCCTGGAAGGCAAGGAAGCGCTGGCGGAAAAGTACCTCTCCCTCTTCTGCAAGAAGAGCGACACCGCCAAGCAGTACGTCCAGCAGTGGATTCCGATCGTCGCCGCGAGCCAGTCCCTCAAGGGCAAGCCCGAAGAGCGCGACCTGCTCATCCGCTGGGCAAGCGTTTGCGAATACGAATAATCATCAAAGGGACTGGCTTCGGTCAGTCCCTTTTTTCGTTGGGATGGGAGACGCGCCATGTAACCATTCCCCCGCATTTGTTGAAATCTGCCACATTTGCAATTTGCCCTATGTAACCCACTTTTCATCCTCTTTTTTTCGTGGTATCATTATTATAAGAAGGGGGAATTTGCCCTTTTCAAACTTATCTGCCGCGATTGCTTGTCAACCGCCTCCACAATCAGCATGAATGAATTATACACGGCAAATATTGCTCTCAGCGTCTTCGCCATGGCGATTATGCTCTTCTCCCTGCGCGGCGACATCAGCCAATCCAAGATCCGAAACCTGCTCTGCGGCGGCCTGTACGCCACCATCGCCATTTGCGCGCTGTGTGAGTGGTCGGGCGTGCAGATGGATGGCACGCCGCCCGCGCTGATTCCGCTGCATATCGCCGTCAAGACCATCGAACTTTCGCTTGCGCCGCTAATCGGGCTGTTCGCGGGCTGCGTTATCCATCCCTGCCCGCGGAAAGTGGTACACAGGCTGCTGTGCCTTGCGGGCTTCCACGCGCTGCTGGTGCTGCTCTCGGCGTTCACAGGGCTGATATTCTATGTCGATGGGCAGAATTTCTATCACCACGGGTTGCTCTACGTGCTCTACATGCTCGCCTACGGGGGCAGCATGGTGTTCTTCCTCGTGCAGATTTGGTTCGCCTGCCGCGCCTATCAGTACACCGGCGGCACACAGCTGATGCTCGCGACGCTGTTCGTGCTGTTAGGGCTGATGGTGCAGCTGTTCCTGCCGACGGTCAAAATCGACTGGATTACCATCAGCTGCGGTGCGCTAATGATGTCGAAATTCTCCAGCGACATGGTGCTGCAAACCGACGGGCTGACGCAGCTGGTCAACCGCTTGGGCTACGAGCATTATCTGGCGCGCCTGCGCGTGCCTGCTACCATCCTGATGTTCGACGTTGACCGCTTCAAGGACGTCAACGACTGCCATGGGCACTTGATGGGCGACGCCTGCCTGCGGACGATTGCCAACTGCATCCGCCGCGCGTACGGGAATTACGGGACGTGCTTCCGCATCGGCGGCGACGAGTTCTGCGTGATCCTGACGCGGCGGAACGCACAATACAACACCATGACGGAGATTTTCCAGCACCTGATGGATGCGGCGCGGGCGGAGAATCCGGTTCTGCCGACGGTATCGGTGGGCTGTTCGCATTTTCATCCGTCGACGGATGAGTTGGCGGATTCCTTGGCGCAGGCGGACGCGCAGATGTATCAATATAAGGAAGCGCATAGATAAACACAGCCGCGACGAGTGAATATGCTCGTCGCGGCTGATTTTTATTCACCTGTATCCACCGCAGTGTTGGCAGTAGCGCGCTCCCTTCGGGTTGTCTAAGCCGCAATACTTGCATGTCAACATTCGGAGTGCGTGCTTTTGTTGATATTACCGATTCACATACGCGTCGATTTCGTTCCGGCTGGAGATTTGCAGCTTCTCAAAGATGCTCTCCATGTACGACTTCACCGTGTTGACGGAAATGCCCATCAGCGCGGCGATTTCCTTGTTGCTGCGGCCTTTCGCGGCAAGCATGGCAATCGAAAACTCGTAGGGTGTGAGCGCGTCGGTCACTTGCAGCGTCGACACGGGGTTGTGAATCTTCATCCACCCGCGGCTGAAGCGATATACCGACTGCACAATCTTGTTGTACGTTTCCGGCTCCTGCTTGCGCAGCGCGCGCTCCACCTGCCCCTGCAAAATGCCGTGATGCTCCACAAACGGGTGGATGTACCCCTCGCGGCTGGCGATGCTCCACGCGGCATCGAACTTCTGCTCCGCGCGTTCATCCTGCTTCAGGCTCATGCAAATCATGCACAGGACGATGTTGAGGTAGATGCTGTCAATGGGGTAGCGCGTGCCCGCCATCAGCAGGGCGGATTCGGCAATGCCCATCGCGTGTTCGTATTCGCGGCGGATGTAGAGCGCGTGGGCGATGGCGTACATGGCAAAATACTGCATTCCGGGCGGAAGAATACCGATAGCGGGGCGGATAGGGGTCAAGTCGAGCTTCTCGGAGTGGAAGAACACGCTGATGAGCGCGTCGGTAATGCTGCTGTACAGCCGCCACGAATCATCGTTTGCGCGCTGCCCGTCCCGCTGAATCATTTCGAGATTCCGGCGGCACTTGGCGGCATCCCCCGTCTGCAGCATCGCCATCGTGTTGGTAATCAGCGCGGACAGGCGGATTTCGGGGCACTTGCTCGTCAGGTATTTCTCGCTGATTTCGCGGGCTTCCTCGTGCTCATCGCGGAAATAGTGGTGCATGGCGCGGGTGATGTCGCGTTCCTCCTCGTCGTTCATGGTCAGCAGGAGATTTTGGAAGCCGTTGTCGCACGGACGGGAAATCAGCGGCATATAGCACTTTGCCATCCGCGGGGGGATTTTTTCCTGCCCGCGCTGCCCGCTCTTGCGCAAATCCGCCGGATGCGGCGTATTCGCCGGAATCAGCCACCCGCCCGATTTCCGGATTGCCCCCTGAATCCGCCCGGTATTCAGGTAGTAATTCACCATGCGGATGGAAACGCCCCACAGCTCCGCTATTTCCTTTACGCTGAGGTAGTCCAATGCGCATCCCCTCCTTGTTCTTCTTGTTTACGCTTACGGAATTGGCTCCCAAAGCATGGTCGCCGTTCGATTGCCATACGAGCCCTTGGGCAGCATGTAGGAGCGCGGCGTTCCTTCTACGCCGTCGATTTTCCAGCCTACAAAGGTATAGCCCGGGAGGTAGTAGGACGGGTCTTCTTCCGGTGCCCCGAAATAAACTTGGTTCTTGATGGTGTATTGAACCCAATTATATGCTTTGCCGTGGCTCACGTAGGTAATGGTGTACGTCGCCACACGCCACTCCGCCTCGTAAATGCGGTCGCCGGTTGAGCCTTCGGGGATAATCATCGGCGTTGAAGGGAACTGACCGCTGCCATCGAGGACCCAGCCGGCAAATTCGTAGCCCGGACGCTCGGGAGGGATGGGCAGGGTGACGGAATCCTCCACGGTGTAGCGTATCGAAGCTATGACTGCGCCGCCGTTCGTGACCAGTGTGATGGTGTATCTGATCACCTTCCAGTTTGCGGTATACGCCTTGTTTCCCGTCGAACCCTTCGGAATTTTGACGCTTGTCTGCGGCGTCGTGATGCGCTCGCCCGTCCAGCCGACAAACTCGTAGCCGTTGCGGGTCGGGGTTGGCAGCTCGAAATCCTCATCCGTCATGGTGTAAATCACCTTTTCTTTACCGCTGCCGCCGTTCAAATCCAGGGTGATGGTGTATCCTGTCTCTACCCAGTTCTCGATATACGTCTTGTCGCCCGTCGAACCCCTCGGGATGGTCACGCTCGGCTGCGGCTTCGTGATGCCCTCGCCCGTCCAGCCCCAGAACGTGTAGCCCGTGCGGGTCGGGGTCGGCAGCGTGAAGGTTTCCTCCACCGTGTAGACATACGCTCCCGATGAGCCCGCATTGCCCCCTTCCAGCAGCGTAATGATGGTGTATTTGATCACCTGCCAGTTTGCGGTATACGCCTTGTTGCCTGTCGAACCCTTCGGAATTTTGACGCTTGTCTGCGGCGTCGTGATGCGCTCGCCCGTCCAGCCGACAAACTCGTAGCCGTTGCGGGTCGGGGTCGGCAGCTCGAAATCCTCATCCGTTATGGTGTAAACCACCTTTTCTTTACCGCTGCCGCCGTTCAAATCCATGTTGATGGTGTACTCCGCCAAACGCCACTCCGCCTTGTAATGGAGGTCCGTGGCAGGGAGCATACCGCTGCCATCGAGGGTCCAGCCGGCAAATTCGTAGCCCGGACGGAGAGGGTAAGGCAGGGTGAAGGAATCCTCCACGGTGTATTTTATCGGAGACACGTTTGGACCGCCGTTCGTGTCCAGTGTGATGGTGTATTCAATCACCTGCCAGTTTGCGGTATACGCCTTGTCTCCCGTCGAACCCGTCGGGATGGTCACATTCAACTGCGGCATTATGATGCCCTCGCCCGTCCAGCCGACAAACTCGTAGCCGTTGCGGGTCGGGGTCGGCAGGGCAAACTCTTCATCTTCCACGGTGTAAAGCAGTGTTGTTTCGCCGCTTCCGCCGTTCAAATTCATGGTGACGGTGTATCCTGTCAGTTCCCAGTTCGCGGTATAGGTCTTGTTGCCTATCGAACCTTGCGGCAGAACAACCGTTAGCTGCGGCGCCATGTCGCTGTTGACTGTCCAGCCAAGGAAGGCATAGCCCTCGCGGGTCGGGGTCGGCAGCGTTACAGCTTGCTCCACCGTGTAGACAAGCGCTTCCGACGTGCCCGCGCCGTCCATGTGCAGCAGCGTAATGGTGTATTCAATCACCTGCCAATTCGCGGTGTAGGTGCGGTCGCCCGTGCTTCCCTGCGGGATTTCAATGGTTTCCTGCGGTTCGGTGATGCCCTCGCCCGTCCAGCCGAGGAAGATGTAGCCCGTGCGAACCGGGGTCGGCAGCTGGAACGCTTCCGATTCCACCGTGTACTGGATGGGACGGATCGGATCGCCACCTGCCGTGTCCATCGTGACGGTATAAAGCTTGTCCGCCGTCAGCGTCAAGGTCAGCGGCGCGTAGGGCATGAGGAAGGAAACCGCGTCGTTCCCCTCGCTGATACTCAGGGAAATAGCGGGGTCGCTCAGGAAAACGTGGATGCCGCGATAGCCCGCTGCGGGCGCGATTTGCACCGTCACCTGCTCACCCGCGCGGCACAGCAGGTCGTTGCCCTCCGCCGGCATGTCGCTGCCCCAGAGGACGTTCTGCGCGTCGATGGTCACGCGCTGCGCGTCCGCCGTCCACGTCAGCGTAACGATGCGCCTTTCTTCGCGGCCTGTTACGGGCAGGAATGTGTCCGTCTCCTCGCCGCGCAGTCCCGTCAGGTGAATGAGGGCACGCTCGTCCGCGCCGAAGTCGCTGCGCTTGAACTGCGTCACCCACTCGCCGCGCTCCTTATCGAAAGTGAAGCTCGCCACGGCGCCGCTGCGCAGGGTCAGGCTCGGCGTGAAGTAATCCGGGCGTGCGCCGCTGATGCGAACGCGGTAGGTGATGCGCCCGTCCTGCTCGCCATAGCGGTAGACGTACACCGGGAATTCCGCTACCAGCGTGCTGTCATCCGTCAGCGGGAACGCAACATCGCCCTCGCGGGAGAGATAGACATAATTTTCCGCCACGGCAAAGCAGGATTCGCCGCCATTCAGGCGGTAGACCTTGCTCCACGGGTCTGCGCTGCGCATTTCCGGCAGCAGCACATACTGCTCCTGCAAATCCGGATACTTCTCCGCAAACGCCGCCTCGATGCTGTCCATCATGTTGACCGCGCCCATCGGGCAGCTGTCGCCCGTGTACTGCACCGTCGTTTCGGTCAGCAGCGCGCCGTCCCAATCCGCCGTTTCCAGCTGCATGTCCTTGGCGCTCTGGTCAACAAGGCAGAAGCGCACGGTCAGGCTGATTTTCTTCTCCACCTTCAGCTCGCTGCCCATATGCAGCTGCTGCCCCGGCACAAGCGCGTTCTTGCCCGGATTCAGCACAATATCGCCCGTCGGCAGCGGGTCATCCGTCAGGTTCACGAGGTTCGTCGCAATCCCGATATCGAGATTCATCGGCTTGTCCACCACGATGGTGGAGCGGACATTGCCCTCGCCGTTCAGCGACACATTCCCCGATGCGCCCAGAATCAGCTCCTGAACATCTGCCGCCGCGCCGATGTTCAACCGCACGTCCTCGTCCGACAGCACATACAGGCGGTCGATTTTGCCGGACGGCAGATTGGCGTTCAGTCCGCCGAGAACCAGCAGATTGCCGTTCATTTCCGGCGCATTGAACTCCGTGTCGCCCAGATGGTCAAAAATCGCGTCGCCGATGAAGGACTCCGGCGGCTGCGTGTCCTTATTCAACACGGTGATGCCAAACTGCTTGATGTTCTCCTGAAACGCCGGGTCATCCAAGTCCGTATTGTCCCATATGCCAGCGCCGATTTCTTTCGCCAGCCGCTCCAGCGCCGAGTCCTTGCCCTGTGGTGTCTGGTTGTTGTTGATGGTGTTCAGCGTGTTCAGCGCGCTCATGTTGTTGTTCACAATCATGGCCGCCGATGCTGTACCCGCCCAAATGATGCTGCATAAGAGCAGGAAAATGGTGCTCCATCGTGCGATTCGCTTCATGCTGCTTCCTCCTTGATGATAGCTTCCGCGGGCTTTTTCCCATTGAAAACGCCCCTTCTGGTTTCAGTATACCATCGGCAAGCGCTGTTCGCCACCGCCATTCAATGGATTAATTGGACGTTTCCCTGCCCTTTTCCTGCTGAAAATTCCTGCATTCACGCATGTTTCACGTCAATTCGCGCATGTTTCCCGCCGGATGCACCTTTCCAAGGCAGGAAATATCAATTGCCAAGGATGGCAAAGTGCATCTTTCCAACATACGAAAAAAGGCGAACCGGTTTTGAAGCCGATTCGCCCGTGGATTTGTCCAAACCGAGATGGAATTACTTGGCGATGGTGCAGTGCATGAAGTACTTGTAGCCCAGCGGGTTGGAGAAGAAGCCCTGCACGGAGTCGTCGATCATGTAGATGTCGGTGTAGTAGTACAGCGGCACGATGCAGCCGGTATCCATCAGCATATCTTCCGCGATGTGCATCATGGCATAACGGTTCGCGCTGTCGGTGCAGCTCTTGATAGCAGAAATCAGCACGTCATAGGTTTCCGCCCAAGTGCCGTTCTCCACCTTCACGTCGTAGCCGTAGGGGGTCAGGTCGAGGTTGTAGATCTTCAGATCCGCATTCGCGCCCTTGCCGAACTGCACGTCGTTGTTGCCGGAGCCGGTCACCCACATGTCGAGGAAGCAGATCGGGTCGTTGTAGTCGGCAATCCAGCCATTGCGGGCAATGGAGTAGTCGCCGGACTTACGGGTGTTCAGGAAGGTGTTCCATTCCTGGTTGGTCAGGTTCATGGTGATGCCGACCGCAGAAACCGCGCTCTGGAGGTATTCGCCAATCGCCTTGTGGGCTTCGGAGGTGTTGTAGAGGTAGGTCAGGGACGGGAAGTTGGTGAAGACGGCGTTCGCCTCGTCGTAGGTGTAGTACTTCTTCAGGGTCTCAACCGCCTTGTCGAAGTTCGCCATGTAGACGTCTTCGTCGTCGGTCACGTCGTAGTAGCCGGTGATACCTTCCACATGGCCCGCGTTCTTGTAGAACTCAGAGCCGTCCGCATCGGTCATGCCCATCGGAACGAAGCTGGACGCAGGCACCTGACCCGCCTGACCGATTTCTTCAACGATGTAGTTGCGGTCGAACAGCAGGCCAATCGCCCGACGGACTTCTGCGCGCGCCGCTTCCGCTTCTTCGGGGGTCATGTTCGCGAGCACGTCAGCGGGCAGGATTTCTTCGTTGATGTTCCAGCAGACATAGTAGGTACCAATCTGGCCGGCAATAACGAATTCCGTCGGATACTGTTCCTTCAGGGAAGCGATTTCAGAGGTGGGAACGTCGTCGATCAGCTGCCAGTCGCCCTTCTGGAAGTTCGCCAGCATGTTGTTCGCGTCGTCGGAGAGGTAGAAGTCCAGCTCGTCCATCGTGACCTTGTCCACCGCATGATAGTAGGGGTTCTTGGTCAGGGTGATCTTGCTGTTGTGTTCCCACGCGGTCATGGTGTACGGGCCATTGCCGATGTAGGTGGAAGGATCGGTCGCCCACGCTTCGTTGGCGACGACGTCCTCACGGACGGGCATGTACGCCGGGAAGGCGAGCAGCTCGTTCCAGTAGGCAACGGGGTTGTTCAGGGTAACGGTCAGGGTCTTGTTGTCCACAGCGGTCACAGCGAGGTTTTCCGCCTTGGGGTCGGAGCCGTCCGCAGTGTAGCCCTTGATGACTTCAAACATGTAGCCATAGTCCGCGCCCAGCTCGGAGGAAGCAGCGCGCTTCCACGCGAACTCGAAGTCCTTCGCGGTCAGATCCTTGCCGTCAGACCACTTCAGGCCGTCAACGAGCGTGTAGGTGTACGTCACCGTGCCGTCGTCATTGACCACCGGATCCGGCAGTTCCACCGCGCAGTCCGGCAGGATTTCCAGCTTGCCGTCGTCGGTCTGCGCCCAAGTGGACAGGCCTGCGAACAGGTGAGCGACCATCGTCGCGCCGTCCACAGCGGAGTTCAGCGCCGGGTCAAGCGTATCAGGCTCGGACGCGATGCAGACAGCCATGTACGTCTTGCCGTCTTCGGCGACAGCGCACAGGGTGCAGGTCACCATCATTGCGATGGCGAGCAGGAGAGCAGTCAGCTTCTTCATGAAAAAACCTCCCTTAATATTCTGTGACAGCCTTACTTTGCGTAGACTGTCTGTATCAAAAATGCGTGTTGACGCATCCTTGAAGCAATTTTTTTGCGCGGATAAACACGCGGGCACACTATGCCAGTGTCACCAACTCAATCGCGCGAAAGGGTCAAGGGACGAAGTCCCTTGCAGGGTGCAGGGGCAGCGCCCCTGCCGGAGTCCAGAGGCAGAGCCTCTGGCGCTTCCCCTCACCCTAACTCCTTCACCCGGTGGCAGGCGACGAAGTGACCCTTCTCGACTTCGTTGAAGGGCGGCATCGACTGCGCGCAGGCTTCGGTGGCGTGGGGGCAGCGCGTGCGGAACGGACAGCCCGACGGCGCGTTCAGGGGGCTTGGAATGTCGCCGGAGAGGACAATGCGCTTGTTCGCGCGCGCAGCCTTCGGGTCAGGCAGCGGAACGGCGGACAAAAGCGACTTGGAGTACGGGTGCAGCGGGTGATTGTAGATTTCCTCCGCCGACGCCAGCTCCACCATCTTGCCCAGATACATCACGGCGATTCTGTCCGAAATATGCCGCACAACCAGCAGGTCATGCGCAATGAACAGGTATGTCAGCCCCAGCCGATCCTGCAAATCATCAAACATGTTGATGACTTGCGCCTGAATCGACACGTCCAGCGCCGACACCGGCTCGTCGCAGACGATGAATTCCGGATTGACCGCCAGCGCGCGCGCAATGCCGATGCGCTGCCGCTGACCGCCGGAAAACTCGTGCGCGTAACGCGAGGCGTGTTCACTGTTCAGCCCGACATAGCCCAGCAGCTGCAAAATGCGCTCCTCCCGCTCCTTCTTGGAGGAATACAGGTGGTGCACATCCAGCGGTTCGCCCACGATGTCCGACACGGTCATGCGCGGGTTCAGCGAGGAGTACGGATCTTGGAACACCATCGTCGCCTTCGTGCGGAACTTCTGCAAGTCCGCTTTCGTCTTAACGGGCTTGCCATCGTAAATGATTTCGCCCGCCGTCGGCTTGTACAATTGTAGGATGGTGCGCCCAACAGTCGTCTTGCCGCAGCCGGATTCGCCCACCAGACCGAGCGTTTCGCCCTTGTTGATGGTGAAGGACACATCATCGACCGCTTTCAGCGGCTTGGTGCGGAAGAAGCCCATGTTGATGTCAAAGTATTCTTTCAGTCCCTTGACTTCCAGCAATGGCTGGTGCATCTGCGCTTCAGACACAGGGCACTCCTCCTTCCTCCGTGATGCTGCCGTCCTCCACGCCCTTCTTGACGTTCATCCAGCAGGTTGCCATATGGTCGTCATTGATGAGCATCCGAACCGGCTTCTCTTTCAGGCAAATCTTCATCGCCGCCTCGCAGCGGGGCGCGAACGGGCAGCCTTTGGGCATGTTCAGCAGGTCAATCGGCGTACCGGTAATCGGCTCCAGGCGCTGTCCGTTGTTCTCCGCCGTCGGGATGGAGCGCATCAAGCCCTTTGTGTACTCGTGGCGCGGGTTGTAGAAGATTTCATCCGCCGTCCCCTGCTCGCAGATAGAACCAGCATACATGACGATGACCTCGTCGCACATCTGGGCGACAACGCCCAAGTCGTGCGTAATCATGATAATCGCCATGCCCATCTTCTTCTGCAAATCGCGCATCAAATCAAGAATCTGCGCCTGAATTGTCACGTCCAGCGCGGTCGTCGGCTCGTCGGCAATCAGGATGTCCGGCTCGCACGCCAGCGCCATAGCAATCATTACGCGCTGCCGCATACCGCCCGACAACTCGAACGGGTACTGCTTCATGCGCTTTTCCGGCTCGTTGACGTTGACCAGCTTCAGCATCTCCACCGCGCGTTCGCGCGCCTGATGGCGGTTGCGGTCGGTGTGCAGCAAAATCGCTTCCATCAGCTGCCGGCCGATGGTGTAAGTCGGGTTCAGAGACGTCATCGGGTCTTGGAAGATAATCGAGATGCGGTTGCCGCGCACGGTGCGCAGCATCTTCTCGTCCGCGCCGACCAGCTCCTGCCCGTCGAATTTCACGCTGCCGCTGACGATTTTGCCCGTCGGCGCGAGAATCTGCATGACGGAATACGCCGTGACGCTCTTGCCCGAACCGCTTTCGCCCACAATGCCCAGCACCTTGCCGTGGTCAAGGCGGAACGAAACACCGTCCACCGCCTTGACTTCGCCCGCGTCGGTGAAGAAGGATGTATGCAGGTCATTGACTTCCAGCAATGCCATTTTGTCCAGCTCCTTTCATCACGCATTCAGCTTCGGGTCAAAGGCGTCGCGCAGACCGTCGCCGAACAGGTTCAGGCTCAGCACGATGAGGCAGATGACCACGGCGGGGATAATCAGGCGATAGGTGTAGGAATAGATGCCGTTGAGCGCGTCAGAAGCCAGCGAACCCAGCGAAGGCATCGGCGCGTTGACGCCCAACCCCAGGAAGGACAGGAAGCTTTCGGTGAAAATCGCGTTCGGAATTTGCAGCGCGGTCGAAATAATCACGACGCTGATGCAGTTCGGCAGCAGGTGCTTGCGGATAATCCAGCGCGCCTTCGCGCCCGTCGCTTGCGCAGACAGCACGTACTCCTGCTCGCGCAGGGACAGAATCTGACCGCGAATCAGGCGCGCCATGCCCACCCAATAGAGCAGGCCAAAGACGATGAACATGCTGATGATGTTCGAGCCGATTTTCTCTAAGATGGTGCCTTCCACATGCAGCACCTGCCCCAGCACGACCGCCAGCAGGATGATGACCAGCATGTCCGGCAATGAGTAGATAATATCGACGATTCGCATGATGAACAAGTCCACCCTGCCGCCGAAGTATCCTGCGACTGCGCCAATCATCATGCCAATCACCAGCACGATGATGCTGGCGAAGAAGCCGACGGCGAGGGAAATGCGCGTCCCGTAGACGACGCGGATGAAGTAGTCGCGTCCGTGCGCGTCCGTGCCGAAGATGTGCGGGAAAACAGATTCCCCTTTGTCGATTTTCTTCAGTTCCGTCTTGCCGTACTGGAACGGCGCGAGGTTGTTGTAGCTGTTGTCCATCGGGCGGCCCTTCGTCTGCCCCAGCATCTGGTCATACGAATACGGCCAGAACATTGGGATGATGATGGAGGACAGCGTAATCAGCACAATCAGAATCAGGCTGATGGTCGCGACCTTGTTCTTCAGCAGGCGCTTCACGCCGTCGCGGAAAAAGGTCGAGGACGGCCGCATCCGGGAGATGACTTCCTTTTCCTCCGCCGTCGCGGGCATGAAGGAATCCACATCCAGATGCAGGCTAAAGGGCTTTTTCTTGTTCATCATCATGATGCAGAGGCCTCCTTATTCGTAATCAATGCGCGGATCAACCACCTTGTAGAGCAGGTCGCTGATCAGATTCATAATCACGATTAAAGAGGCGAGGAAAATGGTCGTCCCCATAATCATGGTGTAGTCGCGGTTGGTGATGCTGGATACGAACTGGCGGCCGATGCCCGGCACGGCGAAAATCTGCTCGACGACCATCGAGCCGGTGACAATGAACGCCAGCATCGGGCCGAAATAGGTGATAACCGGAATCAGCGAGTTCTTCAGCGCGTGACCGAAGATAATTTTCTTGCCCGAAACGCCCTTGGCGCGCGCGGTGCGGATATAATCCTGCCCCAGCACGTCGAGCATGGAGGAGCGCGTCAGGCGCGTGATGTAGCTCATCGGGTAGAGCGCAAGGGTGATAATCGGGAGGATCAGGCCTTCGGCCGTCGCGCCGTTCGCGGGTACCCAGCCTAACTTGACTGAGAACACTATCAGCAGGAATGACCCCATAATGAACGACGGCATGGACACGAACGCGGTCGTAATCACCATGATAATCTTATCCAGCACGGTGTTGCGCCGCAGCGCCGCCAGCGCGCCGAGGACGATGCCGACGATTGCCGCGCTGAACGCCGCAATCAGACCAAGCTTTGCGGAGGTCTTCATGCCATCCAGAATAATGTCGATGACCTGACGACCGCGCTGTTTCAGGCTCGGCCCGAAGTCCAGCTTCGTCACCACGTCGCGCAGATACGTCACATACTGTTCGCCCAGCGGCTTGTCCAGCCCGTACTTGGCCTCCAGCGCCGCCTGCGCTTCCGCGGAAATTGCCTTTTCACTTGCGAACGGTCCACCCGGAATCGAGTGCATCACGAAGAACGTCACCGTGATGACAATCCAGATGGTCAGCAGCGCCAGCAGCACGCGCTTGAGGATATAAAACAGCATCTTGGAATTCATCCGCTTCACCTTCCCGGCAGGGGCGCTGCCGCGTCTGCCTGCGTTTCTTGTTCATCGACGCGCAAAACCAACCAGTTTCACCGCGACGATGCTTTATTATGCAACACTGTATGGAGAAAATCAAGTGTTTTGCTGCACAAACTGTGTTTTTTTCATGTTTTTCTCGTGTATTTTGAATATTTTCGGCTATGTTGTTGCATTTGTCAAGTTTTCTGCAGCTCCTTGTGCATTTTTGCGCACAAAAAAAATGCAGGACGCTCATTCGTCCTGCATCGTGGTAACGAAGTGAATTATTCCGCTGCCGCCAAGCTGCCGAAGATTTCCAGCGGCATGTTTTCCAGCGCGTCGCCCACTTCCTTGCTGGCAACCTGGAACGTCACGGCGAGAACCGTCTCGTCGTCAAGGAAAGCATACAGCGCCAGCACGGTGTCGCCGGGGGTGTACATCAGGCAATAGTTTTCGTTGACATACAGCTCAGCGAGCATTTCTTCCGTCGCGCCCGCATCCTGAATGCCTTGCAGCAGCGTTTCGAAAGTCATCGCGGACTTCTGCACCGTAATGCTGACCGTCTGGTCGGCGTTGACGGCGAAGAGCAGGATGTTCTCGGCGTTTTCCGTGCCTGCGGGGACTTCCTGAACCGCCCAGTCCGCCGGAATCTGCATCGTCAGACCCGTTTCACCCAGCGCAACCGTCTGCGCCTCGAAGCTGACATTCATTTCAACTGCCGGCACTTCCGCTTCTTCCTCCGCGAACGCAAAGGCGGTGCAGCACATCATGAGCGCCATCAGGAGAGCAAGGAGTTTCTTCATATTTGTTTCCATCCTTTCATTTCCAGCATGATTTGGCTGATTTCTTTCCATATTGAACAGCCACATCTGGTAACATTTATGATACCAAATGCAAGCCGCTTTTGCAATACGCTTTCGCGCAGGAAAACGGTTGATTCGCGCGGATTTGGGATTTCAGAATGAAGCAGCCGCCATTTTCATTCACGAAATGCGAGTGAAGTAACTTTTATTTACTTTTCAATTCTCACAAAAACAAACAGTTGATTCTTTCCGTAAAAGCGGACTTTGCTTCCCTCCTCCTTCACAAAAAACGGGGCACCGCGAGAGCCTTTCGCCCCCGCAGCACCCCGCCATCCGCGGCTGCGCAATTCCGCATTGTCCCTTACTTCTTCGTCCAGTCCTGCTTTTCGCCGATGCCGTAGTTTGCCGGCAGCATGTCGTCATCAACCAGCACGAAGCCCAAATCCGCCGTGTAGGTCGTACTGGCGGAGGTCACCTGAACCGGGTTCGATTCGCCGTTTTCGCCCAGAATCGACGCAATCAGCGGAATATCCGTGCGCATACGCGTCGGCACAACTTCCGCCGGGTAGATGGGCTTGAGCGTGTACACGCCGGGATACAGGTTCTCGAAAGTGTAGTAACCGTATGCGTCGGTTGTCGTTTCCGCGACGAGCTGATCGTTGCGCCACAGCTCGATGCGCATGTCGCCCAGACCGAGTTCGCCCGCGTCCTGCAGGCCGTTGCCGTTCAGGTCAAGCCAGCAGAAGTCGCCCAGCGTGCCCGGCTGCACCGCGCCGATGTTCTGCTCCAGCTGATGTTGGCTCATGCGCAGGGCAATCAGGTCGCTCTCTCCCTCGCGGGCGGTGTAGGTCGTCATCACGCTGATGTTCTGCCCGTCCTTGAGGCGCGTGTCGTCCTTTTCTACGACGACGTAGCCGTTCGGGAGCGTCACACGCAGACGGTAGTTGCCCGGCATCAAGCCGTCAAAGCGGTAGATGCCGTCCTCGCCCGTCGTCGCGTTTTGCAGTTCGCTGCCCTTTTCGTCCAGCAGGACAACCTCCGCGCCGGACAGGGGCGCAATCTCGCCCGCGTTGTCGCACCAGACCATGCCGCCGATGCTTGTGTCAATCTTCAAGCCCAGCATCGGCGCAGTATAGTTGTTGTTTTCGCTAATTTCAATCTCGGTCATGACGAGCTGACTGCCCTCGGTGGTGAAGGTGCTGTCGCCAAGACGCGCCGCCTGCGTACCTTCCTTGAGGTCGTAGACAAGGCTGTACACGCCGGGAGCAATGCCGTCGATGGCGAACCGCCCATCCGCATCGGTCTGCACCTGCGCAAACACCGCGCCGGTTTCATCCAGCAGGGTCAGCGTCTCGTTTTCCGGGGTGATTTCGCCCGCGTCCATGCGGCCGTTGTCATTCTCATCCACCCAAACCTGACCGGACATCTTCGACGGAATCACGCCGCCAAGTGCCTGATTCAGCCATTCCTCGCCCAGCCCGATTTCGATGCTCACCTGCTGCTCGTTCAGCCCGTGCATCAGCGGCAGGGTCACATTGCCGTCCAGTTTGGAGAGCACCATGCCCTCCGGGAAGCGCAGGGTCAGCGTGTAGGTGTCCGGCCGCAGCCCGGTGAAGCTGTACGCGCCCGTCGCATCGGTGAGGACGGTCTGCTCCGTCAAATCCTCGCGGGAGGGGGTCAGAATCAGCGTCACGCCGGCAAGCGCCGCTTCGTTTGCATCCTGCGCGCCGCTGCCGTTGTGATCGGCAAACACCACGCCTTCAATGTCGCCCAAAGCCAGTGCGCCGCACAGGGGCGCGGTGACTTCTTCGCCCACGCCGATGGTAAAGGAATCCGTCGTGCCGTCGGAATCCGGCGCGATGGTGTTGCCGCCGTCCGTCAGGGGAGCAAACACGCCGTCGCCCGGCAGCTCGTAGCGCAGGCGGTACGTTCCGGGCAGCACCGCGTCAAACAGGAAGCTGCCATCCGCGCCGATGGTGCGGGTCGCCACGTCACCGGTTTCGTCCATCAGGTGAACCACCGCGCCGAGCAAGCCGCCTTCATCCGCGTCGCGCAGGCCATTGTCGTTCTTGTCGGCAAACACCACGCCGGACACATGGCCGGGGGTAATCATACCGATATCAAGACCCGTCAAATCCGCACCCATTGTCAGCGCCACCGGTTCGCTTTCGCCCGCGCCGCCGGAGAGGTTGCGGAGGATATTGCCGTCGCCCGTGCGCGTGAACGCCAAGCCGCGGTTTGCGGTCGCGCTCACGGTGTACTGCCCCGGCGCAAGGTCATCGAAGGTATACACGCCGCTGCGGTTCGTTTTCGCCGTGCGGGTATTGCCGTTTTCATCCGTCAGGGTGACGGTGAAGTTGTTGACCATCTTTTCCGCGTCCATCCGGCTGCCGGAGAAGTCGTCATCCAGATACACCGTGCCGGAGATGCTGCCGTAGGTAATCGCGCCGATGGCCATCGTCATCTCGCTGTCATTCTCCAGCACCACGTCGGAAATCGTGTGCTCGCGGCGGTCAGTGCCGGGAGCGAACATGTTGCCGTACTCGCCCTCGCCCTCAATGGTGTACACATAGCCCTGCGGAATCGTCGCTTTGACGCGGAACGTGCTGCCGCGGATGTTGGCGAAGGTGAAGCGTCCGTTCTCGTCGGAGACGGTGTTCAGCAGCTCCTTGCCGATGGCCTGACGGTACAGGACGACCTTCACGCCTTCCAGCGTCTTTTCGCTCTCGTCGTACACGCCGTTGTTGTTTTCATCCAGGAAGCAGATGCCGTTGATGTCAGAACCCTTCATCACGCCAAGGAGGACTTCCTCCAAGTCACCGCGTTCAAGAATCACCTGATCCGTTTCGGAGCGCTTGAATTCGCTGGTGATGATGGAGCGGCGATTACCGCCCGTCTGACTGTAGCGCGCAAACACCAAGCCGTCCGGCAGGCTGTATTCGACATTGTATGTGCCGTAGCGCATTTGACCGATGTAGAATTTGCCGTCCTCGCCGCTCTCGGTTTCGTACACCAAGCCGTTTTTCACGCCGACGGCGCGGATTTTGATGCCCGCCTGACCGGGTTCACCGTCCTGATACACGCCGTCGTCGTTTTCATCCAGCCACACAAGACCCTGCAGCGCCGCCATCGTCATCACGCCGACGCCCACGTCGGTCACAGAACCGGCTTCGAGGGTCAGCGGCACGCTGCTTTGCACTTGTTCGGTCGTTTCATCCATGATGGACATGTTCGCGCTGACATTTTTGCCGTGCGCACCATGGCCGAAGCCCGCGGGCAGCTCGCTGCGCAGGACGTACGTCCCCGCCGGCACAGCCAGCGACACTTCGCCGTTCTTGTCCGTTTCGCCGGATGCCACAACAACCTCCACGCCGTTGACTTCGGTGATGAGGCTCATCGTCGCGCCGGACACGCCTTCCTCGTATTTCCCGCGTGAACCGTTGTTATCGTTATCGCGGAAGGCGTGGATGGTCAGTGCCGCCGGATTCGCCGCCTTCGCGGTCACAGTCGCGGGTTCGTCGCTAATGACGAGCGCACCGTTGGCAAGGGTCACGCCCGCGTCATAGCGGACGACGTACGTCCCGTATTCGAGGAACTCCGCCTGCCAAGCGCCGTTTTCATCCGTCACCGCTTCCGCCGCGACTTCGCCCGCCTGATTGACCAGCTGCACCTGCACGCCGCTCATCGGCTGACCGTCCAGCCCCAGCACCACGCCGGAAGCGTCGCCGGTGGCATGGTTCGCCAGCGCCGGCAGCACAACAGTTTCGCCCGCGCCGATTTCCACCAGAATGCTCGCCGTCACGCCCGTATCGGTCGTGCTGAGCGTCCAGCCCTCGGTGTCATACAAGCCGCGCGGCAGGGCTGCCGTAATCTGATAAGTATCAGGATACAGGTCGTTCAGCGCAAACGCGCCGCTGACCGTCATCTGTTCGCTCATCCGCTGGCCGGAAATCGTCACTTCCGCCGGGGCAGACAGATCGTCGATGCTGCCGGTCATGCCGCCGCTGAGCGTCAGATCCAGTTCATAACGGCTGGTCTGCATCGCCTGAATGTTCACCAGCCACTGTGCCTGACCCTTCTGCAGGTTCGGCCAGCCGTTCACACCCGTCAGCAGCGTACCTTCCGGCAGCGTCACCGTGACGGCGTATGTTCCGTGGAAGAGGTCGGCTTCCTGCACCGTCTCGCCATCGGTCAGGTAACCCGTGCGGGTCGTTTTGCCGTCCTCGCTGACAATCTGGTACGCCACTGCCGCGTTCACGCCGCGCATGAGCATCGTCAGCGTGCCGTCCACGGGTTCAGGGGTAGGGGACGGCGTAGGCGTGGGCGTCGGGCTCGGCGTGGGCGTCGGGCTCGGGGTCGGGGTCGCCGTCGGGGTTGGTGTCGGCGCTTCCGTGGGTTTCTCCGTCGGTTCCTCCGTCGGATTCTCGGTCGGCGCTTCCGTCGGCGCTAATGTCGGGGTCGCCGTCGGCGTGGGCGTAGGCGTTGCCGTCGGTGTCGGTGTCGGGGTCGGGGTCGGAGTAGGAGTAGGAGTAGGGGTGGGTTCAGGCGTGGCGGTCGGCGCCATCGTCGGCGGCACATAGTAATAGGAAGCGTTCACCTTCGTCACGGAATCCGCACCCGTGTAGCGCTCAATGTTGATAATCTTGTCGCGCCAGCTTTCAATGGCCAGCGAAGCCTTCGTCATTCGCAGGGTATACAGCCCCGTATGAATCGCCGCCGGCAGGGCATAGTCGCCCCGGCTGTCGGTGTCGAAGGAGAGAATCGTCTCGCCGCGCTCGTTAATCAGGTCAAAAGAGGAGCTGCTCTCCGTGTGCACGGTGAACAGACCCGTGTCCGTCAGCACAGCAATGACCGCTTTGTTCAGCCGTCCATCGACAATCGACACGGTGTAGCTCGCCGCCATAACGGCATCCTCCGGCATCGTTTCCGCCACCGGGACAAGCTGCACATTGCCCGTACCGGGGACGGAAATCGGGTCGCTGCCGAAGTCGGTCAGGCGAATCGTGCCGACCGCCTCCCCGTTCTGCATGACGGTAAAATCGCCCGTGAATTTCCGGGATTCATACGTTCCCGCGCTTGTGGCATACATGCCCAGAAAATCCACTTGCAGCATCGTCAGCTCCGATGCCGCAGCCGCGGGGAGCAGCATCAGCAGCATTCCCAGCGCGAGCAGGAGTGACAGAAATCGCTTGCCAAGCATCCTCATCTTGCCTGTTCCTCCATCTGAATCATCCGCAAGCCGTGCGGAGTAAAGTCACAGAATAATCCATGTACTATGGTAAAGCAATCCGCCCGACTTGTCAACCATTCCGCGCATATTTTTACAATTGGATTGCTTTTCTGGTCGAAAATCAGTATGTTCCGGCAATGAAAAAGAAGGCTGACTTTTTCAGTCAGCCTCCCATGCGGATACTATTTCCAAATGAGAATGCGCCGAGATGCACCGCAAATGATTCGTTCTGGCTAACGCAAACGCCAGCATGGGAAAGGCGCAAGCAGATGGCACAGGCCAATGCAGGAAATCGTATCAGTTGCTGCCGCCCATCAGCAGGGTCAGCATGCTCTCCGGCAGACTCATCAGCAGGGTCATGGGCAGGTTCTGCAGGTTGTTCATCACCTTGACGAACCACGTCTGGAACTCACTGTCCGTCATCGCGCCCAAATCCTGCGCCTTGCTCACGTCCAGCGCGTCCTTCGCGTCGCAGGTGCGGGTTTCCGCCGTGATGGTCACAACGTCCAGACCCATGAAGCGCACCAGCACATCCACCTTGCGGACGCCCTGTTCGCCGTCCATCGTCGTAGCGGTCGTCACCACAACGCCGAAGCCCTGCTCGACACCGTCCACCGTTTCCTTGATTTCCACATCAACAACGCTGCTGTCCGTGCCGACGCCCTTGCCGCTGACGTTGATTTCAACGGAGTCTTCGCCAGCATAGGCGGTCAGGTTCGCCGTGAAGTTCTCCAAGTCGCCTGCGAAGGTCAGCGTCGCCGCGGTATCTTCCGCGCTCTTGATGGTCACAAGCCACGTCGCCACGCCGTCCGCCGTGTTGCGGGTCATCGTGAAGGACATCGGCAAGGGTTCTTCGCCGCCGTTGTTGATCTTCACCGAAGCCGTCATGCGAACCAGCTCGCCTGCTTCAGTCATCCAGTATTCGTAAACGATGTCATCCGCATAGAGATCTGCTTCATCAAGCTCTTTCAGCAGGTCGTCCCAGCTCGTGTCAGCAGCGGAAAAAAGCGCATCCATGTAAGCGCCGATGCTCGGAACGCTGTGGATCATCTCCAGCAGGGCTTTCGTCATCTCGGCAATCTTTTCCGGCGGAACTGTGACTTTGACGTAGTTCTTCGCCGCGTCGCAGTCGCCGGGCTGCTCGGTCACTTCTGCCATTTCTGCACCGGACAGTATTTCGTTCATCATGGTCATGAACGCCGTGGTGTCCGCCTGCGTCAGTTCTTCCATGAGCTGCTCTTCCGTCATGCTGCCCAGATTCGCCGATGCTTCCATCAGGGCAGTGTATTCCGCATTGCCGCTCAGCTGTTCCTTCGATTCTTCAATCGCCTTGTCGATCTCCTCGTCGCTCTGACCGGACATCTTCATCGTCGCGCGGAGGGCTTTTTCCTTGATGGCTTCCACGTCCTTGCTGTTCACAGCAATCACGCCGCCCAGCAGCGCGCTGGACACATACATCAGCTGGTTTTCTTCCGCAGCAGTCGTCAGCGATGCCATACCCAGCACGCTCTTGCCGCTCAGGTTGAGGTCAAAGCCAGCTTCGTCGCCCTGCTGATAGCCGGTCAGGGACAGCGCCGCCAGCAGGTCGTTGATGGCAGCCATCGCGGTGTCATCCCCGCCCAGCGCCGCCACGAGGTCAGCGTTCAGGTCGTGGATAGTGATGGTGGTTTCCTGACGCGCGGCATTGTCCCACACGCTGTTTTCCGCCATCGAGGTCAGGGGCATCGCCAGCATCATGATGCTGAGCAGTACCGCAAGCAATTTCTTCATGGGGTTTTCCTCCTTGTTGTTTGGTTTCCCTTTTTCTTTATAGCGAACACTGCGGGGCAGTGATGCTTTCGGTTGATGTTAGTCGGCGTTATCCAAAATGATGGTGCTGCTCGGCAGCGTCGTCGTACCGTCCATGAGCTGCCGCACGCTGTTCGGCAGATTCATCAGGATGCGCGGCAGAATCTGCGAAATGCTCGTCGCCAAGGTCAGCATGTAGGCGTTGAAGCGCGCACTGCTGATTTCGCCCAAGTCCAGCACGTCGCCGTCGGACAGCAGGGGGCGCGGTTTGCACGAAAAGGTCGTCGTGTAGATGGTCAAGCCGACTTCACCGCCAGACAAGAGCCGAATTCTCGACTCCCGATATACACTGCTGCTCGAACCAGACGTAAACACGCCGAATTGTATGCCGCTGTCCGTCCCGTTCGCTTCGGAGGTCGTGCGCACTTCTACATCGACCCTCCCGCCCCTGCGGTTCGGCTCAACCGTCAGCGAAATCGTCGTCTGCGTCTGGTCATCCGGCATAAGCACCAGTTCGGCATTCTTTTCACCGATGGTGAGGCGTCCCGTCGTGCTGTTCTCTTCCTTTTCCAGCGTCCAGTCGTACTGCAAGCCGTCCGCCAGCGTGTTCCGGTTCAGCGTGAACGTGACGGGCTTCAGGATTCCCTCGGTCGGCTCCACCTCGGACATTCTTTCCGCCCAGTCCGGGAGCGCGGAATAGTTCACAATCAGCTTGACAAGCTGCCCTTGCGCATCCGTGTACAGCGTCACCTGCGCGTCGCTGTACAGCATTGTCTGCTGACGCACCTGCGCCGCCCAGTCGATTTCCTGCGGCACATACTCTTCCGTCGTCGTCTGCGACATGAACTGCATCAGATTGTCATAATCCGCCGCCAAATCCGCGAAGTTCTGGACGACAGGCACTTGCATCGCCGTTTCCAGCAGAATCGCCAGCCGATTGACCAGCTGTTCGTTCGTCAGCGTGAACGTACACACCTGTATCACCGGGTCACAGCCTTCGAGCTGCTCCGTCACAGGGTCAATCGTCATGGACGGCTGATATTCCGCCAAGCGGCGCTGCATCTCCGTAAAGTCAATCGCCACAAGGCTATTCAGCACTTCTTCCGCCTGCACGTTTTCCGTGAAGAGGGGATTTTTGAGTACCTTCGCCGTCATTGCGCCCATCTGTCCCACCTGCGCAATCTGCTCCGCGTAGTACCCAGAGGATACCGTCTCGTTGATGACTTCCGCCGTAAGACCGCGCTGGCTGAGCTGCTGGCGGTACACCAGCTCCCCGAAATGCTGCATGTCCTCGTCGAGGTTCAGATACAGCGTCTCGCCCAGCAGGTCACTGCTGACATAGACATCCGCGCCGCTGAACTGCACGGCATAATCGACAATAGGCTGGTCGTTCAGCGTCACCTCATAGGCGGCTGACGTTGTCCCCTGCTGATAGACTATCACCCGCAGGGCATCCAGAAAGTCATTTACGGCTTTTTCCTCCGCTTCGTCGATGTCCGCCCCCAGCACCTTCGCATTGAAGTCTTTCAGGAAAATGACTGTCCTTGTCGCGCCGGGCGCACTTTCCTCCGCAAAACCACACATCGGCACCAGCATCGCCAGCGTCAGCAGAATCGCAAGCAGCTTCTTCATTCGTCAGCCTCCTTGACATTCGTTTGTGCGCTTTTCAGCATTCCATTACCATTATATCAAAAAAAACACCTGTTGCAAGCGAATATGCGCAAGTTTTACAATTCCGTGCCCCAAAGATGCAAATTTGCGCCTGAAAGCGCAGCTTCGCGGAAAAATGCTTGATGCCGTCATGCAAAATTTCTGTGAATGGCGCAAAAGCCCGCTTTCCCCTCTTGTGAAGCGCGAAAAAATATGCTACAATAGATAGAGTATTCCGGATTACTGAAAGGAGCTAATTCGCATGGAATTTCTGACCAAGCTTTTGGGCATCGCCACCGCCGTTGCGGAAACCACCACCACCACCGGTGCTGCCGACCCTGCCGCCGTCACCACGGATTCGGCCGCTGGCGGCATTGTCGGTATTCTCTTCAGCCTTCTGCCGCTGCTGCTGGTTTTCGTCCTGATGTACTTCATGATGATTCGCCCGGAGAAGAAGCGCCGCAAGAAGGAGCAGGACATGCTCGCGTCCCTGAAGAAGGGCGACCGCGTGTGCACCATCGGCGGCATCTACGCCACCATCGAGAGCATCAAGGACGACACCATCACCCTGAGCGTCGGCAAGGGCGACCAGACGATGGTTGTTGCGCGCTGGGCGATTCGCTCGGTGGAAGATGTGACCATCGAGAACGAGACCGAATCCTTGAACTAATCGCAAAATTCCCGGCTTCGTGCCGGGTTTTTTTGTGCCCGATTTTTCCGCCGCGCATATGCTGGGAGTGAACAGCTCACACGATGGGAGGAATCGCCATGAATCAGCGTCCGAATTGCTGCCGTCCCATGCCGCCGCAAGCGCCTTGCCCGTCCAGACCGCCTTGCCCGCCGAACCCCGCTTGCCCGTCTTATCCGCCGACGCAGAAGGGCGTTTTATTGCCGCGAATCCTCGCCAGCGGGCGGGAGTGGCAGCGCCGCGCGTGTGTGGCGCTGTACGTCGGCGGTTTGCCGGAGGATGCAAACGGGCGACTGCAGCTCGTCGGCGTTACGGCGTGCGGTGACGCGGATTGGGAGATTGCGCCGTACCAAGAACCGCGCCCGTGCGGCTGCCGCGGATGCCGACCATCTCGACCCGCGCCGTGCCTTCTGCGGGTGAATATTCCGGTTGTTTGCCAAGTGCAGGCGGAGTGCGGGCAGGTTTTGCGCGGCGAAAGTGTGCTGACAACGGATGTTGCGCTGCCGATTCGCTGTGTGCAGGCGGAATGCTGGCGCAACCAGATGATGGTGCTTCCGTGTGTTCGGCTGATTGACGGCGGCGCGCCTGTGTGTGCGGATGACTGCCGTCCCCCTGTGTTTGATTGCACGATTGAGCTGCTCGTCGAAGCCTACATGACACGATGGGAAGCGTGCGGCACCCCTGCGCCGACTTGTCCGGATTTGCCGCTATTCCCCCCGCCGCCGTTCGGGTGACAAGGGCGTTGGAAGACCCAAGGGGCTTTGCCCCTTGCCCCCAGCAGGGACGCTGTCCCTGCACCCTGCAAGGGAGAATGAAACGGGACGAAGTCCCCTCCCTTGACCCTTTCGCGCGATTCAGTTGGTGACAACTGCACACTATGCCCGCGTGTTTATCCACCTTGCGCCGCAAATTCCGTTCCCCAAACGCCGCTTTTCCCACATTGCAGCAGGTAATGGCGAAGGCGTCCAGAGGGCGACCGCAGACTTCGTCTGTTTCCATTGCCCTCTGGAACCCGCGGAAAAGACCAATATCATAGGAAAAGACAGCCGCATCCCCTGCGCCCAATCGTTCGCGCGGGGGATTTTCTCTTTTCCCCCAACGACAAAAAAACGCCCTTGACTCTTGCGAATCAAGGGCTAATAGGAATCCGGCAGCGACTTATCCTCCCGGGCCGTGTCCAGCCAAGTACTTTCAGCACTGGAGAGCTTAACTTCTGTGTTCGGGATGGGAACAGGTGGAACCTCTCCGTCATTGCCACCGGAAATTGTAGCTATTTAATTGCTTCGACTTTCTCTTTCTTGCCTTTCAGAAAGAGAAGGGTCGAAGACCCCGCACCCTGACAACTGCACATCGAATGATTCTTCAGACCGTT
>FR899877.1:25028-64691 GCA_000437595.1 Faecalibacterium sp. CAG:74 | reverse complement strand
TGCAAACTTTCGACCACATTCGTGAAAAAAGCCTCGCCAAGCTGGTTTCGTTCGAGGATATGCCGAAAACGCCCGATGGTGTCGCCATCCGGCACCTGATTGCTGGAGTCCACGCCGCAGAATTGCGAGAACGCACGGCTGTCGATGATTTCATTGCGCGCCGCGTCATCCGCGAGGTTGTAGAGGTGCTGCAGCACATAGATTCGGAGCATCAATTCCAAGTCGTAGGGCTTATTGCCGCGCTCTCCTTTGTAATAGTGCGGCTGCACAATTCCAACCCATTGCGACCACGGAATCAGTTTCTCCATGATTCCCAGAAACTCTTTCTTCTTCGTTGAGGCCTGCCCCAGCTCGTCGCTGATCAGGTTCATCGTCAATTGCTTCTTCACCTCTTTATTATACCTCTTTTCCGACCTTTTGGCTGTTCTTTCTTTGTGCGGGATTGCCCTAATTGAAAAAGAATCATCCCCTGAAAATGCAAGGAGGCCGCACCGCACTACCTCTTTTCCGACCTTTTGGCTGTTCTTTCTTTGTGCGGGATTGCCTTAATATGTTTGCACAATCAAGTTTCAGTAAAAAATTTTCATGGTTTGTGATTCACTTCCTGTTCCAGCATAAGGAAACGGTCAAAATCGCTTTCGTACAGGCGATCCTGGATAATCCGATACTTTTCATATTCCGTCTCCGCATGGAGCTTAGCCTGCTCCGCACTGATCTTGCCGGGCCCTGTCAGCAGCTCGTTTCCGTTAAAGTCCAAAAAGCCGTCCAGACGCTTCGCCCAGTCCTCCATGCTCATGGGAATCTTGCGCTCCGCCTGCAATTCCGCATAATCCAGATAAAGAGAGACGATGCGCTCCAGATAGTGCATTTCCTGTTCGCTCAAATAGTTTTTGGCTACCGTCACGTCCGTTTTCAAAATCTTGCCATTCGGCGCATTCTCCCATGTAGTCAGCCCCATATGCTCCTTGCTGGCATCCGCGCGCTCCACGATGAGCTCCGCAGCCGTATGCCTGTGGACGGCAAAGTGCATCTTGTTCTGCACTGTCTGAAAGAACAGGCGTGTCGTCTTGGCGTCCTTATCGTAATCAAACGCCGTTGCGTACAAGTCTGTGACTTTCTGATAGAATTTTCGCTCACTCAGCCGTATTTCCCGAATCTGTTCAAGCTGCCGCTCGAAGTATTCGTCCGTAAACATATGCCCCTTTTTCAGGCGCTCTACGTCCATTGTCCAGCCCTGAATGGTATGGTCTTTCACGATTTGACCCGCCCATTTGCGGAACTGCACGGCCCGCTGATTATTGACCTTGAAGCCGACGGCAATGATCATTTGCAGATTAAAGTGAGCCACCTCGCGGCTGACCTGCCGCGAACCCTCTGTTTGAACTATTCGGAATTTCCGGATAGTTGCCGCTTCGGTCAATTCTCCGTCCGCATATATCTTTTTGATATGCTCATTGATGGTGGAAAGCCCTGCGTCATACAATGTTGCCATCATCTTCTGTGTCAACCATATGTTTTCATCCTCATAGCGCATCTCGAAGCTGACGTCGCTCTCGCCGGTGGCGGCGACAAAGGTCAGATATTCTGCAGCAGAACTGCGCAGGGCAAGCTCCTTTTTCTTCTGCACCGCCATATCACAGCACCTTCCTTACGGTCGAAGGCGAATAAGTCTCGAAAATCTGGTCAAAGCTGTCGTCCGCTTCATGGAAGCACCGAAATTGCTTTTCAATCTTTCTTGCAAGCATCCGAAATCCTCCTTGCCCCGTTTTCCATGATGATTGTATCATATTTCATCCGTTTTTTCAATATTTCTTCTGCATCGGCTGTCCGTTTCTCCAATGAGTGAGTGCCGAATATATACGTTTTTCCACAACAGCAATTATAATCCACCCCAAACGGCAGCAGGAACTCCCACGTCCCTGCTGCCGTTCCTTTCTTCTTCTATTATCCCATCAATTCCCCTCGCACAATCTCCTCCGCCCTTCCGCAAATCATCTCCATCCTCCGCACCCACTCCATCTGCTCATTTTCCTTCATCTCCTCATCCACGCCTTCCACCTCCGCCATCTCCCGAACAAGCACCTCCACCCGCTCTTCGCACTCCTTCTGCACGGATTCCAGCAGCGCCGCCAGTTCATCCGCCCAAATCAGCCTGACATACTCGTGTGGATGCTTCTCCTGCAAATAGCGCTCATACAGGGATGCCCACTTGCCATTGGGCGACCTGTCCGCCAGCATACAAGTAGGAAAGTAGTAGTCGCCCACAAGGGTGTAGTGAATGCCGTTCTCCATGATTTCGGCAGGCAGTTCGTTCGTCATCATCATTTTCATCAAGCAAACCTCCTGTGCTTATTGTCGCCTTGACATTGAACCGCATACACAGCACAGGGGCTAAAATTGTTCCGTTCATGATGACGGGGTTATTTCGGGGTTATTTGCCCCTTGTGAAAGTGCCGCAAAGCCTTGTGGTGCAAGGGTTTGCGGGTCGTCGAATGCTTTTCATGGGGTTCAGGAGGGCGGAAGTTCGAATCTTCTCACCCAGACATCGAAGCGATTGAAAAATCGCTTCTTTTTTGTGTTTTATGGACAATTTGCTTCCCAATATCCGTATAGTTCGACTTTACTGGCGCTGAGCGCACCATTTCCGGCCTCCTGCGTCCATGTGTGCCACTTTGAGTTTCATTGCCAGTCAGCGCATCTTTACTGTTTCCACCCAGACAATTCCGCATCTGTTTTTGAGCGTATCACTTTTGCTCTTGCCATGTACCACTTTTCTCGAAAGACACAGCTGCCTGTTTCAATAAGAAACTCGATTATTTCAACAGGTTGCTGCCTTTTGTGTATCAAAATATCAAAGTAGCACTTTTTATACACCCCCCTGCATTCAGCACACGCGCATGTACACACGCACACGCATTGCACATACAAATCACATGCATCTGAAAATAAATGTTACTCTGCTACTCTTAAAATCGCTTCCTACTTTTATCGGTATATCACTTTTTGTAGCAGATTTTCTGATGCTTTCTCCAAGTCTCCCTCTCCGCCCCTCTCCCTTATCTGATACGCAAATTGGTCTGAGTTAGGCCGGTTTTCTGAACCCTGCTTTAATGCAGCAACAGCCGTCCGACGCGATGGTTTTGGAACTATGTCATTCCAGATGGTTCTACTACACGCGCCATCGCCGTTAGTTGCTCAACCTTCTCGTACTTTCTTGCCATACGAATTGCCTCCTGTCGCAGTTTCTATTTTACGGCAGGAGGCCTCTTTTTGCTGTCCACACTATGCTGGACAGTTCATTGTTTTTCCCTTGTTCTTATTTTTCCTCTGTGTCCTCTGCTTTGCACATTTCATGTTTTTTCGTTCATCGCCCCTTTACTTTTTCTTGAAACGATGATATGATTCGGCCATGAAATGCAAGTTTCGTGCATCGTTCCTGCATTTCAAAATATAGAAAGGGTGAAACCCGGATGAAAAAGTGGATTGCGTTGTGCTTGTCCCTGGTGATGGTGCTGTCCTACTGCGGCATGGCTGCCAGCGCCGAGGAGCGCTACTTGGGCGTTATGCTCAGTACGAATATCATGTCTCTGGACACGAATTTGGCAACCGACGGCGAGTCGTTTGAAGTAATTGCCGACTGCGTCGACGGCTTGATGCAGATGGATGCGGACGGTGCTGCCATTCCCGCCCTCGCAGAAAGCTACGATCTTTCGGAAGACGGCAAGACGTATACCTTCCACCTGCGTGATGCCAAGTGGTCGAACGGAACGCCTGTAACCGCGGCGGACTTCGTGTTCGCATGGCGCCGTATCTGCAAGGAAGCCGGCGAATATGCCTACATGTTCGATACCTCCGTCGGCTGCGTAAAGGGTGCTGATGCGATTATCTACGACGGCGCTGATCCTGCAACGCTGGGTGTTTCCGCCCCCGACGATAAGACGCTTGTGGTGGAGTTGGAAGTCCCTGTTTCCTTCTTCCCCTCGCTGATGTACTTCCCCACCTTCTATCCCATCAATGAAGCGTTCTACACCAGCCTGGAGGATGGCACTTACGGCACCAGCCCGGAAACCTTCCTTTCCAACGGCGCTTTCGTGCTGGAAAGCTACACGCCCGGCACGGCGAACCTGACGCTGAAGAAGAATCCTGATTACTGGGATGCTAACCGCGTGCAGCTGCCAGGCATCAAGTATCAGGTCGTCGGCTCGTCCGACAACGCGCTGACCGGCTTCAAGACGGGTGCGCTGGATGTTGTTACCATCAGCGGCAATCAGGTTGCCAGTGCCAGTAAGGATGCTTCGCTTGCCAAGAGCCTTACCGTTACTGGTGCAGGCTACCTGTGGTATCTTTCCTTCAGCCAGACGGAAAACAACGCGCAGGGCGGTATGCTCGCCAATGTGAACCTGCGTCTTGCTATTTCCAACTCGATTGACCGTGAAGCGCTGGTAGAGGACTACGTCATGGATGGTTCTCTTGCCACCTACACCGCTGTTCCGCCGCAGTTTGCTGCCAGTGCAACCACTGGTGCGGACTTTGCCGCCGATCAGGATGCCTTTGCGGACGTTTGCGGCTATAATCCCGAAAAAGCTGTTGAATACTTCAACGCGGCCGTGGAGGAGCTGGGAACGGATACGTTCACCTTCACCATGATTTACGGCAACAATGAAGGTGACTCGGTGTCGAAGGTTGCGCAAGCGATCAAGAGCGAGGTAGAGGAAAATCTGCCTGGCGTGACCATCAACCTGCAGCCGATGACCAAGGCCGAGCGTCTGGATAAGATGCAGAATGACAACTACGATATTGCGCTGACCCGCTGGGGCCCGGACTATGCCGACCCGCTGACCTATTTGGGCATGTGGATTACCAACAACTCCAACAACTACGGTTTCTGGAGCAATACGGAATACGATCAGCTGATTACCGACTGCACCACGGGCGCGTACATCTCCGATTACGACGCGCGCTGGGAGGCGCTGTTCAAGGCGGAAACCCTCGTCATGCAGGAAGCTGTCATTGCGCCGCTGTTCACCAAGGCGAATGCAAACCTGATTACTGATCCAGAAGGGAAAAGGCGCAAGCAGATGGCGCAGGTGAATCTGGAAATCGTATTACTCCGCCGCTTCTCCCACGGTTTCCGCCGTGATGTCGCGCCCGAAGTACTTCATGGAAATCTCGCTCAGCTTGCCCTCTTCACGCAGCTCAGCAATCGCCTGATTGATGGCTTCCAGCAGGCTTGCACTGTCGTCCGTCTTGCGGGTCGGAATCGCCACAAGGTTTGCTTCCTCCGTCAGGGCGACAATCTTGATGTCCGCGTCCGGACGCTTCTGCATATAGTCCGCAATGGACACTTCGCTGTTCAGCGTCGCGTCCGCGCGGCCCGTCAGCACCTGCATAATCGTCTGGTCAAGCGTATCCACGCCAACCACCTCTGCGCCGAACTCTTCCGCCAGAATCATGTAGGTGCTGGCGATGGAGTTTGTGGTCTTTTTGCCCTTCAAATCCTCAAAGGACTTGATGTCCTCGTTGTCGCCCCGGACGACCAGCGCCGTGCGGTTGAAGGCATAGGGGGTGCTGAAATTGTACTTTTCCGAGCGCTGTTCGGTCACATCAATGCCGTTGGCGGCAATGTCGTAGCGGCCGGAGTCAATGCCGGCGAGGATGCCGTCCCACTCCACGGTCACGAACGTCGCCTTCACGCCCAGCTTCTCCGCAATCGCCGTCGCAATTTCCACATCAAAGCCGACCAGATTGCCGTTTTCATCCGTGTACGTCCAAGGCGCCCAAGTACCCTCCGTCGCAATGACGATTTCGCCCTTTTCCTGAATGCGCGCCAGCTGATCCTTGCTTTCCTCCGCCAGAGCGGTCATGCCCAGCGCCATCATCAGCGCCAGCAAGAGACTGACAAACTTCTTCATTTTGAATGCCCCTTTCACTTGCATTTATGAAAACCAGCAATGCCGGATTTTCAGCGTTGGTTGATTTTCGCGAGGAACTCCTGCGTCCGTGCCTCTTTCGGGTGCGCGAAAAACTCCTGCGCGCTGTTCTGCTCGATGATTCTGCCGCCCTCCATGAACACAACGCGGTTCGACACATGCCGCGCGAAGTTCATCTCGTGCGTCACGACCAGCATCGTCATGCCCTCTTCGGCTAACTGGCGCATCACGTTCAGCACCTCCCCGATTAACTCCGGGTCCAGTGCGGATGTCGGCTCATCGAAGTAAATGATTTCCGGATTCGTCGCCAGCGCGCGGGCAATCGCGACGCGCTGCTGCTGACCGCCGGACAATTGCGCCGGGTAGTGGTCGCAGCGGTCAGACAAGCCCACCTTGTCCAGCAGCTTCCGCCCAATCGCCTCCGCGTCCGCTTTCTTCATCTTCCGCGCCACAATCAGCCCTTCGGTCACGTTTTGCAGCGCCGTCTTGTTGCGGAACAGGTTGTAGTTCTGGAACACGAACGCCGTCTTTTGACGGATACGCGCAATATCCCGGTGCGACGCGCGGTTCAGGTCGAATTTCTCGTCATCAAAGAGCAATTCGCCCGCGTCCGCGCGTTCCAGAAAGTTCACGCAGCGCAGCAGCGTCGTCTTGCCCGACCCGCTCGGTCCCAGAATCGCCACGACGTCGCCTTTGCTGACGGACAGGCTGACGTCCCGCAGCACCTCGGTCGTCCCGAATTTCTTTTGCAGGTGATTGATTTCCAGCATCGCCATCGCGCATCACTCCTTCTGTGCGCCATACGCGCTGAGCTTCTTCTCGCCCCAGCGCTGCACCCACGTCAGCACCGTGGAGAAAATCAGGTAAATCACGCCGACTTCGATATAGAGCGCCATCGGCTCGTAGTAGTACGCCACGAGCTTCTGCGTCGCCATGAACATTTCCGTCACGGTAATGTTCGCCGCCAGCGACGTGTCCTTCACCATAGCAATCAGGCTGTTTGACAGCGGCGGGAACGCCGTGCGCAGCGCCTGCGGCAGCACAATGCGGCGCATCACCTGCAAGTAGCTCATGCCCACGCAGTAGCCTGCCTCCATCTGCCCCACCGGAACGGATTCCAGCGCCGCGCGCATCGTCTCCGCGCAGTACGCGCCCTCGTTGATGGAGAAGACAATCACCGCCGCCGGAAACGGGTCGAGGATGATGCCCAGCGACGGCAGCCCGTAGAACACCACGAACAACTGCACCAGCAGCGGCGTACCGCGCACGACCCACACATAAAACCGCATAATCTGCCGCAGAACCGGCACGCGGGCATATTGAATCATGGCGGCAATGACGGCAATTACCATCGCGATGGAAAAGGCGATAACCGTCAGCGGAATGGTCATTTTCAGACCGGGCAGCAGAATCTTCGGGAAAGATTCTATCAGCAGTTTGACAATGCGTTCACTCATGGTTTGCTTAAAGTTCCTTCCATACCCAACCGTAGGCAGCGGCAAAGCCGCTTTCTCGCGCAAAAATGACGGCGCTGTCCAAATCAGACAGTATCCGTAGGTTTATCCTACCATGCTGATGGCGGAAATGAAACGATTGGCGAAAACTGCTTTTTCCTTTTTCCGATTGCGGCAGGCGAAAATCAACGAACAGGAAAGTCGGTCAACCTAAAAGTCGGCTTGATGGTTGACCGGCATTGTTTATTCGGTTATTGCGCCGTCGGTGTCGGCTTCACTCCTTCCTCGGCGAGGTAGCTGACCATGCAGTAGCCCTCCACCACGTCCGTTTTCACATGCACCCACTCCGGGTCGTCACACACCTCCAGCACAATCACCCGCTGATTTGCCTGCAAGCGCATCAGCAGCTCGCCCACCATGCTCGGCTCGGCGCGCAGATTCAGGCTCGATGCGTTGACGTACATCACCTTTGCGCCCTCCGGCAAGCTGTCCGTCGTCACGGGCATCAGTGTCGGCTTCGGGGTCGGTGTCGCGGGCGGGGCAGGCGTTGCGGCGAGCTCCGGCGGAACGGTCGGCAGCACCGGCGCACCCGTGCCGCCCTGCATCAGCACCATGCCGGGGTAGTAGAACGCAAGGATTTCGTCGAATTTCTTGCTGTACTGTCCCGCCATCCACTGCGCCCCGCGCTGGCTCATGCCCACGCCGTGCCCGTAACGCCGTGATTGCAGCAGGAACTGCCCATTCTCCTCCGTCACCGAAAAAATCTCGCTGCCGGAAATGTCCAGCGACAGCGCGGCGGTGTTCTGCCGATTCAGCGAAATCGTCACCGTCGCTTCCCCCGCCGACAGGAAGTCCGTCAGCCGATTGTCCGGCGTCGGGGAGGGCGTCGGCACGGACGTCGCCGTCGCGGTCGGCACGGGGCTGGGCGTTGCCGTGGCTTCACCTAATTCCCATTCGTCGCCTTCCGCGGGCGCAACATCGTAGGTCGCATCTCCCGCGGGCAGCGGAATCGCCGTTTCCTCCGGCAGGATGGACGCGAACGGCTTCTTGCCCGACCATTTCAGCGCCACCACAAGCTCCGTCATCCGGCGGCTCGGCGCGGCGAATGCGGGAGATGCCAGCGTGACGGCGGTGATTTCGTCAATGCGGAAATTCTCTTGCCCTGTGGAGTACCCCTCCCGCGTCAGCACCGGCAGCATCTGCTCATAAATCAGCGTCCGAAGTGCTTCTTTGAGCGCGCCGTTTTTGCTGATTTTCATCGTGCGGACGATGCTCTGCGGGTTCTCCAAATCATACGGGTCATCAACCATTGCGTAGTAGCCGTAGTCGCCGCTGCCCGACCACACATTTTCAACCAGCTCCGTCTGTCCGCCGTTGCTGGCGCTGTAAAAGCATTCCGCCAGCTTGCCGTTGTACATGCCGACAATCCCCGCCGTCTCCTGCACGGCGCGGGCGGCGTTTTTGGTGGATGAATCAACGCCCTTGAACACTTGGTCGTTCGTCGTGTCCACCACGTCATAGGCGCGGGAGGCGTTCAGGTGGGACAGCGCATAAGTGCGCGCACAGACAGCCTGCGCCTTGAGCGCCTCCAGCGGGAATGAGTCGCTCATCTCATACGGCACGACGCCCAGCAGGTAATCCTCCACCGACAGCGACAGAATCGGCACGAGCGTCCCGTTCTCCACCGTCAGCATCAGCGAACCGGGATAGAGATTGCCGTTTTTCTCGAAGCGAAGCCCCGGCATTGCGCTGCTGGACTGATTCCGCCGGAATTCCGCACTCTTGCCCAGCCGCATACTCATGCCGTCATAGAACAGATACAGCGCACCGGAGCGAATCTGCACCGTCACCTGCGCGTTTTCCGGCAGCGCCATCAAGTCCTCGCCGCCCACGCGCACCGTGTACGCCCCCGCGAGGGTCAAATCCGCGCGGTCAGTCAGCTGCAAACGGCGCAGCAGGACGCGCACCATAGGGGCGGCCTCTTCCGCCGACGCCCTCCCCGGCATCCCCGCCATCAGCAGCGTCCAGCACAGCGCCAGGCACACCGCCCGAAGCAGTCGTTTCATGCACATACCTCCTGTTTGCGGCAGCGCTTGCACTTTTGCAAACTCCACCTTACTAAAAAACGGATGACACGCATATGTTCATCCGCTTGGAAAATATTTATTCGTCGGAATTGGGAAAGTTTTGGAAGTCGTCCGAGGTTTCCGCCAGCATCGTCTGGAAAACCACATTCAGCCGCCCCAGATCCGGTGCAGCGGGATTCGGCAGCGCTTCCAGCACCTGCTCCGCATGGGCAAATTCCGCCAGCAGATACGCATCCAGTTCCGGAATCCGCGGCGCTGTTTCCTTTTCTCGCGCCTGTTTCTTCTGCGCCAGCAGGTCGTCCACCGCGCCGCGCATCGAATCCGGCAGCACCGCCGCGCACAGTTTGTCAAACGGCACAGGCGCGACGTTCCCGTACTGCTCCACATAGCGGAAGCACAGCAACGGGCGCAGCGCATACAGGTACTTTTTCAACCGCACCTGTTCGCCCTGCAAGAAATTTCGCCATGTGCTATGCGCCGACGCATATTGATGATGCAGATTCCGCTCCACCGAAAAATACGCATCGGCACAGTCCGCGAAGTGCCGCCATGCCGCCGTCTGCGCATACACAACCGGGGAATACAGCCATTCTATCAGCGACGGATTCGACTTGCCCAGCAGCCCCAGCGCCTTCTTGATGTCCCACCCGGAATAGTCCTGCACTTCGTCCAGCGGACCGTCGATATGGTCAGGCAGCGGGTCAATGCGCAGATAATCCTTTATTGGGCGAATAAACACATATCGCACGTCATAGTCGCTGTCCGGCGAGGCAAAGCCCCATGCTCGGCTTCCCGATTCCACCGCATACAGAATTTTCACTTGATTCGCCGCTTCGATTTCGCGCAGCTTCCGGCGAATCGTATCCGCCTGATTCATGGGCTTTGCCCCTCCTTCCGCGCATAATACTCAAATATAAGGAATTACTTTTCCTTCGCCATCGCCTGATATTCCCCCGGTGTCATCCCGGTGTACTTCTTGAATACCTGACAGAAATAGCTCTTGTTCGGATACCCGCACGCCGCGCTGATTTCGCCCAGCGTCTGCGGTTCTTTGCTCGACAGCATCATCTGTGCCTTCTCCATCCGCGTCCGGGTCAGGAAGGTCGAAAAGTGCTGCCCCGTTTTTTCGTGGAACAGCCGGCAGAAGTACGCCGGCGTCAGCCCCAGCGAACGGCTCAAATTCGCCTGTGAATACGGCAGCGAGCAGTCCGCCCGAATCGAGTCAATCACCTTCTCAATCGGCTTGGCGTTCCCCGGCTGCGGACACGCGCGCAGAGACGGCTGCAATGCATTCAGCCACGCCAATAGCGCCTGACGCGGGCGGCGCGTCATCTCGTTGAGATTCAGCCCCTCCGTCAGCGTCCGCAGGGACAATTCCGCGTGCTGGCTCCAAATCGCCTCAATCACCAGCGGCACGAACGCAAAGCACGTCACCGACAGGTTCTGATCCTCCCGCAGCGCGCGCGATACATACCCGCCCAACACCGCGTACTGCCGCCGCTTGATGCATGTCTGCAATTCCTTCCGATGCCGATGCGCCGCCGCGCCGTCCAGCGGCGAGACGCGCGTCCACCAGTCGCTGATTTCCCGCATGGGCTTCAAGTGTTCCGCCCACGTCGCCGCGAGGTCAAATTCCTCCCCGATGAACATTGTGCCGTCCTGTTCCAGCGCGACGGACGCCTGTTCCATCAGCGCATGGGCGCACAGCCACAGCACCGGGTCGCGATGCGCCCGCGCGGGGAATCGCGTCAGCGCCAGCAGCACCGTCATCACGTCGCCATCTGCCGCGAAGCAAGCCGCGCTCACGCCGCACAGCGCCATCGCCTCCGGCACAATCGCCAGCGCCTCCTGCCGCTGCTCTTCCGTCAGCGGGACGTCCGCTTCCCAGCGAATCAGCCGCCACGCGTACACCGGAACCTCCACCGTGCTTTTCGGTGCGTCGCCGCCGCTCTGCATCATCGCGAGCATCGTCTGCGACAGCTGCTGCTCCTGTTCCTGCGTCATGAGAGGGTTCACCTGCTTTCTTGGGTGGAAATTTAATTGCAAAAAAGCGTCCCCGCGGGTGAATCCTTCAGCCCGCACGGAACGCTCCTATTTCCGCATTTTCTATTGTACGCCATTTTTCGCGATTTGGGAAGGGGTCAGCAAAAAAATTGTTGTCCCTTGTCAGTTTTGTACGAATTTCTGTGCCGTCATGCCCTGAAAGAAATCAACATCCGTCGGTACAATGCGGCACACACCGATTTTGTCCAGCGTAATCACGCGCAGCTGTTTCCCGGCGGACTTCTTGTCCAGTGTCATGGCGTTCAGCAAGTCCTTTTCGGGAATCGCCGGAAGCCGACGGGGCATTTCCAGCGCATCCAGCAGCCGATTCAGCCTCGCGCTCGTCCCCTGCTCCGTCATGCCCTTCTCTTCCGTCATCGCGGTAATAACGCGCATCCCCAGCGCAACCGCCTCACCGTGGCGCATCCCGGTGTAGTGCTGGCAGGTTTCGACCGCGTGGGCGATGGTATGCCCAAAGTTGAGCGTCATGCGCAGCCCGGTGTCGTGCTCGTCCTGCGCCACAATGTTCGCCTTATACTGGATACAGTGCGTCAGGATTTCCCCGATAACGCCCATGAGCGCAATCCGCCCACCGCCCGCGTTCTCTTCCATCAGCCGGAACAGCGCCTCATCCCCGATGCACCCGTACTTAACGACTTCGCCCAGCCCGTCGCGCCAGAAATCATCCGTCAGCGTCCGCAGCGAATCCGGGTCTACCAGCACCAGTTCCGGCTGATAGAATGCGCCGACGAGGTTCTTCCCCTGCGGCAAATCGACTGCGACCTTCCCGCCGACAGAGGAATCAACCTGCGCCAGCAGCGTCGTCGGCAGCTGCACAAAATGCACACCGCGCAGGTACGTCGCCGCCGCCAGCCCCGCTAAATCGCCAATCACCCCGCCGCCCAGCGCGACGATGGCATCCTTGCGCGTCAGATGATGTTCGCAGAGGAAGGCATACAGCGTTTCCAGCGATTTCAGGCACTTCGTCTGCTCGCCGTGCGGCAGGACGATGCTGCACACGCGCAGACCGACCTTTTCCATCGACGACACGACTTCTTCCATATACAGCGGCGCAACATGGTCATCGCTGACAACCGCGACCGCAATGTCGCCGAGCTTCTCGCGAATCATTTCGCCCGTTTTCGCCAGCAGGCCGCGTTCGATATGAATCGGATAGCTTCTTTCGCCCAGCGGTACGGTAATGGTCTGCATGAAAATCGCCTTCCTTATCTTAAAGCATCCATCATGTCATCGAATATGATTCCCTGATTATTCCACCCGAATCATATTTTCCACCGTGCAGACCTCCGGGTCAAACTTCGCCAATGCTGCCCGAATCGCCTGTTCATTCGCCTCGTGCGTAATGATAATCAGCGGCACGCGGCTTCCCGCCAGCTCCGCCTTCTGCATCATCGTTGCAATCGACACCTGCTCGCTCGACAGCCACGTCGCAATCTTCGCCAGCGAACCCGGCTCGTCCTGAATCGACAAGCGCAGGAAATACCGCGTTTTCCAGTCGTTCGTGAACACCAGCGACGCATCCGCATTTGCGCTGTTCACAAACGTCGGATGCACATGCACATCCACCGTCGCGGCATGGAGAATGTCGCCCACCACCGCGCTCGCCGTCGGCAAATCGCCCGCGCCGCGACCCTGCAGCATCATTTCCTTGCAAGCGTGGCCGTGCAGATAGACGGCATTGAAGCTGCCGTTGACCTGCGATAGCGGATGGTCGTTCGCAATCAGCGTCGGATGCACGCGAACCTCGATGGTGCTCCCGCTGCGCTTGGCAATCGCCAGCAGTTTCAGCACATAGCCCATCTCTCGCGCATAGGCAATATCCACCGCCGTAATTTTCGTGATGCCTTCACGATAGACCTTGCTGAACGGTACGCGCGCGTGGAAGGCAAGGCTCGCCATAATAGAGAGCTTATAGGCCGCGTCCAGTCCCTCGACATCGGCGGATGGGTTCGGTTCAGCCAGCCCCAGCTGCTGTGCATCGTGCAGTACGGCTTCGTAGTCCTCGCCGTTTTCGTACATACGGGAAAGGATGTAGTTCGTCGTGCCGTTGATGATGCCCATCAGAGAATCAATGCGGTTCGCTTGCAGGGGCTGCATGAGGGTGTTGATAATCGGAATCGCGCCGCAGACGCTCGCTTCGTAGTACAGACCGACGTGGTTGCGCTGTGCAGCGGCTTGCAGGCGGTGCCAATTCAGGGCAATGGCGACTTTGTTCGCCGTGACAACGGTCTTGCCGTTTTCCAGCGCGCGGAGCATGTAGTCCGTCGCAGGTTGTTCGCCGCCCATGAATTCGACAACGATGCTGATTTCCGGGTCGCTCACCACGTCGTCCGCGTTCGTTGTCAGCAGTTCATGCGGCACACCGCAGGCGCGGGTTTTGTTCACATCGCGCACCAGCACCCGCTTGATGCGGATGGAGAGACTGTCGCGGTGAGCAATCTCGCGGGAAAAGCCTGTCAGCAGCGACCACACGCCCCCGCCAACATTGCCGCAGCCCAGAAATCCGATTACAACTTCCTTCATTTTGTCTGCTTCCTCCTGCTTTCAAATGCCTTCTTTTCTCGCTTAATCAGCCCTTGTTCCGCTCGTAGATAAGCCGCAGCCCTTTCAGCGTCAGCAGCCCATCCAGCTTGTCAATGACCTTGCTTTCCTCGGCAATCATCACCGCCATGCCGCCCGTCGCGACGACGGTGGCTTCCTGACCCAATTCCTGCTTAATTTTGCGGACGATGTTCTTCACCAAGCCGACATACCCGTAATACATGCCGGATTGCAGGTTCGTCAGCGTCGTCCGCCCGATGACGTGCTCCGGCTTCGTCAGCTCAAAGCGCGGCAGTTTTGCCGTCCCGGTGACAAGGGCTTCGCTGGCGAGCTTCACGCCGGGGCAGATGCATCCGCCAAGGAACACGCCGCCCTCTCCGACCACGCCGAACGTCGTTGCCGTGCCGAAGTCGATGAAAATCGTCGGCGCGCCGTACTCCTCATACGCCGCCACCGCGTTCGCGATTCGGTCGCTGCCCAGTTCGCGCGGGTTCTCGTAGCGGATGTTGATGCCCGTTTTGATGCCCGGAACCACGAACAGCGGCGTCTGCCCGAAGTAGTTCTGGCACATGTGCTCAATGGTAAAATTGATGGTCGGCACGACGGAGGAAATCATGATACCCTCGACTTCTTCCGGGCGAACGCCGACATGCTGAAAGAGGTTCACCAGCACGATGCCGTATTCGTCGGACGACTTCTGGATGTTCGTGGACATCCGCCAGTAATAGCGCATTTCCTTGCCGTCAAAGAGGGCAGTTTTGATGTTGGTATTGCCAATGTCGAGGGTGAGGATCATCCTCCATACCTCCTTATAGAATCGCTGATGGCCGACGTTTCAGCCATCAGCGGGAATCGTTCACTTGCCGTACAGACCAGCTCAATCGCGCGAGGGGGCAAAGCTCCCCTTGTTACGCCGTCTTCTTGTGCATTGCCTTGCGCAGCGCCAGCACAATCGGGGGTGTAATCAGCGCCGCAGCAACGGCTTCCAGCGGGCCAGCGCCGCCCGCGGTTGCGCCAATCGCCGTCAGCACCGCCGTATTGTCAATGCCGCAGATCATGTAGAAAATCAGCATCAAGCCAAGATACAAAATTGTGTTCGTCAGGCTGCCGCAGGCCGCCGCAACCGCCAGACCCGTCTTTTCCAGCTTATGCGCCATTGCCTTGTGGACGAAGTGAATCACCACCGGCACCATCAAACGCGGCAGGAAGGTCATCACAATCACCATCGGCAGCGACGCCCCCATCAGCGTGCCGACCAGCGTAGATGGACGAAGCAGCGCCGACACAAAGCTTGTTGCACCGAAGGTCAAGCCCAGCAGCACGCCGTATTTCAGCCCCATGAACAGCGTCCCGACCGCGACCGGAATCACCAGCAGCGTCACGTTGCAAAATCCCAGCGGAATCAGCCCCAGCGGTGTCTGTCCCATCAGGAAAATCAGCGCCATCAGCAGCGCCAGCGTCACGAGATTGACCAGATTGCCATTGCGAGTATTCATTTTTTCCTCCGTTCGAGTCTCTTTTCGAGTACCCTACGATAATTATTTCCGCACCAGCTGCATTTTCGTCTGATACTTTCGCTCTCAGCGGCATCATTGGCGCGGATGCTCTCATTATACCGAAAAAAACGCCGCTTGTAAAGGTTGAAACAGTATTTGAACAGCGCATTATCGCAAGCTATTTATATGAAAGCAGTTCACCCTGCGCAGGTTTCCTTCTCCATACGCTCCGGATTGCTTTTTCCGCCGGATTCTGGTATGATACAGACAAATTCGCAGGAGAAGCCGCGCTGCTTTTCCGTCAGGAGGCAAGGAACATGAAGTTGTTGATTTTAGGCGGCAGCGGGTTCGTCAGCGGACGGCTGGCGCAGATAGCGACAGCGCAGGGGCACGAGGTCTGGTGCGTTACACGCGGCAATCGCCCAATTCCCGAAGGCGTTCACGCGCTGACGTGCGACGCGCACGACCCGGCTGCCCTTCGCGCCGCGCTCGCCAGCGCGCAGCTGCAATGGGACGCCGCGCTGGACTGCATCTGCCGCGACGCGCCCTCCGCATCGGTCGATTTGTCGGTACTGCCCGCCTTCACGAATCGCCTGCTGGTGATTTCCACCGATTCCGTGTACCACCCCGCCTACAAGCGCGTTCCGCAGGACGAAATCGGCGTTTATCTGCACGACGGCGGCTACGGGAGCAGCAAGCGGCAGATGGAGGAGGTTTTTCTGGACGCAGCGGCGCATTCGGAATCACCTTTCGCGTGGACAATTTTTCGTCCGGGGCATATTTTCGGCGCGGGTTCACAGGTCGGCTGTTTCCCGGAGCATTCCCGGCAGCCGGATCTGATCGCCCGTATGAAGCGCGGCGAACCGCTGCGGCTTGTTGGCGGCGGCAAATTCCTGATTCACCCCATTTATGTGGATGACCTGTGCCGCGTCCTGCTGGAAAGCATCCCCGTCTCCACATCCTTCAACGAGATTTTCTGCATCGGCGGACCGGATATTGTTTCCAATGCTGCCTATTACCTTTTGCTCGGAGAAATTTTGAACGTTCCGGTGAGTATTGAAGAAATTCCGTTAGCCGGCTATCTGGAAGCGCATCCCCAATTCAGCGGGCATTTGTGCCATCGCGCGTATTCGCTGGAAAAGCTGCGCCGCACGGGGATTGCTTTGCCCGGCACCCCCCTGCGCGCAGGGCTGCAGAAGCAGGTCGAATGGCTCCTTTCTCTTGCGCGGTAAAGCCCCGAATCGGCGAATGTCTCTTGCGGCATTCGTCGATTCGTTTCGGACATAAGAAAAAGAGCCGATTTTTCAATCAGCTCTTTGCGAGGTGCCATCCAGATTTGAACTGGAGAATGAAGGTTTTGCAGACCTTTGCCTTACCACTTGGCTATGGCACCATAATAAGAAATGGAGCGGTAGACGGGGCTCGGACCAATCTTCAGGCAGAGCGGTTCTCCTCAGGCAGGCCGCTCTGCCTCTTGCATCTGGAACATTTGAAAAGGGATGACGGATTGTTATGACAAAATACGTGCTCAAGCGAATCGGCATGGCGCTGCTGACGCTGCTGATTATCGTCTTTCTGCTTTTCCTGCTCGTCCGCATCATGCCCGGCAATCCATTTCCTTCAGAGCGCATGAACGCACAGCAGATTGCCAACAAGCGCGCGGAATTAGGGTTGGATGACCCCATTCTAACGCAGTTCTGGAATTATTTGACGAAGCTGCTGCAAGGTGATTTCGGCAAAGGCACTTCGCTGTACAACGGCGCGCCGATTAAGACGGTGCTGGCGACGTGCGTCTCCAACTCTTTCCGCATCGGTGGATTGTCGGTGCTGCTGGGCACGCTGGTCGGGCTGCTGCTGGGCATCTGCGCGGCGCTGCATCGTGGACGCTTTCTGGATCACTTCTGCACTGTCTTTTCGATTCTGGGCGTCTGCGTTCCCTCCTATGTGTTTCTAATCTTCCTGCAATACAACTTCGCCTATCAGATTCCCCTGCTCCCCTATTTCTTTGACAGCACGAATTTTCTGCGTTCTTCCGTCATTCCCGTGGTGTCAATGAGTTTGTTTACCATGTCCACCATTGCGCGCTTCACGCGCAACGAAATGGTGGAAGTGATTGACAGTGACTACGTTCGCCTGGCAGAATCCAAGGGGCTGTACGGCGGACGGCTGGTGCGGCGGCATGTGCTGCGCAATGCGCTGATTCCCATCGTCACCGTGCTGGCGCCGCTGGTGGTTGATTTGCTGACCGGCGCGCTGGTCGTAGAGAAAATCTACGGCATCAACGGCATCGGCAAGCTGATGGTGGATGCCATTGCCGGCGAGGGCGTTGACTACAACTATGTGCTTGCGCTGGGGATTCTGTATTCGTCGCTCTACATTGGCATCATGCTGGTGGTAGACATTCTCTACGGCGCGCTGGATCCCCGGATTCGCGTATCGGCCAAGGGAGGTGCAAACGAATGAAACAGTTAGAAACCTGCCCGCCGGTGCAGGCAGCGGAATACGTCCCGGTCGCCGGGGACTTTGCGCAGTTGGAGCAGGCAGACATTGCGACCGACACCAACTATGCTTCCCAAGGCTACTGGAAGGGTGTCGCAACGCACTTTGTCCGCAACAAGCGCGCCATGATTGGGCTGATTCTGGTACTGCTGATGATTTTTCTGGCGTTCGTCGCGCCGCTTTTCAGCGGATATGCGTATGACGAAATCGTCACGGCGCTCAATGCCAAGGGACGCAAGAAGGCCGCCGTCGGCATCAGTCCGCGTGTACCTGCCATCCACGAGATGGTGACGGGCGAAGCTTACGACGACATTTATGCCGATAAAACGTTTTCCTTCCGCACGAACGCCGGCGTAGTACATGCCATCCGCGGCATCAATCTGAATTTGCAAAAGGGCGAAACCGTCGCCATCGTGGGCGAATCCGGCTCGGGAAAATCCGTAACGATGAAAGCCGCCGTCGGCTTGCTGGACAGCAACGCCACCATCCACAGCGGCGAAATCCTGTATACATACGATGACGGGCACGGGCAGGACAAAACCGTTGATTTGCTGAAATTGAGCAAAAAGCAGCTGCGCACGGAATACAACGGTCAGCGCCTCGCGATGGTATTCCAAGACCCGATGACGAGCCTTGACCCCACGATGACCATCGGCAAGCAGATTATGGAGGGCATGCTGCTGCACAAGCACATGCCGAAGGACGAGGCGCGCACGAAAGCCCTGCAGCTGCTGGAACTGGTGGGTATCACCGATGCTGAAAAGCGCTTCCGCAACTATCCGCACCAGCTTTCCGGCGGTATGCGGCAGCGCGTCGTTATCGCCATTGCGCTCTCCGCCGAACCAGACATTCTTATCTGCGACGAACCCACCACCGCACTGGACGTGACAATCCAGAGCAAAATTCTCGACCTCATCAAACAGATTCAACAGAAAATGCACCTGTCCGTCATTTACATCACGCATGACCTTGGCGTCGTCGCGAAGGTGGCGGATTATGTGAATGTGATGTACGCCGGGAAAATCGTCGAAGTGGGCAATGTGGAGGAAATCTTCTACGAGCCATGCCATCCCTACACATGGGGTCTTTTGTCCGCCATGCCGGATTTGGAGACGGCTGATGACCGCTTGTACTCCATTCCGGGCAGTCCGCCCAACCTCCTGCATGAACCGGTCGGCGATGCCTTTGCCGCGCGCAACCGCTTCGCCATGGTCATCGACAAGAAGGCAGAACCGCCGCTGTTCAAAGTTTCCGAAACCCATTACGCCGCCACGTGGCTGCTCCACCCGGATGCACCCGCCTTTGAGATGCCGAAGGAATTGAAGGAGCGCCTTGAACGGGCGAAGAAGGAGGCTGCCAAGTATCTATGAGCGAGCCGCTATTGAAAGTAGAAAATCTTGTTCAGTACTTCCCTGTCTCCCGCACCTATACGGTCAAAGCCGTCAACGGCGTGTCCTTCAACATCTATCCGGGCGAAACCTACGGGCTGGTCGGCGAATCCGGCTCCGGCAAGACGACCATCGGGCGCAGCATCATCCGCCTGTATAACCCGACGGACGGTCGCATCACCTTCAACGGCAAGGTGATTTCCGGCGCACTTGACCGCAACACGCGCAGTATGCTTCGCTCGGACATGCAGATGATTTTCCAAGACCCGATGGCGAGCCTGAATCCGCGCAAGAAGGTCGGCGACATCATCAGCGAAGGCATGGACATCCACCACCGCTTCGCCAATCGGCAGGAGCGCGAGGAGAAAATCAGCGAAATGCTCAAGAAAGTCGGACTTTCGCCGGAGCACGCTGCCCGCTATCCGCACCAGCTTTCCGGCGGTATGCGGCAGCGCGTCGGCATTGCCCGCGCCCTGATTATGAACCCCAAGCTGATTATCGCCGACGAGTGCATTTCCGCGCTGGATGTGTCGATTCAGGCGCAGGTGGTCAACCTGATGAAGGATATTCAGGCGGAAACGCAGTGCGCCTACTTGTTTATCGCACATGATTTGAGCATGGTGAAGTACATATCCGACCGCATCGGCGTGCTGCATTTGGGCTACATGGTGGAATCCGGTACGAAGGAGGAGATTTTCTCCCACCCGGTTCATCCGTACACCAAGAGTCTGCTGTCCGCCATCCCCCACCCCAATCCCGTGGTGGAAAAGCATCGCGTCGCCCTAACCTACAACTACGCCACCAGTGGCATTGATTACGCCAAAGGAACGGAACATTCCGCTGGCGGCACACACACCGTGCTTGCGACAGATGAAGAGTTTGACGCGTGGACGAAATAACGTGCTATCGCCTGAACACGCCATCTTGACTTTACAAAAACAGCAGCAGGGATGCTTGTCGCCCCTGCTGCTGTTTTAATTTTGGCATTATTCTACCCCATTCACCACATGCGCCGGTCGTTTTCCCGCCAGTGCATCCGCAATTTGCCGTGCGCACCCCTCCGCCATCCGCTGCCTTGTCTCCTGCGTGTTTGTGCCGATGTGCGGGGTCAGGACAACCTGCGGCAGCGCGATCAGCCTCGGCGGAATGTGCGGCTCATCCGGGTACACGTCCAGCCCTGCGCCGCGCAGATGACCCGATTCCAGCGCATCCGCCAGTGCGTCACAGTCCACAATCGCCCCGCGCGCCGTGTTGATGAGGATGCTCCCCTGCTTCATTCGCGCCAGCGCAGAACGGTCAAGCAGCCGGCGCGTCTCCTGCGTCAGCGGGCAGTGCAGGGACAGCACGTCAGACTGCGCCAGCAGCTCCGGCAGGGTCACGCTTTCCACCTGCGGATGATTCACCCCGTGCCGGCTGTACGGTCACGCTTTCCCCCTGCGGATGATTCACCCCGTGCCGGCTGTACCCGATGCAGCGCATTCCGAGCGCCGCCGCGATTTCCGCCGTCCGCTTGCCGATGCGCCCACAGCCGAGGAGACCCAGCGTCTGTCCGCGCAGACTGCGCCCCATGTTTTTGCCCATGCCGAACAGGTTTTCCGGCGCTTCCTCTCGCGCGCGGAGGCTGTTTTCCCCAATTCTGCGCGAAACTGCAAGCATCAGCCCGATGGCGAGCTCCGCCGTGCTGTCCGTCACGGTGTCGGGCAGGTTCGTGACCGGTATACCGCATTCCGCCGCCGCGCGCACGTCCACGCCGTCATAGCCCGCGCCATAGCCCGCGATAATGCGCAGTTTCGTCCCTTTGCGGATGATTTCACCCGGCAACGCGCCGCACGCAACGACCGCATCCGCCGCCGGAATCAGCGCCGCAAGTTCGTCCGTCGAGAACTGCATGAGCGGCTTCGGAATCACAATTTTCTCTCCCGAAAGCAGCGAAAATCCCTCTGCCGGGATGCCGTGCGTCACCAGAATCGTCGCCATAGGCTGCTCCTTTCAAAAAAGCGCCCGTCATGTGACGAGCGCCATTGCTTATTCTTCAAATACCGTTTCGGCTTCCGTGAAATCTGGGTCAGCCGCCGGCATGTGGTCGCAGACCATGATGAGCGCGTCTTCGCCATTGTCGGCATAGTAGCGTTTGCGAACGCCAAGCTGCACAAAACCGAGCGACTTATAGAGGTTCTGCGCGATTTCATTGCTGCGGCGAACTTCCAGCGTCGCGTATGCCGCGCCGAGGTTGGAGAGGTATTGCAGAAGCCCGTGCGTCAGGCGCTTGCCCGTCCCTTGCCCGCGGTGTTCCTTCAGCACAGCGATGTTGGTGATGTGGCTCTCATCGAGGATGACCCACGCACCCGCATAGCCGATGATTTTCCCGTCCTGCTCCGCCACGAGGTAGCGTGCAACAGGATTCTTCATGTCGCTGACGAACGCGTCGCGGCTCCACGCATCGACAAACGTGCCGATTTCCACGGCATACACGCCGTCCACGTCGTCCATCGTCATCCGACGAATCGTGATTTCAGGCATGGAGACCCTCCGTCAGCTTCTTGTTGAGCGCGGCGTTCGGGGCGCGAAGGTAGAGCGGCATGAGCGTCAGGTAATCAACCGTTTCCGTCTCCAGCGACGCAAGGTACGCCACCGACGCCGGGCGCAGGAACGCCTGATGCGGCTGCGCGAACGTGGCAGCATCCCCCAGCAGGGTTTGCAGCTTCTGCCGATGCACAGACATACCGTCGCCGAGGAATAGGAAGCGGTCGCCGAATCGGCTGATTTCCGCCACATAGTCCTCAACCTTCATCGGCGTGTCAGCCATCAGCCGATTCGGGCGATTTTCTCCTGCGGAGAACGCTGCGCCGTACACCTGCCCAGCGCGCGCATCCTGAATCGGGCAGACGACACCGCTGAATCCGCTGATGCCCGCCGCCATTGCTTCCAGCGCGTTGACCGCGACGCAGGGCTTCCCCGCGCCGTGCGCCAGCCCCTTCACCGTGCTCACGCCGAGCCGGACGCCCGTGAACGACCCCGGCCCGACCACGACAGCCAAGCGATCCATGTCCTGAATCGTCAGCCCCGTGGACTGGAAGGCGTTGTCAATCATGGGCAGCAGGTTGACCGAATGCGTCTTGTGGTTCATGACGGCGCACTCATGGCGAATGCCATCCTCCGTCAAAATCGCCACGCCGCACACCGGCCCGGATGTATCCACAGCAAGCAGCTTCATTGTTCTTCCTCCAAGGATATTTCACGGAATCCGCCCATCGGAGTAATGGTCACATCGCGTGTCGTTTCGTCCACCGGGGTCAGGCGGATGGCAAGGTGCGTTTCCGGAATGGCTTCGGGGCACTGGCTGGGCCACTCAACCACCGCCACGCCGTCGCCTCCGAGAAATTCTTCCATGCCCATTTCGTACAGTTCCTCGACGCTGTTCAGCCGATACCAGTCGAAGTGGTACAGGGGAATCCGCCCGTCGTCGTAGACGTTGAGGATGGTGAACGACGGGCTGGTGACGGTCGCCGTCACGCCAAGCCCCTGCGCCAGTCCGCGCGTGAACTCGCTCTTGCCCGCGCCCAAATCGCCCCACAAAAGAAGCACATCCCCCCTCCGAAGCTCTTTCGCCAGCCTTTTCGCCAGTTCGCGTGTTTCATTGGGAGAATGTGTTCTCATAGTTATGTTCCTTCCTATTATAAGGAGGCGCAAGGGGCGTTGCCCCTTGACCCCACCAGAGACGCTGTCTCTGGACTCTGCAAGGGAGTTCCTCCCTTGACCCTTTTTCGCGATTGAGTTGTGCGCGCTTTCATGCTGTGTCCGCGTGTTTATTTTCTTTACTTCCGGACGTGCAGCATCGGCGACAGCCGCTTATACAGCACAAACGTCAGCAGGCTCAGCACGAAGCCCTTCAGCAGATTGAACGGCGCCGTCACATACAGCAGCACCTTCCATTCCGTATCCACGAACGGCAGTGCCTTCTGCGCCATGCCGATAATCGCTTCCATGTCCATGTTGAACGCGGTCATGTAGAACGGAATCATCATCTTCCAGTTCACCAGCACCGACACCACAATCATGCACAGCGTGCCGACCGCCATGCCGACCAGCGCGGTTTTGCGTGTCTTGTGCTTGCGGTAAATCAGCGACGCGGGCAGGATGAACGCCGCGCTCATGATGAAATCCGCCAGCTCCCCAACATACATGCTCGACGAATACGCCAGACGTGACAAGTCCTTAATCAGCAGAATCGCCAGACCCGGCAGCGGACCCATCGAGAACGCGCCGAGCAGCGCCGGAAGCGTACTGAAGTCGAGCTTGTAGAACGCGACAATCGGGATTTCCATCGGGAACAGGACGGCGGACAGTGCGCCCAGAATGGCGATGCGCGTCATGTACTGGACAGAGAGATTGGAACGGGTTTTCTGCTTTGTCATAGGACAAGCCTCCTTAAAAATATGCACGCCCCTGAAGCAGGTTCGCTTTTCAGGGGCGGAACATCACGGAACTTCGGCATACTCGCCAAATTCCGCGCATATTTCCAGCTTTCCTCTCTCATCCAGACTATACTGTTGGCGCCGGAATTGACTTTTGTCTCACCGGCTCAGCCTTCCTGCCCATTGCGGTGCGGAAGGGTCGCGGGCTGTACCGCCAGTAGGGAATTTCACCCTGCCCCGAAGAAGCTCCAAGTGGCTTGTGCAGTTGTTTCGCGCGTTTCAGCAAAATCTGCCGCCCGCGCCATCGTTATGATAGCACAGGCGGCAGTCCTTGTCAAGATTTTGCCGAAATTATTTCATTATTCCAGCCGCAGCACGGCCGCGCCTTCCGGACGAATATCCAGCACATTGCAGCAATGCTCCCCAAACGTGCCCTCCATCGTCTCGATGAACTGACTCAGCAGCTTGTCCGGCACGAAGTTCAGCGTCGTACCGGCGAATCCGCCGCCGTGCACGCGCCACGCGCCGTCCTTGTCCAGCATCATGTGTTCCGCCATCGCCAGCGCAAGCGACAGGCTCTGATCCTTCGGGTTCGCATAGACGTTTTGCAGATACATATACGACGACCGACCGGAACAGATGATTTCCCACAGGAACGCGAACAGGTCGTTGCGGTCAAGCGCCGCCACCTGACGAACCACGCGCTCGTCCTCTTCAAAGAAGTGCATGGCGCGCAGCAGCGCCCGGTCACTCACCTTGCCGCGCAGGGTCGGCAGCGCCTGATAGAACTCCTCCGGGCGCACACGGCGCAGGTACGGTTCATTGAACAGTGCCGCCACCTTCTTCATTTCCGCCGGAATCGCCGCGTAATCGTCCGTCAAATCAGCGTGATTGCCGCCCGTCGCCACCACGACCAGCGAATAACCGTACTTGGCGAAGTCAAAGTGCATCGGGCGCACATCGGGGTCATCATGCTTGAAGTCCACCGTCACCAGACCGCCAGCAGAAGACGCCATCTGATCCAGCAGACCGCTGGGCTTGCCAAAATACACGTTTTCGGCGTACTGGCTGATTTTCGCGCGCGTCTTGTAGTCGATGGTGAAGCCATTGTAGAGCGCGTCAAAAATGGCGCACGTCATCACCTCGAACGCCGCCGAGCTGCTCAAGCCGCTGCCGGACATGACGTTCGACGTCACCGCCGCGTTGAAGCCGCCGATTTTGTAGCCCAGTTCCGCCATCCGCGCCGCCACGCCGCGCACCAGCGCATGGGTTTTCCCCTTCTCCTTTTCAACGACATCAAGGCTGCCCAAATCCACCTTGATGGCAGGATAGCCGTCGGAGTGGATTTCCACCATCATATCGTCGCGCGCGGAAACCGCCGACAGCGTATCCAGGTTGATTGCCGCCGCCAGCACACGCCCGCGGTTGTGGTCGGTGTGGTTGCCGCCAATTTCCGTGCGGCCGGGGGCGCTGATCATCAGCACTTCGCGGTTCTCGTGGAACAGCTCTTCATGCCGTTTGAGCAAACCAATATAGCGTCCCGTCTGCTCCACCAGCATACCGTCGCGGCGGCCATACAGGTGCATCAGGCGTTCCATCACCTCAGGCGATTTTAGGTTGCGGATCATCGTGGCGTACTGATTCATGTTTGTTCCGTCCTTTCATTCAATGGATGGTTTCTTGAATGGTTTGCGTATGTATATACTATTTTCAAATGAGAATGCGCCAAGGCGCGAGCAGATGGTGCAGGTGAATGCAGGAAACAGCATTACTTGTCAAGATGCCATGCGTTGTCATAGGCGTTTTGCCAGATGCTGACCATCTCGTCGATGCCCAGCGCCTTCACCTGCGCGCAGAAATCTGCCCACGTTTCATCATTGAGTTCCACGTCACCCGCAACAAACCACGCCATGCGCGTTTCCGCATAGGTGCTGATGCCGCTTTGCAGCTCCGTGACACGGTTCATCTGCTCCTGCGTCAGGTAGAGCAAGGGCATTGCACGCTTTTCCCATTGCCGGACGCGCGCCAATTCCGCTGCCAGTGCGTGCGTTGCGTCATCATCCATTTTCATTTGAATTTCCGCACTGGCATAGGAGGGCATCGAGGTTGTCCAAATGGTATTCGTGCCCTGCATGGCGACAACTTCTTCCGCCGTGCGGGCATACGCCCATGTGCCATCGTCGTTCCAGTCGTAGTCCTCGCCTTCCCGGCCAACCTGCGCCGCCAGGAAGCCCTCGTCCGTGTAGAGATAATCAACCCATTGCAGCAGCTTTTCCGGCTCTGCGCAGGTGGATGAAATCGCGAACGTGCCGCGGTAGAGGTCGCCGGTGAAATCGCGGTAAACCTGCTGGCCGTTGTACACCAGTGGATCAAGCGCGATATACTCCGACGCGAGATTCACGCCGACCACGTCCTGCGGCGTTGCACCGAAGAACACGCCATACTTCGCCGCTTCGCTGCTGCTGGAAGATGACGAGGACGTTGCCGCCTCCACCAGCCGCATGGCCATAAAGCCCTGCGAATCCAGCAGCCCCTCAGTGTACAGCTCGTGCAGCCATGTCAGGAACGCGCGGTTTTCCTCCGTCGTCAGCACTTCGCTGATTTTTCCATTCTGTTCCGTCAGGTAGTAATCATCCGCATTGATGCCGAATGCGTGCGCCAAGAAGCGCAAGTCCCACATGCTCACGAAGGACAGCGGGATTTCGTCGTTGCGGCTGCCATTCTGGTTCATGTCGCGGTCGCGGAATTGGCGAAGCACCTCCGTCAGTTCCTCTGCCGTCGTCGGCACGCCCATTTTCAAGCGGTCAAGCCACGTCTTGTTAATCCACATGGTATTGTTCGGCGTCAGTTCGTTGATGCTCGGCAGTGCGACAATCGCGCCATCGGGCAGCGAAACGGCTTCCATCCATTCCGGATTGGCTTCCAGCAGCGCCCAGACGTGCGGCGCGTACTCCGCCAGATACGGGCGCAGGTCAATCAGCTTGCCCGCTTCATAGAACGCCAGCGTCTCCTGCGGGGTCAGTTCCGCCTTGAAGAACATATCCGGCATGGCAACCTCGCCCGCCAGCATTTCCGTTTTCGCCTCCGTCCATGCCTCTCGGCTGACGTATTCGGTAAAGGAGAAGGCAATCCCGGTTTTTTCCTGCATTGTTTGGAAGAATAAGTTCGTATCCCAGTCATGCTGCGCTTCCGTGCTGCTGGAGGACGACGCAGCTTCCAAGCCGGCGAGCATAATCGGCGCTTCGGCGGCGAAAGCTGTCGGCAGCGCCATTGCTGCCATCAGCACGAAGATTTGCAGAATCGCAAGAAGTTTCCGCACAGTTTTCCTCCTTCAATCAGACGGGCATCTGCCGCGTCTATCTGTCTGTGCTTTATTATAGACCAATTTCACCCGTTTGACCAGTCTTTTTTCACAAAAAAAACGAAATATCTGCTTTTTTTCGTAAACCGTCTCTCTATTGAGTGATGAAAAATATTTCCATGCAGATTTTTTTCATTTTCAGGGCAGGATGGAAAGAGAAATATGGGAGGCGTGGCAGGCATGAAGAAAGAAAGGCATTGGGTGCTTCCGGCGATTTGGGCGATTTTGCTGATGCTGCTGCTCGGCGGCGCGGTTTGGGCGTATCATGCGTTTTCCGTGGCGGATTGGCAGTCACTTGACCCATCCCGCCTCACGTCGCTCGCCCAGACCGGTGCCATTCACGATAAGAACGGCGATTACGTCACCTCGCTCGTCGGCAAGGAGAACCGCACGGTCATCGACACGTCGCGTCTGCCCGCGCACGTCGTGAATGCGTTCCTTGCTGCGGAGGATTTGCGCTTCTACAAGCATCCGGGCTTTGACATCACGCGCATCATCGGCGCCATGCTCACCAACGTCCGCGACGGCGCGTTCAGTCAGGGCGCATCCACCATTTCCCAGCAGCTGATTAAGCTCTCCCACTTGTCCAGCCAGAAGACGATTGCGCGCAAGCTGGAGGAAATTCACCTCGCGCTGCAATTGGAAAAGCAGTACACGAAAGACGAGATTCTGGACATGTACCTGAATTTCATCTACTTCGGACAAGGCGCATACGGCGTGCAGGCGGCGGCAGAAGTCACGTTCGGCGTTGATGCGGCGGAGTTGACCCCTGCGCAGGCAGCCTCCCTCGCCGCTGCCATCAAAGCGCCATCCGCGTATAGCCTGCAATCCGCGCCGGAGAGTAACCGCGAGCGCCGGGAGTACATTCTCTCCATCATGCTGGAGGAAAATATGCTGACACAGGCGGAATACGACGCGGCAATGGCGGAGGAGCTGACCGCCCGCAGCGCGCCGCAGGTGCAGACAGCTTACGGCTGGTTCGTCGATGCCGTGCTGGATGAGGCCGAATCCCGGCTGGACGTGAGCGCCGAAACGCTGCTGGCGGGCGGCTACCGCATCCACACGACCCTCGCGCTGCGGGCGGGCGGCTACCGCATCGACCCGACGCTCGACCCGGACATGCAGCGCATCATGGACGAGCAGTACCTGACGGATGTCTTTCCCGCTGATAACAAGGACGGCACGCCCGTGCAGGCAGCATCCGCCGCGGTGGACACGAGCAGCGGAGCAGTGCGTGCCATTGTCGGCGGACGCAAATACGTCACCCGCCGCGGATTGAACCGCGCGACCCAGCTGCGCCGTCAGCCCGGCAGTGCGCTCAAGCCGCTGGCGGTCTATGCCCCCGCGATTGAATCCGCCGGATGGACGTGTGCCAGCGTGATTCTCGATGCGCCGACCGCTTTCGGCACTTACAAGCCGCGCAACGCGGGCAATGCTTACTACGGGAACGTGACCGTCCGCACGGCGCTCAAAAACAGCCTGAACATCCCCGCCGTGAAGGTGCTGCAAGCCATTGGCGTCCAGACTGCGCAGCGCTATCTGCGAAGCGTCGGCATTGAGCTGGATGACCGCGACGCGAATCTCTCCCTCGCTCTGGGCAGCATGACCTACGGCGCATCCCCCGTGCAGATGGCGGCGGCGTACGCGCCCTTTGCCAACGGCGGAACATACTACGCGCCGTACTTCATCGAGCGCATCACCGACCGTGACGGCAATGTCATCTACGAGCGCGAAACCACCGGCACGCGCGTGCTGTCGGCGCAGTCCGCGTATCTGATGACGAGTCTGCTCAAAACCGTCATTTCTTCCGGCACGGGCACACGCCTCTCCAGCGCGGGGACACCTGTCGCAGGAAAAACCGGCACGGTCAATGAAAGCGGCGGCGGCAACCGTGACGTGTGGATGGCGGCGTACACTCCGGAATTATCCACCGCCGTCTGGATGGGCTACGACGAGCCGGACGCGGCGCACCGCCTGCCCAACCGCGTCTCTGGCGGCACGAATCCCGCTTCACTGGCGCGCAATTTTCTCCGCGCGTGGTACACAGGACGCAAGAAGCCCGATTTCACCAAGCCCAAGGGCATCGTCAGCGCGGACATTGACAAGAAGGCCATCGAGTGGCGCGGCGAACCGATGCTGGCCACGTCGCTCACACCGAGCGCCTACCGCCTGAATGAGGTTTTCCTCGACGGCACACAGCCGAAGAAGAAGAGCGATGTTTGGAATGCGCCCGCGTCCGCGAAGTCCTTCTCCGTTTCGCATTCTGACGACGGGCAGCCGCTGCTGGTCATTCAGGCCAGTGATGCCGCCGTCTACCGCGTTCAGCGCGACGCTGCCGGAGAGAGCTTCATCCTGACCGAGCTTCGCGCCGCCGCGGGCGAAACACTCTACTACACCGACAACCGCGCCCAGCCCGGCGTAACATACACATATCGCGTGATTCCCGTGCACGCGGAGCTGCTGGACAATGGCATCCTATTGGAAGGAACGCAGAGCGTGCAGGTGGCGCGGGTGGAGAAGCCGAGTGCGCTGAGCCGGTGGTTCAGCGGGCTTTTCGCCCCAAAGCCGGAGGAAAAGCAGGAGGAAGAACTGCCTGCATCGATTTTTGCCCCGTAACAAAATGCGCCGCCGCACCGTAATTTGCTTTCCGGTGCGGCGGTGTTTTGTTATGGATATTCTGCTTTGGGGCGCAGGGCTTTCCGTTCGCCCCCGACACTCCTTCGGTGCCGTCACTTTTAGGATTCGCCCAATCCTTGCGCGGCGTTTCTTTGCTTACTGCGCAGCTTCCGCCATGTCCGCTAAATCACCCTGCGGCAGGATTTCCGTCACTTCAAACGGGACATTGTTGCCGGTGAAGTAGAACATCAAGTCCGTTGTGTTCTGGCAGTTTTCCAACTGCGCCGTCGGGAAATAGCGCACATGCAGGCACGAAACGCCGTTCTCCATGCTCGACATCACCAGAATCGGCGCGCCTTCATCGTACAGCAGTACGTACATGGCATTGGTGCGTTCGTTCAAGTCAAGGTACAAGTGTTTCTGCGTGGCTTGGTTCATAATCAGCGAGTAGCGCGCGTCGATTTCTTGCATCAGTTTCTGGAAATTCTCCACTTCCGTCTTCAGGGATTCATCCGGCGTATCCGTCTCACTCGTTTCGTCCGTGAAGAGGCTGTCGCTTTCCTCATCCTCGTCCTCTTCCTGCTGATACAACGTCCGCACGCCCGCGTTGTATTCGTCGTACATGGCAAAGAGTGTCACCATGTGATACATTTCCATTGCCCACGAGCAGGTTACCTCGTACAGCACCTGCGGCGCTTCTGAACGGTAAGTCAAGCGGAGCATCTGCGCCATCGACGATTCCATCAGCTCAATACGGTAGATGCTGCGCGGCGACTGCCCCTCATGCGCGTATGCCGCCAGCTTCGCCACATCCTCGTCGCTGATGCCCCACGTTGTCTGCAAATAGCGGCTTTCGATCAGTTCATCCAGCGCATTGCCCGCTTCTGCCAGACGCTCGAACGGCACAGGCTCGCCCTCGTCGCCGAACGGATCCTCCGCAAAGGGATACGCCGCAACGCCCGCCAAATCCACCGCCGTGCAGGCAAGTTCGGGCATTTGCTGCGCCGCGAACCATGCCGTCACTTCTTCAGCGGATTTGCACGCCGCCAATTCATCCGAGAGCACCGGCGTGCAGTACATCTCGTTCACCGTGCCGTCGCTGATCCAAAAGCTCATCATCGGCAGCGCATCCGCGTACAGAGCGATATACATGCCCATTTCAGGCTCGCCGTCCGGCTTGGGATACTGCGTCGAGCGCGCCATTTGGTTCAGCATTTGCTTGCCATATGTATCCTGCTGCTCCATCAAGATGCGCTGCGGCATCAGCTGAAGCACCCTGCGCTGCTCCGGCGTATCGGTGTAATCCGGGTTATCGCCGATGAAGCCTGCCAGCAGCGTTTCGCCCGTGACATAGTAGACGGCGGATGGCATCGTGCGGTTTCCCGCGCGCAGGCGATTGACAATCTTCTGTTCCTCGGTGATAGCGGCGTCCGTGTCGCCCACCAAATCGGCCACAATGCGGTCGCTGTGCAGGAGGATATCCACGCGCTGGCACAGTTCCAGCATATGGCTGATGTTCGTGTTGTTATCCGTCGTTTCTTCCGCTGTCGCCATACCGGTGAGCATCATCAGCAGGGCAAGCAGAATTGCAAGCATCTTCTTCATGGGGTTCTTCCTTTCTTTATTTCCCATTTCATTTCCCTTGCAGGATTATTCCAGCACAATTCCCGCCACCTGAGCATTCAGCAGCACCGCCAAGTCCTCGTTCGTTTCGCACGCGCGAAGCTGCTCCGACGGCATCCAGACAACATGCGCGCGCATCATGCCGTTCTGCACCCGCCACAGCATTTGAACCGGCGCACCCGTCTCCGGAATCAGCACAGTCATCCCCCAGCCTTCTTCCTCCGTCGTCACGCCTTCCGCAGTGCCATGCCGCCGCATGTACTCCATAATGTGTGCGCTAATCCACTGCTGACTTTTCTCTTCCTCCGGGTCAATGATTGCCAGCTGATTCATCGCCATCTCTGCCGGATAGTACAGCCACGAAGCCTGAATGCCCGCATCCGCATATTCCGGCGGAATTACCAGACTTTCGCACACTTCCGGCTTCAATCTCACTTGAAGCAGATATTCCTTGCCGTTCAGCAGGTCGCCGCCGTCTCCGTCATACACAATGTAGTTCCGCAAAATTTTCTCCGCCGTGTCGCCAAATATGACTTCCGATCGAATCCAGTCCAGCATGTCCGGCAGATTCGCTGTATCCCACAAATACGCTTTGTCCCCCCATTTGTGCAGAATATCCTCCTTCGTGTACCGCGGCACATGGGCAGAATAGTCGTTTTCCTCCGCACCTCCCGAAATTTCCACGCAAATCAGCGCGTCCGGCGCAAAGCACAGCAGCAGCGACAGCGTATGCGGCTGATTCGCCACCGTCAGCATTTCATCGTTGCGAAGCGTCACAGCGCCCCATTCATTGCTCAACGTGTCAGGACAAATCCAGACTTCCGTCGGGCGCGAAACGTCAGCACTGCGAAGTCGGTCAATGTCGCTGATGGTGTCCTCTTTCCGCCACTGCTGCCAATCCACAAAAGCGTCGTTTGACACCATGTCCACCAGCTTCCGCGCCGTCATGATGCCATTGATGACCGCCGTCTGCTCCCACGTATCGTCCTCTTCATCCTGCGGCGCGTACACGCTGCGCATCACCACCGCGCCGTTCATTGCCTGCCACGCCACCACAATGGGCGTACCCACCCTCGGTCGCAGATATAGCAAACCGCTCGCATCGTGCGCGTCGCAGGGGTACAGCGCAATCGCCAGTATGTCGAGGAACTTGGTCTCCGTCTTGCCGCACTGCTGCATCTGCGCTTCAAACGCCGTCATCTGCGACGCATCGTAGTCGAGTATGCTGATTTGCACCGCCGTCTCCGCTGTATTCCACGGGACAATGCCCTCCTGCTCGCCGCTCAGCGCCGCCCAGTGCTGCATCTCCTGCGCCGATTGCAGGGCAAGCTGCCGGATGGTGTCCTCGTCCGGCTGATGCAGCTCCGATTCCGCCAGCACCGCCGCGCGGGACAGGTCAACTTCCTCAAATTCGCCTGCGTAGAATTCGCTCAGCTTGTCCGTTGTCAGCTCGGTCGCCTGATGCGCCGCCGGAATCGCCGTCAGGCACACACAGCCGTTTTCCGCGAACCAGCGCACCAGCACCGCGCCATTCTCGCCGTAAGACAGCAGCAGCAGTCCCATTTCCGGCGCATCCCCGGCGTAAAGCAAGTTCGCGGCGGCACTCGTTTCCTGCGCGTCCATCCCGAATTCCGGGGATACCGCGAACGTGCGCTCTACAATCCGCAGATAGGCGTTTTCCGCCTCGTCCGTCGCATCCGTGTCCGCGCTGGCATCCATCATCATCAGCGCAAAAAACAGCACCGACGCCGACTTGTCCGTGCCGTTGACGCTGATGAACGCCTGCCGGGGCATTCCACGGTCAATCGGCTGCGGCGTTTCTGTACATGCCACCTCTGTAATATTGAGCGTGTCCTCAAACAGCCGCCCCCGCTTCTGCGCATCCATCTGCCGCACAAGCTCTATTGCGCGCCCGACCAGCTCGTACTCCCAAGCGTCATCCGCCGCATCCTCCGCCGTCGCCATGCCCAGCATCAGCAGCATCAGCGCCAGCAGCATAGAAATCCATCGTTTCATCATTCTACCTCCTATTTCGCTTAAACGCATCTTTCCTATCAACGTCATTTTGCCATATTTGCGCAAGTTTTGTCAAGCGAACAGGCCCTTTTCTAATGCAATTCTCATCCTAATATGCAAAAAGCCCTGCTTCCACGTCGGAAACAGGGCTGGTAGTGTATATTAGTTGCCGCGGCGCTTCATGAACGAAGGTACGCCGTTGGCGTCTGTCGTCGGGCGCTTGGGCTGCTGCGGCTGCACAGAGGGCATCGGGCCGGTTGCACCGCCCGCGTACTGCTGCTGCACAGGCTGCATATTGCCAGTGTAGCCCTGCTGCGCGTAATCCAGCTGCTGGGGCTGATTGCCAAACAGCTGCGGCTGACCATACGCCGGCTGCTGCGGCTGCGCGGGCTGCTGGGGCGCATAATACGCGGGTTGTGCCGGCTGCTGCGTCATCGGCGCTTGCGGAACGCCCATGGTCGGATGGCTGCTGTAGCTGTCGCTGCTGGTGTAGGACGGCGTGTACCCGCCCGTCGCACCGTAGTTGCCGGGCGTATAGCTGCCGGTCGCACCGGTCGCACCGGTCGCACCGGTCGCGCCGTAATTGCTGCCATAGAGGCGATCGCGGTTGATATCGCGCGCAGACTTGACCGGCTCACGCGGCGGGAACGGCGTTTTCTCAAAGCCCGTCGCAATCACGGTGATGCGCACCTTGTCGCCCATGGACTCGTCGATGCCCGCGCCGAAGATGATATTCGCATCGGGATCGGCTTCCTCCATGACGAGGTTTGCCGCTTCGTTGATATCAATGATGGAAATATCCTTGCCGCCAGTGATGTTGATCAGCACCGCGCGCGCACCGCTGATGGACGTCTCCAGCATCGGGCTGGAGATGGCGTTCTTGGCGGCGTCAATCATCTTGTTCTCGCCTTCGCCGTAGCCGATGCCCATATGCGCCATGCCGCCGGATTCCATGACGGTCTTGACGTCCGCGAAGTCAAGGTTGATCAGCGCAGGCACAGCAATCAGGTCGCTGATACCCTGGATGCCCTGATGCAGCACCTCGTCCGCAATGCCGAACGCCTCAACCATGCTCGTCCCCTTGCTGACGACCTGCAAGAGCCGGTCATTCGGGATGACAACGAGCGTATCAACGCGCTGCTTGAGGTCAGAGATGCCCGCTTCCGCGTTGCGCATCCGCTGCTTGCCCTCAAAGGCGAAAGGCTTGGTCACAACCGCGATGGTCAGTGCGCCCTGTTCGCGGGCAATTTCCGCCACGACCGGCGCGCAGCCCGTGCCCGTGCCGCCGCCCATGCCCGCGGTGACAAACACCAGGTCAGCGCCCTTGAGTGCACCCGCGATTTCCTCGCGGGATTCCTCTGCGCTGCGGCGGCCGACTTCCGGCACTGCGCCTGCGCCCAGACCCTTGGTGACTTTCTCACCAATCTGAATTTTCGTCTGCGCGCCGGACATCTGCAAAGCCTGCATGTCGGTATTGATGGCGATGAACTCCACGCCGCGCAAGCCGGATTCGACCATGCGGTTGACCGCGTTGCCGCCGCCGCCGCCGCATCCCACGACCTTGATGGAAGCATAATTGCTGGTCAATTGGTCATTCTGAATTTCAATCACGTTGCATCCCCCTGACTCATATGCTCATATGGTATCTTGCCCTGTATGCCGCGTTTTCTTGCAATCAGTAGCCCATCAGCCAGCGGAATGCACGGCTGAACAGCCCCTTTGCACCGCCTTCTGGTGCTTTCTGCTCTTCCTGCGTCGTCACGACGAGGATGGTCAGCCCGACGGCGCTGGAGAAAACATGGCTGGTCATTTTGTTGTTGGTGCGCTGGGCCTCCCGGATGATTCGGTGGAGTTTGCCCGCAAGGAAGTCCTTGCCTCCCTTGTTGAGAATCAAGCCGCCGCCGGTCAGATAGACGTTCGACCACTTGCCAAGCTTCACGCCGCCTTCTTCCAGCGCTTTGTTGATGGCCTCCGCGATTTCCTCCACTTTCGCTTCGATAATCGGGGTCACTTCGTCGCGCCGGACAGTGCGGGCGGGTTCATCTTCCGTCGCGGGAATGACATACGTCTCATCCTGATTGGTGCTGTTGAAGCTGTACGTCTGCTTAATTTTTTCCTCCACGAACGGGAATGGAATATTCAGCTGCTCCGCAATGTCCGCCGAAATATGACCGCCGCCAATGTCGAGGCACTTGTGGAAAATCAGCGCGTCGCCCTCCATCACCATCACATCGGTGCACAGATAGCCAATATCAATGAGCATTGCCGTCTTGTCGCGCTCATCTTGGCTCAGGGCATATGTCGCTTCCCCGGCGACGGTGGAGTAGAACTCGCGGGGCTCAATATCCATATCGCGCAGGCGGTAGGTGATATCATCAATGAAATACTTGTCCGCCGTCACCAGCGCAATCATGGCGGACAGTTCGCGACCCTTGATGCCCACGGGCGACAGCGTCTTTTTGCCGTCATCCACGCGGAACCACGCGGGCGCGGAATGAATGATGCGGTCGCCGCCGGATTCTTCCGCCAGCTTGAAGCACGCGCGGACATCCTGCGCTGTAACATGCGGATCAGGCCCGGTTAGCGACACATGCACTTCCTTGACAATCACGCGTGTGAACATGCCCGGCACACCGACATTCAGCTCATGAATGCGGCAGTTGCCGGTTTTCTGCGCCTGATCAATGGCAGTGCGAATCACATCCCGAATCTCATCGGGATTGTTCCAGCCATCCTGCAAATATCCGCTGTACGGCACAGCGCCGGAGCCAACGATATCACAGCGTTCGCCATTGCTCTGCGCGACCATCGTGACGATTTTGCTGGTTCCAAAGTCAATCGTCGGTACCGTAATCTTCATGAACTCTCATACCCCCTGTTTCCCGGTCGGGCCGTTCTGCCGGACGGCTGAAGCCGGGAAAATTGCGGTTCTGACACCCCTGTACCTTGGTTTCTGCCAGCCTGTCAGCAGACGGCTTTTCCCCGCCAGACAGGCGCAGTCACCTATCCAATATACCATTTTTCATTATAAGCCTTTTTTCTCTGGAATGCAAGTGCTTTCGAGCGTTTTGAATGTTTTTCGCCGTCATTTTTATCCGATTTTCATGTTTTGCGGTGCTGATGATGATTGTATTACACCGTCGGCGGCGCATAAACCGGATTCACCGCGTCCGTCAGCGTCAGTGTGCCGCCCGTTTTGCCCATTGCCGAAAGCTCCGTGCGGACGATAAGGAACGCCCGCAGTTTCTCATGCAGCAGCGATGAATCCCCCAGCACAATTTCCATGCCGTCCATCGTCTGCATCCGTATTCTGTCCAGCGAGCTGACATCTAATACGGCAATCTGGTCAAGTCCGCCCATAACGGTCAGCTGCAGCAGCACCTCGGTCACAGCGTCCAGCTGCTTCTGCTGATTGGCAATCAGCTTCTGCCCGATGATTGTCTTTTTGACGCTTAAGCCCTGCACGCGCACCAGTTCCGGATGCGATTCGTTCGCGTTCTGCACCGTGCGCAGGACGTAGCCATGCGCGTCGGTAATTACGCCGATGCCCGATGTGGTCAGGAACGTGACCTCCTGCCGCTCCTTAACTTCGATGCAAATCGTGTCGAAGGATTCCAGAGACACCATCCGGCAAATCAGATACGGATTCTGTTCGATACGATTGGAGATTTCTTTCTCGTTAATCAACGACGACTGCCCAAGTTTCAGTTTGGACAGGCGGATGATTTCCTCCGCGCTGATGCGCACATTGCCCGTCACCTTGATATTGCGGACAATCAGCACACCCCCGAACAGGAACGCGACAAAGAGAATGGCCAGCGCGAGCGGCACGATTGCTTTCCACACCCGCCGCGTGCGGTGATGGCGCTTCTGCGTTTCCTCCGAGTAGCTGTCCGTGTCCAGCACCGGCGGATGGCTCCACACCGACGCTTCCGGCGGGGGATTCTGCGGCGGCTCACCCAAATCAGGGGGCGCAGAAGCTGATTCTGCGTCCCGAAACGGCTGATTCCAGAAGGGGTTTGTCGCCCGGTACAGATCCGGCGAGCGTTCCTGACGCAGTTCCGGCGACTGTTCCGGTTCCTCAAACGGGTTTTCTGCTGTCGGATGCTGTGTGCGCCGTCTGCCGCCCGGCGGTGTGCCCGGCTGCCAGTTATCCTGTGTCATGGGGTCATTCCTCCTTCCGTGCTGCCCTGATTATGCGCTCCCCTGTACGCGGCGGATATCCGCGCCCAAACGGGTCAGCTGTGTCTCAAAATGCTCATAGCCGCGGTCGATGAGCTCCGCGCCGTCCACCTGCGTTTCGCCCTGTGCCTTTAGTCCCGCCAGCGTCAACGCCGCGCCGCCGCGCAGATCGCGCGCTGTCACCCGTGCGCCGTACAGTTCCGGGACACCGCGGACAACCGCCGTTCGCCCGCTGCATAGGATGCGCGCACCCATGCGGTTCAAATCCCCCGCGTGGGTAAATCGGTTCTCGAACACGTTTTCCACAACCACGCCCGTCCCCTCGGACACGGACAGCAGCGCCAGCATCTGTACCTGCATATCCGTTGGAAATCCGGGATACGGCTGCGTCTGCAGCTGTGCAAACGCTGTCAAACGCTCCGGCGCAGTCAGAATAACGCGTTTTTCTTCCTCGCGCACGTCGCAGCCCATTTCGCGCAGCTTCGCATTCACCGCCAGCAGCGCCTGAACCGGCGCGCGGGTCAGCTCAATGGTGCCGCCCGTAATTGCCCCCGCCGCCAGCAGCGTTCCGGCGACAATGCGGTCGGGCATAGGTGTCCATCGCGCGCCGTGCAGGTGCTTCACGCCCTCAATCGTCATAACCGCGCTGCCCGCGCCGCGGACGCTTCCGCCCATTGCGTTGATGAAGTTCGCCAAATCGACGATTTCCGGTTCGCGCGCCGCGTTGTGGATAACAGAAATTCCCGGCAGCAGCACCGCCGCCATCAGGATATTCTCCGTCGCGCCGACGCTGGGGTAGTCCAGATGCACCTCGCCGCTGTGCATATTGCCGCCGTCGCAGTGAATCACGCCGCCTTCCTCGTGAATCACCACGCCCAGACTGCGCAGGCCTGACAGGTGCAAATCAATGGGGCGCAGTCCGATTTCGCAGCCGCCGGGATATGTAACCGTCGTCTGCCGGAAGCGCGAGAGAATCGGCCCAAGCAGGAAGATGGACGAGCGAATCTGCTTGGACAGCGCGTCCGGCATTTCCGTGCGATTCAGCCCGCCCGCGTCAAGCGTCAGCGTGTGTCCGTCACGGCGAATCCGGCAGCCCAGCATCGTCAGGATGTCCGTCATCTTCCGCACGTCGGAAATCATCGGCACGCCTTGCAGCACCACCGTTTCCTCCGTCAGCACCGAAGCCGCGAGAATGGGCAGCGCCGCGTTCTTCGCGCCATCGACGCACATCGTACCCTCCAGCTTTCTTCCGCCCCGCACAACAAACGCTTCCATCCGCGTCCACCTCCTGTGCTTCAGCCTATGCCGGAAAACAGGCGCTGTGCCAATTTCACAGTTCAAATAGCTGATTCACGGGAAATATTGAGCAGGATGCCGATGGCTGCCATCGTGATGGAAATCGACGTACCGCCGGCGGAGAAGAACGGCAGGGGCAGCCCCGTCGTTGGCAGAATGCCCACAACCACGCCCATGTTGAGGAACGCCTGTACGCTGATGCTGCTGGTAATCCCCGCCGCCAGCAGCGTTCCGAACTTATCCGGGCAGCGCATGGCGATTCGCATCCCCCGCAGCATCAGCGCCACGAACAGCGCCACCACAATCAAGCAGCCCAGCAGCCCGAAATCCTCCCCCACGATGGCGAAGATGAAATCGCTCTCCGGGTACGGCAGATAGGCATACTTCTGCCGCCCCATGCCCAGCCCCATGCCGAAAATGCCGCCCGACCCGAACGCAATCAGCGACTGGCTGAGCTGATAGCCCTCATCGCTCATCATGGAAAAGGGATTGCGAAAGGACAGCAGACGCCGCCGCCGATACGGCTCCGACCATGCGTAGAATGCGCCCACGCCCAGCCCGCCGACGAGCATCAGCAGAATATGCCGCCACTTTGCGCCCGCCATGATGATGAGAATCAGGCTGACGATGAGGATTGACCCCGCGGTGGACAGGTTCGGCTGCTCCAGAATCAGCAGGAATAAAACTCCCGGCAA